>JBOGEX010000142.1:0-12439 GCA_050741915.1 Acidimicrobiia bacterium
TCGCCCAAACGGATCTTGGTCCAAGGTGACCTCGGTGTCCTCGAAGCTCGCCTCGACTACGGCGACAGCGTCGACTGGCAAGGGGTGTTCATTTTTGAGTTCCGAGACGGAAAGGTCGCCAAGGAGACAAGCTACTGGGCACAGCCGTTCGAGGCCGCCGAGTGGCGGTCCGAGTGGGTCGACCGGTCGCACTGACCTTGCCGAGAGCGTCAGCCGATGAAGAGCTAATGGGTCTGGCTTTGGCCGAGGCTCGCCTCGCCGCTGCCGAGGGCGAAGTCCCGATCGGGGCCGTGCTCGTGGATGGTAAGGCCAACGTGATTGCTGCCGACCACAATCGGCGCCAGCGACTGTCCGATGCCACCGCCCATGCCGAGATGCTCGTCATCGCCAGGGCCGGTCGAGCGCGAGGCAACTGGCGCCTGCCCGATACGACTCTTTATGTGACCCTCGAACCGTGCCCGATGTGCGCCGGAGCCGCGGTCAACGCCCGCCTCGGGACGATCGTCTACGGAGCGGCCGACCCGAAAGCGGGTGCTGCCTGGTCGCTGTACAACATCCCCCAGGATGCGCGGCTCAACCATCGCTGCGAGATTCGCCACGGCGTGCTGGCTGAGGAGTCGGGCGAGCTGTTGACCTCTTTCTTTAGGGATCACCGCTGAACTAGCCTCGCAAACGAGGGGGCGTGTTGAGTTCAGCGGGCCCTGCGCGGCGGGAAACCGCGAACCGAGTCAGGTCCGGAAGGAAGCAGCTCTAAGCGGGCCTTCCTGGGCGCCGCAGTCCCGCCTGCTGAACGTCAGCGCCCCCTCGCTTCGCACTCTTACTTGGAGTTGTTGCCGGTCAGGGCCGCGCTCGCCCCGAGGGCAAGGTAGGTGAAGCCAGCAACCCGCTTCTGCCCGCGGGCCCAACGGGGGCTGCGGTTGAGGAGGCCGCCGATGGCTCCGGAGGCAAGGGCATAAATCGAGTCGATCACGATCGCCACTCCGATAAAGACGAACCCGAGCACCAGGAATTGCCCCGTCACTCGTCCGCGGCCTGGATCGACGAACTGCGGCAAGAAGGCGAGAAAAAACAGTGCCACTTTCGGGTTGAGGATGTTGACAACGATGCCCCGCCCAAAAGCGGAAGCGTTCGAGGTCTCGCCCGTTAGATGCGCCAGCACAGGTGACTCCTTCGAGCGCAGGGTCTTCCAGCCGAGATAGATCAGGTAGGCGGCGCCCGCGTACTTCAGAATCAAGAACGCCACCGTCGATGAGGCAACGATTGCCGAGACACCGACCGTGGCGGCAAAGACATGAAACAGAGCCCCCACCTCGATCCCCGCCATCGATGCCAGGGCAGCGCCCCGTCCGCGGCCGATGCCGGTCGAGACGATGTAGAGGATCGCCGGCCCGGGAATGGCTACCAGAACGGCCGCAGCGAGGACAAAAGCGGGAAGCACCGCGGCGTCGATCACCGCGGGAGGCTAACGCAGTCAGTCCTTGTGGAGGACCGCTCCATAAACGAAGCCGAAGAGACCCATGCGCCACACGGTGCCGAGGCGAAGGTGGCTCTGGCTCAGAAGCACCTCTGGTTGCGGGAGCCTGTCGAGGCTGCGGTGCAAGTACCAGTAATCGGCGGGGGCCCGGGCTATGAGCCCGGCCAGCGGAAGCGTCAGCGCCGTGCCGAGGCGCGAGATCCCGCGAGCGAGGGGGTGGCGAGGCCGGCCGAGGTCGACCACCGCCGCTACCCCACCCGGTCGCATGACTCGATGCACCTCGGCCAGCGTCCGGTCGATCGACGTGAGATTGCGAAACACGAACGCAGAGAACACCGAGTCGAAGCTGGCGTCCGGAAAAGGCAGGGCCTCCCCCACCGCCGCTATCCGGTGTCGGATCGGACTCAGGGAGAGCATCTCCCGCACCGGGTCGAGAGCAACCACTATCCGGTCGCCAAAGATTGGTGCCGCTACGCCGGTGCCGCTCCCTAGGTCGAGCAATCGTCCGGCCGGTAAATACGCCATGGCAGACCTTCGCCAGTCTTGGTCGCGCCCAGTAGACAGAAGCTTGTTGATCAGGTCATAGCGGCGGGCGATGCGGGCAAAGATGGCATCTGATTGCTCGCTCACTCGATACGGCCAAACCCCACATACGGCACGAGCGCCTCCGGCATCTCCACCGAACCGTCGCCCTGTTGGAAGTTCTCGAGGATGGCAAGGATCATCCGGCCCACAGCTACAGCAGTTCCGTTCAGGGTATGAAGTACCCGGTTGCCTTCATCGCCTCGCACTCTGATCTTCAGGCGCCGAGCCTGATAGTCGGTCGTGTTCGAGCAGGATGTCACCTCGCGGAAGGCGTCCTGAGAAGGAAACCACGCCTCAATGTCGTACTTCTTGGCCGCCGAAGAGCCGAGGTCACCAGCGGCGACATTGACCACCCGATAGGGGATTCCGAGTGCTCCAACGATCGACTCTTCGATTGACAGCAGCCGTTCGTGCTCTTCTACAGACGTTTCCGGTGCGCAGAAGACGAACATCTCTACCTTGTCGAACTGGTGCACCCGGAAAAGGCCCTGGGTGTCCTTTCCGTAGGTTCCGGCCTCGCGGCGAAAGCACGAAGAGAACCCGGCGTAGCGCAACGGGAGCTGCGCGCCGTCGAAGATCTCGTCGGTGTGATAAGCCGCGAGAGAAACCTCCGAGGTTCCGACCAAGTAGAGATCGTCGGCCGGGACCGAGTACACCTGCTCACGATCACCCGGGAAGAAACCGGTGCCATACAAGGCTTGCTCGCGCACCAGGACAGGGGGGACCATCGGCACAAAGCCCGCCGCCATCAGTCGGTCAAACGCATAGCGGACCAGGCCGAACTCGAGGATCACCGCCTGGCCTTTCAAGTATCCGAAACGACTGCCGGATACCTTCGCCCCCCGCTCCATATCGATGATGTCGAGGCTCGAGCCCAAAGCGGTGAAGTCCGACGCCTCGAAGTCGAAGTTGGGAAGATCGCCGACTCTCTTCACCTCTACGTTCTCGAGCTCACTGTGACCGTCGGCGGCGCTGGGGTCGACCAGGTTGGGCACGGCCGCCCATTGCGCTTCGAAGGCCGCCATCAACTCATCAGCTTCGGCTTCGAGCGCCTTGTAGCGCTCGGCCAGCTTTGCGACCTCGGCGATGGCTGCTTCCTTCTCGGCTCCCTGCAGTCGGGCGATCTTCTTGCCAGCCTCTTTCTGCGCGGCACGGGTCTCTTCTGCCTCTTGCCGGGTCCGCCGCAATCGCGCCTCCAGGTCAACGAGCCCGTCGAGATCGACCGCCAGACCACGCCGTTGCAGCGAGAGTCGAATCTCATCGGGGTTGGAACGAAGAAGGGCAGGATCGATCACGAGCGCAAAATCCTAAGGCGGCTAGCCGACCGGCTCGTTCACGAAGAACGAGAGGGCGATCCCGTCGTTATCGGCGTTGCCATCAGGCTCGGTGAGCTGGAGGGCGACAGAAAGGCGATAGGTCAAGCCCGGAGTCACGGCCAGCTCGAAGAAGGAGACGGTCGTCTGCGCTCCGGGGGCCAGCGCCGGGACAGCGAGGGTGCGCGAGTCTTCGCCTTCGTCGGTCGACAGGTCGAGAAACAGGTTCTGCAGAGGAGCAGAGGTGTTGCCGAGATTGGCGACGACCACATCGATGCGGATCGACTCAACCGGCTCGACCACCAGGTCCCCGTCGGGATCGGTGACCCAACCGGGTTGCGAGCTCACCTGCCCGACGGCGAGATCGGCCCGCAGGGCCAGCAGAGAGTTGTCGGCGCCGGCCGCCGCCGCGAAGAGACGGGCGAGCGCCACTGGCGAAAAGTCCGCCGAATGGAACTGCAGCTCGGGAAGAGGGGTGATCGGATCGGGAACGTCGGCTCGAGCCAGCTCTGCCAAGACCCCTCGGTAGAGCTCGTCGCCCGCCGCCACCTGCTGGATCCCGGCGTAGATCTGCTCTTCACCCGCACCCTCCAGGTCGGCGGATCTCAACATCCCTTCTTGAAAGGTGCGGACCCCGCCTGTCCACGTCGACACCGCCAGACGGAAAAGAGAGGCGGCACCGATCAGTGAGCTTCGCTGGGGAGCCTCGAGCACCGAAGCGGAGGCTGTGTCAAGTGCAGTGGTAACCGAATCGGTGGAGGTTTCGAATTCGGCCCGGTCAAGGGTGGCGAGGTCATCGGGCAATGCCGAAAAAGTCGATGCCGCGGTGACCAACTCTTCGGCCGACTGCCGGATGCCGTCAAGGTATGTAACCGCGGCAGACGCCTGGGAGTTGATGCGAGCGAGGATCAGCGCCAGCAGCACGATGATGGTGAGGAGCACGGGCCACCACGCCCACCGGCGGCGACCCAGGCGTCTTTCGAGCTTGCGATCGAGAACCGCTGGCTGCAATTTGCTACGCCGTCACCGAATCAAGATGCTGGAGCAGGTCGTGGGCGGCCAGCTCAATCGACTTGTGCCGCCATTCGGAGGCTCGATAGACGCAGGCGATCAGACCACTGCGATGGAGGCGCCGTAAGTCCCCGTAGACGAAGCCGTAGCGAGCTTTGGTTTCGTCCGTGGCTCCATCTGTGAGAGCCAGGTGCCACTCCGCATATTCATCCCACGAGTGCTTCACGAGATAGGCGTTCTCGTCCTCGGCGCTTGGTTGTGACTCCCCCCAGTCGCTATCGAGGGAGTATGGGCGGGCGTCGATCAAGGCTCGGGCCTTGGCCACCGCATTCTTGTTGACTGTGTACGAGGCCATGGGCTCAACTCTGCCCTTTAGTGCTAGCGGTCGCAACCGTTGTGGGTGGGCGAAGGGGGACTTGAACCCCCACGTCCTTGCGGACACAGGAACCTGAATCCTGCGCGTCTGCCAATTCCGCCACTCGCCCAAATGGGTGGCCAAGGCTAGCCGGAGCCCGATTCAGTCGTTCTGTGGGCCGTATGCGTCGATTTCGGCGGCTAGCAACCCTGGGTTCGCAACCAAACCTCCCCAACTACCGTTTCTCTGGAAATGAAGCTCGCCCGCCAATTGGAGCGGAGGCTGGAGGACGCCCTCGATCACCTCGCCGGACGCATCTTCCGCGGCGGGCTCCACGTCTCCGAGCTCGCCGCACGCGTCGCCCGCGAGGCCGAGCTGGCCGAGTTCCGAACTCCGGCGGGGCCGGGGACCGCCAATCACTTCACGCTGGCAGTCAACCCGGCCAACCTCGCCGACGACCCCCAGCTGGTCGCCCGCGAGCTGGAAATCGCTTTTGCCGAAGTGGCGGCCGACCGCGGATGGCGGCTCGAGGGACCTGTCGAGGTGGCGCTGGACCGAAGCACTGACGTCGGCATCGGAACCATTAGCTGTGCGGCCGCAGTCGCCAAAGGCACACTCCCCTGCTGGGCGCAACTCACCGCCCAAGGCGGTGAAAGGACGCTCATCAGACATAATCGTGCCATCGTCGGACGCTCATCGGAGGCCGACGTCCTGGTCGATCACCCCGAGATCAGCCGCACTCACGCCCTGATCTACCGCCAGGGCGGCGAGATCTACGTAGTCGATGCCGGATCCGCCAACGGCACTCTCCTCGACGGTTACGCGGTCGGTCGAACTCCCACCCGGATGGCCGCGGTCGCCGAGCTGACCCTGGCCAACCACCCCTTTCGCTTCACGCCATGCCGGAGCTGATCCTCACCGCCTTGCGCCTGATCTTTCTGGCACTGGTTTACCTCTTCATCTGGCAGGTGGCGCGGGCCATCACCCGCCACGTTGGGATCGGCCAGGGACAAGGGCGGGGAAGTAAGCGCAGCGTCAAGCAGGTGGCTGTGATCCGTAGCGACACCCAGGGCGGGATGACCTTCGCGGTCAACGGCGCCACCGTCGTCGGTCGTAGCGACCAAGCCGATGTTGTCATCGAGGATCCCTACGCCTCCGAGTTCCATTTCCGGCTGGTGCTTTCTGATGGGACCTTGACCGTCTCCGACCTGGGCAGCACGAACGGCACGTACGTGAACGGCAAGCGCATCACGACCCCCACCAACCTCCGTCGCGGCGATGCCCTCCAGGTCGGCAAAACGGTCATGGAGGTGCGATGAACTACCAGTATGCCGCCGCCACCCATAGGGGGCGGGTGCGAAATAACAACGAGGATGCCCACTGGCCCGAGACCGCCGGCCAGGGTCCAGGGCCGCTCGTGTTGATGGTGGCCGACGGGATGGGAGGGGCGGTGGCAGGCGAGGTTGCCAGCCAACTGGCAGTTGAGCAAGCTCAACTTGGTGACGGGCTTCCTGTCGAACGGCTGACCAGGGCCAATTCCGAAGTGTTCGATCGATCTCTCCTCGAACCGGAGCTAGCCGGGATGGGTACGACGCTGACCCTGATCGAGCTAATACCGGATGGGGTCGCCCATCTCGCTCATGTCGGTGACAGCCGCGCCTATCTGTGGCACGACGGAACTCTCGAACAGATCACCGCCGACCACACCGTCGTGGCCGAGCAGCTCGCCGCCGGTCGCATCTCCGAAGGAGACATCGTCAATCATCCCCAACGCAGCATGCTGACGCGAGTGCTGGGGATCGCCTCCACCATCGAGGTCGACACCCTGGAATTGCCGCTGGATGTGGGCGACCGCTTGCTGATCTGTTCGGACGGTCTTACCAACATGATCGATGATCAAGCGGTTGCGTCCCAGCTGGGGGTCGGGGCTCCGGAAGAGGTGGCCTGGAACCTGATTGAGGCGGCCAACCGCGCCGGGGGTCACGACAACATCACAGTGATAGTCGTGGTCGTAGAAGCGTGACCGACACCCTTGAGAACCGCGCCGGGCGTCACGACAACACCGTCAAATTGATCGTCGTGATCGTCGAGCAGTGACCCGCACCGGCGAAAGCGGAATGCTGGTCGCAGCCGCGGGAGTGGCGGCCTTTGGGGTAACGCTGGTCCTGTTGGCGAGTGGCCAGACGATTGACGCCCGGATCGGGCTCACGTTTGCGGTGATGGTCTTTGCCTTCGGGCTAGTGCATTTCGCCATCCGCCGCTGGGCGCCTTCGGCCTCAACTGTGATTCTTCCGCCGGCTGCTCTTCTCACCGCCCTGGCGCTGGCGGAGATTCACCGTCTCGATCCGGTCCGCGCCGGCCTGCAGCAGTGGTGGCTGCTCGTGGCCTCAGCGCTAACAGTCACGCTGCTCGGGTTCCTCCATCATCGCGGAATCGCCACTATCCGGCGTTACCGATATCTGTACCTGCTCGGCGGGTTGCTCCTGCTTCTCCTCCCATTGCTTCCCTCGAGCGGACCGCTTCCGCTGCGCGGTCTGGAGGTGAACGGCTCCCGGCTCTGGCTGGTGGTCGACCTGGTCTTCACCGAGATGAGATTCCAACCAGGAGAGATCGCCAAGCTGCTCTTGGTTCTTTTTCTCGCCGGCTATCTAGCCGAACGACAACCCGCTCTAGCGGAGAAGCCCCGCAAGATCGGTCCCTTCCGTTTTCCCGAGCCCCGCCAGCTCTTCCCCGTGGTGATAGTTTGGGTGGGAAGCCTCGTGGTTCTGATCGTTCAGCGCGACCTCGGCGCCTCGGTGCTCCTCTTCGGAGCATTCGTCGGCATGATCTACGCCGCCACCGGCCGCCCGTCCTACCTTCTCTTGGGGGCACTGCTCACGGCGGGCGGCGGCATCGCCGCCACCCGCACTTTCGATCACGTCGATCGTCGGGTGGTGGCGTGGCTGCAACCGTTCCAGAACTACGAAGGCGCTGGCTATCAGGTGGCCCAGGCCTGGTTCGGGATGGGAACCGGTAGCCTGGCCGGTTCCGGCATTGGGCTGGGGAGACCCGACCTCATTCCCAACGCCGCTACCGACTTCATCTTCGCCGCGGTGGCCGAAGAGCTCGGATTCGCGGGCTCGATGGCCGTCCTCGCCGCCTTTGCTCTCCTGATTGGAGCTGGATTTGGGATATCGCTTCGCTGTCGCGACCGATTTCGCAAGCTCACAGCCGCCGGGCTGACGTGGGTGCTGGGGTTGCAAGCCTTCTTGATCATCGGCGGAGTCCTCCGCCTCGTCCCTCTAACGGGGATCACGCTGCCGTTCATGTCCTACGGCGGGTCATCGCTGGTCGGCAACTTTCTCCTGCTGGGGCTGCTCGCCCGCATCAGTCATGAGGAGCAAACCTGAACCGTCCTACTCGCCGCCTCGCCGCCGCCGTCCTGGTCGGATTTGCCCTCCTCGGGTTGATGACGACCTGGGTCCAAGTAGTGGCGGCCGATACCTATCGCCTCGACCCCCGCAACGCCCGGTTCAATCTCACCCAGACCGGCAAGGAGCGCGGTCTCATTGTCTCGGTCGACGGAGTGGTGCTGGCTCGTAGTGACCCCGATCCAGATACCACCGGGTCGTTCGTCCGCTTGTATCCGGAAGGCTCCGCCTTCACCAACGTTGTCGGTTACACGTCCCTTCTTTTCGGGGAACAGGGAATCGAGCGCGCCTACTCCTCGGACCTGCGCTCCAGGCGCGACTTCACCATCTCCGATCTGCTGTCAGTGATCTTGGGGCGCGACCTCCGTCCCCAGAACCTCCAACTCACCCTCGATGCCTCGCTGCAAAGGCTTGCCTACCAGGCCCTCGGCGGGCAAGCCGGAGCGGTGGTTGCTCTCGACCCGTCCACCGGGGCGGTGCGAGCCCTCGTCACCTCTCCGAGCTATGACCCTTCCTTGCTCCTCGGCACCGATGCCGCCAATCAGTATCAGGTTTTGCTAAATGATCCGGCTCGACCCCTCTCCGATCGTGCCAGCCGCGAGCTGTATCCGCCGGGGTCAACCTTTAAGACGGTAGTGGCGGCCGCTGCTCTCGACAGCGGCATCGCTACTCCGGAGACTATTTATGCCGACCCGTCGGAGTTTCCGCTGCCGGGATCGACCGCGGCCATCGAGAATGCCGGCGGCGGGCCTTGTAACAACGGCATCAGCACCACGCTTCTGCAAGCGTTCGTGCGTTCGTGCAACACCACCTTCGCCCGGATCGCCATCGAAGTCGGGGCCGAGCCGATTGGTGAGGTGGCGGAACGGATCGGTTTCAATCGCGAAATTTCCTTCCCTTGGCCGGTGGCGGAAAGCGCATTTCCGACCTCGGCCCTAGCCCGCGACGAGGCCGCGCTCGGACAGAGTGGCATCGGCGAAAGAGATGTCAGAGCGACTCCGCTGCAGATGGCAATGGTAGCCGCGGCAGTAGCCAATCAGGGAACAGTGATGGTCCCTCATCTGGTCGCCAGAACCTTCGATACCGACGGCAACGAGATCGAGACTGTCGAGCCCAGTGTGCTCGACACCGCCTTCAGTGCCGATACCGCCTTCGTCTTGAGCCAAATGATGGAACGGGTTATCACGGAGGGCACCGGCCGCCAGGCGGCGGTTCCCGGCGTCAGGGTGGCCGGGAAGACGGGCACTTCCACCGGGGTCGAGGGCCGACCACATGCCTGGTTCATCGGCTTCGCTCCGGTGGAGGCTCCCACCATTGCCGTCGTGGTCTTCGTCGAGGCCGGAGGGAATATCGGTGAGAACGCCAGCGGAGGATCCGTTGCCGCTCCCATTGCGTCACAACTCATCAGCGGTTGGTTGAACCGGTGATCTCTACAATCTGGCTCAGTTCTCCATGAACTTCCCTCATCCCCTCACAGACCGTTATCACCTCGCGTCGCACTTGGCGCGGGGCGGGATGGCCGACGTCTATCTCGGCCAGGACACCCTCCTGGGTCGCAAAGTGGCGATCAAGGTTCTCCACTCGCAATTCTCCAACGACGAGGCTTTCGTCAAACGATTCCGGCGGGAGGCGCAGGCGGCCGCCAACCTGACTCACCCCAACATCGTCGGCATCTACGACTGGGGACAAGCCAACAACACCTACTTCATCGTTATGGAGTTGGTTGAAGGCCGCAGCCTGCGCGACGTCTTGCGCTCCGAGGGGGCCCTGCTACCCCGTCGGGCAGCCGAGATCTCGGCCGAGGTGGCGTCAGCGCTTTCCGCCGCCCACCGCGCCGGCTTGGTCCATCGCGATGTCAAGCCCGGCAACATCCTGCTTTCGACTGATGGCACGGTGAAAGTCACCGACTTCGGCATCGCTCGGGCCTGGGACGACTCGCAGGAATTGACCCGGACCGGAGCCGTGATCGGCACGGCCACCTACTTCAGTCCCGAGCAAGCACAGGGCAACGATGCCGACGAGCGCTCCGATGTCTATTCGCTCGGAGTCGTTCTCTACGAGACGCTGGCCGGTCGGCCACCGTTCTCCGGGGAGAGCCCGGTCGCCGTGGCCTACCAGCACGTCTCGGCCAGCGCTCCGGCTCCCTCGGCGATCAACGTCGATGTCCCTCCCGAGCTCGATGCGGTCGTCACCCGAGCCCTGGAGAAGGATCCTGCCTTTCGTTATCAGAACGCCGAGGAGATGCGAGCCGATCTCCTTCGGGTCCTAGCCGGGCAGGCGCCAGCGGTTTCTCTGATCGCGGTGGCGGCGGCCGCCCCCACGCAGGTGGTCGGAGCCGACCCCAGCAATACCCGGGTCCTGACCGCCGCTCCGGTGCGGACCTCCGGACCGCCGACCCAGACCATTCCCCCGGTCGAGGATGGCAACCCGAGCCAGATCCCCTTCATCCTCACCGCCTTCGGGCTCCTGGTCCTTCTCGGAGCGATGGTGTTCCTGGTCTTTCGCATGGCCAACGAGGCCCCCCCACCTACAACCACGATTTCCCTAATTGAGGTTCCCGGCGTCGTGGGCGAAACCGAGGCCCAAGCGGTGGCCATCCTCTTCGATCTCGATCTCGATCCCGAGCTTCGTCAAGAGGCATCATCGGAGGTCGAGGAGGGGATTGTCATCCGCACCGATCCGGCGGCCGGGACCATGGTCGAGCCGGGTCGGCTGATCCTCGTCTACGTCTCCGCCGGCCAGGATCCGGTCGACGTCCCGACTCTGGTGGGCGAGACCCAGGAGCGAGCTGTGGAATTGATCAACCAGGCCGGGCTCACCGTCGGAACCGTCACTCAACGGGCCGACTCCGAAGCCGCAGCAGGGATCGTGATCGAACAGAGCCCGGTGGCCGGGATTCCCCGCGATCCGGGCGAGCCGGTCAACTTCGTCGTCTCCACCGGGGCGGAGGAAATCGAGTTGCCCGACCTCTCGGGCCAGGAGGACAACGAAGCCTTCGCCGAGTTGAACCGGCTCGACCTCAACTGGGAAAGGGTCACTGAAGATTCGAATGATTTCGGCGAAGGGATCGTGATCCGTACTCAACCAGGAGCGGGCGAGTTGGTCAGGGCCGGCGACACGATCACCGTGGTGGTTTCCAGTGGCGCCAGCAGGGTCGAGGTGCCCGACCTCTTCGGGCTCACCTTCGATCAAGCCCAGCAATCACTAGCGGACGAAGGGCTCGAGATCGGCGACAACCCCAACATCACCGGTACCGACAATCCCGAACTCGATGGCCGGGTCATCAATCAGACCCCGCCAGCAGGAGCGGAGGTCGACGTGGGATCGACCGTCGAGGTAACCATCGGCCACTTCGAAGGACCCCCGACGACCAACGGCGGTTAGGGAGCAGCCTTTCCTCAGGCCCGAAGGAAGTTGGAGAGGAGCTTCTTTCCTTCGGTGGTCATGATGCTTTCGGGGTGAAACTGAACACCGGTGACGGGATCGCTCTCGTGCCGGATCCCCTGCACCACCCCGTCCTCGCTCCAGGCGACGGCCGACAGTTCGGACGGTAGCTTCGTCGCCGCCAGCGAGTGATAGCGGGTGGCAACGAAAGGGTTCTCGAGCCCATCGAAGAGGCCTTGTCCGTCGTGGCGGATTTCACTCGTCTTCCCGTGGCGTGGCTCGGGGGCGAGGTCGACCTCTCCCCCGTAGGCAACGGCGATCGCCTGGTGACCGAGACAGACCCCTAACGTCGGCACCGTGTTGGAGAAGGTGCGGATGTAGTCGACGGAAAAGCCCGCATCCGCAGGAGTCCCCGGTCCGGGTGAGATGACGAGGCGATCGAAATGGATCTCCTGCCCTGCCTCCGACGGTTTGAGCAGGTCGTTGCGGATCACGACCGGGTCGGCGCCGAGCTCACCCAGGTATTGGACGAGGTTGTAGGTAAACGAGTCGTAGTTATCGAGGACGAGGACTCGGTTCTTCACCGCCAGGACTTAGCGGAAGTTGGTGGTCATAAGGAATCCGACGGCAATGGCGACGAGGCCGCCAATCAGCCAGAACTGATTCCAGTTGAAGATGAAGCGAGCCAAAACCGCCAGCACTCCCAATCCCATCAAACCGGACATCAACGCCACGTACCAGGTCGGGCTGGGCTCCTTCGACTTGGCCTTGGTGGCCGCGGCGATGGCGGCGGCGATAGGGCTCGGGCCTTGCTTGGTCTTGCGTCGTTTCGACTCGGGCATGGCTGAGAAACGGTAGCGGGCTTACCTAATTCATTCTTGCGTAAATTTGGTCACGTATACGTGAC
>JBOGEX010000143.1:0-8474 GCA_050741915.1 Acidimicrobiia bacterium
GCAACAAAGACATCTTTCTGCTTGGTCATGGTCGTCTCCTTGGTGGATGAGTTGGTCATGGCGCATACTATACCACGCATCTGCTCAGTATGTCAACCGGGCCGGAGACGACTAATCAAACTCCTAGATACTTGTGGAGCTCGTCGCTGCCGAGCAGGTCGGCGGCGGCGCCCTCATGGCGGATATGACCCTTCTCGATCAGGAAGGCGCGGTGGGCATGGCGCAGAGCGAAGCGGTGATTCTGTTCAGCCAGCACCATCGTTAGCCCGAACGTCTTCAATTGCTCGAAGAGATGACCAAGCGACTGCACAACCACCGGCGCCAGACCTTCGGTTGGCTCATCGAGAAGGATCACCTTGGGATTGGCCATCAGGGCCCTTCCGACCGAGAGCATTTGCCGCTCGCCACCGGACAGACGTCCGGCCAGCCCCGCCCGGAGGACACCGAGCTTGGGGAAGATGTCGTAGATCCGACCCACAGTCCAATGGCCGTCACCGTCGACCGCTCGCGCCCGCACCACCTCCAGGTTCTCCTCCACGGTCAGGTTGGAGAAAACCCGAGCCCCGGAGGGGACCAGCGTCAGGCCCCGGCGCAACCGCTGGAAGGGCTCGAGGCGGGTGAGATCTTCCCCGTCGACCAGAATTTGACCGTTGCGAGCTCCCAGTAGGCCCATGATGCAGGAGAGGGTGGTCGTCTTTCCCGCCCCGTTGCGGCCCAGTAGCGCCACCAGCTCTCCGTCAGCAGCATTGAGGCTCACCTGGTGGATGACGTGGCTGGCTCCATAGAGCGCATCTATGCCCTGCACCTCGAGCCTCACGATTCCTCCTCCCCCAGGTAGACCGTCTTTACCTCCTCGTTCGACCGAATCTCCTCAGGGGTGCCTTCCGCCAGCCGCTTGCCCTGATGCATGACCAGGATCCGATCGGCAGTGCCGAACACGACTTCCATGTCGTGCTCGCAAAACAGGAGCGTGAGGTGTCGTTCCGACGCTAGCCGTCTGACCAGCTCCATCGTCCTTTCGGTTTCGGCCGGAGCCATCCCGGCGGTGGGCTCGTCAAGCAAAAGCAGCTTCGGTTCCAAGGCAAGCGAGATGGCCAGCTCGAGGGCGCGTTGGTCGCCATGGGAGAGCTTGCCGGCATGCTGCTCGCGAACTTCGGCCAGACCGACTGCCTCGAGCAGGGTCATGACCTCCTCCATGTGACGAGTCTTCACCGATCCGATTACGCGGGCGGTTTCCTTTCTTCGGGACAGCACCCCGAGTTGCACGTTCTCGAACACGGTCAACTTGGGAAAGATGCTGGTGATTTGGAAAGCCCGACCCATGCCGGCCCGGGCGATCCGATAGGTGGGCGCCCCGGTGATGTCCTCGCCAGCGAAGGTGACACTGCCCCGGTCGGGCTCGATGTAGCCCGTTATCAGGTTGAAGAATGTCGTCTTGCCCGCTCCATTGGGTCCGATAACGGCTCGGCGCTCTCCCGCTTCGACACTGAGATCGACACCATCGACCGCCGCCAGCCCTCCAAAACGCCGCGCCAAACCTCGGACCTCGAGGAGCGCCATCAGGGCCTTCCCTGCGAGTCGACTGGATCATCGCGAGGGACACCGATCTGGGTCGGCTCGGTCAGACTGTCGGTTGCAGCGCGCCTTCTCAAACCGGAGAGGCGTTGGAACCCCTCCACCAGGCCTCCCGGGAGGAACAAGATGATGATCAGGAGGACCGCCCCCAGGGCTGCCGCCCAATAGATCACCTTGCGGGTGACCCAGTCACGCAAGAGCCCGTAGATGACCGCGCCGACCACGGGGCCACCGAAACTATTGAGACCACCGATAAGTGTGACGTAGATCGGTTCGCCCGAGGTGGTCCAATGCAAAAGAAGGGGGAAAGCGTCACGATTGAACATCACAAACATGCCACCGGCATAGCCGGCAAATGCCCCCCCGAACGTGAAAGCCGCCAGTTCATACCGTCGGACCCTGATGCCTAGGAAGCCCGCTCGGTCTCGGTTCTCTCGAATGGATCGAAGGGTGGCGCCGAACGGAGCTCGGAGCGCTATCCCCATCACCAAAAGCGCCAGCACCGTCAGGACAAGCAGGAAGTAGTACTTGTTGACCGAAGGCCCCAGGAACGAGGGGACCTCCACACCATGGATCCCGTCGTCACCGCGGGTGACATCGCGCCACTGGAACGTGATCAAAAAGAGAAGCTGACCGAGGGCCAAGGTGAGCAGAGCGAAGTAAAGGCGGGTGGCCCGTAGGGCGATGAGACCAAGCAGAAACGCGGCCACGGCGGCGGTGAGCGGTGCGAGCAAGAAACCGGCGAGCGGTGACCACCCTAGGTGCAGCCAAAGCAGAGCAACGGTGTAGGCGCCCACTCCATAGAACGCGGCGTGAGCAAACGAAACCATGCCGGTGTAGCCGAGCAGGATGTTGAACGAAGTGGAGAAAACGGCCAGGGTGAGGATGGTCATCAAGACAAATAGCTGGCGCTCGTTTGCAATCAAGGGAGCGACCAGCGCAGCGGCCAAAACAATCAGCCACAACATCCAAGTCCGATTGCGCCAAGTCCGATTGTGATCGCGCAACATCGAGGCTGTCATCGCTCAGGTACTCCGAAGAGGCCGCTGGGGCGCCACACCAGCACTGCCGCCATCACCACGAAGACGATGGCAAGGGCCGCATCCGGTACCAACACGATTCCGAACGCAAACGTAAGGCCAACAAGAAGAGCGCCCACCGCGGTCCCAATCAGACTTCCGAGACCGCCGATGATCACCACGGCGAACGATTCGATGATGATGTCGACGTCGATTCCGAGCAACACCGTGCTTTGCGGGGCGGCGAGGACCCCGCCGACGGCCGCCAAACCCGCTCCCAGGGCGAACACGCCGGTAAAGAGAGACGGGACATTGACTCCAACCATGCCCAGCATCTCAGGATCCGATACCGCCGCTCGGATGTCTCTTCCCAGGCCGGTTCTGTTGATGAGGAGTGATAGTCCCCAAGCCAGCAGAACCGCGACAACGATCAAGAACACGCCATATCTGGGGAATACAAGAACAGCGTCTCCAAGGGCAACTCTGATTGGCCCGCGCAGGAATTCAGGTTGACGGATCGACCGAGCCTGTTCGCCCCAAAAAAAGCGAACGAGGTCTCCAACGATAAGCAGCAGGGCGAAGGTGGCAAGCAACTGCAGCAGGTGTTCCTTGCCATACAACCTGCGGAGAATTCCTCTTTCGACCACCACGGCCAAGGCGGCGGCCACCACCGCTGCTGCCACGATGGCGGCCACAAACCCCAGGGATCCTCCCACCAGGGTCGCCACCGTGGTGGCGAGGAAAGCTCCCAGCATGTAGAAGGAACCGTGGGCGATGTTGACGATGCGAAGTGCACCGAAGACCAGTGACAGCCCGGAGGCGACGATGAAGAGAACCGCGGCGCGCGACAAACCCGTCAGTAGCTGCAGAAGCACTCCCTGTAGGGTCATCTCGGCTGGTTCTCCATCGTCGCTTCCGTACCGGTCACCTCGACTCGACGGGGCCTAACCTGCCCGGGCCGCCTCTACCTCCTCCTCCGAAAGCCAGATCTCCTCGGCCGGGACCTCGTTGAGATTGGTGTAGGTGTAAAAGCCGTAAGTGTCGGAGAGCTGGAGCTCGCCGATATACGACGACACCGAGGCCTGGTGGTCGATCGACCGGATGGAGACGTCACCCCGCAACGAGGTGAACTGGAAGCCTTCACCGGCCGCTACGAAGGCGTCGGGGTCGAGCGAGCCAGCCTCTTCGGTGACCAGCGCCCAGAACTTGACGGCGTCGTAGGCCATGCAGGCCCAGTCGCTCGGGACCCGGTCATAGGCGGCCTGGAAGTTCGTGACGAACTCAGTCATCTGCGGTGTCTCGATCACGAACGGACAGCGGCTGTAGGCCCGGATGCCCGCCAGGTCGTAATCGCTGCCCAACGCCTGTAAAGCATCGGTCTCGTAGAGGGCGGTGAAATAGGTGCTCTCGAACAGTCCGAGGTCGGCGGCCTGTTTGGTGAAGTTGATCAGATCACCGGCGAACAGAGGCGAGTAGATCGCCTCTGGCGCCCGACCGATCAAGGCCGTGATGAAGGGCTGTAGGTCGGGCTCACCCAGCTCCGGCCATTGCTGGTCGATGATCTCAACGGCGGGATTGAGCGCCTGGATCGTCTCCACGAAGGTGCCCGTTTGGACTTGACCAAACTCGTAGTTCGGTGAGATCGTCGCCCACTGTGTGTAGGGGGCGGTGGCGAGGTCCACTCCTTGCGCCCGGGCCTCCATCCCGGTGTTGGGCACTACCGAGAAAAGGTACGGTTGGAAGCTACCCACCGTCAGAGCCTCGGTGTTGGAGGTGTGGACGATCAACGGGATCTTCCGTTCCGCCGAGATCTCGGTGATGGCCAGGGCCACTCCGGAGGAAACCGGACCCAGGAGGGCAGAGACCCCTTCCGAGATGATCAGGTCCCGGGCTTGAGCGGCACCTTCCTCCGGTTTGGCGGTGTCATCACGGACAATCAGCTCCACCGGTTGTCCCAAGACTCCGCCGGCCGCATTCAGTTCGTCGACCGCCAGTTGGGCTCCATCTCGGTTGGCTTCGCCGAAAAGAGCGATCGCTCCCGACAGGCTGGTCGCCATGCCGAGCTTGATCGGCTCGCCGGTTGGAGCCGCACCAGTGGTAGGCGGGGTGGTGGCTGCGGTCGTGACGCCGGCTGCCGTCGTTGCAGTCGCGCCAGTTGTCTCGCCGGTTGTGGTCGTCTCGGCGGCGGTTCCACATGCCGCCACTGTTAATGCGAGGACGGCAATCAAGCCCGTTCCTCGTCGTTTCATGCTCTTCATCTGGTCTCCTCTAGTTGGGGGTTGTCGGGACATCACAAAGAGCGGCGCCGTTCCTCGTCGAGACGGCGCAGCTCAGCACGCATGATCTTTCCGGTCGTGGTCAATGGCAGCTCATCCACGAATTCGACGTAGCGCGGGTACTCGTAGGCCGCCAGCCGGCCACGGACCAGTTGCTTGATCTCCTCTTCCAGGTCATCACCCGGGCTGGAGCCGGGCGCCACCTTGATGAACGCCTTCACCACATGCCCGCGGATGTTGTCGGGTACGCCTATGACCGCAGCCATGGCGACAGCAGGGTGGGTCATGAGACATTCCTCGATCTCTGCCGGCCCGATCCGGTAGCCGGCCGAGGTGATGACGTCATCAGCTCGCGACTGAAACCAGCAGTAGCCGTCGTCGTCGATGCTCCCGAGATCACCGGTCAGGAGCCAATCGCCTCTGAACTTGGCCGCGGTGGGTTCGGGACGGTTCCAATACTGGAGAAACATGACGGGATCGGGTCGGTGGACGGCGATCTCACCTACCTTCCCAGGCGCCACTGGCTGCCCGTCCGGATCCACCACCGCTACCTGGTGTCCCGGGTACGGTCGGCCCATCGATCCTGGCCTGACCTCCCAGGCGGTAGCGCAATTGCCGATAACAAGATTGGCCTCGGTCTGGCCAAAGATCTCATTTACCATCACCCCAAGATGCTCTTGCGCCCAGGCAAGCATCTCCTCGCCGAGCGGCTCGCCTCCGCTCATCACGGCTCGCAGCGGCAAGCCCCGCCGCCCCGCTCCGGTCTGTCGCATCATCTTTAGAGCTGTGGGCGGTAAGAAGCTGCAGGTGACCCGATGTCTCGCGATGAGATCGAGTCCCCATTCCGGATCGAAGCCCCCCCGGGCTGCCCCCACGACCGTGCGACCGTGATACCAAGCCGGCATGAGGGCGTCCATCAAGCCGCCGATCCACGCCCAATCGGCCGGAGTCCAGACCACGTCACCCGACCGAGGAAAGAAGTCGAACATCAGCTCATAACCCGGTAGATGGCCCAGCAACACACGATGTCCGTGCAGAGCGCCCTTGGGAGGCCCGGTAGTGCCGGAGGTGTAGATGAGAAGTCCTGGCGTTTCAGGGCTGGTGACGGGACCCTCGAACTGATCGTCCGCCGCGTGGAGGAGATGCCAGAACGAGCGGTGGGGGAGGGCGACGGGATCATCGACGCAGATGACGGTGAGACCCAGATCGGCGGCGACCGCGGCGACGATGTCAAGGCTCTTTCGGTCGGTCACGACTGCTTTGGCTCCGCTGTCCCCCAACCGGTAGGTCAGGGCTTCCGGGCCAAAGAGCCCGCTCAACGGCAGGGTGACCCCACCCATCTTGTAGACGGCCAGGTGGGTGATACCCACCTCTGCGCATTGTGGGAGTACCACACCTACCCGATCCCCACTACCGATGCCAAGGCCCTCAAGGGCGTTGGCGAGACGGTTCGACAGTTCAGCCATCTGGCCAAACGTGTACTCGGTTGGCTCGTGACCCTTGATCTCGACGAGGGCAAGATCGGAGGGGCGTTGTTGATCAGAGCAAGCGCGACCGATATTGAAATCGGTGGGCAGCTGCCATCGAAAGCTGTCGTGCAACTGCCGATAGGTGCCGCTTGCTCTCTGAATCGCCCTCCGATCGACATCGATGGGCACCCTCGCCGTCCTCCTCCTTCGGTCGGGCGACGGTAAGGGTCATAGGTCAGCGAATCACTAGGAGGAAACGAGAAATCCAACCCGGTTCGTTTGTAGGATCATACGAAATGGACACCGAATCGAGTGCTTCGGAGGCGGCGAAAGAACTGATAGCCCAGAGGATTCGACAACTCCTCCCCGAGATAGGTCAAACCATGATCGGTCGCTACCAAACGGAGATCGTCGACTACGCCACCCTCAACCAGCAGGATTTAACGGGGGACGTGCTGCAGGTCTCACTCGATAACCTCGAGTCACTGCTCGATCGGGTCCAAGGGGAAGGGCCCCGAGACGAGGCGGCGGACGAGAGTTTCCGGTTGGCGGCGGCGCGACGGGTTCACCAGGGCGTGTCATTGGAGTCGCTACTTCACGCCTATCGCCTATGGGGTCAGACGGTCTGGGAATCGATCCTGGGGGCAGTCTCTACGGATCGGCCGGAGGAGAAGGAAGCGGCCCTGGCCCTGGCCGGTCTCGTGATTGACCATCTCAATGTCGTATCGACCGCTTCCACCCGGGCCTACCTCGACGAGTTGAAGGGGGTGTGGTCGGACCGGGAGGTCTTGCTTCGCGATCTCTTCGAGGAAATGCTGGCAGGTCGGGGTGGCGCTCCACTGGCCACCAACACTGCTCAGGCGCTGGGAGTTGACCTATGGGACGACTATCTCGTCGTTGTGGCTCGCCGGCTGGCACTGGCAGGGGAGTCCGGAGACCACCCTTGGTTGGCCGCTAGGCGTACCTATCGCCGCGTTCTCGACGCGGCGCGGGCGCATTTGCGGCCAGAGCGGGGAACGTTATTGACGGGTACTCGTCAGGAAGACGTGGTGGCGTTATACCCGCTCTTCGATGGCCATGCCAGCGAAGCTGCTCAGACCCAGCTCGCGCGCTTGGCCCAGGCGGTCGCCCGAGATGGGTTCTCAGTGGGTGTCGGTGGACCGCATCGTGGTCGCCAAGGTGTCTCTCAGTCCTATCAGGAGGCGAGGGAAGCGGCCACGATTGCCTCTGAATCCGGCACGCTTCGAAAACCGGTGATGTTCGACGATGTCCTTATCGACTATGTCTTGCGTTCTAATCCCTTATCCGAGCGTTTGGCACAGAGCACCCTTGGGCGGCTCCTCGGATATGACCATGAACACCACTCAGATCTGATGGACACCGCCCGAGCCTTTCTTGATTGTGGTTTCAACTTGACGAAGACGGCCCGGAAGCTATCGGTGCACCCCAACACCGTCGTCTACCGCCTCAAGCGGATTCGAGAGATAAGCGGGCGTGATCTGCAGAACCCCGATGACATGGTCGCCTTTACGGTGGCGATGCGCGTCGTGGGCTCTGAGCAGCGAGCCAGGGGCGAACTGTGACCTCGACCCCGGAGACCGCGTGGGTTCGGAGTTCCGACGGGTTGTCCGTGTGTGAATTCCTTCGATCGATGAATCCAGGATGCGGACACGAACCGCTAAAGGTTCCATACGCCCTTCGTCGCTCCATCGACCATGCCCGGCTGGATGGGCACGATCGCCGAGTGGAACCCCGAGAAAACTCTCGGACGGTCAGCTGATCAGATAAACCGGCTCAAGCTCGAAACAAGGGTATGGAATCTGTCACTGGTTGATCCATCAGATCGGGGAGACCAAGGCCTACGAACGGGATGGATATTCGTCCTTGACCGCCTTGCTGACCCAGCGGATGGCCCTCCACCCGGGAGAGGCACAGCGTCTGGTGATTCGGGCCGGGCAAGTGGCGTCGGCGCCATTGGTCTCCTTTGCCTATGCCCGCGGCGCCCTCTCCAGCTCCGGAGGAAACTCGACTACTGGCTCGAGAGCGTCGACCCCTTAGAACTCGCCCGCGGACGGGAAATGGTCCACGACCTCCGCTCGCTCACCTTGCGTCGGGACGGAGAGATGGTCCGCATC
>JBOGEX010000144.1:0-59723 GCA_050741915.1 Acidimicrobiia bacterium
TCGCCCGCGAAACCAACCGGATCCGTTTGACGGTTCTGGTCAGCCCCCTCACCTTCCGGCACCCGGCTGTTATTGCCAAGGCGGCCGCGACCCTCGACCAGATGTCGGAGGGACGGTTCGACCTCGGCGTTGGCACCGGCTGGATGGATGCCGAGCACGAAAAGTACGGGATCCCGTTCCCGCCCTGGCGGGAGCGATTCGACCGTCTCGAAGAAGGGCTTGAGTACCTGCGGGCCTCTTTCGCCGGAGGGGAGTTCTCCGGAAGGTTCTACCGGACGACCGCCGATGCGCTCCCCCGGCCGAGGAATCTCCGGCTGATCGTCGGAGGCAGCGGTCCCGAGAAAACGCCCGCCCTCGCTGGCCGTTTCGCCGACGAATACAACCACTTCGTCAACACGGCTGCTGTGCTCGCCCCCAAAGTCGAACGAATGAGGGAGGCGGCCGTGAAGGCCGACCGCGACCCCGACCGCATCGTCGTGTCCGTCATGGGTCCGGCGGTCGCGGCCGAAAACGAACCCGAGCTCGACCGGCTCCTGACCGAGGGGGCGAAGCTGAGAAGAATCGACGTGCCCGAGCTGCGACGACGATGGGAAACCAACGGCGTTCCTTACGGCACCATCGACCAGGTCCAAGAAAAGCTCTCCTCGCTCGCCGAAGTCGGTGTCTCCAAGTACTACCTGCAGTGGCTCCACCTCGACGATTCCGACGGCCTCCATCGCTTTATCGAGGTCGCCAAAAACCTGTCCTAAAAAAACCCTGGGTTTTATCCGTCGTGGTACGACGGTTCCGGCCCATAGAATCAGCCGGCGGGCTCAGCTGCTCCCCCAGGTACCCTTGTTAGGTGAGCGAAACCCTCCTTCGGATCGAGAATCTCCATGCTGGTGCCGCCGGGATTCCGATCATCAATGGCATCGATCTCGAGATCGAGCGGGGACAGGTGCACGCCATCATGGGTCCCAACGGCTCCGGGAAATCAACCCTGGCCAATGTCCTCATGGGTCACCCCCAATACCAGGTAACGGAGGGACGGATCCTCTTCTTGGATGAGGACATTACGAAGATGCCTACGGACGAGCGGGCTCGGCGTGGTCTGTTTCTGGCGTTTCAAAACCCAGAGGCCGTACCCGGGGTTTCGGTCGTTCAGTTTCTGCGCCAAGCCCTGGCCAACCGCACCGGCATCGACCTTTCGGTCCTCGAGCTCCGGCTCAAAGTGATGGAAGCGATGCGCTCGCTCGGAATGGCATCGGACTTCGCCGATCGTTATCTCAACGAGGGCTTCTCGGGGGGCGAGCGCAAACGCAACGAGGTCCTGCAAATGGCGGTGCTGGAGCCGGACTTGGCGATTATGGACGAAACTGACTCCGGCCTCGACATCGATGCCCTTCGCACGGTGGCAGAGGGTGTCAAGAAGCTGACCGGGCCCGAACGAGGCTTCTTGATCATCACTCACTACCAACGGCTACTCGACTACATCACTCCCGATGTGATCCACATCCTCCTCGAGGGGAGGCTGGTCGAGACGGGGGGACCGGAGCTTGCCGCCCGCCTTGAGGCCGAGGGCTATGACGGCATTAGAGCCCGGCACCAAGCGCAACTGGGGGTGTAGCCGTGTTGGATGTGCGTAGTGACTTTCCGGCCTTCGACGCCGGAGCCGGCCATTTTCTCGATTCCGCTGCCTCATCCCTCAAACCGGCAGTCGTGCTCGAGGCGATGCACGAGTTTGCTGGCAGTCTCTACTCCAACGTCCATCGTGGCGCCTATCGACTGTCGACGCAGTCCACCGAGCTCTACGAGGAGGCGCGCGCAGTCACCGCTGCCTTCATCGGTGCCTCTGCCCCCGACGATGTGATCCTCTGCCGGGGAACCACGACCGGCCTCAACATGGTGGCGGCGGGATGGGGCGGAACCCACCTCAAGAGCGGCCAGCGCATTCTCCTCACTCACCTCGAGCACCACGCCAACATCGTCCCCTGGCAGATGGTGGCCGCTCGAACGGGTGCCCAGCTCGACTATGTCGGCCTGACTCCCGAGTTCACCGTCGACTTCGACGACTTTCGGCGCAAGATTGAACTTGGACCAACCATCGTGGGATTCACCGGCATGTCGAACGTGCTGGGCACAATTCCGCCCATTCGACAGATGGCGGATGCTGCACGCGCGGCCGGGGCGCTGGTGGTCGTCGACGCGGCCCAACTCGTCCCCCATCGTCCTGTGGACGTCATCGCCTTAGGGGCCGACTTCCTGGCGTTCTCCGCTCACAAGGCCCTAGGGCCAACGGCCATCGGTGTTCTCTGGGGTCGGCCCGAGCGGCTCGAGGAGATGGAGCCCTTCGAAGGGGGCGGCGAGATGATCTCCAACGTCGAACTGGAATCGTCCACCTGGGCCCGGATCCCCCACCGTTTCGAGGCCGGAACCCCACCCATCATCGAGGCGGTCGGTTTCACCGCTGCCCTCCGGTACCTCTCAGAGATTGGGATGGACCAGGTCAGGGTGCACGATCAGGAGCTCACGGCTTATGCCATCAAACGACTCTCCGAGCTCCAGCATCTCACCATCTACGGGCCCGGAGCCTCCGAGGATCGGGGCGGAGCCATCAGCTTCACATTGGGAGACGCCCACCCCCACGACCTGGCGACGATCCTCGATCAGCGCGGAGTCTCGGTACGGGCAGGTCACCATTGTGCCAAGCCGCTCATGAGGGCTCTGGGGGTGCCAGCCACGGCTCGAGCATCGTTTTCTGTCTACTCCAACACAGAGGACATCGACGCTCTGATCTCGGGACTAGAAGAAGCCGCTCGGTTGTTTGGAATCTGAGTGGCGCTAGAAGAGCTCTATCGAGAGGTGATCCTCGATCACTATCGCAGGCCTCGGAACCGAGATCCCCTCCCCAATCCTCAGCTCAAGGTTGAGGGAGTTAATCCTCTCTGTGGAGACGAGGTCACGATCGAGATCAACTTTGACCGCCAGCGCGTCGCCGGGATATCGGTCAGAGGTCACGGTTGCTCCATCAGCCAGTCCTCGGGCTCGATGATGGGCGAAGCGATCAAAGGCCTCGACCGTCAACAAGTTGTTGGCCTTGCTGCTCGCTTTCAGGAGATGCTGACAGCCGAGAACGACAACGGGGAGCTGGGTCTCGGGGACCTGGAGGCCTTGAAAGGCGTCCGGCGTTACCCGGTAAGGATCAAATGCGCTTTGCTCCCCTGGACCACCCTCATTGACGGTCTGCCGGATCAGCCCTTGGCGCTTCCCACCGGTTCTTAATGGCCAAGCGATCCCCAGCAGACTGACACCGACCGCAACGGATACCTGAGACTTGACATTTCTTTGACCGTCGGCTGAGGCGCCCCTGAGGCGGAATCTCGAACACTGACCCCAAGACCAAAAGGAGGGTCAACTGTGAAATATCGAATACCTCTGGCAGCGGCAGCCGTAACCCTGTTGCTCTTGGTGACCGGCCTCGCTTGGGCCGACGACTCGACCGGCAGCGGGAACAGCTCGACGACCAGCACCACGTCCACTAGCTCCACCTCCACCAGTTCGACTATGGCGAGTTCGTCGGTGACCAACTCGACGGTGACGAGTCCGACAACTACAGCCGCATCGGCCTCGCCGGCCCTGGCGACTATCCCTGACGGCACCAGCCGGACGTTTGTGGTCGAAAACGCGGGCACGGTCTTGGTCGGACGCAGTGGCAACTCGCTCCAGATCATCGCCGCCACCCCCAATGCCGGTTGGTCGTCTGAAGTTGAGGTTGCCTCCGGTCGAGAGGTCGAAGGCGACTTTCGAAGGGGTGGGGTGCGGGTCAAGTACAACTTCGAACTCGAAGACGGAACAGTACGGATTCGGATCGAGGTCCGCGATAACGACGGAGACGACGACGCGTTAGACGACGATGACAACAGCGGTCCGGGCAGTGGGGACGACGACGGCGCTGATGGCGAGGACAACAGCGGTTCCGGCTCGGGCCGCGACGACAACTCCGGATCAAGCCACGGTGACGATGACGACCATGACAACAGCGGCCCCGGCGATGGCGACGATGACGACTCTGATGACAACGACTGACTGACTGTCCGGACGAAACTCGCTCCGACTAGCCGACGTGGGATCCCCGTTTCTACCCAGAGCGAGCGATCCCCCCTCCCCGGCTAGCCGGTACTCCCCCCTGCGGGGGGAGAGACAGCGAGCGTTGGGGGGAGTGGCCCGAAGGGCCGAAGGGGGTTCCCCCCTCCCCGGCTAGCCGGTTCCCCCCTGCGGGGGGAGAAACAAGAAAGCTTGGCCTTAGCTGACCTTCTCATGTGTGCAAGGGCAATCGCACCTCGACCAACGCTCCGCCCAGCTGCGACCGTCCCCAAACAAGCGAACCACCCGCAGCCTCGGCCGTTTTGCGGGCGATATCCAGACCGAGCCCGGTTGAACCACGCCCAGAAACCCCACGGGCAGTCGGATCGAAACCGGCGGAAAAACCTCCCCCCGTATCCTCTACGCGAACGGCGGCAAAGTCGCCATCCGCCTTCCACGCCACGGAGAGATCGACTCCGACCGGAGTATGGGTGAGCACGTTCTCAATCAGAGTGTCGACAATCGACCCGACGACGTCAGAGGGAATCGCCACCAGGAGCGGATGAAGCGAATCGGCCGAGGCAACGGAGCGACCCTGCTCTTCGGCCAGTATGCGCCAAAACGTGACTCTCTTCACCATCACAGAACGCAGGTCGGAGAATCGCTCCACCGGTGCTTCCGCCCTGACCTCTTTAATCAAAGAGTCGACTGCAGACTGCATTCGATCGACTGCCTCCGAAATCGACGGGTCGGAGTCGCCCAGCCTTTCTGCCGCCAGCTTGAGGCCCGCCAAAGGAGTTCGAAGCTGGTGAGAGAGGTCGGCCAACGACTCGCGTTCTGCCCGAATCATCTCGGCCAACCTGCTCGAAAGCTGGTTAAGAGCGTGGCCGACCGATGCCAACTCGGGAGGATCGGTGACCATGGCCCGCGCTCCGAGGTCGCCCTGACCTAGACGGGTGGCAACGTCCGCCAACTCGTCGACGGGCTGAACCAGCTCCCTACCCATGCGGAGCGCCAACGTCACTGCGGCAGCTACGACCAGAAGTCCCAGGGCGATGAGCGTCGTCAAGGCCGGCACCACTCCCCGTGTCAATTCCGACTCCGGGGCAGTGGCGAGAACCGAGATGAGCCCGTGACGGGTGGCGACGGGGATTCCAACCTGCCAGGAACCGGCGACGAAACCGGCGGCGGGGGTACCCAACCGGACCGTGGCCAGCACCTCGCCGCTCCCGGGGACGTCGCCGACTCCATTGCCATCGGGTAGAAGGACCCCGACTCCCTCGGGGAGGTTGCCAAGGGCATTCTCAAGTGTCCCCGGACTTAACGAGTCAGCTCCGGAGGCGACCAATGCCACCAGGCCGGCAGTGGTCTGGGCTTGGCGTTCGGCTTCGACCTGACCGCGTTCTTGAGCCTGACGCTTGACCAAGAACAGAAGCGGGACCGTGAAGGAGACAACCACCAGCGAGGTAATGGCCAGCGCCTGTATGGCGAGACGGCGCCTCACTTCCCTGGATCGATCAGCTTGATTCCCACTCCGTGCACCGTTTGCAGATAGCGGGGCCGCCGCGCCGATTCTCCCAGCTTCGACCGGAGCGAGGAGAGGTGCACATCGACGGTTCGCTCGCCTCCTCCATACGGCTGGCGCCACACCTCAGCCAGCATCTCTCTCTTGCTGACCACTTCTCCGGACCGCTCCGCTAAGAGCAGCAGGAGGTCAAACTCTTTTGGGCTCAGGTCAATCGGAATGCCATCGAGCCGTGCTTCCCGACTGGGCCGATCAAGAGAGAGGTGCCCCACCTTGACCGTCTGTTCGGCAGAATCGGTCTGCCTTCGCCGGAGCACCGCTCGCACTCGTGCCTCCAACTCCGCAGTCGAGAACGGCTTGACGAGATAGTCGTCAGCACCGGAATCCAGGGCGCCAACCACGTGGCTATCGCCTTCACGCGCCGTCGCGACGATGACAGGGACTTGACTCACCGCTCGCAACATCCGCAACATTTCAGCGCCATCCAGATCGGGGAGCCCCAGGTCGAGGATGACCAAGTCCGGCTTGGCCGCCACTGCCAATCGAAGACCTTCGAGTGCGGAGCTGGCGGTTTCGACATGGTGCCCGGCACCAGCCAGGGCGTCGGCGGCGAGTCGCCTTATGCGAACGTCGTCTTCCACCAGAAGAATCGCCGGCACCAGCTCAGGCTATAGAGGATTCGCGGAGAGCGGGCGAGCCCGAAGACCTTGAGGTTGAGGTTTTCTTCACGCTCTCTTGATTCGTAATGAGCGCTGCTCGGGCATGATGGTTCGCGTGCAGCGCTCGGGTTTGGTTCTTCTTTGGGCGGTCGCCACCTCGGTGACGACGGCGATTGCTTTTTGGGCCGTATCGACGGCTGACTCTGAGGTGAGCGACCGGCCCTTGACTGCGGTAGTCGCCTCGACGCCGATCACCTCCCCGAGCACGCTCCCACCACAGACCGCGACAACCTCGGGTGCAGGAACCATGGCCCCTGCCCCCTCGTCTCAGACCACCACATCGGAGGGATCTGTCGTTGCAACCGCATGGACCCGCACGACTCTCAATTCGGAGGGGGGCTCGATCATCGTTTCCTACCGCCCATCCGAAGTCAGGCTCGAATCCGTCGCCCCCTTGGCCGGATTCAGTTTCGAGATCGACGACGAGGGTCCTGAGCGCGTGCGGGTGGAGTTCTTTGGCGAGGATGAGACTCACACGCTGCGGGCCGAATGGACCGGCGAGGGTTTTGTAACCGAGGTCGGCCAGAGCGGCGAAGGCCCCGACGACTAAACCAGGCCGCCCTCGGTCATCCTTTTGAGGTCAAGCGCACGGTCGAGATCCTCGGCGCTCATCAGGCCCTTCTCGAGAACGATCTCCCGCACGCTCCGGCCGGTGGCGAGGGACTCCTTGGCCACCATGGCTCCGTTGTCGTATCCGATATAGGGGTTGAGAGCGGTGACGATGATCACGTTGCGTTCGAGTAGTTCTTGGATCCGTTGGCCATTCGCCGTGATGCCTTCCACGCATCGCTCGGCGAACGTCGAGGTGGCTGCCGCCAGTAGTTCGATCGACTGCAGGAGGTTGTGCGCCAGCACCGGCATCATCACATTGAGTTCAAAGTTGCCGTTGGCAGCCGCCCAAGTGATGACGGTGTCGTTACCAACGACCTGAGCCGCGACCATCATCACCATCTCGGCCATGACCGGGTTGACCTTCCCGGGCATGATCGACGAGCCGGGCTGAAGCTCGGGAATTCGGATCTCGCCGATTCCTGCCGACGGGCCCGAGCCGAGCCACCGGAGGTCATTGGCGATCTTGAACAGAGAAACCGCGATCGTCTTCAGCGCTCCCGACGCCATCACGGCCGCGTCCTTCCCGCCCTGCGCTTCGAAGTGATTCTCTGCCTCGGCAAACTCATGACCCGACCATTCGTTCATCAACCCGATAACGGCGGCAGCGAAGCCAGCCGGAGCATTGATCCCCGTGCCCACCGCCGTCCCACCGAGGGCGACCTCCTCCAGCCCCCCGAGGACGGCAAGAAGCCGCGCCCTTCCGGCCCGAATCTGGGCGGCATACCCAGAGAACTCTTGCCCCAGCGTGATGGGGGTGGCGTCCATGAGATGGGTCCGACCGGACTTCACCACGTCGTCAAACTCAGAGGCCTTGGAATCCAGGACCGAGGCGAGACGGTCGAGCGCCGGCAGCAAGCCTTGACGGATACCGGCGACCGCGGCTACATGAATGGCAGTCGGAATCACGTCGTTCGACGACTGACCAAAGTTCACGTGATCGTTGGGGTGGACAGCCATGGTGGCCGCATCACCGTTGATGATCTCGCTGGCGCGGCGGGCGATCACCTCATTGGCATTGGTGTTGGTCGAGGTTCCGGAGCCGGTCTGAAAGATGTCGAGTGGAAAGTGGTCGTCGAGTTGGCCCTCGCGAACCTCGGTCGCCGCCGCTTCGATGGCGCCGGCCACATCCGAGGGCAGGTGACCGAGGCGACCACCGACCGCCGCAGCCGCTCCCTTGATCAGACCCAACGCCCAGATAAAGCGCCTCGAGAACCTGATGCCCGAGATGGGAAAGTTCTCGTGGGCTCGTTGGGTCGAGGCGCCGTAATAGGCCTCGGCAGGCACCTTCACCTCACCCATCGAATCCTTCTCGCTGCGAAAGTCCATCACCGCGACGCTAGACGAGGAGGTGGCGCTGGTTGGCGTAGATGTCCTCGAGAGAGAACGGCAGCGTTTGCTTCTGCTGGTCGAGCCCCTCGGCCACAGCAAGCAACAGATCCACCAACCCCCAGAAATCACCCAGATCGATCTCCTCCGGAGCCAGCCGAGCCTTCCGCGTCCCCGCCCGCACTGCAGCCATGTCGACCATGTTGTGGTGATTTGCCAATGGCAGGCACAAACCGGTGGCGTTGACTCCCAGGGCCGCCAACGCGGTCGCTTCACAACTTCCACCGGCCATGAGCTTACGTTGATGGTCGAGACCGGAACTTCGCAACAGAGTCGAAACTCGATTGGTGAGCTCGGCAGAGAAGATCGAGGCGGCATCGCCAACCCGGACCACTGGCCCCGCTCCCAAGGGTGCGTCGGCCGATGCGGGAGAGCATTCGATCGACAGGACTCTCGCTCCGTCCGGAATGGTTCCCAACTTGGCGGCGGCGACGGCGCCGACGAACCCAACTTCCTCGGCCCTGGTCAGGAGGACGGAAAAATGATGAAGGCCCCGAGCCGTGGCCGCATCGAGGGCGACGAGGCCGGCGGCCGCTCCGGCGAGGTCATCGCAGGCTCGCGCCGCCAGGCGTCCGTTGCGGAAGCCCAGTCGCCCCGGCGGAAAATGCCAGCGGGCGATGTCCCCGGAGGTGGCGCCGGTGACTGCGATCCGAGCGATTCCGGTGGCGGGATCAAAGTCGAGCACCCGACCCGGCATCGTTCCGACCGATGTGGCCAATTCGATGCGAGCTCCATCGATGTACGAGGCCAGCACCCCTCCTCGGAGCTCGGCTTTTGCTTCTTTCGCCTCGGCCTCCAGCACGACCAGGGCGGGATGATCCATGTGCGCCATCGCCATCAGCGGCCGGCGACGGCTGCGCTGACGGCTTCGAACCAGAACGTTTCCGGCCTCATCGAGCGATGCTCGAAAACCCCGCCGATCAGCCCAGGCCAGCACCCAGGCCGTGACGGTCTGCTCGCGCCCCGACGCCGTCGGAAGATCGGTCAGGCTCGCCAACCACCGCCGGTGAGTTGCCCGGGCAGATGGTCCCATTAGCGCTCGAAAGGGAGATCGCTGAATGGGTCGGGCTCCTGGGCAGTAGGTTCCTCCGGCACCCCCAGGCCGAACTCGGCCCGCAATCCCTCGTAGCCACCCTCCTCGAGAGTGTCGGCAAGCTCGGGGCCGCCCGAGGCAACGATTCGGCCGTCGATCATCACATGAACTCGATCAGGAACAACAAAGCGGAGGATGCGGGAGTAGTGGGTGATCATCAAGACACCAACCTGCGGAGAGCGCATCGATTCGACAGCGGACGCGACTTCGCGCACCGCGTCGATGTCGAGGCCCGAGTCGACCTCGTCGAGCAACGCCAACTTGGGCGATAAAACTGCCATCTGAAAGATCTCGGAGCGCTTCTTCTCGCCACCCGAGAGATCGTCATTAACGGATCTATCAAGAAAGCGCGTCATCTCGAATCGCTCGGCGTTCTCTGCGATGCGATCGGTCGCGTCGGCGATCCCGAGTTCATCGGCCGCCTCCAGCATGAAATCGCGCAGTCGCACACCGGGAACCTCAACCGGATACTGGAAGCACTGGATCAGGCCAAGGCGGGCTCGTTCATGAACCGGCAGTGCCAGCAACTCATTTCCTTCCAAGCGGGCGGAACCATTCACTTCGTAACCGCCCTTGCCGCTGAGCACGTGGCACAAAGTCGACTTTCCCGAACCGTTGGGACCCATGACTGCGTGCATCTCGCCAAACGGGATGTCGAGGTCGATCCCGGTCAGGATCTTTCGTGGGCCAGCCGCGGCTTCCAACCTGCTGAGTGCGAGCGCAGAAGTCATTCGTCCACCGCCAGGAACACCTCGCCACCCTCGGTCCACACTCGATAGACGGGTACCGGTTTCGTGGCCGGGAGCGAGCGCGGTTCGCCGGTCGACAAATCGAACGCTGAGCCGTGGCGCGGACATTCCACCTCCATGTCGAAGACCTCGCCCTCCGACAGCGACGCCTCGGCGTGGCTGCAACGATCGCCGAGGGCAAACAGGACCCCGTCGACGAGAAAGATCGCCACCTGGTGATCGTTGATTTCGACTCGCAGACCAACGCCTTCCTCCAAGTCCGAGAAGCTGGCGACTCTTTCGGCGCTCACAACTCCTCCTCGACAAGAAGTCCCTGCCCACGAATGAATCTTCTCTCGAGAATGTCGGCGAGAGCTTTCTCCATGCCCGCCACGGGAAGCCGATCGAGCACCTCCTGGAAGAAACCGCGCACGAGTATCCGCTCGGCCCGTTCGGGCGAGATCCCACGACTTCCTAGGTAGTAGAGGTGCTCCTCCTCCAGAGGACCCACCGACGATCCATGGCCGCAGATGACGTCGTCGCAGAGGATTTCCAAGTTCGGTATCGAGTTGGCTTTGGCATCGGCGCTCAGAACCAGGTTGCGGTTGGTCTCGAAAGCAGAAGCGCCAATAGCCGGCTTCTCGATTCGCACCAGACCCGAGAACACCGACTGCGAAGAGTCCTCGACCGCCCCTTTGAGGAGAACGTTGGAAGTGGTCTTGGGACCACGATGGTTCAGGACCATCCGATAGTCGAGCACCTGCTCCCGGTACCCGAAAAAAACCCCGACTATGTCTGCTGACGAGCCCTGGCCGTCGAGATCTATTGCCATGTCGAGACGGGCCAGGTCGCCACCGAGCCCGACTTCACCCAGGCGCAGCGTGGCATCTCGACCCAAACGGGCCCTCAGTTGAACAACATTGGTCGAATCGAGGGCCATCTCCTGGAGCGCCAGGAGGCGAAGGCGCCCACTCTGGGCGATGTCAATCTCCACCTGCGGCACCGATATCGCCTGGGCTCCCTCGCGGGACCGGTAGGCAACGATCACCTCGGCCTCGGCATCCTCGCCTATCTCGATGGTGACGTGAGGAAACGAGATCGTGTGCTTCACTGTGGTCTGCAGCTCGATCAATACCGGTGCGGTCGTGGATTTGCCCCGGGGAACCGACACCGAAACACCAGCATCGACAAAGGCGCGATGAGCGGCCGCCAGCTTGTCCGTCCCCGGCGGCACCAGGTCGAGGAGCTTGGTTGAGTGAGTGCCGAATCCGTCTCCACTGCTCTCCACCACTCTTCCGTCCACGATTACGAGATGCTGGGAGGGGGCCAACGCGGCCAGGATCTCGTCAACCGGCATCGGATCCCCGGGTTCGGAAACCAGGGAGACCGACTCGAGATCGATGGTCCTATCGACATAACGCCACGATTCGTCGGTCGGGCCGGGAACCGGGAGTCCTTCGAACTCACGGAAGGCCTCCTGGCGTCCGGGTGAGGACGCGTCTAAGACTTGGAGCGAATCAAGGGTGAGTTCTGCCACGAACTCTGAGGATGGTAACGGAGCGAAACCTAATGCTATGTGCTGCGGATTCCGCCGAAAACTGCATTACGTTTCGAGGAGTTCCCTCGCCCGGCGGAATATGTCGTCGAGCATCTCCTCCCTCAAGCGTCCGGTGAATGTGTTTTGTTGCGAAGGGTGATAGCTGGCGATCAACCACGGGGCCGGCTCGAGCTTGGTTTCGACGCCATGTGCGAACTTCGCCTTGACAGATCCCCACCCGAGAGTCGGAGCCACCTGCTTTACCTGGCCAAAGGCAATGCTACCCAAGGCGACGATGACCCGAGGCTTGGCAAAGTCGGGCAGCAACCAGCGCCGGCAAGTCTCGATCTCGAGCGTCGTCGGACGATTGGCTGGCGGGGCACAACGGACCACGGCGGTGATCAGACAGTCCCGGAGCTGCAAACCATCATCGCGATTGACCGAGGTCGGTTGATTAGCAAAGCCGGTATTGAACAAGGCCCGAAACAACCAATCACCGGAACGGTCGCCTGTGAACACACGCCCGGTCCGGTTGCCGCCGTGAGCTGCGGGAGCGAGCCCAACGATGATCAAACGCCCATCGGGATCGCCAAAGGCCGGAACCGGCCGAGCCCAATACTCCTCGTCGCGGAATGCAGCCCGTTTCTCCCGTCCGATCCGTTCTCGCCACTCGACGAGTCGCGGACAGAGCCGGCAGTCGATCAGCCTCAGGGATTCGACCGTAAAGCTCCCACGCTCACTTCACTCGTGGCATTCCACAGCATCCAGCCCAACCCTCGCTCCTCTGCTTCTTCGATCTGGGCGCGGACCTGCTCTTCGTTGTAGGAGAAATCCTGTAGCCAGGGCCTGACCACGATCTCGCGCGCTAGCCGGGTTAGGGCGTCGTCGAGCGCTTCGGCCACCAACGGGCCGGGATGATCAGACGGGACCTGATACCCGTACCACCCCGAGGTGTAGTGACTCGGGTAGAGCATGGGGGAAGCGACATCGACCACTTTCGTCAACTCCTCCCACTGTTGACCAATCCCCCCATCGTCGACCGCCGAGGTGATAAAGCCAAAGATGTCGGCGCCGACGGCGCACCCTAGGGGATGGAGGGCGGCGACGGCCGTCCCGAGGAAGTCTCTGACGGTCACCACTCGAACCTCCGAACTGATTCCCCCATCAAAGCGGGCACCCTCTCGACGGCTATCGGGAAAACGCACATAGTCGAACTGGATCTCGTCCACCCCGAGCTCGCACGCCTCAGTGGCAAGCTCGAGTGCATATCCCTGGGCGCCGGGATCGGTCGGGTCGAGGAAATATTGACCGTTCGCCTCGTAGGGTGCATTGAGGGCCGTATCCCAGACGGCCCAGTCCGGTGCCCCGACCGCAGCGATCGGATCCTGAAAGGCAACGATGCGACCGATCACATAGGCGTTCGCCTGGTGAGCGCTGCCGACCAGGTCGGCAAGGTCGTATCGCACGTCGACGGCACCAATCGTCCGGGCGGTTTCATTGGCGGAATCGAAGAACACCGCTCCGGACTCGTCTTTCAAATCGATCATCACAGCGTTGAGCTCGGTTCGCTCGACCATCCTCAGAAACGAGGACCAGCTCTTCTCCGCCGCCTCTCCGCCGATGTGGACAGCCTTGAGCATTTCGGGAGCAATCTCGAATCGTTCCTGTCCACTTTGGCCGTCCCAATCAAAGGCCGAGCCTTCCCAAGCCGGGCGCCATACCTGCACCGTCCCCGGCTCGGCATTCCGCACGGCGAACCGGCCTTCGGCGTCGGACACCGCGGTTTGCGAGCCGGTCGTTACATAAGCTCCCTCGAGAGGCTGGTTCTCGGCATCAACGATCTGACCGCGTAGAAACGACGCCCGCAGCACGGCTTCGACTTCGGTCGTCGGGGGTGAGAGGAGTGGAAGGTTGGTCCCTTGAAAGCCGGCGGCGGTGACCGACAAGCCCAGAAGACCCCTCTCCCACTGCAGCCTGGCGTGACCCTCGCCGTCGGTCTCTGCCAGAACCCGGCCCTGCCAACCGATCTTGGCGGCGGGGATAGGTTGACCGAGATCGTCAATGACGACCACGGAGAATGGTTGGCTCCGCCCCTGAATCGTCCACACCGCCCAGGCAGCCCAAACGACGGAAATGCCGATCAGAAGGCGAAGAACTAGCGAACGCGACACGGGTTGCAGGCTACCGAACCACTGCTGTTCAGGCCCCTTGTCATCGCTAGTTGACAGATGCTAAAGCGGCCAAGTAGAGTGTCAACTTAAGATGACAAAGGACGACGAGATGGAGATCGCCGGGGTACTAACGGCTGTCGGCGGAACCGACCCCGCCGAGGGCCTGCGGGCAGTAAGAGTGCTGCGCAGAATCGCGGAGCGACTTGAAACCGACAACGTCGCTCGGGCTCGACGAAGCGGCTGGACCTGGGAAGAAGTCGGCGACGCTCTCGGGGTAACTCGCCAGGCAGCTCACAAAAAGCATGGTCGGAGCTGAGATGTCTCATCGATCGCCCGACGCCCGCGCCGAGGTGCTGGCGGCGGCGCGAATGAGCGCCCGCCGGAGAGGCGACTCGCGTGTCGGAACCGACCATTTGCTCATCGGTGTGGTATCCGCCGGAAACGATATTGCTCAGGCCGCCGGTCTCTCGGTTGAGCGTCTTCACGAAGCTCTTGATCGGCTCGATGGATCGGCGCTCGGTGCTTTTGGCATCGATGCGGCTCCGGAGACTCTGACGTCTCCGTCCCAGATTGAGCGATGTCGTCCCACCCACAAGCGCCTTCATCGAGCAATCCTCAATCGGCATCTCCCCCTGAGCGCGGGAGCGAAACGAAGCCTCGAAAAAAGCGCCCGGCTGGCCTTGGATCATCATCAGCGTCACATCAGTACCAACCACCTGCTCGCCGCGCTCTCGACCGGCGGTCATAACGACCCGGCGGTGCATCTCCTCCGCAGCTTCGAGATTGACCCGGCCGATCTCGAGTCAGCGGTCCGAGCGACGCTGAACGGCCTTTGAGCGATCAGACAGTCGAGCGACTGACGACGTAGCCGAGCACGAAACCACCGGCCGCGGCGTAGATGGCGGAAAAGCCTTCTCCAACCGAGAACCCAGGGGTAGCGCCGGCGATCCGTGCGATCGAGGCGGCGGCGATGCCACCGATGATTCCGAGCAAGATCGCCCCGAAGAGCCGGTGCTTCGATCCAAAGAAACCGCCCAGCAGACCGAAGACTCCTCCGATCAGACCTACCGCGATCAAAGCCGAAACAACTTCGGCCGGCATCACCGACGTCATCGACCGATCACTTTAGGAGCGGAGGTGCCGACCGAAAGGGAGCGTTCCGTCTCTCCCCCTGAAGGGGGGAGTACCGGCGCAGCCGGGGAGGGGGGCTAGCCGACGGCGCCGGCGGCAACCATGTTGAGCTCGATGAGCCGGTTCATCTCCACCGCGTACTCCATGGGAAGCTCGCGCACGATCGGCTCGATGAAGCCGGCGACGATCATCGATGTCGCCTGCTCCTCGGTCAACCCTCGACTCATCAAGTAAAAAAGCTGCTCCTGGCCAACCTTGGAAACCGTGGCCTCATGGCCGATCTCGGCATCGTTCTCCTCGATCTCCATGTAGGGATATGTGTCTGAGCGAGACTTCTCGTCGAGGATCAACGCATCGCAGCGGACGAAGCTCTTTGAGTTCTCCGCCCCGGGCTCGACCCTCACCAAACCGCGGTAACCCGCCCGTCCCCCGTTCTTCGAGATCGACTTGGAGATGATCGTCGAGGTGGTGTTGGGTGCGGCATGGACCATCTTCGCCCCGGCGTCCTGATGTTGCCCTTCGCTGGCGAAAGCGATTGAGAGGACCTCACCATGCGCCCCCGGCTCCATCAACCACACCGCCGGGTACTTCATGGTGAGCCTCGAGTTGTGAACGATGAACCCCTCGGCGAGGAAATTCCCAGTCCCCTCGACTTCAATGTCCCAGGTGGGAACCGACTCGATCGGCTCTGTCACCGAAACTGGATGAACCGCAACGGACTCGGGAAGAACGATGTTGGAACGTCCGATCGTCCGGAAGTGCCGATTCTTTGGTGTCGGCTGATTTTCAACAGCTTCACGCAAGCCGGGACTGATGCACTCGAGGAGCCGACTATCGGCGGGAAACTCGATTCGATGAGTGCCTCTGCTGACTGACGGATAACCAAGGATTGTCACCGGCCTGGTCGTTGATGATTCGGTGTACAAGCGACAGATGATGCCGAGCGAAGTGAGAACTTGGGCCACACCCTCCAAGAGGGCGCGGTTTGCTGACTTGATCGACAGACCTCTGCGACCGGCGGGCGCGCACCCATCGGAGTCGAGTAGTCCCGCCACAAACGACAGTCGCTGAGACTCAGGTAGGTCCAGGACCCAATCGGGAACGGATTTTCGCAACGCACCGGTTACGAATCCGTTGCTTTCAAAGAACTCAGCGAGGGCTACCGAATTCCAGGTAGTCGTGATCCCGTCTCGTCGTTGTCGCGATCGCACGCCCGGCGCAAGATCCGACATAACCTTGGTCAATCGCGCATTGGCGCGATCTCGTTGCGGAACCGAGAAGACGACTTTCGCCCACCGCTTCCCGCCATTGAGGGCAGGTTGCGAGTCGATTGACCCATCTCCGAGGAAAAGCCCAAACAGCCACATGAGATCGTCGTTGGTTTCGTCCGGAATTGCCAGACGTTCGGGCCGCGATCTGGTCGCCACAAGCCCGCTTCGGAATTGGTTGGCGGTGACAAAGGTCGTCTGGTCAGAACCCCTCTCAAGCTTGTGGCTAACCCCATAAGAGAGCGACTCTGTGGGAACGATGACCCGTTCTAAGTTGTCGGCTCTCACAAAGGCCAGTTGGTAGCGGCCGCTCTTCTTGGCCCGCGATGGGTCGTAACCAAATGAGAGAAATGGATGATTGTCAGTGACCCGCAGCCTTCGCTCGCCAACACGCACTTCGCGAACCGCCTGCATGCCCGAGAACTTCTTGGCTAACACTTTTCGCCAAACCAGCTCCCTCGCATCCGGATCAAATGAGGCAATTTCCTCGCCAGGCTGGAGAAGCTCGATCGGCTTCAAGCCCGTCCGGGTCGTTACTCGCGATCCCTCAGCCAGGCAGCCGATATTGCCGTCGATCCATTCCATGGTGGCGTCGGCGTAGGCCGCGGCTCGCTTGGTGACAAGGTTGTAAACATTGTTGGACCAGTTCTGAATGGTGGTGTATCGACAACGTCCGCCCCTCTTGACGACGATCTCCACGACGGCCGAGTGCAGTGAGTCGGTGGTGTACACGGGAGCGCTACAGCCTTCGATGTAATGACAGAAGGCGCCTTCATCGACGATGATCAACGTACGCTCGAACTGACCCATGTTCTCGGAGTTGATCCGGAAGTAAGCCTGCAACGGCTGATCGACGTGGACCCCGGGCGGCACATAGATAAACGACCCGCCGCTCCATACCGCCGAGTTGAGGGCGGCGAACTTGTTGTCGTTGGCGGGGATGATGGTGCCGAAGTACTGCTCGACGATGTCGGGGTACTCGCGCAGAGCCGTGTCCATGTCGCAGAACAAGACGCCCATAGCCTCGAGGTCCTCGCGGTTGCGGTGATAGACGACCTCTGAGTTGTGGACGATGACGCCCTCGGCCACGAAGTTGTGGGGTCCGTCGATCTCGATGTCGAAGACCGGGGCGATGTCGGCGGGGTCGACCGAGATGATCGGGGCGTAGTCGACCCGACCGTCGGGGGCTGTGATTCCCGTCAGTTCGGCCAGTTCGGACACGTCGGCGGTGAGCGGTCCGCTCAGACCGAGATGACCTGATCCGTCGAGAAGACCGCGTAAGAACGCGGCCCGTTCGGTCAAAGGCAAGCCGAAAACCCAGGCCGGAACCCGGCGCACGTCGGGATCGCCCACCAGGCCGTTGCGCTGGAACCAGCGAATAAGAGGCTTGTGGTCGGTTTTGACGGCTCCCCCACCGACTTCGGTCCCAACTCCGAAGAGCGAGCCGATGGTGCCGTGGAGGACAGCGGCGGTATCGCCGTCCGCCACCAGGGTGAGCAGCCCGGAATCGGCATCGACGGTCGCTCCGCCAACCGAATAACCGAAGAGCCAGGCGAGCTTCGGCGAGGTCTGCGCCGGAAAAGCCTCGGGCGTTCCCTTGGGGCGCTCAGCGGTGTAGTTGCGACCCGCATCGGGCAGAGCCAGGGCCACCGCCACCTCATCGCCTGGACTGAGCTTCTCGACCTCGACGAAGCCATCGCGGGTCAGGATCGGATGGTTGTCGGTGGCGTACAGAACCCGTCCCCCGTCGACTTCGACCCGGAAGGTTTGACGGACATCGGTTTGCACGGCCGATTTCACCTTCCGCACTTCCAGGTTCTGTGTTTTCTCGTTGAGCGAGAACACGCGATCGCCGGCCTCAATCTCCTTGATGGCCACCATGCCCCGGTCGACGGTGAAAACGCGCACGTCGCCCCGCAAGCACTCGTATTGGGCAGTTACGCCGGCGAGGTACTTACGCTCGGCCTGAGGGATTCCGAGCTTCTCGTAGGTGGCCTTGATCCCCTCGGGAACCATGTCCCAGTCCTTGGCCTGTCCCTTGGAAGGCTTGATGTAGTAGTAGATGTCGTCGAAGTCGATCTCATTGAGGGCGCCACCGCCGCCCCATTGCGGGATGGGCTTGCGCAGAAAGCGCTTGTAAGCCTTGAGACGCTGGTCGAGCATCCAGATGGGCTCGCCCTTCATCTCCGACATTTTTCGGATGATCCCCTCGTTCAGGCCCTTCTCGGGCTTGAACTCGTATTCGATCTCGTCGTGCCAGCCGAGCTTGTAAGCACCTAAATCGATATCAACTGTGGCCATTTGCTAGCTCCTATGGCCGGCCTCATGCCGGCCTTTTGCACTATCTCCATAGTATAAATCCGAAAGGGCCCTACCTCACAGCCAGTCAGCGGGCGGGTGTCGTCACCAAACCCAGGGCGGGTACCTCTGTTATCGCCCTTGAGCTCCCGGCCCGCAGAATCCAGAAGCGCTCGACCGCCTGGTCCCAATCGGCCAAGACCGTGTCCACAATCGGGCTCCGGGTAGCCCGCTGATACCAGTTCAACAACTGATGGAGGTCGATCTGTTCCGCCTCCGAAAGACGGTGGGCGGCCGGGCTGGTCTCGGCCAGGTGTCGATGGAGCCGGAGCGAGGGGTCCCAGACATAGGCGGCTCCGCCGGTCATTCCCGCCCCGAAGTTACGCCCCACCGGACCCAGCACGACGACCGTCCCCCCGGTCATGTACTCGCAGCCGTGATCGGAGCACCCCTCGACCACGGCCATCCCGCCCGAGTTGCGAACCGCGAAACGCTGGCCGACGGATCCGGCCAGGAAGGCAACGCCGCCGGTGGCGCCGTAGAGGACGGCATTTCCTGCGGCGTGGGGGACATATCCCTCATGACGCCTGGGAGTAACGACGATGAGGCCGCCGCCCTGCCCCTTGCCAACGTAATCATTGGCAGCTCCGGCCAGGCGCAGGTCGATTCCATTGGTCAAAAAGGCCCCGAAGCTCTGCCCTGCCCAACCGGTGAAGTGCACCTTGATCTCACCTGTCAGGTGACCGCCGGCTCGCCGCCGCACGAGTTCTCCGGCCAGGCGCGCTCCGACCGTGCGATCGCCGTTGGAGATCGGAAAGGCGAGTTCCACCTGATGCCCACCGTTGAGAGCAGCGGCCGCGTCTTCCACCAGGCGTTCATTGAGCCGTGACGGCAACGGTCGCACGTACCCCTGATGCCGTTTGCGAGCTGCCGCCCTGACCAGAAGCCGGTCGAATCCATTTGCCAGCGGATGGTCGCGCGGTCGCAGCAGATCGGCTCGCCCGATTACGTCCGCCAGGCTTGAGTATCCGATCGAGGCCAGATGCTCTCGCACCTCCTCGGCCAAGAGTCGAAAGAGTTCGACCACCCGGTCGGGGCTGCCACTGAATTTGGCACGGAGTTCCTCGTTCTGGGTAGCGATCCCCACCGGGCAGGTGTTGAGGTGGCACTGACGGACCATCTTGCACCCCAGGGCCAGCAACGGCAGGGTGCCAAAGCCGAACCGCTCGGCCCCGAGCAGCGCCGCCACCATCACGTCGCGGCCGGTTCGGAGGCCGCCGTCGGTTTCGAGCACCACTCGGGACCGAAGGCCATTTGCCACCAGGACCTGATGGGCTTCGGCCAAACCGAGCTCCCAGGGCCCCCCGGCGTGTTTGATCGACTCGAGCGGCGAGGCCCCGGTGCCGCCTTCCATCCCCGAGATGAGGATCGCATCGGCCTGCGCCTTGGCTACGCCCACTGCCACCGTTCCCACCCCTGGCTCCGACACCAGTTTCACCGACACTCGGGCAGAGTTGTTGAAAGCCTTGAGATCGAAGATGAGCTGGGCCAGGTCCTCGATCGAATAGATGTCGTGATGAGGAGGCGGGGAGATCAAGGTCACCCCGGGCTCGGTGTGCCGCAGGCGGGCGATCTCCTCGGACACCTTGTGGCCCGGAAGCTGACCTCCTTCTCCCGGCTTCGACCCCTGCGCCATCTTGATCTGGAGCTCTTCGGCCGATGCCAGATATTCCGGCGTCACCCCGAAGCGGCCCGAGGCCACCTGCTTAATCGCCGAGTTGCGCGGGGTGCCAAACCGCTCTGAGCCTTCGCCGCCTTCGCCGGAGTTGGAGTAACCGCCGATCTGATTCATCGCCTCGGCCAGCGCCTCGTGTGCTTCCTTTGACAGTGCCCCCATCGACATTGCCGAGGCCACGAAGCGACGCGTGATGTGAGAGGCGGGCTCGACCTCATCGAGTGCAATCGGCGAGCGTCCGACGAACGTCAGCAAATCTCGAATCACCGACGGTGGACGGTTCTCGATGTGGGCGAGATAGGTCTTCCACTCCTCCATCGACCCCGCCCGCACCGCCTTTTGCAAGGCCAGCACCGTTCCCGGGCTCGTGATGTGGAGGCTCCCGCCACCGCGGTGTTTGTAGAACCCGCCCGGCGATTCCTCGCCTGCGGTGTATTCACGGTGAAGGTCGAGCACCCTTTTCCCTAGCTCGTTGAAGCCCAGGCCACGGAACCGGCGGGGAGCCGTCCGGAACGAGAGCTCGCACACCTCTTCCGATAGACCGATCACTTCGAAGAGCTCGGACCCGCGGTAGGCGGAGACGGTGCAGATGCCCATCTTCGACATGACCTTGAGCAGCCCGTTCTGCAGCGCCGATCGGTAGTTCTCCTGCGCAACCACGGGATCGACGTTGACCAGACCCGAGTCGGCCAGGGCTCTTACCTGATCGATGGCCAGATAGGGGTTGAGGGCAGAGGCGCCAGCGGCGATCAACATTGCCAGGTCATGGGAGTCACGGGGCTCGCCCGAGACCACGATCATCGACGCCTTGATCCTCACACCCGCCTCTATCAGGGCGTGGTGGACGGCTCCCACAGCGAGGACCATCGGCATCGGTGCATTGGCCCCATCGACCTCGCGGTCGGACAGGATGATGAGCGAGGCCCCGCCTTCGACGGCATCAACCGCCTCGGCGGCCAGCCGGCGGAGGGCTGGCTCGAGACCCTCTGGTCCTTCGTCCGCGGGCCAGGTCGCCGCGATCCAATAGGAGAAGAAACTGGGGTCGGAGGAACGAGCGATCGATTCCAGCTCGGCGTCGGAAAGAATCGGAGAGGAAAGCTCGACCAGGTGGGCGGTCGTGTTCTGTTCGGAGAGCATCGAGGCCCGCCGTCCCATATAGGTGCGAAGCGACATCACCATTTGTTCGCGGATCGGGTCCATCGGCGGGTTGGTCACCTGGGCAAAAAGCTGGTGAAGGAAGTGGGTCAGTCGTCGCGGCTCGTCGGAGAGAGCCGCGAGGGCGGTGTCGTTGCCCATTGATCCGGTAGGGGTCTTGCCCTCGGCCATCTCTGCCAAGATCAAACGGCGCTCTTCCTGGGTGTATCCGAATACTCGACAAAGCGCTTGGGCGTCGAACCGATCGTCAGCCAGCTTGTCGAACGGATGCTGAATGTAAAAGGTCTCGGTCCCGATCCATTCTTCGTACGGCGCTTGCTCGGCGAGGGAGTCCTTGATCTCTTGGTCGAAGATCACCCGTCCCTGTTGCCGATCGAAGAAGATGACCTCGCCAGGGCCGAGCTGGCCGGTCTGAATCGCCTGCGCCTCCTCCTCGGGGCAGACCCCGGCCTCGGAGGAGACCAGCACCAGGTTGGGAGTAATGCTCCAACGAGCCGGGCGGAGGCCGTTTCGATCCATGAACGCCGCCAGGTTGATGCCATCGGTGGCGGCCACGCCGGCCGGGCCATCCCAGGGCTCGGTGAGAAATGCGTGATACTCCGAAAAAGCGCGCCGGGCGGGCGAGAGGTCGACGACGTTCTCCCAGGCCGCCGGCACCAACAGCTCCTTGACATGGGGGAGGGTGCGGCCCGAGAGCAGCAACAGTTCGAAGAGATTGTCGAGCGAACCGGAGTCAGATTGATTCGGTTGCAGAAAAGGAGTCAGATCTTCCAGTCGATCGCCCCAGGTGGTCGAGGTCGCCACTCGCTCCCGAGCCCGGCTCCATGATCGGTTGGAGTTGATCGTGTTGATCTCGCCGTTGTGCGCCAGCACGCGAAATGGCTGGGCAATCTCCCACGACGGAAAGGTGTTGGTCGAGTAGCGCTGATGAAAAATGGCGAAAGCCGTCTCGAAGTCGACGTCTGCCAAGTCCCAGTAGAAGTCGGCAATATGCCGCGGAAGAAACAGGCCTTTGTAGACGACTGTCCGCGCCGAGGAGGAGACGACACTCGTTCCTTCCGGCAGTTTGCGCTCGGCTCTCTTCCGCGCCAGGAAGAGTCTTCGCTCGAAATCGGTGTCGTCGATCTCTCTGGGCGCGGCCACGAGCGCCTGCTCGACCATCGGGAGCAGTTCGAGCGCCCGCCGCGATAACACGCCGGGGTGAATCGGAACCGGTCTGAAGACAAGATGTTGGAGCCCTTCTCCTTCGATGGCCTCGGTGATGATTGATCGCGAGAGCTCTAACTCGGTCGGCGAAAGAAACAGCGAAAGCACGCCGAGGCGCCCCGGGCGAGGCGGTGTGATCTGGCGGGTTTCGAGCTCCCGAGCCAGCAAACGGTGCGGGACCTGAGTGAGGAGGCCGCAGCCGTCCCCGGTGCCGTCGGCCGCGATTGCTCCCCGATGCTCGAGTCGGCCGAGACATTCGACGGCCAGTTTGGTCAGCCGGTATGAAGGTTTGAGGTCGCGGGCGGCAACAAAGCCCACGCCGCAAGCGTCGTGCTCAAACCGAGGGTCGTAGAGCGGGGGCTTCCACATGGAAGCGAGGCAGTCTATGAGCTAAGTCCGGGGCTAGCGTGCGCCTGTGCGCCTGACCCCTCCCACGACTGGAACCTTCACGCTTTCGGTCCTGGCCATCGTGGCCGGGATTGCCACCCACTACGGCTATATCAGTGTCCTGGCACCCTATGAATTCGCGCTCTTGGCGGGCGGTGCTGCTTTGCTGATTATCGGAGTGGTCTTCCGCAAGCTCTAGCGATGCCCCTTCTCGTGGTTGGTGCCGACCATGTCGTCGGTGAGGCGATCGTCCAGCAGACTCTGGCGCCGGATCGAGAGGTGCGAGCGTTCGTGACCGACCCGGGCAAGGGGGCCGAACTCAAGGATCTGGGAGCCAAGGTGGCCGTGGGCGATCTCACTGACGAGGGCCACATCGCCGCCGCCGCCACCCGCTGTTTCGTAATCGCCTTCGTGCTCGATGCCATTGCTGACGGTCGTGAGCTGGCGTTTGCCGATGCCGAGGCGGTACCGACCTTGTGGGCAGCGGCGGCCGAAGCCGCCGGGGTGACGAGGGTGATCTGGGTGGGTGACCGAGCAGCCAGGGTGCGCGTGGCGGAGGTGGCGACCGTGTCCGTAGCCGGCCGCCATCCCGACGACATCGCCGCCGAGGTGGCGGCTCTCGACGACCGCGCTGTCCTCTAGCTGGCGGGGGAAGACGCGCCCCCCTCCCCGGCTTCGCCGGCACTCCCCCCTGCGGTGGAGAAACCAGAGATCCCGGGTGCTTGCACCCGGGATCTCTTGTTGTCGGCCCCGTGTTAGCCACTGAGGCCCCGCCCGCTTATCGGCACCCGTATCCCCACGCGCTAGAGGTCACTCCCTGGCTACAGGCGTTTAGGCGTGGGCTGTGTATCGGCGTCCTGCCGTTTTTCCTGAATAGCCGGCCCAAAGGGGGCTAGTCCGGGCTTGCGCCCTCCCGGGGATTGCGGCTAGCTTCTCGCGGCCTTCCGGGCCGGTGCGTCGGGAGGGCTGAATTGCAAAGAATTTCCTAGCAAAGAGGTCTTGTCGATGCCGGCAGTAGGACGACGCGATTTTCTCAAGGTTCTAGCGGGCTCAGGCCTGGCAAGCCAGATCCCGAGTGTCGCCTGGGCAGCGCGACCACCCCTAGACCTGATCTTTCCCCAAGATCCGCTTGTGACCTGGTTCGAGCCCACCTACGGAGCGATGAAGCCCGATGGTCGCCGACACCTGGGGATCGACCTGATGGCACCGAAGCTTTCCCCGGTGTATGCCGTTGCGGATGGAGTCGTCAGTCAGGTTGACCAGAGCCCGCGAGCGGGGCGATACCTGATCGTCGATCACAACGACGGCTGGCAAAGCTGGTACCTCCACCTCAACAACGATTCCCGTCGCGACAATGGACGGGCCGGGTGGGGACTAACCGTGGTGGACGGCATCGAGGAAGGATCGGCCGTTACAGGCGGGACCCAGGTTGCCTTCGTGGGCGATTCCGGCAACGCCGAGGGCACTCGCTCACATACCCATTTTGAGTTGCATCTCGGTTCCCGAACGGTCAATCCCTATCCCTATTTGATCGATGGACGCCGCTTGGCTCTCGAGCAGATCGATGCAGAGCGGGTGCAGGCGGCGGTGGAGGAGTTATGCCGCTACCGAGAAAGCAATCCCGGTGTGGACCATCAGGTGTGCCCGAGCGACTTCGTCTTCGTGCCTCGCGCTCGGCCGGGGCGGGAAGAGACCTTCTAGCCGAAGGTTCGTAGAAAAGCGATCAAGCCAGCCTCATCGGCCGCTTTGAAGGTCTTCATCCCCATCTCCCGGGCGGCTTTCACATTGGGTCCGAGGTCATCGATCATCAACGCTTCGTGAGGCTCGACTCCGAGCCGCTCGAGGGCTCGAGCAAAGATCTCACGATCGGGTTTACGGACTCCTTCCCGCCAGGATTCGACCAGCACGTCGAAGTTCTCCTTTAGGTCGAGAACCGGCATGCTCTCCCAGCTATTAGTCAGAGCGGCAACCCTGTAGCCCGCCGAGCGCAGCCGCCTCACTTCTGCGAGCACAGTGGGACGGGCCGCGGCGAAAGCGGCGATGCGGGCCAGAAGCACGGCGGCGTCCACGACGATGCCGTCTGCGGCCAGCTCGGCCTCGAAGAGGTCGCAAAAGCCCGCAAAGTCAATCTCTCCTCGCTCGTGTTTCCCCCAAGCGCCGCCGTCACGGAAAGAGGCGACATGCCGATTGATAGTGCCGACCGGAATCCGGTTCTCATCCTCGTAAGAGGCAATGACATCGAGAGGTGACTCAAGCACCACCCCGCCGAGGTCGAAGAGCAGTGCCCGCAGAGTCACTACAGGCTGAGTCGATACAAGAGCAGCTCGGCTCGCTCGTCCAGCAGCTTTTTGGCTGCCACCAACCGGCTTTTCGAGTCCGGAGCTTCGAGCAGCTTCTGCTGATCGATCGCAGTGAGCGGGCATAAAGAGGCGAGTTGAAAGGACGCCGCGATCGGATCTTCGGCCAAGTCCAGATTCAGGGCCGCCACATTCGCTCCGATCTCGGAGGCCAGGGCGAGTACCTTTCTCAACGATGCGAGCGCATCGTCCAGTTCTTGGGCGGTGTCGCAGGCTGCCTCCGGCAGCTCCTCGACATCTGCTTCTGGATGGGGATCGTCCGGAAGCCACTCCTGCACGCGGATTCGGTTCATCCCCACGACCACGATCGCTTTGTCGCTGGTGCTGGCGATCGACGACATCGCCACGACCTTGACCTTGCAGCCAACGTCGAACCGCACATCGTCGCCTCCCACTTCGTGGCCGCGTTCGATGAGCACGATCCCGAACTGACCGTCCGAACGCATTACTCGATCGAGGAGCCGCTGGTATCGAGTCTCGAACACGCGCAGCGGAACAGCGGTGCTGGGAAAAACTACCGAGTTCAAGGGGAACATGGGAAGTCTCATCGGCGCTTCCGTACCGTGAATCGAAGCCGGTCAACCACTTCATTGTCGAGCGTGATGACAAATGAATAGTCACCGGCCGCTTCAAAGGTGAGATTGTTGAACGTGAAGGAGCGGAGGATTCCAAGGTCGGGACGGTCCATCGCATCTCTGCGTCCGACGTTGACCACGTGGCTGACGTCGTTGGGGAGCATGCGGCCGCCGTCGGCGTCGACCAGATCAACCCCGACGCGGATCTGAGTCGAGGGGGAACTCCAGGGAACTCTTACCCGCAGCCCGATCGCCATCGAGTGATGTCGAGCCGGGAAACCCGAGACGAAAAGGGTGTCCCATCCACCACCGAGCACATAAAGCTTGCCCCCCACCGCCTGCACAGAGTCAGCTAACAGAGCGAAGTCCACCGCCGGCAAGATCGCCTCTGGCTCCATTTCCACCAATTCCGAGTCTACGAATTTGCAAATGCAAGCCTTCGGATGTCTAACTTCGGTATTCCCGATAGGAGAGCAGATGGCCGGCACCGCCCCCGAGGTCGCACCCGCAAATGGCAAGCTTGGAATCCTCACGCCGGGGATGGGCGCGGTGGCAACCACCTTTTACGCAGGCACGCTCTCGATCAGAAAGGGATACTCGCTACCAATCGGCTCATTGACTCAAATGGGTCACATTCGTCTCGGAAAGCGCACCGAGAAGCGCAATCCGATGATCAAGGATTTCGTTCCCTTGACCGGCCTGGAGGATCTCGAGTTCGGTGGGTGGGATCCCTATTCGGACGATGCCTATACGTCGGCGATGAAAGCCGGTGTCCTCCAACCTGCCCACCTGGAGGCGATCGGCGATGAGTTGCGAACCATTCAACCGATGCCGGCGGTGTTCTCGCCCGATTGGGTAAGGCGCCTCGAGGGATACGACCAGGTCAAAGACGCCCGCACCAAGATGGACCTGGCCGAGTTGCTCATGGAGGACATCGAGCGATTCCGCACCCAGCACCAGTGCGAGCGATTGGTGATGATCTGGTGTGGATCGACCGAGGTCTATCGCGAGCCGGCCACAGTCCACCAAGATCTAGAAGCGTTCGAGAAGGGGCTCAAGATCTCGGACCCCAACATCGCTCCGTCTCAGATCTACGCCTATGCCGCCCTGCAAGCCGGAGTGCCTTTTGCCAATGGGGCTCCCAATCTGACGGTCGACGTTCCGGCCATGGCCGAACTCGCCGCACTGCGGGAACTCCCGATATGCGGGAAAGACTTCAAGACCGGACAGACACTGATGAAGACCATGGTCGCTCCCGGACTCAAGGCCCGAATGCTGGGAATCAAAGGGTGGTACTCCACCAACATCCTCGGAAACCGCGATGGTGAAGTGCTCGACGATCCCGAGAGCTTCAAGTCGAAGGAGGTCTCGAAGCTGGGCGTGCTGGAGACGATCCTCCAGCCCGAGGTCTACCCCGATCTCTATGCCGATCTCTATCACGTCGTCAGAATCAACTACTACCCGCCTCGTGGTGACGACAAGGAGGGTTGGGACAACATCGACATCGTCGGATGGATGGGCTATCCGATGCAGATCAAGATCGATTTTCTGTGCAAGGACTCGATCCTGGCGGCGCCGATCGTCCTCGATCTGGCGCTCTTTCTCGATCTGGCGACCCGGGCCGGAAAGAGCGGCGTTCAGGAGTGGTTGTCGTTCTATTTCAAGAGCCCGCAAACTGCCCCCGGGCTCTACCCGGAAAACGACCTCTTCATCCAGTCGGCCAAGCTGAAGAACAACCTACGCGCCCTCATGGGCGAAGAGCTCATCACCCACCTCGGCACCGAGTACTACGAGGAATAAGCGAACCCTGGGTTGGTACGGCGGCTGTACCGCCCTACCAACCCAGGGTTCGCAATCGGGAGCTAGTTGAGGCGAGTGATTCGATTCTGTGGACCGGGGGCAACCGGTGAGTTCGTCTCGAAGTAGGTCACGAGAGCGTCGAGGTCGATCTCGCCCCCGAGGCGATCAGTGCCGTCTCTCAGGACGAAGAAGTTGTCTCCACCGTCGGCCAAGAAGCTGTTGACCGTCACCCGATAGGACGCTCCCGGATCGACTGTCACCCCGCCGATAGCGATTGTGGCGGGGTCGACCTTGCTTCCGTTGGGCTGGCTGTTGTCCCAGGTGTAGGTGAATCCAGCCGAGACCTGGAGAATTCGGGGCGACACCTGCCCCACCCATTGCTGTTCGAGCAAGGTATCGATCTGAGTTCCAGTCAAAGACATCGTCACCAGGCTGTTGCCAAATGGTTGCACGGCGAACGCCTCGCCGTACGTGAGATTGCCGTCACCCTCGCCGGCCGGACTACCTGCGAAGATGAAGCCGGCATCGGTCCGGATCCCGCCCGGGTTCATAAACGCCACCACCGCGTTACCAGTCGTCGCGCTGGATGTAGCGGCCAGCTGGGCATCGGCGATGACATCTCCCACGGAGGATTCGCCTGCCGGCGACAACGGGAACTCGGGAATGTCGGCCGTGATCGAACCGATCACTGCGTTCGCTAATGGCGCCGACAACGTGTTGTATTTGTTGATGAGCGCCGTCAGGTCGGCGGCGGGACTGACTGCCGCCTGGTAGGTCGGCACGTTGTCGATGGAGACGACCGTCATTTCCTTGGTCCGACGATCGAGGGTCACGTCGATGTCGGTGTAGAGCCGGCCGTTGTTGTCAGCCATGGTGACCGTGATTCCGTTGACAGTGCACACAAACTCGTCGTTGACATGACCAGCGATGACCAGATCGACCGCCGGGTCAAAGCCGGCAACGATTGATGCGAGAGGATCGGTCAACCCGTCAAGGCAGTCGTCGCCTTCGGGGCCGCCGTTGGAAAAGCCGCCTTCGTGCAGCAGGACGACTATCGCTTCGACCTGCCGCTTTTGCAGTTCCGGCACCAGGGCGTTGACGGTTTCGACCTCATCGTGAAACGTGAGACCGGCAACCCCAGATTGAGTGACGATCGAAGGCGTGCCCTCGAGGGTCATGCCGATGTAAGCGACCTTGACCCCTTGATAGTTCTCGATCACATACGGCGGAAACAGCGTTTCTCCGGTGGCGTCGACGGTGACATTGGCGGCCAAGAAGTCGAAGTCGGCCCCGGCGAACCCATCGCCGTCCAGGTTGCCATCGACCGGGTGGGTCCCGCCATTCTGCATTCGCAGCAACTCGGCCGCGCCTTCATCGAACTCGTGGTTGCCGACCCCGTTGATGTCGAGACCGATCATGTTCATCGCTTCGATCGTCGGCTCGTCGTGGAAGAGAGCCGAGATCAGCGGCGAAGCGCCGATGAGGTCGCCAGCGGAGACCACGATCGAGTTGCTCACCCCCGCCTCCGCCTCGCGGATGTGAGAGGCGAGAAAGTCAGCCCGCCCTACCGGTTGACCCAGCCACAACTGATCGGGGCTTGGAGCAATTGCTCCGTGAAAGTCATTGATGGCCAGGATCTGCAGTTCGACCGGGGGTGGGGCCCCAGTAGCACCTACCGGGGCGGCCACCCCGACCGCCAGCAGGGCGATCACAATGACCAAGGTTCTGGCTCGCATCAAAATCTCCTCCATTCCTGCCCTCGTGGACGCAATCCCTGTTCGCCACCCTAGGACGATTCCGGGTGCAACCGCCACCGAGCTCAACCAGCAATTACCGAACCCTGGGTTGGTACGGGGGTTGTACCGCCTTACGAACCCTGGGTTGCATTAGGACTAGACAGCGGTTCTGGTGCAGGCGACGTCGGCCGGGATAAACAAGGTCTCAATCGAGGCCAGCTGCTCTTCGCTCGCCGCCGCTTCTTCGAATGCGGCTCCGGCATCGTTGAAGGTCTGCTCGATCGGCTCGGCGGCTTCCACCACCAAATTGATCCAGGTTTGAACGCCCGAGAGGATCGAGGTCGGCTCCGAATTTATCCCTTGCAGCACCGTCGCCGTCTCCGCCAGGTGACTCTCCCAAACCTCGTAGTGGCCGACGATCGCCTCCCGGGCGGCAAGGAGCGGGCCCTGCCAGGGCTGGATTCCCAACTCTGCGAATCGGTCCAGCGAGACGCTCACGTGTCGAGACAATGAGTCCGTCTGATCCAGCAGGTCCTGCGATTCGGTGAAGCCAAGCTCGAGATCACCAGCCTCCACCACGGCGTCGACCAAGCAATCCTGGGCAATGAAATAGTCGAGCCAAATCTGGTCGCCCTCGGCCTGGCGGGTAGTGGTCACCAGCGACTCGAACGAAGACCGACCCAAAGTTCCCAACGCCAGCCAAAGCCCGCCCCCGATCAGCACGAGCGCGAAGGCAATGATGGCCACGATCAGGCCCGTCTTCGACTTGGGCTCCGCTTCGCTCGATGGCGGTTCTTCGATCATCTCGACATGTTGCTACACGACTATTGTCCAGGATGCCGAAACGGCCACGGTCCAGCAGCGAAATCCGGGGTGATTCCGGTGGTGTCCCGCAACTGTGATGAGCAAGCCCGCTAAGGGTTGTCTAAGCCAGTTCGCCTGCCTGCCCGTGTCGAACGTAGCCTCGGATGAAGGTCATGTGCGGGTGGCGCAGGATACGCCGCATCGGGCCCCTTTATCCTCCTGCAAATGGAGGATGTTCCATATGAGAAGCAAGGTTGGGCTGTTAGCCGTCCTGCTCGTCGCCTGCGGCGGGACCACCGCCACCACTGCGGGAGTTTCGCCCACAAGCAGTGCGACAACGGTCAGCGTGGTGCCGTCGACGACCGAGGCCGCCGGTGACTTCCCGGTTACAGTCGCCGCTGCCAATGGGCCGATCACGATCGACCAGAAGCCCGAAGCGATTGTCTCCCTGGAGCCAACCGCGACCGAGATGCTGGCGGCGATCGGAGCGCTGGATCAGGTTGTCGCGGTCGACGATCAATCGGACTACCCCCCCGAGGTCCCCGTCACCGACCTCTCTGTCTTCACTCCCAATATCGAAGCGATCGCCTCCTACGAGCCCGACCTGGTCGTGGTCTCCAACGACATCGATGGCATGGTCGGGGCGCTGCAAAGCCTCGACATTCCGACTCTCCTTCTCCCGGCCGCGTTGACCCTCGATGATGTCTACGCGGAGATCGAGCAGCTGGGCGCCGCCACCGGTCACGTCGCCGAGGCTGTGGTGTTGACCAGCTCCCTGCAATCAGAGATAGGAGAGCTCGTCGGCGGATACGAGCCTCCCGCCGAGCCACTTACTTACTACCACGAACTCGACACGGGCCTCTTCTCGGTCACGTCAGCCACTTTCATCGGATCGATCTATTCGCTCTTCGGATTGCACAACATCGCCGACGCGGCCGACCCCGACGGCTTCGGATATCCCCAGCTCTCCGCCGAGTACATCATCACGGCCAATCCCGACTTCATCTTTCTGGCCGACACCCAGTTCGCCGGACAGAATCCGACGACGGTCGCGGCGCGCCCGGGTTGGGCGGAGTTGTCGGCGGTGACGGAGGGCAGAGTTGTCGAGCTCGACGACGACGTTGCCTCACGATGGGGGCCGCGGGTGGTCGACTTTGTCGGGGCGGTGGCCGAAGCCCTGGCTCTGGCTCGGGTGAGCTAGGTAGATGCCCGAATTGCGCCCCTTGCGGCTTGGCACATGGCCGGTCATGTTTGGTGCTCTGGCGTTGATCGGGGCCGCAGTGGCCGGCGTTGTGCTCGGCCCGGCCTGCCTTCGCCCCCGTAAACGTCCTGGTTGCACTCGCTGACCGGCTCCCCGGAGTGGAACTGGCATCAGATCTCGGGCCGCGTCAGCACGACATCGTCTGGGGATCTCCGCCTTCCCCGCGTCGTCCTTGGGCGCCCTGGCCGGAGCAACCCTGGCCATTTCCGGTGCTGCCTATCAGCGAGTCTTTCGCAACCCCTGGTCGATCCCTACCTGCCGGAGGTGGGGGCTGGTGCCGGTCTGGGAGCAACTCTCGCCTTCGCCGGGGCGGGAGCAAGAGCGGAACGCGTTCCGATCGCCGCCTTCGTGGGGGCGGCGGCGGCGGTGGTCGTCACCTACCTGGTCGGAGGCGACTCGGTCCTGTCGCTGGTGGACGATCGGCGCCACAAGCGAGATCTGACGGGCATTAGCGCCATCCACGACCTCACCTTGGCCGCTCAGTACTGCGACCGGCTCCTGCTCCTGTTCGGCGGATGGTGGCGGCGGGAGATGCCCGCCAAGTTCCAATGGAAGCGAACATCGCCGCCTATTACGACGCCCGCGCCCAATTCCTGATTACCGCACCGATGGAGTCCGGTCCGTCCTGCCTCAGCGTCCGCCAACGAGAGAGGAGATCGACACGCCGATTCCGCCCAGGGTGTCGGCTCCATAGCGTTCCTTCTCGGACTCGAGGTCGAGACGATTCATCTGCGACTTCGCCGCCTTGAGTTCGTCGGTGATCAAATCTGCTGGGACCAGCCAGCAAACCTCGAACTCGATGCCATCGGGGTCGCGGCCGTAGAGCGCCTTCGTGGTCCCATGGTCCGTGGCGCCGACCAGCGCTCGCTCCTCTGCCAGTCGCTCCGATACCTCCTCGAGAGATCTGAGCGTGTCCACCTCCCAGGCGAGGTGATAGAGACCGACGGTGGAGCGCCCGGCGGTCGAGGCGCCGGCCCCGGGCACTTGGAACAAGCCGAGGTCATGGTCGTTTTGGGAAGCCGGTGCCTGCAAGAACGCGGCACCGGGGAAACCCATGACCTTGCGAAATCCGAGGACGTTTTCATAGAACCCGACACTGCGGTCGACGTCTGAAACGTACAAAACGGCGTGGTTGAGACGGTGGATCGGCACGGTGCTCCTTAGATTGAAAGATCAGCCTGTTGGCAATCTCGCAGCGACAACAATTGCCCGATCATGGACTATTCCGTCCGGTTCCTGCCCGCCCACTGATCTCCGTGACATTGGGGGTCCGGTACTGGAAGACCGCGTATTGCCTCGTTCTTGCGTAAATCTCGTCACGTTTACGTGACGAGATTTACGCAGGAATGATCTGTTAGGCGTTCTCTCGAGCCTCGGCGACCTGACGAATGCGACGTTCAAGCTCGGGGTACTTGTCGGCCACCATTCGGAAATCGCTGGCCGACATCGTCATCATCGACATGACCGACGTTGCCACGACGTCGGCGTTGCGATGGTGGTTGCTGAGCATGGCCATCTCTCCGAATACATCCCCCTTGCCCAATTTGGCCACCGCCTCTTCGCCCCGGCGCACTTCCGCCTCACCCGAGAGGATGACATATAGATCAAAGCCGGAGCCGCCTTGGCGAATCACATGCAAGCCCGGGTGGGCGCCGATGAAATGCGAATGGGTCTTTAGGTCATCGAGGGTCGACTCGTCGAGGTCGGCAAACAACTCAACCTCGCGCAGTTGGTCATTGGTGCAACCTACGAAGAAATTGGACATCAGACCTCCTTCCTCCTCAAGGTAGTGACTCGGCAGACACCGGTCGCACCCAAACGAGAAGAAACTTGGCGTTTCTCCTCCCGGTTTCTCCCCCCGAGGCGGGGAGTACCGGCAACGCCTGGGAGGGGGGAAGTACCGCTGTTGGCGGGAGAAGGTGTCAACGAGCCGGCCGAGCCGAGCTCATCGCTGAGCCCGACCCGGCCGCGCTCGAACCCGCAGTCCCCTGGCCCGCGAATGGCATTCACCGGTCGCGGTCCGGGCCCCACTCCGGAGCTGTCGGGGGTTTCCCGCCCCTTCTCAGATAACGACGCGAGTTAGGAAATGGTTCACGCACAGCTCGGGACCGGTAAAAAATGGGTCGCTGGTTCAAAATGCAGATCGGTCCCTACTTCATTCCGTCGGGCGAGTTCGCCTGGAGCTTCGGCCCCTCCGGTGGCCCGGGGGGTCAACACGCCAACCGCTCCAACACTCGGGTAACCCTCCGATTCGACCTCGCCCAAAGTGCGGCCATCCCTGAGGACACCCGCCGGCACATGCTCTCACGGCTGGGCAATCGAGCCAGCGGTGGTTCGGTGACGGTCACAGTCGATGAAACCCGGAGCCAAACGCTCAACCGCCAGGTGGCACTGGAGCGGATGAATCACCTGCTCAGCGAGGCCATGCGCCGACCCCGTCGACGCAAGCCCACCCGCCCAAGCGCGGCCTCAAGGGAGCGCCGTCTCGAGGAGAAGCGCCAGCGATCGGAGACCAAGCGCCAGCGCCGCCGGGACTGGGATTAAAACCGTCTTCCCCCAGAATTCCCCCCTCCTCGGCGTTGCCGGTCCTCCCCCCTTCGGGGGGAGAAACTGGGGGGAGAAACAGAGGCTTCAACGAGGAGCACAACGAGGGCCTGGTAATCGACCTTGCCCAATTCAGTTCTAGGCAAGTCGGTTCGGAGCAGGCGGCGCGGCACCGCTGGGCCTCCGAGAGAGGTGCGCACGGCGTCCTCCACCTCGGCAGGGAGGGCATCTCCGCTATAGGCCAGCGCCACGATCTCACCCCACTCGGCGTCGGGCAGGCCAAGGACCGCAACCTCGTCGACTCCCGGCAAGGTCAGCAAGAGGTTCTCGATTGCCTCCGGGTCGACCTTCTCGCCACCGGTATTGATCACACGATCGGCGCGCCCGCCGATGACGACGGTGCCGTCGGACTCCACCGTTCCCCGGTCGGAAGTGACGAACCATCTAGCCGGTCCTCGGTCTGGTTCGCCGACATACCCGGGGCTGACTTGGGCTCCTCTTACCTTGAGACGCCCGTCGTTGGTGACGCCGAACTCCACTCCGGGCAAGGGGCGCATAGGGCCGAGTCCGTTCGCCGGCAGGGCACTGGCCGCCACCGCCGCCGTCTCCGTCATGCCATAGGTGCGGACCACCGGCCAGTCGGCTGCCCGGGAGGCAAGTTCTGGCGTGATCGGACCCCCCCCGATCAGGATCGCTCTCGCCTGCGGCTTCCTTCCACCCTCCGAGATCGCTCGGCTGAGTTGAGTCGGAACCAGGGAAGCGAAGTCCACTTGGCGCAGAAGGCGGAGACCAGGAGAAACGAGGACCGAACCACCGGAGCAAAGGGCCCGAAACACAATCGACAGCCCTCCGACGTGATGGAGCGGGAGAGCAAGAAGCCACGTGAGACCGGGCCCAAAGCCGTAGAACCGCGCCGAGTTGGTGCCCGCCGCCTCCCAGTTCTCTTGCGTGAGACGAACCGCCTTGGCCACTCCGGTCGACCCGGAAGTGAAGATCACCGTGCTGGCGTCGTCGCCTCGTAAGGAGTCAAGCCGCCAAAGGGTGAGAGATTCGGGCCACGAAGGTCCAACCAAGATGGCGCCTCCCGACCGGACGGCTGCCATTACCTCGATGATCGAAGGAATCTCAAGCCTCGGGGCGACAACTCGGGTCGCCACGGGCATTCGATCTCGAACCGCTCTCTCCGCCTCGCCGAAGGTGAGGGACTGCCCGCCTTCGCGAATGAATACCAAATCGGGAAAGAGGTCGGCTGCACGAGAGAGGAGGTCACCCATATACCCTCGTTTACGCTACCGAAGTGATCTCCGAGCACTTCGATCCCGACCGGTGGGCCGCGGTCGGAGGCTTCGCGTTCAGCGACATCACCTATCACCGAGCCCACGATCAAGGGACGGTGAGGATCGCCATCGATCGGCCGGAAGTCCGCAACGCTTTTCGGCCCCAGACTGTCGACGAGCTCTTCGTCGCCCTTGACCACGCCCGCCAGAGCCCCGACATAGGAGTCATCCTTCTAACCGGGAACGGGCCTTCTCCAAAAGACGGTGGCTGGGCGTTCTGCTCGGGCGGCGACCAAAGGATCCGGGGAGCCGACGGCTATCAGTACGACGTAGAAGCCGATGGCGGCCGGTCGGCCGGTCGACTCCACATACTGGAGGTGCAACGCCTGATTCGATTCATGTCGAAGATCGTGGTGGCCGTAGTGCCCGGATGGGCGGTCGGCGGCGGCCATTCCCTCCACGTCGTCTGTGATCTGACGTTGGCGTGTAAAGACCATGGGCTCTTCAAGCAGACCGATCCCGACGTAGCGAGTTTCGACGGCGGGTACGGCTCCGCCTACCTGGCCCGGACGGTGGGTCAAAAGCGCGCTCGGGAGATCTTTTTTCTCGGCCGCACTTATGGAAGCGAAGAGGCGGCAGCGATGGGAATGGTGAATGCTTCGATCCCTCACGACGAGCTGGAGAACACCGCGCTCGATTGGGCGAAGGAAATAGGGTCGAAGTCTCCAACCGCGCAGATGATGCTGAAGTACGCCTTCAACCTCATCGACGACGGTTTGGTGGGCCAGCAGATCTTCGCCGGCGAGGCCACCCGACTGGCCTACGGCACCCCCGAGGCAACGGAGGGTCGGGATGCGTTCTTGGAGAAGCGCAGACCCGACTACGAGCGATTTCCTTGGCAGTATTGAGTCCGGCTGTGCGGGAGCGCGGTCGTTGGCTCGGGGCCGCCAGACCGCGCACTTGGCCGGCAGCGATCGTGCCTGTGCTGGTGGCAGGAGCCGCCGCCTATCGGGTGGACGCGTTCGATTTGAGTACGTTTGCACTCACTCTCGTCGGCGCTCTCTCGATCCAGGTCGCGGCCAACTTCGCCAACGACGCCTCCGACGCCCGGCGGGGAGCGGATCCGGCTGATCGCGTCGGGCCGCCGCGCATGGTCGCCTCTGGTTTGATCAGCGGCTCGGCGATGTGGACCGCCTGCTGGGCGGCGATTGGCATCGCCTCCCTTTGTGGGGTGCTTCTGGCGATGAGAGTCGGGCCGGTGATCTTGGCGATCGGAGCGGTCTCCGTTCTGGCGATGCTCACCTACGTCGGGGGACCTATCCCCTACGGTTATCGGGGTCTCGGCGAGTTGGTTGTCCTAGGTTTCTTCGGCCTGCTGGCGACCGGAGGCTCCCGGCTCGCCTATGACGGAACTTGTCCCTCCTGGGTATGGCTCTTAGGCATTCCGGTGGGGATGTTGGCGGCGGCAATCCTCGTGGCCAACAACTTGCGTGATCGGGAAATCGATGCGCAAGTCGGCAAGAACACGCTCGCCGTCATTCTCGGCGAGAAGAGAACGCGGCTTCTTTATGCGGCACTGCTGTGGGGAGCCATGTTTTTCACGGCCGGTCTGGCGGCCGTGGGCGCAGCCCCAGAACTAGTGGTGGCCGGAGTCGGTGCCGCGGGCCTCATCCCACCTCTGACCCGCATCTCGGGAGTGGCGATCACGCCTTCCCTTTACGCCCCTCTGCTCGGCGGAACGGCGAGACTTCATCTGGTGTACGGCACTTTCCTCAGTGTGGGGATCATCCTCGATCGGATCCTGCGGAGTTTGTAAGCGCCGCCAGCCTCTGCACTCGATGCGCAACCACATCTGGTCGCTCCATCGGCAAGAAGTGACCGATCCCGGCCACGATTTCGATACCCGCCGACGGAAAGCGCGCGGCCATCCTCCGAATCAGGCTCTCATCATGGGTGTCGGAGAGTGCCCCAGCCATCAACAGGGTTGGCACCTCGATCTCCGAAAGGCGGTCCCAGGCCCCATGGGCAAAGGCCATCCGATAGATCTCGGCCTCATCTTGGGGATGGCATGACAGGGTCACCTCGTTTCCTTGAGCGGTTGGGCGAAACCCGTCCCGGAGGTAGCCGTCGAAAGCTCGACCATCCCAAGCCATGAACGGTGGCTTCTGGCGGAGGTGGTCCCGAGCCTCCGCCAAAGACGAAAACGTGGCGCGTCTCTTTTCCGCCGACAGGGCGACGTGGTTGTCCCGGGGAGCGAATGGCGGCGGCAGCAGAATCGGCTCGATCAGCACGAGGTAGTCGAACGTTCCCGGTACCAATAGCTCCGCCATGACCAGAGCGGTGCCTCCCATCGAATGTCCGACGCCAATAAGAGGACCGTCGATCCCGGAAACGGTTTTCGCCACATCGGCGCCGAACTCCCACCAATCGAAGGGGTGGGAGATTCCTCGAGCATGACCGTGACCGAGCTGATCCCAGACCAGATGGTCGCCACCGACCTCTTCAACAATTGGATCCCACACCGCCCCACAGAAGCTGGTGGCGTGGGAGTAGGCAACGGCGGCTGGCATCGGGGCGAAACCTAACTGGCCCAAAAGGCGGTCCGTTTAGTGTTCATGGCCAATGGGTTACGTGCTCGATTTCGCCGATGGGAATGCGAGCATGCGCGACCTTCTCGGCGGCAAGGGCGCCGGCCTAGCCGAGATGACCAACCTGGGCCTGTCGGTTCCGCCTGGGTTCACGATCACCACCGACGCATGTCGTCATGTCATGGAACATGGAGAGGTGCCGCCCGGGCTGTGGGATGAAGTCGACAAGGCGATCGGCCGCCTCGAGGAGAAAATTGGGCGAAGCTTTGGCGGGGGTCCGGTGCCGTTGCTCGTCTCCGTGCGCTCAGGTGCCAAGTACTCGATGCCGGGGATGATGGACACGGTTCTGAACCTCGGCATCAACGACGAGGTCGTCTCGCTCCTCACCGAGTGGTCAAGCGATGCTCACTTTGCACAGGATGCTCATCGGCGCTTTGTCCAGATGTACGGGGAGGTGGTCCGGGAAATCCCCGACAAGTCGTTTCAGGAAGTGCTCTCGGATCTGAGGGCAAGCAGACGAGTGACCAACGACTCCGAGCTGACCGCGAATGACCTCGCCCAAGCAGCTCGCCGCTTTCGCCAGATCATCGCTTCCAAGGAACCGATTCCCGATGACCCCCGGGACCAGCTGCGGAGCTCAATCGAGGCGGTCTTTTCGTCGTGGAACAACAAACGAGCCCAGGACTACCGCAGACTCCACTCGATCCCCGATGATCTCGGCACCGCGGCGAACGTGCAGATGATGGTCTTCGGCGACCTCGGAGTCGATTCGGGAACGGGAGTGTGCTTCACCCGTGATCCGTCAACCGGTGAGAAAACTCCATACGGCGATTACCTGGCGCACGCTCAGGGCGAGGACGTCGTTGCTGGGATCCGCAACACCTCCTCCCTCGATGATCTTGCTGGCCTTCATCCGACGTGCCACCAGGAATTGATCTCGGTCATGGGTGGGCTCGAAAGCCACTTTCGCGACATGTGTGACATCGAGTTCACCATCGAGAAGGGACAGCTCTTCATACTGCAGACGCGGGCGGGCAAGCGCACCGCCCCTGCTGCCGTTCGCATCGCAGTAGACATGGTCCACGAGGGTTTGATCGACAAGGCCACGGCCATCTCTCGGATCGACCCGGCCTCTCTGGAGCAGCTCGAACGCCCCCGAATCAACGATCCCGACATTAGGCGAGCGGTCACGAGGGGAGTTGCCGCCAGCCCCGGGGCTGCGATGGGGAAAGCGGTATTTGATTCCGAGACCGCGGTCATTTACGCCAAGGCCGGCGAGGACGTAATCCTGATTCGACCCGAGACCACGCCCGACGACATCCATGGAATGGCGTCGGCTAGGGGCATTCTGACTGCACATGGCGGCAAGACCAGTCATGCCGCCGTCGTCGCCCGCGGGATGGGAAAGCCGGCCGTGACCGGAGCGGCCGCGCTCCGAGTCGACCCCGGATCCAGTCGAGCGGCCGTCAAAGGCCACGAGATTGCCGAAGGCGACCTCGTGACTATCGACGGCACTTCCGGAACGGTCTTCATCGGCGAGCTGACCCTGGTCCCGCCACGGCCCCTGCCCGAACTCGATCAGCTCCTCGAATGGGCCGACGAGCTCCGCACCCTGGGAGTCCGGGCCAACGCCGACACTCCCGAGGATTCCTCTGTGGCCCGGCGAGCAGGGGCAGAAGGTATCGGTCTTGCACGTACCGAGCACATGTTCATGGGCGAACGCATCGCCGTCGTGCAGAAGATCATCCTCACTCCTGAAGGTGAGGAGCGGCGGAAGGCTTTGGACGAGCTGAAGGCCCTGCAAATCGCCGATTTTGAAGGCCTGCTAGCGGCCATGGATGGCCTCCCGGTGGTGGTGCGGTTTCTCGATCCTCCCCTGCATGAGTTCCTGCCCTCGCGCTTGGAACTCCAGCAGGACATTGTCAGCCGGCTCAGGGTGGGCATTCCGGTCGCCGACTTGGAGGACCTTTCTGAGCAGGTGGCTCGCTGGGAGGAGGACAATCCGATGCTGGGCTTGCGGGGAGTGCGATTGGGTCTGATTGTCAGCGACCTCTACCGGATGCAAACCCAGGCGGCCCTCGAGGCAGTGATTCGTCGCTTGAACGATGGCGGCGATCCTCACCTCGAGATCATGATCCCTCTCGTCGGTGCGGCCGAAGAATTGCGCCGGATGCGGGCCATGATCGAAAAGGAGATTGCCGCTTACTCGAGACGAGCTGGGCACCCACTCGAAATCCCGATCGGGACCATGGTCGAACTGCCCCGAGCGGCGCTCGTGGCGGGCGAACTCGCCTCTGTGGCCGACTTCTTCTCCTTTGGTACGAACGACCTCACCCAAATGACGTATGGACTGAGCCGCGATGACGCCGAAGCCATGTTTCTTCAGCAGTATCTCGAGGAAGGAATTCTCACCGCCAATCCTTTTCAAACCATCGATATCGAAGGAGTGGGGCGACTGATCCGGGTTGCGACGAGGGAGGGAAGAGAAGCCAATCCGGGGTTGACCGTGGGCGTTTGTGGAGAGCACGGCGGGGATCCAGCCTCGATCGCTTTCTGCCGGGAGGTCGGACTCGATTATGTGTCTTGCAGCCCGCCCCGGGTCAAGGTTGCTCGCCTGGCCGCTGCCCAAGCCGAATTGGACTCCGAGCGGGCTGATGCCTGACCTGATGAGCGGCGATCGCCGCCCGCAGCTCGTCAATCCCATGGCCGGCCAACGCCGCCCCGATCAGAACCGGAACCTCGAGGGAGGTTTGGAGTTGTGTGCCCGCCCGCTCGGCTCCTCCCAAGTCTGACTTGTTGACAAAGACGATGTCAGCCGCCTCGAGGAGGCCGGCCTTCGCCGCCTGGACGTCGTCGCCCCATTCCGGATGCAGGACGACCACGACGGTGTGGGCCACAGTGACGACGTCAATCTCAGACTGACCCACCCCGACTGTCTCCACGAACAAAGGCGAAAAGCCGCCAAGCGCGAGAGCGGCCAGAACCGGTTCGACACCGGCGGCGAGGCCGCCCAGCTTTCCCCTGGTGGCGAGTGAGCGAATAAAGACCGCTTCATCGCCCGCATGGTCCTGCATGCGGATTCGATCCCCCAATAACGCACCTCCCGTGACGGGACTCGAGGGATCGATCACCACTACCCCGGGGCGGCGTCCTTCGCGCCGTTCGTGACGGACAAGCTGATCGACCAGCGTGCTTTTTCCGGAGCCAGGAGGGCCAGTGAATCCGGTGACATTGCTTGGTGGTTCGAGAGCTTCGAGAACCTCAGGGTCGGGAGACTCGACGAGGAAAGTCAGCAACCGGGAAAGCGCCCGGCGATCGCCCCGGCTGACGAGGTCAATTTCGCTTGAAGTCACCTGGCGCCAGGGTACGGCGCCTTAAGTGGCGTTGACCGCCACCACCCCCGGAACCCGCTCGGTGAGGATTCGCTCGATCCCGGCCTTCAGGGTCATCATCGACATCGGACAGCCCCCACAGGCACCGACCATCTGCAGGTTGACCGTGCCTTCCTCGACGCCGAGCAGGACAAGATCGCCGCCGTCCATCTGGATGGCAGGGCGGATGTACTCGAGCGTCTCCTGGAGCTTCTCGAGATCCACCTCGGGTCGATCGGTGGTCGTAGTGGCGGCTTCAGTCATTGGTAATAGAACCTAACGGCGCCCCTGATTCATTCCAAAGCGAACCCAGGGTTGTTAGCCCGCGAAACCGACGCTTCCAGCCCACAGAAAGAATCAGCGCCGCTCGGGCACCCCCCGCAATACGGATCGGGCATCGCCGTGAGGGCTGCTCGCTTCGATGAGCACTTGGAACCGTGTCCGATCGGTTAAGCCATCGGCGATGAGCTCGGACAACGGGATCTCGTAGGAACCGGCGCCCGTAAGCCCGAGATCCAGCACCTCCCCGAGCTCGCCGTCGACGGTTGCCCGCACGGTGAGGAAGGCAGGAGCTGTCGTATCGAAGCGAAGCTGATGGCCGCCGATGCCATATGGCAGCCGGGCCCGGGTAATAGCTGGCGCTGACCCAATCCCGACCGGGACCTGCGCCGTGATGCGGCCGCCGACCTCGGCAAAGGCCCAGGCGGCAAAACCACTGGCTATCTCGGTTCCGTCGACCGAGATCGTGGCGCCCTGCATGGCCTGGAGTTCCAGCTCGGAAACCTCCACCGCCAGTCCCACCGTGATCGAAGGAGGCAACCAACCGTCGGCCGGCTGAGGTCGCAGCCCGCCGTAGTAGTAGGCGAGGATGTCGCCGTAGAGGGCGCCCTCTTCTGCTCGGGCCAAAGCCCCGAACTGACTCATCCCGACCTGGTGGCCCCAACCCTCGCCGTTGAAAACAAAATTGCGACCCAACTCCCGGTAGTGCCCATGTTCTGTCGTCGTCGGTTCACTGGTGATGGTGTAGGTCCCGGAGAGCACCGTCTGCGGATAACGCCGGCCGTCCGGGCGCTCGGCAGGCAGGCGGTCGGGCATGATCGCCGCCGCCGCCCGATTGATGGCCGACCGAAATCGATAACTCGCCATGCTTTCGGTCTCGTCACCGGATGACACGACCACCTGCCACGGACCTTCTCCATCGGCCGTTTGTTGGACCCCAACATTGACAATTGGTCCGTGTAAGAGCTCTGCCTCATCGAGCAGGGCCGTCATCTCGGCTTCGGAGATAGCGAAGCTCCAAGTGACGAAGGGCGAATCTTCGGCCGGTGAAGTTACTGCCGACAGGTAAGGCACATCGAGGCCAGGAAAGATGTCCTCTGACTCCCGGGTGCGGACGCCAGCGGTCGAGCTGTAGAGGGCCTGCGCCGGTCGATTGTCGTAGAGCAGAATCTCGCCGCCAGTGGCTGCTACCGCCTGCGCCCAGCGTTGCCCATCGACAGTATCGAGTCCGAAGCGACCGGTGTAGACCTGACAAGCAGTTGTGGCACAGATGTCATACCCGTACTGAGATCCGGTGCTGGTGCGGCCGCCGGCAAGTGTGAAGGCCAGGTACGTGCGAGCCGCGACGGCCTGAGCCTTCAAGGCTTCATCCGGCCAAGCGAAAGGCACTTCGCGAATACCAAGCAGGTAAGTCTCCGGGGACATCGTCTCGGTCAAAACCAGACCGCCTTCTGAAGCGTCGAGCACCAGTGGTCCGGCGAACTGATCGTCGCCGATAGTGATGACAGACCCAGCCTCGGCGGTGATGACGACGCTGTCGCCTTCGATGGTCGCAGGGGTCGCCGGCGCGGCCGCGGTGACTGCTCCCACCGCCAGAATCGCGCCGAGAGCTTTAGTCAGAGCGAGCGATTGCAGCTCCCAGCTTCTGAAGTTTCCCGGCCAAATCCTGATAGCCGCGGTCGATGTGATGGGCGTCGCCGACGTAGGTCCGTCCTTCGGCTCGCAGCCCGGCCAGGACCAGAGCCGCTCCGGCGCGGATGTCGGGGGCGAGCACGGGACAGCCCGATAGCTCTCCCCTGCCCCGAATCACCGCATGCTGGGCCTCAGTGGAGATGTCAGCGCCCATGCGGGCCAGCTCGCCGACGTATCGGAAACGAGCGTCGTAGAGATTCTCTGTGACGATCGACGTGCCATCGGCTACCGAAAGCAAAGCCACCATCTGCGGGTGGAGGTCGGTGTGAAAACCCGGATAAGGAAGAGTTACGAAGTCGACCGGATGTGGCCGCTCAGGTCCGCCCACCCGGAGCCATCCCTCGCCCCGCTCCACCAGAGACCCTGTGTCCTCGAGCTTGCTCAATTCCATCCGGAGATGACTGGGAACGCATCCGGTGATCGTGACATCGCCGCCGGTGATGGCGGCAGCGATGGCGAAGGTTCCGGCCTCCAGACGATCGGGGATGACGTTGTGCTCGACCGGCTGCAAATCCGGGGTGCCTGTGAGATGAATTATCGGAGTGCCGGCACCACGGATGGAAGCGCCCATCGAATTGAGATGATTGGCCTGGTCGACGATCTCCGGCTCTCGGGCGGCGTTGACGATCGTTGTCTCTCCTTTGGCGACAGCACCGGCGAGCATGAGGTTCTCGGTGGCGCCAACCGAAGGAAAGGAAAGCTCTACCTCTGCTCCCCTGAGGCCGTTGTGGGCCTCCGCTTCCAGCACACCATGCACGAGTCGGAACTCGGCGCCCATCTTTCGCAGCCCATCGAGATGCATATCGATCGGACGGGCCCCGAGGTCGTCACCTCCCGGAAGAGCCACCTTGGCCTCTCCGCAGGCGGCGAGGAGAGGGCCCAAGACGACGATCGAGGCTCGCATTCTCCTCACCAGGTCGAGCGGAGCTTCGGGGCGAAGTCGATCAGGGGTCACGATCCACAATGAGTCGTTCTCCCGTTGCAAACGACAGCCCATGTGAGTTAAGAGGTCCCCCATCAGGCTGATGTCGGCGATGTCGGGAACATTGGTGAGGCGGTGCCGACCCGGCACCAGAACTGCTGCCACCATCTCCTTGAGGGCGGCGTTCTTTGCTCCTCCGACTCCGATCGTGCCCCGCAGCGCGGGGCCCCCCTCAACGATGATCTCGGGCATCGTTGGAGTCTACGGCTCATGCCCAGGATGCCTGATACCGTGATTTTCATGCGAGTGGCAATTGCCTCAGATCATGCCGGTCTCGCTCTCAAATCAATCGTGGTCGATGCGGTGGTGGCGGCGGGGCACTCCGCCCTTGATCTCGGAACTCACACCACCGAACCAGTCGACTATCCCGATGTCGCCGCCGCCGCCGGTCGGGCGGTTCTGGAAGGAAGGGCCGACCGCGGAATCGTCATCTGCGGATCAGGAGCCGGGGCCTGCGTGGCCGCTAACAAACTCCAGGGCATTCGGGCTGCGGTCGCCCATGAGACGTATACCGCCCACCAGATGGTCCAACACGACGACGTCAACGTTCTTTGTCTGGGAGCCCGCGTAGTCGGGACGCATGTGGCGGTCGAAGTCGTGGAAGCCTTCCTTAACGCCACTTTCAGCCATGAGGAGCGCCACTGGCGGCGGTTGGCCAAGGTCAAAGAGCTCGACGCCCGCTAGTTCATTCTTGTGTATTTACCCCCGGGATTAGGGGGGCATATCTACGCAAGAATGAGAGTGTTTTCCTAGCTCCCGTTCACGAACTCGACGTACTCACGGCTGCGTTGCTCCCAGAGCGCGATTGACTCTTCGCTGACGCTCTCGCGGATTTGGACAGAGCTGGCGTACATGACCAGGATGTCCTCCGGGTAGTTCTCGCGGACCCATTGGGCGAAGGGCTCCCACATCTCGTCCGCGAATCTCTTCGCTACCCACGGCAGATTCATCGATGCCGAGATAATCCTCTCACCGTTCACGACGATATCGAAATAGCTGCCTTCGAACGGTCCTCGCCCAATCTCATTTGACCGGATGGCGTGATAGTCAAAGAGGCACCTGACCCGAATTCCAGGAGACGACGATGCCGGTTCCCCACACCCGCCGAGGAGCAACTGGAACCCGTGTGCCTGCAGGACTCGGTTGTAGAGGCGGGTGCCTTCCACGTCGCCGGGCCAGGGCAGCTCGGCATCGGTGGCTAAGTACGAAAACGCTTCGTCCATATCGAAGCGTCCATACGCCTCGACAAAGGCGGTGGCGGTCTCGACCGCCGATGTCTTCACATACTCCACGTACTCGCGGCTTCTCTGCTCCCAGAGAGGGATCGACTCTTCCGTCATCGCCTGGTCGCCGACGAGAGGCCAGTCCGCATACATCACGGCGCCGTCCTCAGGATGGTTGGCGCCCACCCAAGCGGCGAAGGGCTCCCACATCTGCGCCGACCACAAGTTCTCCATGTAAGCCCAATACATCGAGGCGACGGTGATCTTTCCATCCTGAACAGTCAAGGAGAAATAGCTGCTGGAGAACGGACCAAGGCCTATCTCGTCGGAGCGAAGCGCCTGGTAGTCGAATCGGCAACGCACTGATATCGCTCCCTTCGCTTCGCATGATTCGATAAATAGCTGGGTCCCATGGGCCTGAAGAAATCGGCGGCCGAGCGGCCAGGTCTCGACGTCGCCAAATATGTCGACAATCGCATCGGGGGACAGGTACGCGGTGGCGGCTTCAATGTCGAAGGCCGCATAGGCATCAACGAAGGCGGTTGCGATCTCCATCGGCGAGGCGGCGCTGGGCTCCACTGCCGCCGTCGTGGTCGGCTGGTCCGCCACCGGCGCCTCTTCCCGCGGCTGCAACAGAAGCAGTGCGCCAATGATGATTGCTGCCGCGGCCGCGATTCCGATAAGAAGACCTGTGCGTGGCTTGTCGGGCTCTCGGTCAACCACAATTCGGTCGTCGGTTTGCATTTCCGTCCTCCTTCGCTGATCGAGGGCAGACGTATCAACCGCTTCGATTGCGGTGAGATCCGGGACAGGGTTTGCCTGCCGGACCATCCGATCGATCTGGTCGAGTGTCATGTCCCTCCTTTGTCGGCAATCGGAGGGGATTTGATTGCGCGGTTCTCCAGGGTCGGCTCGAGCATCCGAGCAAGCTTCTGATAGGAGCGATGAATTCGTTGGTCGACGGCGACCCTGGTCATGCCCATCATCTCGGCGATGGTGTCGCGAGGCAGATCCTCCCAGGCGTAGAGCTTCACGATCTCACGATCCTTGGCCTTGAGCCTGTTGACAGCGGCGATGACCTCTTGGTCGCGAGAACTCTGATAAACGAGGACGGAAGGATCAATGGGCGGGGCGACCCCCAGGTTTGCGAGCTTGGCGTCCAGGCGGGATCGACGGTGCAAAGTACGCAATTGGTTCGAAACCACTCGACCGGCAATCCCATACAAATAGGGCAGCGTGTTGGGTGGGGGCGGAATGTCTTCGATCCGTCGCCAGGCGATAAGGAAGGTTTCAGCACAGGCATCGGCCGCGTCGGCCGATCGAGTTCGCCGGCCGCAATAGGCGAGGACTCTGAGCATGTGATCCGCGTAGATGGACTCGAACTGAGCCATCTTGTGTATTAACGGAGCGCTCCCCATCATTTCTTCATGTCCACCCGGATCGAGAACTTGACATGATTCTCATCGGGTTTCTGTCAGCAAGCACCGGTGAACGGACATAAAAGGGGTGAACCGGAACACCGGTTTGGTGATTCGGAGGGGAAAACGGGACCGGGCCTCGGCCCGGTCCTCGTTCTCTGGGCTGGTATGGCGGTACAACAGCCTTACCAACCCTGGGTTCGCGTTGGCAGCCCCGACGGGATTCGAACCCGCGTTTCCGGCTTGAAAGGCCGGCCCAGGGCGAAACGGAACCTAACGACGATCAACGCCAATAGCCGAGAAACAGCCCTTGACCTGGGCATATGTAGAGAGATGGGTTATGGCTGCTTCGCGTCGGCTTTCGTCAATTTCCACTCCCATACGGCCCAGGAGCGGCCCAACTGCACATCCGCCCCTCAGTGCAAATGAAGGCGTCCGCTCGGGCTCGGGGCTCTCGACAACGTATTGCCTGACCGCGATCAGCAGCATTCTGTTCCAGATTCTGTTCCAGCGCATACTGCCGGATAGCGCACGGGTGATACGGTGATTTCGGTCTTCGGGAACGCGCGTTGTGCGCTAGCACTTCAGAAACCCCGCACCGAGGTGCCGATCTCGCGTACTTCCGTACAGCTCGCAATCCGCTCAGAATTGTTGATATCGCGCTGGGATCGATCATATGGAGGGCTCTGGAAACGCTGCGTTAGGGGCGGTATCGAGTCCAGACCCATTCCCATGGAACGCATTTAGGTGTACGGGAGTCTGCTGGCTGTGGATGTCGTGTCTGACCCAATAGGCAGACCAGTGGCCGAAGCGTTGCTGTTCGAGGATTTCTATCGAGATTCGTTGGCTGAGGTCTTTCGCACGCTCTCGGTGGTTTTGAGGGACCCGGCATTGGCTCAGGAAGCTTTGGATGAAGCAATGACGCGTGCGTTCGAGCGCTGGTCGAAGCTGCCGACCTATCGGAAGCCAAGAGGGTGGGTGTATCGAGTAGCGGTCAACTGGGCACGCTCTCGCCTCAAGAAACGGAAGCGGGAGATTCTGGGCGATCCCGAACCACGATCTTGGGTCGACCCCGCTCCGGACCCTGAACTAGACGGCGCCGTTGCCCGGCTGCCGCTTCATCACCGAGAAGTCGTTGTACTCCGTTTCCTTTTCGATATGAGCCAAGAGCAGATCGCGGATGTGTTGGACGTTCCCGTTGGAACCGTAAAGAGCCGCCTCCACCGCGCGTTGGAGACACTTCGCCAGGAGGTGAAAGATGGTGATTGAAGATCGTCTACGTGAGTACTTCGAGGTGCAGTATGAAGCTACTCCTGCACCCGAGAACAGATTGCATGTCGTAGCCAGAAACGGGCGACGTCGCCTGTTCGTAAGACGTTCACTGGTTGGGGTCGCCGGAGTCGCGGCATTGCTCGTGTTGGTGATCGGATCCGGCTGGTTCCTCAGGGTCGATCAGGCGATGGCGGCATCTCCGTTCAGCGGGATGGAACTGCCCGTTGTCAACGAAGCACCTTTGATCCTCAAAGGAGAGCTAGGCCCAGGTCCCGAGGTCGCACCGTCCGGTTCGGACCTCACCTTCGTACCCATCGATAAGCCGACTGCGAATGACCTGGCTGCCATACAAGAGATAATCCAGAGCCGGGGCTACACGGATCCAGTCGTTGTGGCGTTGGGGAGAATCGAATCGTTCGACACGAACGTTTACGCCCTGCACCAAATCGACCAGGGAACTGGGAGAGGCCAATCTCAAGTGCTCGCTGTGGGCCCGGATTATCGGAGTTTCGTGAGTGTCAGCGGACCTAGCGAGAACGAACAGTGGGGCCCATCTTCCAGCCAAAGCCAGGACGGGAGCGGGTTTGCTTTCCTACGCATCCCAGAATACGCGACGTGGCAGTACACACAGCTCGATGTCGACGGCGAAGTCTTCTGGCAGCGTGCGAGCGACGGGTTCATCTGGATGCCTTTCCAGGCAAATCTCGACTCCGCCGTCATTCTCACCGCCCATGATCCAGCAACAGGAGAGGCCCTTCTCAGACACATTGTTAGCGGGTAGCCCGAGCCGAACACCCGTCCGTGTCGATCGAGCAGATGGATCGACCGGGAATGAGGTTCCTGTTACTTGTCGTCGCGTTGGTTGGATGCTCATCGCCACAGCTGGGTGACGTTCTCGCCCATTCTCAGTTGCAGGTTGGCGAACTAGTGGAAGTGTTGCCCAATGGCGACGTAGAGGTTGTCACAGAGGTTCCGAGCGATGCCGGGCGTGCTGTCGTCTTAGCTGATGGGATTGAGTTTGAACGCGACAGCTCCATATTCCGAAGCGAGGGAGACGAATTCGTAGAGGCAGCTTCGGGCACCTTGTTGGCAGCCGATCGCCGGGGAGAACGGTTCGCCACCTTCACCGAAGGGTCCTGGCGATCAACGACGGGCAGGGAAGAGTCGATATCCCGGTTGACTGCGACCAGCCACTGGCAGGGATATGGGACGGGTCCAACACGGTCGTAGCGGTCCTCTGCCCGGAGGAGCTGTTTGTCGTCGACCCCGCCGCAGCTTTCGTGCCATTCCAGGCGTCGGAGTCGACATCAGCAACTGGGGTGAGATTCGGTGTGCTCGTCCGTTCGGGAGATGACCTCGAGCTGTACCGGACTCCGTGTCACGAACAAGACCTCTTTCGGGCTCCTGTACGCCGTCGACCACCAGGACATCATCGAGGTCGTCGCTGGAATCGACGAAGAGGGATGGGTGGCCCTGCAGAGTGACAGGACTCTCCTCAGCTTCACCGGTGAGGACTTCGAAGTCGTCACTGACGGGGTGATCGACATCAGCGAACTGGCCGGCGTCGAATTGGAATTCGAATGCCTGCTCGGATCCATTGGAAACGGTTGACCCTGGCCGAGCACGATGTGCCGATCCAGCGCACTCAGCGGAGTGTGCGTTCTTGCGCCGTAATGTCGATCGGCGCTGGTCAGGGCTGCGAGGTACGTGCAAGAATGATGGTGTGGCATGAAGCTGATTTGCCTGGCGCTCTTGGTGTTGCCTGTGGCAGCATCGTGTTCGAACCAGGACACAACCACTCCATTGGAGCAGCCCTTGCTGGCGGACGCGCGAGCGATCACTCCCGGCGGTATCTACACCGAAGCGCTACGCGAAGTCATGTCCATTGAAAGGGGCGACGTGATCTACACGGTCCCGGTGAACGACTACCAGATCCTCGCTCGCTTGCGGCCCGATGCCAGCCCACATCTGTACGCCACGTCCTGCGATGCCCTCGCTTTGGTCGAGTTGCCCGAGGGATGGGAGGGCAGTTGTCTTGAGCGGAGCGTCGATGGTCAGCGTCTCACTGGAGTCTTCACCTACGGAGAAGTCTCGGAGTAGGGGACTGCTCGCGACGTGCCGATAGCGCGCACCTGCTGAAATGTGGGTTAGGCCACCCAGAATATTGATCGGCGCTACAAATGGGCTAGGTCAGCTGGGGAGAACGAAAGCCTGTCGCACGATTCGTGGCCTCGAGCGTGTTACCTGCATGGACGGCGGCGATGGACCGGAAGAGATTGTCGATTCTGCCTGATGATCCTGACACTCCCGAGGTTCGTGGAGGTGAGCCGTTCGAGTCGTATGTCCGTCGGGATGGAAAACGGCTCGTCGGTCTGGCGTACACACTTTGCGGCAGTCGTGCCGCAGCGGACGATCTCGTCCAGGACACCTTATTGGCTGCTTATCAGAACTGGGAAGTTGTGAGCCGTATGGACAATCCGGGAGCCTGGGTTCGTCGCGTCCTTGCAAACCGGTCCGTGTCGGTGGTACGCCGACGCATTTCTGAAGCTCGAGGTTTGGCCCGTTTGGCTCTGGATTGGGAGGTCTCGGTGCTTCCTGAAGTCTCGGCGGAGACCCAGTGGATATGGCGAGAAGTCCGCCGCCTACCGAGGCGACAGGCCCAAGTCACGGCCTTGCACTATTTCGATCAGTTTTCCATGTCTGAGATCGCAGAAATTCTCGAATGCTCCAAGACCACAGTCAACACTCATCTGCGCCGAGCCCGAGACACCCTCAGCCGGCGGCTGAGTTCGCTAGGAGGTACCTATGAAGACGCTTGAGGACCATCTCATCCACGCTGGCGAAGAGATACGGCGAGCCTCCAGTCAATTGCCGCCGGTGAGAGGTCCAAGACCTCGCCCGGTAAGGAATAGGTTGATCGCCGGCGTCGGAGTCGCTGCCGCGATCGGTGTCGTCGTGCTCCCATTGGTCCTGGTGAACCTTCCCTCCGCCGATCAGATCAGCTCTACCTATGTCGGCAACGGTGAAGTCGTCCTCCTTGAAGACCCTCTGGTAGTCAGAGGCACGGACAGTCCAGAACCTGCTTTCGATACGTCCAGTCTCGGGGTGGAGGTCCCCCTGCTCGAGCTGTCTGATATCCAGAGTTCGATCCTTCAAGTGGAGCAGAACCTGCTTTCACCTCAAGACCAAGTGGTCAAACACGTCGTTGCCGGAGAACTGGCATCGGGCTCCGTGGCAGGCATAGTTCAAACCGCAGGCGAGCGCGGCTGGTGTCTATGGATCATCCCACCCACGGACGCACGCCCAAGCTGCTCGGGCCGAAACACCAACGAGCCGCATCCCCTAATAGGAGTCAATCCGGGCACGGATTTCCCCACTGATGAGGCTCACAACCTTCAGGGAACATTCGCATGGGGACCACTTCCCCCAGAGGTCTCGGTGGTAGCAGTCGACTATGGCGATACGACTCTTTGGCAGCGGCCGGTTAGTGGAATCGTCTTGTTCGACATAGACAACCCCGATCAGGACCACATCACATACACGGCATACGACCAAAACGGCAACGTCATCGACACAACCATCGACGAAGGAGTCCCCTAAACGCCAACGAATCCGGTCGGCACGAGAGTGCCGGAAGTGCCGCTCTGTGCGGTAGCGGGTCGGGGCGTTACCGGGCGATATCGGGTGATCTACGCCCCCTCTTCGGGGTGATCGTCTAGTTTCGCCTGGTGAACTTCTTCGATGTCCCATTCCCAGAACCAGCACCCGAGCCAGTGGTTGACCGACCCGCTTGGTCGGGTCCACCCCCGGGAGTCCTCCCGGGTTACTCGCCCCAACGAGCGGTGCTGTTTAGGACTGAGGACGCCCTCCTCGTGGTGCATCGGTTTCTTGCTTATCCGAATGGGGTGGAGTTCACACTGACCCTCCTCTTGCGCGATGCGTATGAATGGGGTGACTTCCCTTGGGACCTCCGTCGGCGTCCACGCGGTGATTCGCTTCCCGACGAGTTCCTGCGATTCGGGATTCTGCTCAGTGACGGCTCGAAGTGGACCAACCTCGATCGGCCTTTTCCATCACCTGACGAGGAACCCTCGGGTCCGGTGGTAATCGGAAGGGGCGGTGGCGGTGGGGGCGACTCCTGGGAGATGGGTCAATGGATGTGGCCACTCCCTCCTGAGGGGACGATGACATTCGTGGGTTCGTGGCCGGTTCGGGACATCTCCGAGCAGCGAGCCGAGGTTGATGCCACCGAAATAAGACACCGAGCAGATGAAGGCGAGACCATTTGGGAGACGTAGGCCAAGGCACACAAGAAGTGCCGATATCGAGGGCCTTCCGGGCAGAGCGATCCGTCCGGAGATTATTGGGTTACGCGTTTTTGGTGCAACGCCTCCAGGAAACGAGTGACTCGCTCCTCGAGATCAGGCGGGTTGGCGTGTCCGAGGCCTTCGACGATGTCGATGGTGACGTTGGGCCGGTCGCCGATGTCTGTCTGAAGTTGCTTGTACTGCCCGGCACTGATGTCTTCGGCGCCGCAAATGATGAGTGAAGGGATACCCGTGTTGGCCACAGTTCGGAGTTCGTCGAAGCTCGATGGGCTTGAAGGTGCAACAGCAATCAGTCCGTCGACGGGCAGCCCCTGGCGTGTGATTAGGTGACAGGCGATGGCGCTACCGATCGAGAAACCAGTAAGAACCACCGGCCGATCGAGGGCTAGGCCCTTGATGTCTCGCTTCACCGACTTTGCACTGTCCTCGAGTGAGCGAGGCCACGCCCAACTGCCCGGTGCCGACGGTTCCGCACCGGCTGGCGTGATGACCGTCCAGCTGCTGGGGGTGGCAGCTTCCCACATGGATGCCAAGGCCTGCTGATGAGCGTGAGCGCCTTGTATGGCGACGATCGTCCCCGCCGGGTTGGCGGTCGTTCGGATCACGGGTGGTGGCCGATGGGCCATTCGCTCTTGGGTGATCTCGGCGCATCGCCTCGCCACCCGGTCCCATCCTCCGAGTGGCCTGACCGGATCAAGATCGGGATCGGCGAGCCTGCCTGGTCCCCACCATTGACCTCTGTCGACGCCCCCCGCTAGGACAGCGAGCGCATCCTGTGGGCGATCGATCCTGGCCAACAGGCAAGCTTCCCAGAACGTGAGATCGTTGTCTTCTTCAGGATATTCGCGGCGAGCGTTCTGCACGACGGTGAGCGCTTCCCGATAGTCCCTGCTGCCGTACAAAGCGAAGACCCGAGTGGCAACGTCTTCGAAGGCCACATCGACAGCATACGCGGCACCGACTCGGCCCATCGGATATCGCCGTGGATCCCGATCCTGGAAGGGCCGCTATCGAGTGGGACGCGATATGGGCGGTTACGACCGATATGTGTCGTTCTGTGCCGGGTTCGGTGACTCTTGGTGCACGGGTCATTCCGCTGGGCAGCCGGGCTCTAAATCAGGGTGGGGCTATTAGGACGACTCTTCGATCGTCGGGTGCTTCGGCTTTCTGTTCTCCGACCGGTACTGCAATCGCCCCGCCGACGGCCACGTGATTGTCAACGATGGTGCCGGGTGCCGCCCAGCTCCAGAGGGCCTCTCCGTCTGTAACGGAGTAGCCGTGGAGATTTAGACCGTCGGAGACGACGAGCTGGTCGTTGATGAGCTGGCCGCCGTTTGGCCGGTATACACCTTGGGACCAATCGACTTGAGCGAGCATTTTCGCCTCACCCGTTAGCCAGTCAATATCTGCTATTCCCTGGTGGCTTCTGGTGAGAGCCCGTCCGTCTTCTGTCTGCACTAGGGGCTGGACGCCGGCTGTTAGCCAGACCGTCCTGCCGCTCTCTAACGAGACGCCGAGGGTCTCGTCCCACCCGGGCACGATGGCAATGTTGCCTTGGATGAGTATGGGGAAGAACTTGAATTGCTGTTCGCCTCCGAGGTTGAGGTCCCATTGGATCGACCCATCTTTTGTGTTCAGGGTGTGGATCATGTTTCCTTCTGCGCTTTCTGGGTGGCTGAGGGTCGTGGAGTACAGGACGGAATCATCGGAGAGGGCCCGGGGCGATGGGCTGCAGGTCAGTCCCTCCAGCCAGCGTTGTTTGCCAGATCGCCGACCCGTCGGTCAGGTCGATGGCGTATGCGATAGGCGGTGCGGTCTCGCCCTCGCCGGTGGCGTGGGCACCGACGTACATGATGGAGTTTGACGTCACCGCTCCCGAGGCGTTGTAGCCGAGGGGAAGATCGAACGACCAGATCGTCTCACCAGTGGCTGGAACGAGGGCGGCTAAGAGTCCCTCTTCGTCATTGACGACTAATCGCTCAGATGTCAACAGTTGGATAAAAAGACCAGTGTGGTAAGTGACGGTGCTCAGGTCAGTCCGTTGCCAGAGGCGCTCACCGGAGATGGCGGATATTGCTGTGACGCCTGATTCGGATGTCTCTTGGAGACCGCCCCAGCCGTCCGCAACAAACACCGTCTCGTCGTCAGCGGCGAGAAGCCTGTTATCAGAGAAGAAGGCGTCGGTCATACCCACTCCCGCGGCTGACCAGAGCAGATCAACCGGATCCGGCTCACCTTCGACAGGGCCTGTTGACGTTGACGTGGATTCATGACCAGTTGTGCTCGAAGTAGACGAAGGCAACTGCCGCGTCGACTCACTGGCAATCGGCGCCGACGTCGTAGATCCCTTTGACCCATTCGAGCACGCGACCAGAACCGCACTCAGAGTCAGTAACGACCAGTTGGCAAGCCTCGATCTCACTTTCCTATGAGACGTCTCGTACGCCGGCAAAGTTCAATGTCGAGGACATCGACGCAACCCCACAAATTGCCTACGATGCAACAACCGATATGGGCGACTCCGCCCGAGCTAGAGGTGCCGTTCTCGCTCACCTACTGAAATGCGCGTTATCGCCCGGGATCTGGTGATCGGGGCGGCTGTCGAATCAGGCGGAGTCCTGTTCACGGAAGTCGACAATCAGCTCGAGACCGAGCGCGTTTGCGGCCCGGTGCAGCGTGTCGAGACTTGGAGTGACTCCACCTGCTTCGAGACGTGCGATGGTCGGCTGGGTGGTTTCCATCCTTTCAGCTAGTTCGGTTTGGGTGAGTCCGAGTCGTTCTCTTTCGGCCCGGACTCTTGCTCCGAGCTCAAACGCGTCTTTGGATTCCTGATAGCCGCGGCGTCGGGCTTCTGTGTCGCCGCGCCGGTTCTTCAAGTCGGTCCAGGTGGTTTTCTTACTCATCTTCGTCCTCCGCGGTGTGTCCTTCAGCGATGCACGTTTCCATCGCTCGGACGGCTCGGTCTATCTCGGCTCGTTCTCTTCGTCGCTGCTTGCGGAACACTGTCAACAGGATGATCCGCCGGCCCGAGGCGATGTAGTAGGTGATCCGCGCCGCATCGCCGGTCGGTCCCAGATGGAACCGCAGTTCCCGTAGCTTGCCCTGAAGTTGGCGGGTATAGGGCTCCCCGAGTTGTGATCCTCGGTCGGCGAGTAGGTCGATGTAGAACACGACACGACCGAATTGATCGTCTGGGAGTTCTTCGAGCCACTCGGCGACCTCCGGGTTCCAGTTCCACGGCGCCCCATGGCACACCTACAGACTATTATACCACAGATGGTATAATCGAGAGAGTCGTAAGGTGTCAGTCGGCCTAAGGAGGCGATCCTGGGAGTGCCGTTAGCGCGCTTCTGAATCAGAGGTGCGGTTCCGCCCGAGATTTGTTGATCTGGGTCACCCCTCCAGGGTGCGACCTCAGGGAGAACCCTCAGGCAATCGCTGCCTGAGTAAAACAAGGTAGCCAGCGGCCAGGAGAGTAAGCCCTGCGATAGCTGCCGGGACCAGTGTTAGACCTGTCATTGGGAGTGCCAAAGCCTCGACGCTGACCGTGACGGGCGAGTCGGCGATACCCACCTCCCATACCCGACACCAAGGGCGTTCGGACGTCGTGTAGATGGGAGCCCTGCCATCTCTGCTCGCATGGATCTCGATTGCGTTGGACGTCTCGGAACCTTCAGCGCACACGCTGAGTTTCAGTCGTTCGAGATTCGTGTCCTCGGCGATGGCTTGAAGATGGTTGGTATCGAGTTGGAAGGTTTCCTGGTGGCCGGGGCGTGGCTCCTCGAATGTGATCAGGAAGCCGACCTGGTGATAGCGCTCGCTCATTTCTGCGTCGATTGATGCCGCCGCATCCGAAAGGTCGAGAGCCGCCAGTACTTCCTCGGCGACCGCTTGCCGTAGCTCCACGCTGGGAAACGGTTCGTAACTTGGTCCGCTCGACTCAACAACTGCCGCGTCAATTGCTTCAAGTCCGTCCTGTCCGAAAATGAAGTCGATCGTGAGCGTCCTAAAGTCAGAAGGGTGAGCGCTGGCTGATGGCGGAGCGACTGTGATTCCGATGATCACAAACAGCAAAGCAAGGAAGAATCTCCACACGGAAGGCCATCTGGTCGCTACCGGCATCTCACTGTAAACGGGACACGCCGATGCGCCGATAGGCCGCACCTGAACCAAATCTGCGATTCTGCTCCGGAATGTTGTTCTCGATCGGATTGGCTTCAACGAATTTGCCATCTCGGGGTGTCTGCGTCTGCGTCAAACGGGCTCAGAACCTGAATCCGCAGATCCCTGTGCGCCTGCTGGGATAGGCGGCGACCTGCTCGCAATTCTCCTGGGAGCCGAGCTTCGATGCAAGGAATGCCCCGGCATCATCGGGCTCTAACACGACGAAGGAAAGGGCTCCGCCAAAGGGAAGTGTGGTGACCTCGATGTGCCCGTCGGCTGGCCGGTACCAGCCCAACAGGGTCTCCGGCTGCTGATAGGACCAGGAACTGAAGAAGAGGCTCTGGCCGTCGTCGGACCAGGCAAGGTAGCTGGGCCTCGGCAGTAGCGGCTCTGAGATGAGGGTGGCTTCTCCAGAATCGACGTCCACCACCGCGATAGCGGCCCGTGAGTTTGCACCGAGCGGTCCGGGCGGGGTGACGATGGCGGCCAGGAGCCGGCCATCTGGCGAGAACCGGGCCGAGCGGGGGTCAAAAGTCCGGGTCTCGTCGGGAGACGGCACCACAATGTCCTCTGCGCCGACCTGGGTCAGGTGGAGGGCACATTCCCCGTCACACCAGGCGACGAGACTCCCGTGCACATCTGCCACGAATCCGGTGTCTGCCCCTGGTACCCGGACTACTTCCTGGCTATCGGCATTCCAAAGAGCGATACCGCTGTCGGTCTCGTGGACTATTCCCCCGAGGATGCCGAGTGCTGGGTAGGCGTCGCTGGGCTCGAGCCCATGGGCGCTCGAAACCTCGGTACCGTCTAGGCCCACCATTCGGTAGGCCGGGGTTCCTTGGCCGATCCGACCTCCTGGGTAGTCGATCAGCCAGACCATCTCCGGTTCCTCGCCTGGGATGAAGACAGTCGCCTCCCCGAGTGGTCGAGCTTCCAAGGAGTCGAGCGCGAGCGCATAGATCATGCCTGACCCCACGACCAGGGTGTCGCCAACCCGAACCAGCCCGCTGAACGCGTCACCGGCCCGCTGACCATCGAGAACCCGCCGAACTGCAATCCGATTGTCGACGTCGACACTGAGCACCCCGTCTATCCCATCGTTGAATACGAGGACCGTCCCGGTGGGCTCAGAGAAGACCGCTTCCGACTCCCTGATGTCGCCTGATGTCGGCGAAGGGACAAATTCGGGTGCCGCCGAGTCGTCTGTCGCGTCCCTTGCTTCGGCAACCGCGCTCGAACTCCCCGTGGGAGCGGGGGCACAAGCAGTGGCCAGAAACACGACGGTGGCGACAACAGCTGCAAGTCTCATCCTCACTCCAAAAGACGACCCAACGGCTGCCATCGTTCGTTCGAATCTCACTTGCGAATCCTGCCGTTGCCAGACGCTGCACCGGGGTAGGACTTCGTGTGCTCGCCACGGTCATGAACTGCATACGAAGTCGACCCGGGTGACTTCGTATGGCTTCACCTCAACCAGGAACTCGTCGCAAACCTCACCGCCAAGTGCAGTCCCTCTAACCCGATACCAGCCTGAACCCAGTTCAACGGCGAACTCACCATCATTACAAGCACCGCTTCCGTCGGACGACCGAAAAGGGTGATTCCAGTAATGGTGCCACTCGGCTCATCTTCGCTCGTGGCCCACACAAGAATCTGCCCTTCGAGGAGGGCATCGCCACCAGAGGTGGTTCCAGATCGAGTCAGGGTCCCATGGATACCCGTGTCGAACGTAACCGCCCGATCGTGGCGGAAGCTGACTCGGTGCTAGATGGTTCACCTAGCAGCCAGGATGACTGCACTGAGCACAAAAGAAGCAAGTCGGCTCACGTGCGATTAGACGACGTGCAATCCCAGCGAGTTCCACGCAGATCACTCCTGTCCTGTCGCGAGACCGCCCATATCTGACGCCGGTCGCTATCGGCACCTCCAGAGCGCTTGCTGTTCATGGCGACGATCACTCCTTGTGAACCAGTGATCCCTGCTTGAGATACCCTGTTCGCCTTTTTCGTCGAGCTGCTGGGCTACGGTCTGCAGGTCGGACGGTTGTGGCACACTGGAGTCGATGAGCCGAGTCGAAAAGGTCGAAAAGGCTGTTCAGGGTTTGAGTCCAGAGGAGCTGGCCGAGTTTCGTGACTGGTTCGTTGAGTATGACTGGGCGGTGTGGGATCAGCAGCTGGAGCGGGACGTGAAGGCCGGCAAGCTTGAGGCCTTGGCTGATGAGGCACTCGGCGAGCACGCCTCAGGTAATACCCAGCCTCTTTGAACCATCATGCGACATCTCGCTTCTGGGAGTGCTACCGGTCGCTGCCCGAGCACGTCCGCCATCAGGCTGATGCGGCCTTCGAGCGCCTGAAGGCGGATCCCAGACATCCTTCGCTTCATTTCAAGAGCGTCGGGTCACTCGGCCTCCCGCGGCTGACCGATAACTGTTGTGGATCGCGATGGGGCTGTTGCAAACGCCTCGGATACGGATCGGCGGCCAAACACCACCTCCATGGCCCCAACCTGCCCGGCACCAAGATCTTTGAGAACTTGGTCCTCCATAGAGAAGATGACTTGGCCGGCATCATCGATGACCTCTGCTTGTCGCAGTTCGACAAGCGGCAGGGCCGCAGCCACCAATAACGAAGCTCCGGGACCGCCTGCGAACCGGCACAGGATCTCTTCCTGGCCGTCGGGTAGGACCAGGCGCGCATGCCATCCGATCGGTAGGTGGCAGGTCAGCACCATCAGACCAGCTTCACTCACTATGTGCAGAGCGCCTTGCTGCTTGGTTGGCATCGGCTGCACCGCGACACCGAATGTGGTGTCCCGGTCGACTCGGACCGTGACTTCATCAGTCACAAGGCCCACTCGAGCCTCCCAGATATGACCGGCTAGTGGTCCACCGGTACGGACGCCGTCGGCGTTGTCACAAGCGACCGTCGGGTTCTCTGCGACCGGTTCGAGGAATCGAGTGGTGTCGGTGGAACCACCTCGCAATGAACAGCCGCCACAGACCATCAGGGCCGCAGCCAACAAACAGACGCGGGACGCCGA
>JBOGEX010000145.1:0-13919 GCA_050741915.1 Acidimicrobiia bacterium
TCTCACGCATCCTGCGATGACCCCTACCGGAACGATGTCCGGCCAGAAACCACCCTCCCTCAGCGGAACGATCTCCTGCTAGAACCAAACCGCCACCTCAAGCGGAACGATGTCCTGTCGGTCAAGACCTAGGGAGGCCAGTACGAGGGTCGGTCGCAACGAACGGTGCCCGTGCGGATCAGGTCTCAAGTACAAGCACTGCCACGGCCCAGCCAGCTGCCAGCCCGGCAGCGCATAGTGCCGGATAGCGCGCGGGTGAATCTGTGAGTTTCGGGTTTAGCCAGCGCGCGTTATGCGCTATCTCGGGAGATGAGTTAGGACACGATCTCCGCAACAACGGTGCGAAGGTCAGCTGTGGACCGCCTGATGGACTCCAGCCCGCGATAACAGCGTCACCCCTCAACACATCACCCGGGCTCCTCCCTGGGAGCCTCGTCTTATGATCGATGAAGGTGGTTGATCGAGCAGGCATTAAGGCGGACCGGGTGCGGGCGGCGGAGCTGGTGGCCGCCCTGTGCTTGGCGACCGATCTGGGGATGGGCTTCCCCTTTGAGCACGGCCTTGAGGCGACGTTGATGACGATGCGTCTGGCCGAGTTGCTTGAGGTGGACGCGGACATCGCCGCCGACACCTTCTACGCCAGTCTGCTCATGTATGTCGGATGCACCACCGACGCCGACTTGTCGTCACGTACCTTCCCTGGAGGTCTGACGGTGAACATGACCCCGGTCGAGTACGGATCCTCGAGCGAGCGTCTGACTGCAGCGGTTAGGGCTGTCACCCCGCCCGGTGTCTCCTTCGGCCGGCGGCTATACGAGCGGGCTTACCGGCTTCCGACGGCTGCCCAGTTCCAGAAGCCGCACTACGCCGCACTATGTGAGGTGGCGGAGATGCTGGCCGAGCGGCTCGGCCTCCCCGCCTCGATCAGTCGTCTCTTCTCCCGCCTGACTGAACGCTGGGACGGCCAGGGCGTTCTCGGCCGGGCTGCCGGAGAGGAGATTCCCCTTCCGCTTCGCATCGCCCAGGTTGCCCGGGACGCGGCATACCAGCGCCTGGTCCACGATCCTGACGAGGTGGTGGACGTGATCTGGGCCCGTGCGGGTATGGCGTTCGACCCTGCCGTCGCGGAGCGGTTCACCGAGGCCTCCGGGGAGGTGCTGGCGGCCGCCGAACAGCCGGCATGGGAGGGGGTTCTCGCCGCCGAGCCGAAGCCGTGGCTCGAACTCTCCGGCCAGGGGATCGACCGGGCTCTCGGTGCTATAGGGAACTTCTCAGATCTTGTCTCCCCATACCTGTCCGGCCACTCGGCCCGTGTCGCCAAGCTCGCCGCCCGGACAGGACAGGTCGACGGCCTCCCTCCTGATGAGGTCACTGAGGTGCGCCGGGCAGGGTTGGTGCATGACCTGGGACGGGTGGCGGTGAACCCAAAGATCTGGGGGAAGGAGGGTCAGCTGAGCGTCGACGACTGGGAGCAGGTCAGGCTGCACCCCTATCACACCGAGCGGATCCTCCACCGCTCACCCTTCCTCGCCGGGGTCGGCTCCATCGCCTGCTGCCATCACGAGCGCCTGAACGGGGGCGGATACCATCGCCGGCTCGGAGCCTCGGCGCTCTCCCCCGCGGCACGGCTCGTCGCCACGGTCGACGCCTTCTGTGCCATGACCGAGCCGCGAGCTCACCGGCCCCGGCTTGGACCCGAGGAGGCGGCAAAGACCCTCACCGCCGAAGCCGACAAGGGCTGCCACGACCCCGATATAGTCGCCGCCGTCCTGGAAGTGGTCGGCCTACCCCCACCTCCCATCCGCCGTCCAGCGGGCCTGACCGAACGCGAGGCGGAGGTGCTTGGCTTGATCGCCCGTGGCCTCCAGACCAAGCAGGTGGCTCGTACCCTGGATATCTCGGCCAAGACCGCCGACAACCATCTCCAGAGCGCCTACCGCAAGATCGGGGTGTCGACCCGAGCGGCGGCCACCCTGTTCGCGATGGAGCATGGGATGGTGTCTTAGGGAGAACTCCCTATTCCTCGATTCTCGGCCGGGTCGTAGCTTCCCAACTATGCGGATCGAAGAGAGCATCGTCATCAACCGCCCGTCCGAGGAGGTCTTCGCCTTCTTCCTCGATCGCCGCAACGACAAGCGATGGATGGAGACCGTGGAGTCGTCGGAGTGGACCGACGGGGAGGGACCCGTGGCTCTAGGCAAAAGAGGACGGATCGTTATGCACACACCCCGCCGGACCGAGTTCGATGACGAGGTCACCGAGTACGAGCCGGGGAGACGAGTCGGTCATCGCATGGTTTCCGACTCGATGATCATGTTCACCGCCTGCTACGCCGATCCGATCTCCGACGGAACCCGAGCCACAGTCGTGTTCGAGCCCGAGCGTCTCCCCGGCGGTTCTTTCGGGAAGTTGGTAGCACCGCTCGTGGCGCGCACAGTCCGACGTAACTACCGGGCCGACCTCGCCCGGCTCAAGCGGATCCTCGAAAGCGAAGACGAGACCGATACATGAAGACCCACTCCCTGTATCGGGCGGCCGCGGTCACCCTCGTCCTCAGCGCCGTCCTCACTCTCTCCGGCTTCCTGGCCCACCCGCCGGTGGACCCAGGCGAGATGACGAGCGCCGTCTGGCAGGTATCCCACCTGGTGCTCTGGATCGGGGGAGCGGCCGGTGTGATGGGGTTAGCGGGCCTGTACCTCCGCCACCGCATGGAAGCTGGCCTGCTCGGCACGATCGGCGCGGCCCTTGCCACCCTCGGCCTCCTTGCACTCACCGGCGCCTACTACTACGAAGCCGTCATCGTCCCCACCCTGGCCATGGAGGCTCCGACGCGGGTGACATCCTTCCCCGGAGGCGACGCCTGGGCCACCTACCGGATGACCATTGCCGCGTCCAGCATCGCCGCCGGGCTCGGCATCGTGCTGCTTGGTATGGCTTTACTCCGTACCAGGCTGCCCAGCTGGGCGATTGTGGCCGCCGCCATCGGTGGGCTTGGCACAGGGATCCAGTTTATCCCCCCACGGCCTGTATCACTCGGAGCCGTCGCCCTCCTCGCCCTCGGGCTTGTCGGCCTCGGCTCCGGCCTGTGGAACTCGGCCCCTACTCCTCAGCCCGGCTGAACCGACTCAGATGAGAGGACGCGGGCGACAGCCGGATTCGAGGCACTGATAATCACCAGCACCGATCACCAATTCTGCAGCGACAGCGCTCAATAAGTTCAGGTATACCCGATCGGCACGTCATGGCGCTGACGACTGCGCTCTAGCTTGTGATTACCGGAAAGACGATGCCGCACGAACTGTTCGACAAGATGACCGCTGATGGAATGCGAGACATCCGTGATGGGCGCATCAGAGCCGAGTCACTGCTAGCGAGGGCGGCCGTTGGGGTCTTTCCCTCGTCTTCAGACCCGTTGGTCCACTCCGGGACGAACTAGCCGACCTGACAGCAGGGGCCGCCACTGTGCTGGGTGAGCACCACTGGCGAACTGGTAGTCATGGTGCCGCCCACATGACGATCCGTGCACTCGAACCCCACTCGATGAGACCACGGAGCGCCAAGAACGTCGACCGTTACGTCGCTGCAGTAAGACGCACGGCTCGGGGTATCGACTCGATCTCGTTCGAGCTTCAAGAACTGGCGGCTTCCTCGGGAACCTTGATGGCATGCGCAGAGGACATTGCTGGAGACGCCCAAAAGTTGCGCCACCGTCTTCAGGTCGAGCTAGGCGACGACGGATGGCTGGAAAACAACTACTTCAAGACCGGGCGAGATCCGATCTGGTGCATCACCCTGATCAATCTCACCGGGCCACTCTTAGGTACGAGGCGATTCATCGAATGGTTTGAAGCCAACCACAAACGAAGAATTGGAGAGGAAGTGTTTTCACAGGTGGATGTCTGCCGCTGGCAGTTCGATGGATCCAGAATGATGCCCAACGTCGTGGCGTCAGTCAGTCTCGATCACAAGAGCGATTGAGGCGATCGCGGCTAGCGCAGATCAACAGTTCTCGAGCGGAATCGCCTATATCTGAGACCGCAACCGATCGGCATGCCTGAAGAGTGGGCGCCTGTCAAGTGGCGTTTTCCCTGGTCGGCTTTGGGCTTGGGACGCGTGCGACTGTCGGCGGTGGCCGTCGTTGGATGGATTTCGGTTGATGACGGTTGCGGTCGCCGGCACCTAATCCCCGCTAGTGCGGTTGCAGCACGCGGGGGTGTGCATGGTCATGCCTTCGCCAGCCTCCCACTCGGGGACGACTGCCTTGTCTCGGCCCGGGAACCCGCGACCTAAACCCTCTGATCGGGCTGGCCTTTCGATCACGCCGTGGACGCGCCCAGATGAGCGTCGGGGCCGGTTCGCGAAACGAGGTGGCGAGCATCAGACCGCCAGGGGGAAGGCGAGATCGACATCGCAGCCCTCACCGGGGGGCCGACGGAATTCCGTAGGTCAGGCCGACCCTGCCAGATTTCAATTCCTTCGACTCGACAAGACTCATCATGTGCCGTTCCGTCACATGCTCGAACAGAGCCTTTCCCCCACCCAGGACAAGCGGATGCACTATTAGCCGGAGTTCATCGATCAAGCCGAGATTCATCAAGCTAGAGATAAACATGGCTCCGCCCACGGCATAGATATCTCTGCCTGGTTGCTTCTTCAAGCGACGGAAGTCTTCGATATCCGTGACGATCCGGGTAGTGTTCCAGGTAGCTGTCTTCAGCGTGCTGGACAGGACGATGTGGGGCGTCTTGTCGGCAAAGTGTGCGTATTCGATCTCGCTCTGCGTAGGAACTTTGCCGGTCAAAGACACAACGTCCTTTGGATTGGCCAAGATCGCCATCCAGTATTGCTCGTAACCGGGATACATGCCGCCACCTAGGATGCAGGTATCGACATGTGCCGGTAGATCGAAGTCATCGCCCCAATCCGCCACCCAATCCAGCTCTCCGTTTGGCCCCTCGATGAAGCCGTCTAAAGACGTCTGCATGGCTGCGATTATTTGTCTCACTGGATTTCTCCTTTCAATTTGGTACCGGAGGTCTGGAGACTCCGGCCTGGGTCCACATGCGTTGTACGGATAACCCGAGTCGAGGCAAACCACTCGCATGAGAACCGCCGAGCGACCAAGTCCGGTCAATCCACGCTGGAAGATTCGCCCTGCCACTGTTACTTGTCCCGGGCGCTCGACAACAGCTTCCGCCTTCTAGCGCCGGTGCATGCCGAGTTGATTCCCCACTACCGGCGAGAGCGGTGGTGACTCCCACGTTTTCGACGAACGATCGTGGCAAATGCCGCCCGAAGTCCCGACTTAAGCGCGCCGGTCCTGTCTCTGTCACTTGACGGCTGCTTCGATGATGAACGCTTATGTCGCTGTTGCACGCGACATCGGGCCCATCCATCGGGGATGCTGCTTGCGGGGCAATAGGGCCGGAGGGCGGCAAGCTCCACCTGACCACCCGTAGACTGATCTGAGCGCCCGATGCCACCGAATCACGCATCGGCAGATCTACCGCCAACAGTGCTCAACCACCCGACCAGCCTGCTCATCCCGCTTCGTCGCGCCATTTCGAGCGGTGTAAGACCATCCCAGCCTACCCAGTTGATATCAGCCCCCTGTTCGAGAAGGAACTCAGCCGCCTCTCGCTGGCCACCGTGGCATGCGCTCCAGAAAGCCTTGGTTACGTCATCCTGATCAGGGTGCGGCAACGCGGCGAAGGCTGCTTCCAATCGGTCGACCAGGCCGAGGGCAGCCGCGTCCTTCAGACGAGGCCGTGCTCCGCGGTTAACGAGTCTGTGAGCCGCTTCCCAGTTCCCGAATCCGCAAGCATCCGCCAACGGGTTCCCGCCGCCGAGCACTGCCCCGTTTGCTTCGACGTCAGCTCCATGGTCGAGCAGGGCGTCGATCGCGACCACGTCGTTGCTGCTCGCCGCCCAGTGAAGCGGAGTCTCCTCCGCTGGCTGCCCATGCCACCGAGCGTTGACATCGGCGCCGGCAGCGACCAGCAGAGCGATGACACTGGCGACGTTAGGAAAATGTCCGGGCCAGTCGGTAGCCGCGTGGAGCAAAGTCCGTGAGCATTCTTCCTCACCTATGCGTGCTGTTGCCAAATCGGGATGGGCATTGAGCAGACGCTCGAGTCCGATGAGATCCCCAGCCTGTGCTGCGGCGGCGGCTGTGACCGCCAACGGGTCGTCGGCTGAGATGAGCTTCACTCCGTCTTCTCCTCTAGTTTCCGCGGCCAAAAGCCTGCCGAGCCAACCGTCCGCTCCTTCCGCTACTCGGCAATGTCTGGCCAGGCAGATTTGCGGAGGCGACTATACCCTACAGAGGGTACATAGTGAATCTAATACATCAGTGTGGGAATCGAAGTGCGACCTTGAGTGGCACGGAGCGATCGACGATTCTCGTTGTCTGGGGTGCCTTGTATTGGAAGTGGACATCCGTGTTATGTCTGAATCCGGTGTTGCCCGACCTCATGTCCGTCATCCGAGGCGAGGATCCAGTCGAGCCGACAGAATGTGGATCCGGGTGGTGGGGAAATAGGCGACGGAGACGTCATCGGGGTGGACGAGGAGCTCGATTTCGGTGGATCCGGCGATGATCCCTTGCGCTCCCTTGGCAACGAGGTCCTCGATCATGTCTCCGTAGATTTGTCGACTTTCCGGTCTCACCTGTCCTCTCACCAGCTCTTCGTAAGTCACGCTATGTACGGTCTCGAAGTCCTTTGCGTTCGGAACCAGCACCTCGAGGCCGTGTCGGGCGAGACGGCCGCGATAGGAGTCCTCTTGCATCGTGAATCGGGTGCCAAGCAAGCCGACCCTGCCGATTCCTTCCAGTTGGATGGCCGCCGCGGTGGCGTCGGCGATGTGCAGAAGGGGGATTGTGGTCGCAGCCTCATCCTTTGCGCCACCTTGTGCATCGTGTTTGTGCATAAGAAGATCCTTCGGCACCTGCCTTCTCCAGTCGGGAGGCTCCCTCAGCGAGGAGGCGGCCGGCTTTTGCCCATCGACCTGCTGTCTGGAGAGCTTCGATCTCGACGAAGTCGTAGGAGATAACGACGAGGGAGGCCGAGTGGACTCCTCTCAGTCTCTGTCCCACCTCCTCGTTGATCAGCCTCTCGGGCGTCCGCAGTAGACGGCCACGCCATCCCGCCCAGGATCCCAGCGTGCGCATGACTACACCACTCCCTGCGCGGAAAGGCACTGAGTGAGGGGGCCGTTGTGCCCGATAGTGATAGCCGGAGCCGAGCCGAAACGAGAGGTCGGAACCTCCGAGTCCACAGGTGACGCCAGCCGACGGTGCAGCATCGACTGGTCCGACGGATTCACGGCTTCCCTGACGACCGGTTGGGCTCCGCTGGGCGGAGACGCTCCAGCAGCTGGTCCATGGTTTCGACCAGCTCGGCCAGGTCGACCGGGGTGAGATCGGCGAAGAGGGTGCGCGCCAATTCCTGGTAGCCGGCCTGCATCTGCGCTGCGGCGGCCAGGCCCTGGTCGGTAAGGGTGACCAGAGTGGCCCGCCGGTCGGTGGGGTGGGCCGTTCGAGCCACGAATCCGTCCACTTCCAGGGCGTCGACCAGCCCGGTGACGTTGCGGGGGGTGACATGGAGGACCTGGCTCAACGCCACATTCGTGATCGGGCCGAGGCGAGCCAAGCGCCAGATCACCTCGGCTCGGGCTCTGGTGAGCCCGAGCTCGTCTAATCCGTGGCCCATGCCGTCGGCCAGACGCACTCCCAGCTCAAAGAGACGCTGCATGGCGGTATCCACATCCGACCCTACGGAAGTATCTTCATGATGTTGTCTCTTCATTATGTGGTATCCTCGTCACTCAACTTAGCAATGGAGGGACGGACATGGAGCAATCCATCGAAGTGAGTGCGCTCACCAAGACGTTCGGACGCGGAGTGCGGGCCCTGGAGGGCGTCACTCTGTCCGTGGGTCGCGGTGTCATCTACGGTCTGTTGGGACCGAACGGTGCCGGCAAGACAACCCTGATTCGGGTCCTCGCCACGCTGCTCCGCCCCGATGGCGGCACCGCCCGCGTCGGCGGCTTTGACGTGAGGACTCAGCCCGATGCCGTCCGAACCGTGATCGGGTTGGCCGGCCAGTACGCCGCGGTCGACGAATTCCTCACCGGTAGAGAGAACGTGGAAATGGTCGGTCGCCTCTACGGCCTGGGGAGGCGGGAGGCAAACAGCCGTAGCGGCGCCGTCCTGGAACAGATCGGCCTCGCCGAGACCGCCGACCGGCCGGTGAGAACATATTCGGGGGGGATGCGTCGCAGGCTCGATCTGGCCGCCTCCCTGGTGGGCCGACCCGAGGTGCTGTTCCTCGACGAGCCGACCTCGGGGGTCGACCCCGCCAGCCGGGCCGGGCTCTGGTCGCTGATCAAGTCTCTAGTCGAGGCGGGGACCACTGTCTTGATGACCACTCAATACCTGGACGAGTCCGACCGTCTCGCCGACCAGATCGCGGTGCTCGATCGGGGACGCCTCATCGGCGAAGGCACCGCCGCCGAACTTAAGGATCGGGTAGGAGGGTCGGTTCTCGAGATCGGTGTGCCCGCCGAGGAACGATCACGGGCGCTGAGGGCGCTCCGAGAGGAGTGGAACGGTCAGCCCAGCTTCGATGCGGTCCGGGGGCGTATCTGCCTGCCCGCCCAGGATGACACCAAGACGCTGGCCGATGCGATGCGCCGCCTCGCCGCCGCCGCCGTCAAGGTCGAGGACGTAGCCCTCCACAAACCCACCCTCGACGACGTCTTTCTCGCTCTCACCGGACATGCCACGGCGACCGGACCGAACGACGCGGACAATGGCGGCCGCTCCGCCGTGGCGAACGGATCCTCCCGATGACAAGCACAGCCATCCCCATCCGACGCGTCTCGCTTCGCCGAACCCTGAGCGACACCGGGACCATCACCCGCCGCAACCTCCGGCACAGTGTGCGAGTGCCCCAGCTCTTGGTGTTCTCCACCATTCAGCCCGTGACGTTCATGCTCCTGTTCACCTACGTGTTTGGTGGGGCGTTGCTGTTGGCGCTGCCGTCGGCCGCTGCCGGCAGCTATGTGAACTGGCTCATCCCCGGCTTGCTCGCCCAATACGGATTGTTCAGCGGAGGCCAGACCGCCGCCGGCCTCGCCGAGGACATGTCGAAAGGAGTCATCGACCGGTTCCGGTCATTGCCGATGGCCCGCTCGGCGGTCCTTGCCGGCCGGACCGTATCGGATCTGGTCCGGACCGCGTTCATCCTCGTCCTGCTGGTTGGGGTTGGGTTCTTAATCGGCTTTCGGCCACAAACGAGCCTGCTGGCGGTCCTCGCCGCTCTGCTCGTCGCCCTGGCTTTTGGTTTCGCCTGGTCATGGGTGATGGTGGTGCTGGGCCTTTTGGTCCGGACCTCAGAGGCGGTCCAGGCCGCCGGATATCTGGTGCTGTTCCCGTTGGCCTTCGCCAGCTCGGTGTTCGTCCCCACCCAGACCATGCCGACGTGGCTGCAATGGTTCACCGCCCATCAGCCGGTCACCGCGGTCACCAACGCCCTTCGGGGTCTGATCCTCGGTGAGGCAGCGCTGCCCGGCGACCAGACCGTTGGGGCTCAGGTCGTCCTGGCGCTGTTGTGGTCGGCGGCGATTATCGCCGTGTTCATCCCCATCTCCGTCCGCATCTACCGACGAGCCGCCAAGTAGCACCGGTTATCGCTTGACCTTCAACTGCGCTTGAAGGTGTACGTTGCCGGTTCCACCTCGACACACGGAGGAGTCGATGAGAAAACAACCCACAGCCGACCAAGGACCCTCAGGTCGATCGGCAACACCGACCGCCGTCCGCCGCAGCGGACCGGTGAGTCGCATCTACCGGCTTACCCTGGCCGCGCTCTTGGTTTTGGGGGCGTACTCCCTCTTCCTTGACGGCAGCCCCGGCTTCGATCCGTCGACAGGCGCGGAGCCCGGATTCTGGATACTTGCCGCCGCCGCTATCCCCGTCGCCTTCCGCGAGTTTCCCCAGCGGCTGATCGGTCATCGATGGAGCAGCCGGCTGCTAGTAGGTGTCGGTGTCCTGCTCATCCTCGGAGCCGCGGTCGCGGTCGCAGTCGAGGGCCGGGTGTGGGCCAGCCCCTTCACGACTCTGGTCTTCGGCGCTGTCCTGGCAGCTTCCCTCTTGGTCGCCACGACGCTGGTCCTGTCGACGCTGACCGGCACCCCGGGCTGCGACGTCGGCGCGCTAGAAGAGCTGGTCCGTCGAATCGACGGGACCTTCAACCCAGATGACCTCCCCAACCATCCCTGCGGTGCAGGATTTCACCGCCTGGATGCGTGGGAGTCACGACAGGCTTGGCGGCGACACCACCGATGACCCACCTGGCCTGGCAGTTTGGCCCGCTGGTGGGAGTTGCGGCCCTGGCTCTGTTGGCGGCGGTGGCCGTTGGATCCCACGTCTCCCACAACCCGCCCCCGCCCCAGCCTGCCAGCGCGCCCGCCGACCAGTTCTCGGCGAGCCGGGCGATAGCCCACGTGGAACAGATCGCAGCCGAACCCCATCCGGTGGGGTCGGAAGCCAACGCCCGTGCCCGGAACTACATCACCGGCCACCTCCGCGTGTTGGGGTTGGAGCCGGCCGTGTTCTCGGGCCCGGTGGTGCGGGGACTGTCGGTCGGTTTCGTCGAGAACATCCACGCCCGGATCCCAGGGAGGGCCAGCACCGGGGCTGTTGTGCTGGTCGCCCACTACGACTCGGTGCCAGGCGGGCCGGGGGCGGCAGACGACGGTGCCGGTGTCGCCGCCATCCTCGAGACTGCCCGAGCGATCCTGGCCGGCCCCAGGCTGCGCAACGACATCCACATCCTGGTAACCGACGGCGAGGAGCCAGGCCTGCTGGGTGCCCACGCCTTTGTCGAATCCGGGATGCTCGACCCGGAGCGAAGTGTGATCCTCAACTTGGAGGCGCGGGGCACATCCGGACCGCTGTGGATGTTCGAGACCAGCGACTCCAACGCCGATCTCATCGCCGCCCTCTCCACGATCGACGATCCCCCGATCGCCGCCTCCATGACCGCGGCGTTCTATCAAATGCTGCAGGCGACCGGGGCCAACACCGACTTCACCACATTTCGCGAGGCTGGTTTCAAGGGGATGAACTTCGCTATCACCAACGACCTAGCCCGCTACCACACAACCACCGACTCGGTCGAAAACCTTGACCCGGCCAGCCTCCAGCACCACGGCCAGATCATGCTCGCCCTCACCCGCAGCTTCGGCGGGAAGGACATCGACACCATCGCCGCAGCCGCGAACGCCACCTATTTCACGGTGTTGGGTCGCCTGGTCTCATACCCGGTTGACCTGGCCACTCCGCTGGCGCTCCTCGCCGGGGCCGGCTACGCCGTCACCCTGTGGTACGCCCGGCGGCGCAAGATACGCCTATTGGCGGTGGGGGCGGCGGCGGCCAGCCTCCCCGTTGCGATGACGACTACCGCCGCCCTTGCCTTCGGGGCATGGTGGGCTCTGGGCCGTCTCCGGTCGGGCTACCTCTCCCTGGCCCACGGGATGACCTACCAGCCGCACTGGTACCAGGCAGCCTTTGTCCTGATGGCGATCACGGTGACCGTGGGCTGGTACCTGCTCCTGCGGCGACGTCTCACCCCGACCGAGGTCTCACTCGGCGTTCTCGGCTGGCTCACGATCGGCGCGGTGACTGCCGGGTTCCTCCTCCCCGACGGCGCCTATCTGTTCACCTGGCCGGCGGTCATTGGCAGCGTCGGGCTTGCCCTCGCGCTCCGCCTCGGCGATCAGGACGAAGCACTGGGCTATCTCGACCATGATCCGCCCTGGGCCTGTCACGCGTTGACCGCAGCGGCTGCCCTCCCCGCCGCCGCCCTGTTGGCGCCGATCATCGACTTCCAGATGGGATTCGCTCTGGCGGCGGCACCCCTGAGCGGGGTGGTAATGGTGGCTGGCGCCGCCATGCCTCTGGTCGGGTTGACGGTGGGGCGTCGCCTTGGCGTGACGCTCACAACCCTGGCGGTGTCAGCCATCGCCCTCTTCGGGGTTGGTCTGGTGGTGGACGGGTTCGATTCCCGGAATCCCCGTCTCACCAGCCTCGTCTACCTGCTCGACGCCGACCAGGGTGAGGCTTCCTGGGCCAGCAAGGACCCAGTACCCGCACCGTGGACGGCGGAGTATGTCGGTGGGCAGCCGGCCCCGCTGGACGATTTCCCCAGCCTGGGCTCGAGGCGGTACCGGACGGGCCCGGCTCCGGTCGCCTGTGTGGCCGGGCCGAGCATCACCGTGACCGAGACTCGAGAGGAAGGGCAAGAGACGGTGTTCGAGTTGCTGGTAGACGCGGGAGGAGCGTCCCGGGTCGACCTGTTCGCCGACACCAGCAGCCACGCCGTCACCTCCACTGACGTCGCCGGGTTGCCCCTCGAAGCGGAGAACCACATCGGGGGGACCAGTCGATGGACCTGGGGATTCGAGGTTCACGGACCGCCGGCGGAGGGGGTAGAGATGACCCTGCGGGTCCGCGGCGACGGCCCGTTGCCGCTTCGGGCCATATCCCACCAAATGGGACTCCCCCAGCTACAAGAGCTGGCCCCGATGCCTGATCACCTGATTCGAAGCGGATCCGACTTTCCCATCATGGCGGCCCGAACCTTCCACCTGTGGCTCGGTTCCGAAAACCAAGACCCCCAACCAGCCGAAACTGGGCCCTGTTGACACCAACTCCAATCCAACTCGCGGCCGGGTGGCAGAGTGTGGAGTCACCGGTCCCTCGTCAGACTGTCTAAGTGCAATACCGGATGAGTTCGACGCGTCGAGCGCCCACCTCGGATGTCAGGTGCTCAGCTGGTCTGCGTGAGGATCCGACAGACGCTCTCCGGTGGGCAGTCAGCCGGGTCGAAATCGGCGGCGGTCTCCGCCAAACCGGCCAGGTCCTTGCGGAGCTTGCGCAAATCCCTCATGCGTTCGTCGATCTCTCGGATGCGACCGCCGATCAGCTCGGTCACATGGTGACAGGGCGCCTCCCCACGATCCCGGATCTGTAACACATCCGCCAATTCGCCCAAGGTGAGACCCACCGCTTGGCCGGCTCGGATAAATGCCAGCCGATCGATCACCGTCGGGTCATAGGTCCGGTAGCCGGACTTGGTCCGTTCCGGCTCGGGTAGAAGCCCTGCATCTTCGTAAAAACGAATAGCTGAGGTGGCCACCCCGACCCGGCGAGCAATGCCATGGCCGAGAGCTTCTTGGCCACCATCCAGCTCGAGCTCTTGGACCGGAAGCGGTGGTCGAGTCGCCGAGAGCTGGCCCAGGCGATCTTCGAATACATCGAGGTGTTCTACAACCCTGAAAGGAGACACTCTCGGATCGGCTACCTCAACCCCGTTGCATACGAAACCGCCACAACCCCGCAGTGGCAGTGGCATGATCAACACACCAATACCGTCCGGGAAACCGGGGGAACATCAGGGTCACGGGGAAAGATCCACGACCGGTGCAACCACGGGCGGATAGCGTCGCTCCGCAGGATCCGCCCCACCGTGGCCGCAGACATCGCCTCCACCACCTCCCGGATCACCAACTCCCGGGCCAGCTCCGCACAACTCCACCGCGACAACGGCACCCCGGTGGTGGCAGGCAGCTCACAGGCCAGCTGTTTGACCTCGGCCACCACCAGAGGGGGAAAAAGCCCCGGGGACGGCCCGAACGCTTCCGATCAGCCAAACCGCCCATACCCTCCAAGAAGAACCGCTTACGCCACTTGATCACCGTGTTCGGAGCTACCCCCAGCCGGTCAGCGATACCCACGTTCTCTTCACCGTCTACCGCCGCTAACACGATCCGGGCCCGAACCACCATCCGACGCTCCGCCGTCTGCTTACGGGCCAACGACTCCAGACGACGCCGGTCCTCGCCGCTCAACT
>JBOGEX010000146.1:0-20873 GCA_050741915.1 Acidimicrobiia bacterium
ATGGGCCTTCTCATCTCCCAATAAGAGGTCCAAGAGGAGATCGGCCCGGAGCTGGTCCATGGTCCGGCTCTCCCCCCTCTTCCTCAGCTTGCGGGCGAGAGACGTGAGATGGCGGTAGGCGGCCTCGACCCGTTCCGGTGAGAGGTGATAGCCCAAGAGGTCGGCGGTGCCTTCTGGGGTCGGTCGTGACTCGACCCGTCGGTCGGAGACCGCCTCCTGGTAGCGGAGCTTGGCCGCCTCGGGGTTGGCCTGCAGGCAGAGCCTCTCCACCCGGTGGCGAAGCTGACCGGCGGTGAGGGTGGGAGCGGCGGAGAGGACCCGCTCGAGGACATAGCTTCGGTCTTCTTTCGGCAGGTGGGCGAGATGATCGACTAGGACCTGGGCCCGACGGAGATCGATCGCCCCGGTATCAAGCGTCTCCCAGACTTGAGGAAGCCTCTCCAACCCCCAGGCCAGCACCGACTCGAGATGAGCGCTACGTCCGCTGAGATGCAAGGCGATCCCCACCTCGAGCTCGGTCTGTTCGGCCACCAGCTCGGGTTCGTAAGGGAAGCTTTGCTCGAGGGAGACACGATGGGCGCTGATCTGGCGATAGCTCTGCGCTTGGTAGTGGCTCACCATCCGCCGCTGGGCACAGATGAGCTCGATCCGCTCCAGCTCGGTAAGCTCTTCCGAGGAAACCCGCTCCAACAGCCGGGCCAGCTCGGGGCCGGGGGAGGCCGCCCGCAGCTCCGACTCCAAGGCGCTCGGCCGGTAGGGATCGTCCATTGCTTCGTACATCTGTTCGATCAAACCTATCGCATGCCAGGGACAAATTCCAGACCCTTGTCCGAGGTTTTTTCGATCGGCGCAAGGAACCTATGTCTCGCTTCCGGTGTACTCAGAACGATGGCGCTCCTCCCTCCCCGCCTGCGGCGGTACTCTCCCCTGTGGGGGGAGAAACCGACGGCTCGACGTCTCTTCGCGGTTGTGTCTGCGGCGTGGTTCTCGTTCGTCGTCATGAGCCCAGCCCTGGCGAAGATGCCCGGCTTCACAATGGAGGTTGTCGCCCAGGGCGATCGCGGGCAGACTGACCTTCGGGGGTCGGACCAGGAACCATGAACATGACCCACAGAGCGGGTCTCAGTCGAATTGGACGGATCGCTTAGATAGCCCGAACCAGAAGCCGTCCACGACACTCTTGGCGTTGTTGGCGCTATCGGTGCTGGCACCGAGGGCCACGAAAAGCGGAGCGAAATGTTCGGTGCGGGGATGCGCCACCGCCGCGGCCGGAGCGGCATTTTGGAAATCGATCAGCGAATCAACGTCACCAGCGGTCAGAGCCTTGTCCAACCAATCGTCAAACTCGCTCGACCAGGTCGGCGGATGGCTATCGGGGCCGGTGTGCCAGTTCATCTCCCGGAGATTGTGGGTGCTAAACCCACTGCCGACGATCAGCACCCCCTGCTGGCGCAGCGGAGCAAGCCGCTGACCGATTCCCAAGAGCGCCGACGGATCGAGCGTTGGCATCGAGATCTGGAGCACCGGCACGTCGGCGGCGGGGTACATCTCGACCAGAGGGACATAGGCGCCGTGGTCGAGGCCCCGTTTCGAGTCCCGATGCACCGGTTGCGACGGGTCATGAAGTAGCCGGGACACCTGATCGGCTAGCTCCGGCGCACCAGGAGCCGGATACCGAACCTGGTAGTAACGGTCGGGGAATCCGAAGAAGTCGTAATAAAGAGGCACGGTGGTGGTGGCCGACACGGTCAATGGATCCTCCTCCCAGTGGGCGGAGACCATCAGGACGGAGCTGGGCTTGGGCATGGCCGCGGACCAGTCGGCCAGCTCGCGGGTCCACAACGGGTCGTCGGCCAGGGGCGGAGCCCCGTGGCTGAGGTACAGCACCGGCATCCTCTGATCGGCAAATTCGGATAGCTCTGCGGTCATCAAACTCGGCAGCGTAGGCAGGCTTTGGGGTGAGTGACTCCGGCCGAGGCAGCTGTTGGTTTGTTCTTAAGCCATCACTTCATCGGACCTCCGAAGGTGATGCCGACGATGAGCGGATCGTGGTCGGAGACCCGATATGGGAGCGGCTCGTACAACGCGTCTTGCGCAGGCGGCTTGAAGGTCGTGTCGTAATCAAGGATGTCGGGTTCGTCGGCGTTGATGTGGAAGGTGGTCAGACCCTTGACCCAATTCGACATCGATTGTGTCGCCAGCGCAGAGTCGAGGTAACCGAGTTGGCCGTCGAAGACGAACGAATAAGCGCCGGCGCCTTCGAACTTCTTCACCAATTCAATCAGCCCTCCACCGACGAGGGCATCGATCGGATCCTCCATCGCATAGCTGTTGAGGTCGCCGATCACCAGCACACCGCTCGAGTCTTCCTCGAGCACGGCGATGAAATCGAGCAAGGCGTGCGACTGGGCGACTCGGGTCAGGTTGCAATTGGCCTGCCCATCGCCCGTATCCGGATCGCCGATCGGCGCGCAACTTGATCCCTTGGATTTGAAGTGGTTCACCACCACTGTGAAGGGCTGTTGGCTGCCCCGCTCGCCGACCCGACGAAACGTCTGAGCGAGTGGCGGACGGCCGACGGGGTCGATCTCACCGGGAAGAGTCCTGTCAAAGGCATCGTCCGCTAAAGCCACCGGACCGCCCACCGGGGTCACCGCCGATGGCCGGTAGATGATCTCGTTGCGGACCGGGTAGTTGTTGTAGTGATTGCTTACGCCCACCCACTCCCACGTGCCGGCTCCCTCGATGGCATTCAAGGACTCGACGAGGCTCAACACCGCATCGTGGGCTCGATTGCCGTCGTCGTCACGGATGTCGTTCTCCATTTCCTGGATGCCCACCACGTCGGCATCCAAAGCGATGATGCCGGCCACCAGCTTGGCGAGCTGGCGCTCGAATTCCTCGGCGGTGTCGGCCCCCCGGCACTCGCGGTTGCCAGTGGGGCCGCAGATATCGGGTCCCAGGTCGAGATGGGTAAAGAAATTGAGGACGTTGAACGATGCCACCCGAATGTCGCCCGCGATCGGGGCGGGACTGGTCGGGCGCGGGTTGGCATTGATATAACCGGCACCGGCGGTCGGCTGAATCCGAAAGCGCCCGAAACCCTCGCCCAGTATCCCCGTCAGGTTCTGCAAGATGTCACCGCCGCGAAACGTGTTGGTGAGAGTGAATTGACTGCCACTCGGATGACGGTTGAAGCTCGGGTTTTGGGTGTTGCTGCCATCGTCGAGGGTGATACGAGCCAAGGCGTTGGCAGCAGCCACGGCGTTGGCGGCCGCCCCCGGCTCCGCCACGTGGGTTCCCTGATATTGGCGAGCGGTGCTGACAACGATCTCGCCGAAGCGGTCGTAGTTGAAGTACTCGGAGATGAACAGGTCCTGAGGGAAGGTGACGAGCATGCCCTCGTAGCGCTCCAGGTCGGAGACGGCTATCACGGGGAGGCTCACCGCCGTTTGGGTAGGCGGCGGCGACGTGTCTAACACCAAGACGGTGGCGCTCGAGAGTTGGGTCTGGGCCCCGAATTCGCTCGCTCGGCCGGTTACTTGGACCAGATCACCAACCGCAACTGCCGTGGAGTTGAAGACAAAGATCCCCTCGGAGGTGATCGGATCGCCGTCCTGGTCAGGATCCTCTTCCTGGACGTAAAAACCTCCCAAACCTCCGCTTTGCTGAAAGTCGCCCACGACCACCCCCTCAATCGTCACTGTGGCGTTGGGGATGGGGGTGGAGCCTCCGCTCCCTTGGACGGCATGGATCTTGGTAATTGCCACCTGGCCGCTGGCGGCGAGGGGCAACAGAGTGGCGATCAAGCCGATCGTGATAGCGAGGCTGAACTTCCTGACACCCATGGCATTTCTCCTTTGTCTCCTGCGTGCTCCGGCCTAGGCACCCGCCGGCAGTCGACGAGGTCCCCACTCGATGATCCACCCTAACTAAGTGATCTGATGCCCGGATAGTCACTTTTTTGGGCCTGGTTAAGACGAGGGAACCCGATAGCCTTTCCGCTTCTGGGGATTCTCTGATGCAATCATTTCAAGGAAGAATGAAGTTGGCCGCGAACCCGTCCGAGACCGTCGGCGCGGGAATCGAAGTCGTCGCCAACTCGCTGACTCTGATCGTGAGCGACTCCGAGGTGGGTGTTTGGCCGCTCAACCGGATCGAGGTCGATGTCGAAGAGGACGGCTTTCATGTCCAGGTTGACGGCGAAGAATTCGTCTTCGTGACCAGAGAAGCCGAGGAATTCGCCCGGGCAGTGGGGGTCCTCGATCGGTCGTACAACGGCACCCAGCGGACAGCCACCGCTCCTAGAACCAAGCCGGCGAAGCCAGCAACAGCCCGCCCCCCCAAACCAGCGAAGGCGCTACGGACGGTCAAGCCGACACCGTCTCCCAAGACCCGGAAAGCCCGCTCCTCCCGCCGCCGACTCAACCTGGCCGACATTGACTTCGGATCCCGTCAGGTACAGCTCGCCATCGCCGGATTGGTACTGGCTGCGGTCATGGCGATCTTCGCCGCCCCGCTCCTGGCCTTTCTGATCATGGCCGCTGGTTCGATTGGCCTGCTGGTCGGCACCGGGTCGCTGATCGACCCGATCATGGCCACCCGCCTCCCCGCCGAGCTGCCGCCTCCCAAGATGATCCTGGTTTCGACCCTGCTAATCGTCACCGGGATGACGATCCTCACCTTTATCTAAGAGGCGCGGACCCGCACCGACTCGGATATGGTTGGGGCTCGGGCGGGATGGTCCGCTGTCCCGCTCCACCCAAACGGAGGAGACAATATGGATCGATTACGTAAGCAGTTGATTCTGCTGGCGGTACTGGCCTTGGTCTTTGCCGCCTGCGGCGGTGGTGATGGCGCCGGCACCACGGCCGATGGAGGAGATGGAACCGGGACCACGGCCGGCGAGGGTGGTGGTGAGGCCGGGGCGGCCGATTTCACCCTCTTCGGTTCGCCCACCGGAGTCGAAGGCGATGCCGTGACTGGCTTCCTCAATGTCTACAACGAGGCAACCGGGTCGAACATCACCTACACGGGGGTGTCGGAGTTCGAGCAGCAGCTCCGCATCCAGGTCGAAGGCGGCGATCCGCCAGCCGTGGCGTTCACGCCCCAGCCGGCTTCGATCTGTTCCTTCGCCGACGAGGGTGTATTGGTGTCACTCGAAGACATGGGCTTCGACATCGCGGCTATGGAAACCAACCATTCCAAGTACTGGATGGACCTAGGGCTCTGCGAAGACGGGAACCACTACGGGATTCCTTGGTTCCCCAACTACAAGTCGATCATCTTCTATCACATACCGACCTTCGAGGAAGGTGGCTATGAGATCCCGGAGACCTACGACGACATGGTGGCGCTCTCGGAACAGATGGTGGCCGATGGGCAGACGCCGTGGTGTTTTGGCTTCGGTAGCGGTGACGCCACCGGCTGGCCGGGCACCGACTGGATCGAGGACATCTTGCTGCGTCAGCAGGGAGCCGACGTCTATGCCCAGTGGTACAACCACGAGATCCCCTTCAATGATCCGGTAGTCGCGGAGGCGTTCGACACTTTCGGCGAGATCTTTTTCGGTGAGGGTTTCGTCCTAGGTGGACCCGAGAACGTCGCCGGAATCATCTTCGAGGACTCGCCGGGACCGCTCTTCAGCGATCCTGCCGGATGTGCGATGTTGAAGCAGGGCTCGTTCATCGCCAACTTCTTCACTACCGCCGCCGATTACGAGGATGGAGAGGAATCCGAGGTCGGAGTCTTCAACTTCCCCACCATCGACGGCAATCCCGGAGCGATGGGTGGTGGTGACACCCTCATCGTCTTCGACGGGTCCCCAGAAGTTGTGCAGGCGGTCCAGGACTGGATCACTCCGGAGTGGCTCTGCTCCTTGGCTTCCGCCAGCGGTGGCGGCGTTGCTGCCAACGGCGGCCATGGGGTCGCGGGAGTGGAACGACTGCCCGGGCACAAGGATGTAGACGTCAACTGCTACGAGTCGGAGTCGGCCCAGACTTTTGCCTCCGCAGTCACGGCGGCGCTAGCCGAGAACACGTTTGCGTTCGACGCCTCCGACCTGATGCCGCCGGAGGTTGGTCAGGAGACTTTCTGGACCGGCATGATCGACTGGACGACGGGCAGCTCTAGCCAGGAGGTGGTGGACGCCATCGAATCCAGTTGGCCGAGCTAAGAGCCCAGCAACTGACTTAACGGTGAGAGGGGTGGCCACCCGGCCACCCCTCTTACCGTTTTCAGGCGCAACCCTTCTCATCGTTCGGTAGGGTTGAGATCGGCAAAGTGAAGGAGGCCGGATGACAACTCCTGCCGTGGCGCCTGTCGATGAGGTTCCACGCCAACCCATATCCGAAGATCCAGGTGCCCGCAGCAACTCGCTGACTGCCTGGCTGCTTCGTATTGGCAGCGCAGTGGTGGTGCCGGCGGTCCTGGTTCTCTTCTTCTTCACCTTCGACTTTCTCAAGCAGGAAGACACCAACAAGGCCGTTCAGGTGGCAGTGGCGGTGCTGGTCGGGGTGGGCGGGATCTGGCTTCTCTACTGGGGCATGGACCGAGCGATCAGCGCCATGCCGGAGAGCATTGGCGGGGCGGTGCGGCCATTTGCCTTTGCCGGTCCGGCGATGGTCTTGCTCGGCTTCTACCTGGTCTATCCAGCGGTCAACACCTTCATCCTCAGCTTCCAGAACGCCGATGGTGACGAGTTCGTCGGCTTCGCCAACTTCCAACGAATCTTCACCGAGGACACCTACCTGATCTCTATTCGCAACAGCGTGATCTGGGTCATCCTCGTCCCGATAGTGGCCGTCGCCATCGGCCTTGGTTTTGCCACACTGGCGGACAAGCTCGGGAAGCGCACCGAGACGGCTGCCAAGTCGTTGATCTTTCTTCCGATGGCGATCTCGTTTGTCGGCGCATCGGTGGTTTGGACCTTCGTCTACAACTTCCGGCCGGAGGGCTTCGGGCAGCAGATCGGCATTCTCAACGCCGTCAAAGTGGTGACGGGGTCCGATCCTGTCAACTGGATCCAGGTTCCCTTATGGAACAACCTCTTCCTGATGGTCATCCTGGTCTGGCTGCAGACCGGCTTCGCGATGGTCATCCTCTCCTCGGCGATCAAAGGCGTTCCGGTCGACGAGATCGAGGCCTCGCGAATCGACGGAGCCAACGAGTGGCAGGTATTTCGCAGGATCGTGATTCCTTCCATCGCCTCGACGCTGGTGGTGGTATGGACCACGGTGCTGATAACCACCTGGAAGGTGTTCGACATCGTCTTCGTCATGACCGGCGGCGGGTTCGACACCTCGGTCGTGGCCGAGCGCATGGTCACGGAGTTCTTCACCTTCGGCAACAACGGCATGGGCTCGGCGCTCGCCGTCCTCCTCTTCATCGCTGTGCTTCCAATTCTCGTGATCAACGTCAAACGATTCCAGGAACAGGAGAGGCTGCGATGACCGCCACCGTTACCGAAACCCCCCCGGAGGCGCCCGCTCCCCCTCGCCCGGTGACCGTCGAACCAGTCGAGGAGCGCCGGGGATCTTTCCCGATCTTCCTGGCCGTAGCGCTGATCACGTTGCTCTGGACCATCCCGTCGCTTGGACTGCTGATCAACTCATTCCGCGAGCCGAGTTCGATTCGCCAGAGTGGCTGGTGGACGGTCTTTGGCAACCTGTTTGCGGAGGGCGCCTGGACCGTCTCCAACTACTCGACTGTTCTCGAGGGTGGTTTCGGGAACGCCTTCGCCAACACCCTGGCGGTGACGATCCCGTCGGTGGTGATCCCGCTGACGGTGGCCGCCTTCGCCGCCTATGCCTTCGCCTGGATGGAGTTCCCCGGGCGCAACCTCATCTTCGTGACGATCGTCGGGTTGATGGTGGTGCCGCTGCAGATGGCACTGATTCCGATCCTCCGCATCTATACCGGCTTCGAACTCAACGGCACGTACCCGGCTGTTTGGCTGGCGCACGCCGGCTTCGGACTGCCGTTGGCGATGTATCTGCTTCGCAACTACATCGGGTCGCTGCCCGGTTCGCTGATCGAGTCGGCCAAGATCGATGGCGCCGACCATTTCCGAATCTTCACCCGACTGATCATCCCGCTCTCGGTACCGGTGTTGGCTTCATTCGCCATCTTCCAATTCCTCTGGGTGTGGAACGACTTCCTGGTGGCCTTGGTCTTCCTCGGGCTCGATCCAGCGAACCGCGTGCTCACCGTAGAGCTGGCGGACCTGGCCGGTCGGGGCGAAGGAGCGCTCAACTTGCTGCCCGCAGCCGCCTTCGTGACGATGATCCTGCCCTTGGTGGTGTTCTTCTCACTGCAGCGGTTCTTCGTGCGAGGACTGACAGTCGGATCGGTCAAGGGCTAGCCAAGCTCTGAGCGAATGGACGGCGATTCGTCGCCGCAACTGGCTGGCCCTCGCCCTGGGGACGATTGTGGGGATGTTCAGCTACTTCCCGTACGCCGCCGCCTTCATCGACCCTGTTGGTGATGGAGTCACACTCGACGCCCGTCTAGTCGCCATCGCTCTGGCTATAGCACCACTCGTCTTCATCGTCGTGGGCTTTGTCTCGCGAAACTCGCAGGCCCCGCGGCGGATCTTGCTTTCGATGATGCTGCTGCTCGCACTCGGGCTGTCCGTGGGCCTGATCTCGCCGGTGCTGGGGGCAACTGCCGGTTTCGGCGTCGGGGTGGCGATCTGCCTGCGAATTCCCGACATTCCCGACCAGATGCGGCGCCGGCTGATCGCCGTGGCGCTGGCGGTCGTCTACACGATGCTGCTTCTCTTCGTGGCCCCGTCGGCGGGAGTAACGACGGGGGCAGTGGTCCCGATCCTGGTGGTCGGCTTCGCCGACGAGTATGGCGCCTGGCGTTTCGCCCGGGCGAAAAGTTCCTAACTAAATTCGGTGCAGGGCGACCAGTCCAGCCCAAATTTGTTGTAGGGCGACCATCTGTTGGTCGTGCTGCGCCAAATTTCGCTAGGCGTGGTCGTGGTGCGCCAAATTTCGAGTTAACTCGAGGTCAGAAGTTGGGCGGACGCTTCTCCCTGATCGCGGCCAGCCCCGCGCGAGGGTCGGGTAGTGGGTCAGTTTGAATCTGGTCGCTCCTTGAGGCAGCCCGTCGGATGCGGTACGGTTCGCGTATGCCTAAACGCTCAAGCAAGCCACGAGACCTCAATCAGATGGCAAAAGCCTTGGTCGATCAGTCCACCGATCCAGACGACAAAGGTACCGACCTCTACGAAGGTAAGAACCCGGCTGCGGTCGAACTCGGTCGACTCGGTGGGCAGAAGGGTGGAAAGGCTCGGGCTGAAAAACTAAGCGCTGAGCGGCGAACCGAGATAGCGAAGAAGGCTGCGCAGGCACGGTGGCGCAAGACCGTCAAGCAGCAAAGGGGTCGGCGAACATTCCAGGATCGCGCTCCTTAATTACCGCCAGTCGCGCCGCTTTCAGCGGTTGGGCCGCAACGTAGAACCTCCCACGCTTTTCGCCGTGGGCGAGAAGGAGGCCCTCGTCCACCATATGGCGCAAGTCACGGGAGGCGGTGGCTTCTGGAATGTCCTCCCCCATTTCTTCGAAGGCCGCGCGATAAGTGGCATTGCGAATTCTGAGACCGATAGCAGCATCGAACATGCCGAGAATGCAACGATCATTTAGACCATGGGCTTCGACAAGTTCCTCCAGCTGACCCCATAGGTTTTCACTTTCCTGGAGGCGACCAACCAACGTCCGGGCCTGGTGAAGGTGAGCAGTCAGCATGTAACGCAACCATGGCCTCGCATCCCTTTCGGGCTGCCATTGACCGGCCCCAACTTCGGATAGCACGTCGTAGTAGTCCTGCGTATTGCGCCCTAAATATTCCTCAACGCTTAGGAACACGGGCGAAAGCGGCAATCCTTCCCGTGCCAGGACAAGACTCTGCAGGCACCGCGCCATAGGCCCGTTGCCGTCCTTGAACGGGTGAACCATGACAAGATTCAGGTGTGCCATAGCTGCCCGGATCAGTGGCGGTGAACCGTCGGCAGAATTAAGCGCACTGGCAAGCTCCGTCATGAGGCCTGGAACAAGGTCGATGTCAGCACCCTCATAGACAATTTCTCCCGTTTCCTCTCTTCGGACGTAGATCGCACCAAGCCGCCACCGGCCGGGCCTGTTCGTGATTTGGTAGCTGGTCATCATGAAATGAAGGCTCTTGAAAAGACGGCTGCTGTATTCGAAGTCCTGTTCCTCGGCAAGTTGCAGGACGTACGTCATGGCGTCGCGGTAACCCTGCAGTGCTAGGCGTGTTTCCTCATCGGCGTCTAGGGGCGCTTCGCCCATTGCGACTGCGGCGGCGTCATCGAGGGCAGCCTCATAGCCCTCAATCGAATTGGAACCTTGAATAACTCGGGCAAGGGAGAGTCGGCGCAAGCTCCCGTACCAGCGGGGAGGCTCCCAGAGCCGATGTCGCAGTTCGCGGCGTAGGTCGTCGATCATCTCGATCACCTCAACCTCGCGCTCGTTGAGGATCGGGGTAGCGAACAACATGTCCGTAATTTGGATACTTTCTACCATGTGTCCGATATTATCATACATTTGTAGGTTGACAACCTACAATCCCTCAAGCATAATGGTCAGTATGAACAGGCTAAGCACCGAACGACGAGGGCAGGTTATTTCATGCCTAGTTGAGGGCATGTCGATTCGTGCCACGGTTCGGGTTACTGGCGCGGCAAAGAACACAGTCGTAAAGCTCTTGGTCGATCTAGGCAAGGCCTGCGCCGACTATCAGGACAAGGCCTTCCAGAATCTTGATTGCAAGCGGATCGAATCCGATGAGATTTGGTCGTTTTGCTACGCCAAGCAAAAGAACGTTCCCGAGGAGTTCAAGGGCACTCCCGGGTACGGCGACGTTTGGACCTGGGTAGCTATCGACGCCGAAACCAAGCTCGTACCGTTTTGGCTAGTTGGGGAACGAAACTTGACTGACGCCTACACCTTCATCGCCGATCTGCGCTCACGGCTCAAGGGTCGTATCCAACTGACGACGGACGGCTTAAATCTTTACCTCACCGTGGTCGATGCACTCATGCGTGGAAGGGCGGACTATGCCGTCCTTCACAAACTGTACGGCGGAAACACCGAAGATCAGCGCCGCTACTCACCCGCCGTTGTCACAGGCGTCGAAGGTCGAGTGATCATGGGCAACCCTGACCCGGAGAAGGTCAGCACGTCCTACGTGGAGCGTCAGAACCTGACCATGCGAATGGGCATGCGACGGTTCACCCGGCTGACCAACGGATTCTCGAAGAAGGTCGAGAACCTGGCCCATGCGGTCAGCCTGCACTACATGCATTACAACTTCGCGAGGCCCCACAAGACTCTCGGCAAGAGCGTCACCCCGGCAATGGCGGCAGGCAAGGCCGAGAATCCGTGGACTGTTTGGGATATCGCGGGCCTTCTCGATTAAAGCTACATGCTCTTCCGTGCTTTGAACGCGGCGATGTCATCAGCCGTCAGTGAGAACCATTCGCCATTAGCGCGTCGATCAGCCAAGCGGCGGTGCCAATAGGCCTCGATTCCAACAGGGTCATCGGTTTCGATCTGATGGACGACGATGACTTTCTCAGGAAGCAACAGTCGCAGTTCGTACGCCCTGCGAGCCGTGTCATTGGCATGGCCGATCTTGTGAAAACGCCCCGACCTCACCAGATAGACCGAGCCCTTCGGGCGCGCCGTTGGGCGATCGCTTGGTTCTGAGTTTTCGACATAACTGGCAGTAATGGCTTCACAGATCGCTAGCACTTGAGTCGGCGTCCCTAGCTCGTCGCTATGAGTGAGTATCGCCCTTGCTTGTGACAGCTTGGACCCTAGGCGACGAAATGTGTTGTGACTTGGGAAGTCTGCCACAGACCGACCGTAGAGCCGGAGTTCGGCAGAAGTCGGCCACTTGCCAAGCGAGTCGATAGCCTCGACCAAACTGCGGAGAAGGTCGAGTTCGTCAAGCGGCCCCTGCAATGCATTTGGCGGATACCCCGCCTCAGCAAGTGCATCCGACCACCTTGCCCAATAGCGACCCGACCAGTCAGACTCCTTGATGCCCGTGACCCGGTAGAACTTCATCTTTCCGGGAGGCCGGCCGCCATTCTCAGCCGCTGACCGTCTGATCTCCGCAACGATGGTCTGCCTATCCACCAGGTGAGAAATCTACCCCGGACCTCTCCGGGAGGGTTCAAACTGACCCACTACCGAGGGTCGGGTCCGAGAAAGCTGAGAAGCTCATAGGCCACCGAGGCATCAAAGGCGGGGTAGGCCGAGCGCAGCCAATGGTTGAGCGTGTGCTTGGTCCAAGACAGCGCCTCGGCGGGACCAGAGGCGAGTCGGCCGGCAATCTTGCGTGCCTCCTCGAGCAGATGGTCGTCGTCGACCACTTTCGCCACCAGTCCGAGCCGCTCGGCCTCGACCCCATCGATAGGCTCGTTGGTGAGAAGGTGATACTTCGCCTTGGCCATCCCTACCAACAGCGGCCAGATCACAACGGCGTGATCGCCGGCGGCGACACCGAGGGTCGTGTGACCGTCCAGGATCCGAGCCGAGCGTCCGGCGATGGGGATGTCGGCTAACAATGCCGCCGCCAATCCGGCCCCGACGGCAGCACCGTTGATGGCGGAAACGATCGGCTTCGAGCATTCGATGATGTTGCGAACCAACTCCCGCGCCTCCCGCAGGGTGCGGCGATGGACTTCGGGGTCATTCATCATCGCCTCGATCAGGCTGAAGTCACCGCCGGCCGAAAAGGCGCGGCCTTCGGCGCGCAGGAGAATGACCTTGGTGTCGGGGTCGGCGTCGAGATCGGGCCAGACGTAGGTCAGCTCCCGATGTCCGTCGACATCGATGGAGTTGAGCCGTTCGGGATTGTCGAACACCACCTCGGTAACCCCCGAGGGTTTGTTTTCGACTCTCAACGATTGGTATCCCGTTCATGCGCAGGGTGATGACCTCCGCGCCCCACAATCCACGCTACGGGAGGGCGAAATATGCTGCCGGGGCCATGCGACCGGTGTCGGACTCATTCCTCCTTAACATCGCCGGGGTCTCAGCCAGCTTGATCGGGCTATTCCTCGTAGGGGTCTTCTTCTATGTCGAGACAGGTTTACGCCAGTCGGGTCGCGCGAGAGAGATCTTCGAACCGTATCTTCGTTCGGGCACGAGGATCACGCTTATTGTGTTCGCCTTCCCCATCGGACTGTCGCTTTCCCTGGTCGCGCTGGACGAAGTGTGGGCGCGATTGCTTCTCGTCGTGCTAAGTATCCTCCTCCTCCTCGCCAATGTCGACAGCGTCGTTCGGGTCCGCGGAGTAGCGAGGGTCACGAGGTCAAGAGGACTTTTCGTCAACGAGATGGTTACCACGGCCCTGGCGGTGTCTTTGGTGCTCCTCCCGTGGATCCTGGGCGGAATCACCCCGTCCCGGGAGGACATCACGTGGGCGATCCTGTTGGCGTTTGCAGCCGGGTTCTTGAGCATCGGGGCGACCGTGATGTCGGCATTCGATGTGGCCAGGCTGGAGGCGGTGGAATCCGACATAGAGGAGACGTCCAGCCCGCCATAGGCCTTGATAGGACGTCGTCTAGCAGCGGGGAGGAACGGTGGCGAGGGCTAACTCTGGGGTGGGGGCCAAGGCTTCTTCTGCTTGCTCGCCGACGGCGTCCTGACGCCGAGCCAGGAAGATGAATGGAAGAGCCACCGCATGAATCGCCGCCCCCACCAAATACGACGCTCCATAACCGCGGCTGTCGGCCACCCGACCTAGAATCGGTTGAGTGGCTGCTCCGCCGGCTGAGCCGACCAGCGCGTCGAGGGAGAGAACTGTCGCCCGCTGAGAAGAGGGTATGCAGCCGTTGAGGAAAGCCTGGCGAACCGGGAGGATGGCCGAGAAAAAGAAGGCCCAGGCGACCAATGCTGTTGCGACCAACCAGAAGCTGTCGCCGAGCCCGATCAATACGAGAGCGATCGTCGCCAGCGTCGTCCCGACAAGGATGGCCGTGGTGCGACGAGAGAAGATCTTCTGGATCCAGGGGACAACCACGCCACCGAGGATCTGCGCCCCGGCGAAGACAGCCGCGGCCAGGCCGGCAAGACCGAACGCGGACTCATCGCCGTAGAGCTCGAGCAAGAGAGGCTGCATGGCGTAGAAGCCGTAGAGGCCCACCCCGGAGAGGAAGAACGACGACAGGACCAGCCATCTGAGATTGGGGTTCCCAAAGCCGGTCCGAGCAGATTCGGTCAAGACCGTCTTCACCTCCGCAACGACGTTGCTCTTGTCCATGCGGGTGAAACCGAGATCGTGCATGGAGCGGAAGGCGACGAGGAAGGTCAGTCCGAGCAATCCCGCCCGGGCGATGTAGGGCACGGCGAGCGAGCTGACTTGGGCCACAAACCCACCGGCGACCGCTCCCACCAACATCGCCGCTCCCGAGACCACCTGTCCGCGGGCGAAGACCTCTTCCAGCCCTCCGTCGTAGCCGGTGGAGTTGAGGGCATCGACGAGCCAGGCCGCGGTCGCCCCCGAGAAGAAGGTAAATCCGAGGCCAAGAAGCACTGAGGCGATCGCCCAACCCCAGACCGGCGCCTGGGTCTGCCACATCCACAAATAGAGGAGCGTCGAGAAGAGCAGGGTGAGCGTTCCCCACAAGTATGAAGCACGGCGACCGCGGGTGTCGGCTAGGACGCCGGTGGGAACCTCGAAGATGAAGGCGCCGGCGGCGTAGAAAGCATTGACGGTGAAGGCCTGGGTATTGGTCAGGCCGGCTGACAAAAGAAATAGGGTGTTGATGCCCCAGATGAACGATGAGGCCAGGGTGGTCAAGAGCGTCAACAGGAGATAGATCCGTCTGACTTGCTGGGCTTGCAGGTTCACCGGGTGCATTGTGCCCCTTTCTGCGAACCCTGGGTTACAACCCCGCGAAACCGACGCGTGCAGCCCACCGAACGCCTCAAGCCCGCGCTAACCAGGCTCCATTCATACACTCGGCTGGAGATGCCGATGAGGGGACTCGTCGCCGGCAGCTTGGATCCGCAGGGGCCGGTGGCTGTAGAGATGGCAAGGCTGTGGTGGCTGATGCTGGCCCTCGGCGGCGCGGTCTTTCTGCTTTTCACCGTTCTCCTTGTGCGAGGCCTCTGGCGCGGCCCAGCAGGGCGGGCAAGTGAGCGGGGTTGGTTGCTGGGCGGGGGGCTGGTGATGCCACTCGTTGTCGTCTCGCTGGTGCTCGGTTTCACCCTGGTGGCGATGACGCGCCTGGCCAACCAGCCGTCCGAGGACGACCTCGTGATCGAGATAGACGGCCACCAGTTCTGGTGGGAGGTTCGCTACCCCGATCTCGGAGTGACCACGGCCAACGAGATCCATCTCCCGGTTGACCGGCCCATCCTCCTCCGGGTCCGCTCGGTCGACGTCATCCACAGCTTCTGGATCCCCTCCCTAGCAGGCAAGATCGACCTGCTCCCGGACAAGACCAACACCATGTCGTTCTCGGCGTCCGCGCCCGGCACCTATCGCGGCGTTTGTGCCGAGTTCTGCGGTCTCCAGCACGCCAAGATGGCGCTGACGGCATTCGTCGTGGCGGAGGATGAGTTCGACGAGTGGGCTCGCCTCCAAGCCGAGCCAGCCGCCGAGTCAACGGAAGAGACGACCGGCCAAGAGATATTCCTCCGGGCCGCGTGTCCCGATTGCCATACGATTGGCGGCACCTCGGCGAGCGGCACAAGGGGACCCGACCTCACCCACGTCGCCTCCCGCTCGACCCTGGCGGCCGGAACGATCCCCAACAGCACCGAACACCTGACGAGATGGGTCCGCGATCCCCAGGAGGTCAAAGAGGGGGTCGAGATGGAAGCGGCGGAGCTGAGCGAGGCCGACCTGGCCGATCTCATCGCGTACCTCGAGAGCCTGGAATGAGTGATCGCATCCCCGAGCCGGACGATCGCTACCCCACGGCGGCCACGGTCGTCACCGACCCGATCCTCAACGAGCTCTGGGACGACCCGCCCGGACTCTGGGGCAAGTTGAAGGCGGTGCAGAACGACGCCATCGGCAAGCGGCTCATCCTCACCGGTTTCTTCTTCCTAATTCTCGGCGGATCGGTCGACTCGGTGGTGATGCGGATGCAACTGGCCTTCCCCAACAACACCCTGGTCAGCGCCCAGACCTATAGCGAGCTCTTCACCAACCACGGCTCGGTGACCATGTTCTTGGTGATCCTCCCGATCTTCGAAGGCTTCGCCATCCTTATGCTCCCTCTCCTCCTCGGCGCCCGGGAGATGCCCTTCCCCCGCCTCGGTGCCTACTCGTACTTCACGTTCTTGATGGGCGGGCTGCTCTACTACTCGGGCACGCTCTTCTCCGCCGTCCCCGATGCCGGCTGGTTCGCATACACCCCGCTTTCGGGCCCAATCTTCTCCCCCGACCTGGCCATCGATGTATGGGTGCTGGGTCTGGGTGTGGCCGAAGTGGGAGCGATCGCCGCCGCCATCGAAATCATCATCGGGATCATGAAGGTGCGGGCACCGGGCATGACCCTGGCTCGGATGCCGCTTTTCGCCTGGGCGATGCTGGTGACGGCTTTCATGATCCTCTTCGCCTTCACCCCGCTCATCATTGGCAGCCTCCTCCTTGAGCTCGACCGCGGCTTTGGCACCCAGTTCTTCAACCCAGAAGCCGGAGGAAGCTCACTCCTCTGGCAGCACCTCTTCTGGATCTTCGGCCACCCCGAGGTCTACATCCAGTTCCTCCCTGCCACCGGAATCGTTTCGATGGTGCTGCCGGTGTTCGTGCGAAGAAAGATCGTCGGCTACCCGTGGATCGTGGCCTCGCTCGTGGCGATCGGCTTTCTCTCCTTTGGCCTCTGGGCGCACCACATGTTCGCCACCGGTCTTGCACCGATCGTCCTAGGATTTTTCGCCGCCGCCTCGATGGCGATCGCCATACCGGCCGGCATCCAGATGTTTGCCTTTCTGGCCACGATCTGGGAGGGGCGGCCGGCGTGGAACACACCGTTCTTGTTCGTGCTCGGCTTTCTGTTCTTATTCGTGATTGGCGGCATCACCGGAGTGATGGTGGCCTCGGTCCCCTTCGACCTCCAGGCCCACGACTCCTACTTCGTCGTCGCCCACCTTCATTACGTCCTTATTGGCGGGGTGGCCTTTCCGATCTTTGCCGGCGTTTATCACTGGCTGCCGAAGTACACCGGGAGGCTGTTGAACGAGACACTCGGGAAGTGGAACTTCTGGCTGCTCTTCGTCGGCGTTAACGTCACTTTCTTTCCGATGCACATCGTCGGGCTGATGGGCATGCCGCGACGGATTTACACCTACCCGGAGGGGCTGGGGTGGGAGACGTACAACCTCATATCGACGATCGGTGTGTTCATCATCGTGGCCGGAATCACGGTGTTCATCTGGAACTTGGTCTACAGCCACTACCGGGGCAAGGTGGCGGGGAACAATCCCTGGGGAGGGGACACCCTGGAATGGGCGGTGAGCTCTCCCCCGCTGCAGCACAGTTGGTCGGTGCCGCCGATCGTCGAGAGCCGTCACCCGCTCTGGGACCAAACGGAGCTCCACCGGGGCGACGACGAACGGTTGGTCCGGGCGCTTTCGATGTGGCCGTTGCGCTGGCGAGCGGCTTTGGTGACGGGAACGGCCACAGCCAGACCGGAGGAAATCTTCCGAGTGGCCGATCCCTCGATCTGGCCCTTCGTCGCCGCCTGCGGGACGGTCGCCATCTTTGCCGCCGAACTTTTCAAGCAGCGCTGGGGAGCACTCGTCGGAGCGGTGATCGTGCTGGTCGGGGTCATCCTCTGGAACCGCCCCCGAGAGGCTCCGATCACCGAACGGGAAGAGGTTGAGTTCGAGAATGAGCACGGCATCCCGGTGCGGGTGGGGGGAAGCCTGGCGGTGGCGAAATGGGGGATGGGTCTGATCGTGCTGTTCGTCGCCATCGCCTTTACGAGCCTCCTCCTCTCCTACTTCTACCTGATGATCGAGAACCCCGACTGGCCCCCGGCCGGGATGGCCATCCCCGACCTCGCGTTGCCGTCGGTGGCGGTGGCGTTGGTGGTGATCAGCGGGCTGGCCATCAGTCGCGCTCGCGCCGCGATTCGAAAGGAAAGCCGCAGAGGCCTCTTGCTGGGAACCGGGGCGGCCACCCTGCTGTTGACCGGGGCGGGAGTGCTCCAGTCGTACGCGCTCGGCTCTCTTCCCTTCGATTCGAAGACCCACGCCTACGGCTCGATCTTCTACACGGTCGGGGGCTTCGTCCTCGTCGTTGCGGGAGCGGCGGTAGTGATGGGCCTCCTTACCATCTCCTGGACCTGGCGGGGCGAGTACACCGCCCGCCGCCACGCCCCGGTCGAAAATGTGGTCCGCTTCTGGCTCGCCACCGTCGTGGTCTCGGCGGTCGGCTTCGGCGTCCTCTATCTGACGCCGTACCTGACATGACCCCGTCCAAACACCGTTTTTATGAGGTAGACCGGCAGTTCCACTGCCGGTCTACGCGCGGAGAACGAGGGAAGGGAGCTCGAACGGTCAGCCCTTTACCTCGATCGTTCCTTGCATCCAAGAGTGGATGGCGCAGAAGTAGTAGATGGTTTCTCCCGAGGTGACGTTGGTGAGGGTTTGGGTGTTGCTGTTCGGAAAACCGTTTCCAAAGAGAAACGAATCACCATCGTCACCGAAACCATCTCCGGTTCTAAGCTCCAGAACCGGCGGTCCCGCAATTGGGAAATGTCCACCGAGGGCCGCCCCGATCACGGCGTCGCATGCGGGACACGTCCCCAGCAAGAAGTCCGAGAAAGTCTTGACGAGCTCGTCTGGATCTCTGGTAAGCGTCACGGTGTGAGGGGCACCGGATTTGTCTTCACCCACCCATGTCACCGAGTCTCCCGGCCCCACTGTGAGCGGACCCGGCGAAAAACGCAACGTCGCATGAACGCTGACGTTGGGTTTCAGGACCTCGTCTCCCATGGTTCGGATCGTCTTCGTGCCTTGAGCTGCGGCCACGCCGAGCCCGAGAACTGTCATTGCCACTACCCCTGCTGTGAACAGAATCAGTTTCCGCGTCACAGATCACTCCTCCCTTGTTGGTCGATTGGTCGAGCGAAGCGTTTGAGTCTCTCAAATCAGTCCGAGCCACCTCCTCCCAATTGATCCCTCATCAGACTCCGAACCGAAGCACAAGTTACTCGACGAGCGCTATACGAGGTCGCCGAGAATGACGGTTCTCACCTCACCCGCTACCTCGCCGATGTCTCGACATCTGGTCGATAGAACTTGGGCGCTCCCATACTGGGGAGCAGACCAATGACGCACCCGAGCGGACAGCGACCGCGCCCACAGCGGGACCGATGGGTCGTCCTCTTCCTCGCCGGGCCGGTGATCTGGTATCTCTTCTTTTGGGTCGTTTATCTGATCGCCGAGGCTGCCTGTGTTTCCTCGCTCGCCTTCACCGCAACCGCCGACGTGCCAACGCTCTCGTTGATCACCATCGCCCTGACTGTCCTGAGTGCGACGGCGGTGGTTTGGTTCATGGTCAGCGCCTTCCGGCAGGCGAACCTCGACTCGCCTCATCAGAGTCTGGTCTTGGCCGGGGCGATCCTCGGTGTCTCCTTCTTCATCGCCACCGTCTTCGTCGGGCTGCCGGCGTTGTTCTTCCGACCGTGCTGACCTCTGGTCGTGCCCTCGGGATCGCCCTGCTCGTGATCGGCATCGCCCTCTTCTCCCCGCTAGAAGGAATGGCGCACTCGCTCGCCTCGGCGCACATGGTCCAGCACCTTCTCCTCATCCTGGTGGCGGGACCGCTCCTCGCCGTCGTGTTGCCGGGAGCAGTCGCCAGCCGGTGGCTTTCCCCCACGGCGGCCTGGCTCTTGCACACGGTCACGATCTGGTTCTGGCATGCACCCGGCCCCTATCAGGCTGCGGTCGTCAACCCGATCATGCACGGCCTCGAGCATGTCACCTTTCTCGGGACGGCGGCTCTCTTGTGGGGGAAGGTCGGCATCGGCAAGGCCCAACCGACCGGCCTCGGCGTACTGCTGGTCTTTGCGATGGCTTTGCAGAGCGTTTTTCTATCGGTCCTCTTGACCTTCGCCGAGAGCCCCTGGTACTGGGTCTACGGCGCAACGACCCAGGCTTATGGTCTCGAACCGCTCGCCGATCAACAGCTGGCGGGAGTGATCATGTGGGTTCCAGCCGGTCTCGTTTACACCGGCATCGCCTTGGCTCTCCTGATGGCCTGGATCCGCCAGCACGAAACCACTCCCCGACTGTCGGGCTCAGGAACCTTTTAGAAAAGGATTCACCTCGTCGCCGACTGCCGAGGGGTCATCCCACCACGGCATGTGCCCTTTGCCGTCCAGCGACCGCAACTCGCCGCGTGGCAGTTGCCCAACGAAACGCTTCCAGACATCAACGGTGCCAGTGGGGTCGGCGGTTCCAAAGATCATCAAGGTCGGCCGGTCGACTTCTTTGAGCTCTGCCTCGCCGAAGGTGACGCCGGAACGAAAGGCCCCCCCGTCGAGCAAGGCCTTGATCATGGCCCGCTCATGTCGCATCGAGGCGGTGTTATTTACAAACGTCAGCCGCCAATCGACGAAGTCGCCCATTCGACCCTGATCGAGGCTCGGACCGTGGCCTATGGCCCGCAACTGAGATTGCATCATCTTCTGCCTCATCGGAAGCCGGACGATGACGTTCCCAATCGGCGAGGCCAGCAGCTTGATAAAGGTCGGCACCGGGATCTCGCGGTTGGGCCCGCCTCCTATGAGCACGATCTTCTCAACCCGATCTGGACGGTGCTCTGCGAAACGCAGGGCCCAGAGGTTTCCGATTGAGGCACCGACCAGATGA
>JBOGEX010000147.1:0-19633 GCA_050741915.1 Acidimicrobiia bacterium
AGAGACGGACCCCCCACTGCGGCCAGTAGTTGCAGACATGGACTTCGATGGCGCTGGCCCCGAGCATGTGACTGGTGGTGAAGCGAAGTTGGTTGTCGATCACCGCGAGACGGTCAGCGAACCTCGATAACGCCTGCTCGAATTCCATAAAGCCACTATCGGGCGTGCTCCACTTCAATCCGACGACGTTGGGGATGGTCGCCAGGCGCTCCACCATGGCGGTGGACACTCCGTAACTCGTCCAATGGGTGTTGTAGACGATGATCCCCACCTCGGCTGCGTCGGCGGCTGCCTGCACATATTCAAAGAAGTCGTCCTCGGTGTGGGCGAAGTAGTACGGGGGCGAGATTTGGATGAGCTCGGCCCCGACCTTTGCGGCGCCAATGGCGAGGTCGACGAGATCGCGGGTACTGGTGGTCTGGGCTCCCATCACCACCGGGACCCGGCCATCGGCCGCCGCGACCACAGCCTCGGCGACTCGAATCCGTTCCTCCAGGGTCATCGTCGAAAAATCGCCGGCAGCACCCCCGGCCAGGACCAGGCCCGTGCCGTTTCGAATTCCACCTTCGACGAGAAAGCTCACGTGACGACGGATGGCAGCGAGATCCACTTCCAGGTCGGGTTCCTGAAACATCGTCGGGATCGTGACATAACAACCTCGCACCAAGCTTCTCGCCTGTGCCCACTCCATCGCTCCTCCTATTTCTGAGCTGGCGATTTCAAGCCTCAAACCATGATCCCTCGATGCAAATAGCACCGTCGTGCTCGCCGTAATAGACGGTGAAGAGTTTTCCGGGCTCATACTCGATCACCGCTGGATAGCCCAAGTTCAACCCGTTGTCGCTACCGGCGAGGTCATCTCGGATCAGAAGTTCTTCACCCCACGTCTCGCCTTCGTCAGAGCTGACCGCTGACCTGATGCCGTAGGGCGAGCGCCGGTGCCCGTAAACCATGAGCATGCGACCATCCCCCAGCCGGATGCAATGAGCCGGGTATCCCCAAAGCGAAAGCCGGCGCGGTGCCGACCAGGTGAATCCGCTGTCGTCGGAATCACTCTGATGGATAAATCCGGTGGATTCTTCCCTCGAAATGAGGAGCAGACGTCCCGAGGAGGTGGCGGCGACCGACGGTTCCGAGAACACCAGCCCTGGAAACCTGGCCGCCTCAATGGGTTTGCCCCAGCTCCGTCCCCGATCCTCTGATCGCACGACGAAATTGGCGGCGAGGGGATCGTGGTCCTGGCTTCCCAATGCCAGCACGACAGTGCCATCGGCTAGCTCGATGGCGCCCTTCGGGCTGAAGGCACCCAGATACGGGGCGATGTCGATTTGAACCGAGTAGGACCAAGTGACGCCGCCGTCGTCGCTGATGTGGACAAAGGCGCCATCGTCGGCTCGCAGGTATGGGAACGGATGTCGATCGAGGTCCGACTCGCCTCTAATCGGGACCCATCTCTTCCGGGCGGGATCGAACCAGTAACACCGCTCGAAGGCGGCATCGTTGAGGCCCTTGCCCTCGTCGATGGGCAACCAGCGGTACTGCCACTGGTTGAGCAGCACCTCGCCGCTGCTGATCTGGGCCAGACCCGGGTTCTCGACGCCGTGCCACTCCTTCCCGGGGACTTGTACCGGCTCCGACCAACTCTGACCTTGATCCACGGACCTAATGAGAAAGTTGACGAACTCGGGCTCATCGGGTGGGTGGCGGACGGGAATCCGCGCCGGCCCCGAGCTGAAGGCCACCAGCCAGTCACCATCAGCCAAACGGGTGATGAATGGATGGGAGTTGTAGCGATCGACTTCTCGAAAGACGATGGATGACGTGTTCAAGTCAGCTCACGACAACCGATTGACGACGTGCCAGCTCGTCCGCCGGCACCTGGCACCAGATTTCTTGGGTTTCGCCCAGCCGCTGGTGAGGTGGCGGTTCCCGATCGCATATGTTCTCGAGCCGATGGGGACAGCGAGGCGTGAACGGGCAACCTTCGCGGCGGGGAGGAGCCGTCGAGGTGACGGTAGGTTCCTGGGCCAGGAGAAGCGGGCCGGTGGGATCCGGTTCGGGCACCGACTCGAGGAGCATGGCTGTGTAAGGCTGGTAGGGGGGAGCGAAGATCTCCTCGGGCGTGCCCGCCTCCAGAATCCGCCCCAGGTAGAGGACATAGACATGGTGGGCCAGCCACCGCACGATCGCCAGATCATGGGTGATGAAAAAATAGGCGATCCCTTCGGAGGCCTGCAGCTCGGCCAGCAGCGCCAGGATGTTGGCCTGGACCGACACATCGAGGGCGGAAACCACCTCGTCGCACACGATCAACTTTGGTTTGGCGGCCAAGGCGCGGGCGATCGCCACCCGCTGCCGTTCGCCGCCGCTGAGCTGGCCGGGGAAGCGGTTCGCATAACCGGGCGGGAGGTGGACCGCAGCGAGCAACTCCTGAACCCGGCGAGCTCTCGCCGCACCTTTGAGGTCGAAGAACATCTCGAGCGGTCGCCCGAGGATCTGCGAGATCCGCCGGCGGGGATTGAGCGAGGCGTCGGGATTCTGAAACACGTATTGGATCTGGCGATGGAGCTCTCGGGAGCGGTCCTCGACCGGCATGGTGATATCAGTACCTTCGAATCTGACTTGCCCCCGCGAGGGCCGGTGCAAGCCCGCCACGACGCGGGCGATGGTCGTCTTCCCGCTCCCACTCTCACCGACCAATGCCACCGTTTCAGCCCGTCGGACCACAAGGGAGGCGTCGAGGACGGTTGGCAGCGGTCGATGGCGGCGGAAAAGCCCGCGGCCGCCATAGGTGACGTCGATGTCATCGACTTCCAACAACGGAGCGGTCATGCGGCCCCTGCCGAAGTCTCCGCCTGCGGACGCCGCTGGCCCGAGGCGATCTCTTTCCAGAGCCAGCAAGCCACCGAGTGACGCTCGCCGGCGGGGCTCAGGCTCTGGGACATTGTGAAACACTCGGGATCGGCATAGTCGCAACGTGGAGCGAAGCGACAACCGGGAGGAAGCTGGTCCCGCCGCAAGAGCCCGCGGAGTTGCCCAGCACCTCCCGGTGGCACTTTTAGTCGCGGCACCGCGGCGATCAGGCCCTTGGTATAGGGATGGCGGGGGTTGGCAAAGAGCTCGGCCGTGGGCGCGGTCTCCACCAGCTCGCCCGCGTACATGACGGCCACCCGATCGCAGATCTGAGCGAGCACTCCGAGGTTGTGCGTCACGTACAGCATGGCCATACCGTGTTCATCGCGTAGCCGCGCCAGCAACCTGAGGATTCGGGCCTGGGTGGTGACATCGAGGGCGGTGGTGGGCTCGTCCAAGACCAGCAATTTCGGACGGCAGGCGAGAGCGAGGGCGATAACCACTCGCTGCTGTTGTCCTCCGCTGAGCTGATGGGGATAGCGCTTGAACATGGCCAGCGGTTGGGGCAAGCCCACCTGGTCAAACAGCTCGACGGTCCGCGTCTCGGCTGCCCGCCCGCTCGAGGTGACCTCGTGGGCTTCCAGGGCCTCCACGACCTGGTGGCCGATCCGCATCGATGGGGTCAGGCTGCTGGCCGGGTTTTGGGGCACCATGCAGATGCGCGAACCACGCAGATGGCGGAGCCGGCGCTCGTCGAGGGTCAGAAGGTCCGTTCCTTCGAAGCGGACCGTTCCCGTCTGTATCCGGCTGCCGGGCCGTTGGTAGGCGAAAAGGGAGTAGGCGGTGGTTGTCTTCCCGCTGCCTGACTCGCCAGCCAAACCCAGCGTCTCCCCCGGCTCGATCGCAAAGGAAACGTTCTTGACAACATTGGTCCAGCGGCGCCGCTCCTGGTAGTCGACGGAGAGATCGCCGACTTCAACCACCGCCGAGCTCGAGGTGGTCACACGTCACGCACCCGCGTCGAACCGAGTCCGACCGCTTCGCTGATGGCTTCCGTGAAGAGGCTCAGGGACACCACGAGTGAGGCCAGCGCGAGCGAGGGAGCGAGCACGATCCAGGGGGCGTTGGTGACATAGGGACGGGCCTCGCTGATCATGAGCCCCCATTCGGGTGTCGGGGGGGCGGCTCCAAACCCGAGAAAGCTGAGCCCGCCGATGAAGAGCACGGCGTAGCCCGTGCGTAGGGAGAACTCGACGAGCACGGTCGACATCACGTTGGGAAGGACCTCGCGCCGGGCGACCGACCACGCCGACTCTCCCCGCAGGCGGGCGGCCGTGACGAAGTCTTCGGTGACCACATTGAGTGCCGCGGCCCGGATCACAGTCACGACGCGGAGCGCGAAGAAGAAGGCGACGGTGCCGATCATGATCGCATAGCCCGATCCGAGGGCGCTCAACAGCAACAACGAAAGAATCAACGGAGGAATGGTGAGAAGGAGGTCAACGACTCGCATCACCGTCTCGTCGACCCAGCTCCGCAGATAGGCGAGGATCACCCCAAGCGAGGCTCCGACGAGAACTGCTAGTCCGGAAGCAGACAGCGCCAGCGTGAGCACTACCCGCTCCCCGTGGACGACCCGGCTGAACACATCTCGTCCGAAGTTGTCGGTTCCCAGCAAGTGGTCGAAGGACAGCGACGAGAAGGGCGGACCTGCCGACAGCTTCACCGGGTCGAAGGGTGCCCAGAGCGGTCCGGTGATGGCCACGATCAGATGCAGCAGCAGCACCACCGCGGCGACCATGTAGGGAGCGGGCAACGCCCGCATCGTCTCCCAAGCCCGTCGCACTCCTCCGGAGGCTCGCCGAGTAGCCAGCTCCCCTGTTACCTGCTCCAGCGCGTGCTGTGTCAAGTCGTGCGCAACCGTGGATTGAGGAAGCCGGCGATGAGGTCGGCTCCCAGGTTGGCGACGATGTAGACGACCGCCAGGATCATGGCGATCGCTTCTATGACCGGAGTGTCGAGAAGCTTGATCGAGTCGATCAACTGGCGTCCCAGGCCCGGGAAACTGAAGATGACTTCGACCAGCACCACCCCGCCGATCAGCCAGGCCATGTTGAGCACCGTCACCCGGAGGGCCGGCCCGATGGCGTTGGGGAGAACGTGGCGCCAGATCACTCGCCGCCGCGACAGCCCCTTCAAGGTGGCGAGGCGCACGTAGTCGGACTCCAGAACCGCCATCACGCTGGTTTGCATCATCCTCACCGCGTAGGCGGTCATCGCCAGGGTGAGGGTCACCGCCGGCAATACCAGCATCGAAACCAGCTGCCCAAAGGACTGGGCATCGTCGATCAATGAGAGAGGCGGGAACCACTGCAAAATGACGGCAAAGACCAACAACAAGACGATCCCAATCACAAACTCGGGAATGGCTGTCCCCACGAGAATCAGAGCCGACAGCCAGGACACCAGCTTGCGGTCGCGGTAGATGGCGGTGACGATCCCCAGGAACAAGCTCAGCGGGACGTAAAGGATCAGTGCGGCCGCAGCCAGGATCATGGTGTTGTTCAGGCGCGGCAGCACCAGGTCTGCCACCGGCCGAGATTGCCGTCCTCCGGCCGAAGCTACCGACGATGGCAGGGCGGAAACGAGCGACTCACCCCAATCACCTCGAGCGAAACCGCTGAGCCAACCGACATACCGATCCATCGGCGGCTGGTCAAGCTTGAGAATCTCACGAAGCGCCGTCACCCGTTCGGGAGTGGCGTCCTGCCCGAGGAGGCGTGTCGCCGCGTCCCCGGGCAGGAGTTCAACTGCCCAAAAGATGGTGGCGGATACCACCACCATCGTGACGATCGCCAGCAGCGCCCGCGGCAGCACCAGGCGCAGCACGTACCGCATGGGTCAGGCGGTGATGTCCATGTTGAGGAAGTTGTGGAACGGTGTCCCCGACGGCACCCATCCCCTCACCGAACGCCGGACAGCGTCGATGGTGTTGGTCATGTAGGGGACCAGGTGACCACCCTCGTCGATAATCATCTGCTGCGCCTGCTGGTACAGGCTGGTCCGCTCACCGACATCAAGCGTGGCCCGGGCCGTCGCCAGCAGCTCATCCCATTCGGGCCGGAACCAGTGGATCTCGTTCCAGGCGGCATCCGACGCGTAGAGCAAAGCCAGCATCCCGTCCGCCGGGCGGGCGATGTAGGCGCTGACGTACATCGGTTCCTTCAACCACACCGTGTCCCAGTAGGTATCGGCGGGCCGAATATCCAATTCGATATTGATCCCTGCTTCGGCCGCCTGTTGCTGGTAGACGGTGGCGAAGTCGACAAAACGAGCTTGGACGTCCGAGACTTTGAGCGATACGTCCAGCCCATCGCCGTACCCCGCCTCAGCCAGAAGCTGTCGCGCCATCTCGAGATCGCGCTCCCGTACTCCCGGAACTCCGTACTGGAGAGCGGCCGAGATGGGGATGTCGTTGACCAGGGTTCCATACCCACCGTTGACCAGGTCGAGCATCCCCTGACGATCCATGGCGTATTTCATCGCCAGCCGCACCCGATTGTCATCGAAGGGAGGCTCGTCGGTCTCCATGGCGATGAGCTCCATGTTCCCCAAAGTCTGCCTGACGATCGTGGTCTCGGCCCCCTGTTCGAGACCGGCGAGCTCGGTGAACGGCGGATCCTCGATAACGTCCACCTGACCTGCCTGGAGAGCGGCGACTCGAGATGGCGCCTCTGGAATCGAGATCAGCTCGAGGACATCGAGCTTTGGAAGACCCTGTTGCCAGTAGTTCGGATTTCGCTCAAACACCGTTGGTGTCTCCCCCGGGGTGAACTCTCGAACGATATAGGGTCCGGTCCCGATGGCAGTCGCCGCCAGGTCGGCGTTGGTGGCGCCGTTGGGAACGATATAGGCCTGCCGGAAAATCGTCGCCAGTGGAAAGTCGACGTTGGCGCTCTGCAAGGAAAAGCGAACCGTGAGGTCGTCGATGGCCTCCACTCCGTCCGGGTCAAGGCCGGAAAGATTGCCTGCGCCAGGAGAGGCAACCGCTGGATCGAGCAGGCGCTGATAGGAGTAGACAACGTCGGCCGCCGTGAGCTGGTCGCCGTTGTGCCAGGCGACACCGGGGCGAAGCTTGAAGGTCCACACGCTGCCGCTGTCGTCGGGCTCCCACGACTCCGCCAGCACCGGTATCGCCCCCAGCGCCTCGTCGAATTGCGCAAGCTGCTCATAAGTAGCCGAGATCAGCCGACCATCATGCGAGGTGTTGTTGAACGCCGGATCGGCCGTGTCAGCCGACGTGGCCGCACCGCTCATGGCGAACCGAAGTGTCTTTAGTGCGGCTGACGACGTAGTTCCAGTCGCCCCCGTCGTTCCCGTGGTGGCTGCAGTGGCGCCTCCTGTGGCGACCGTGGTCGTCGTCGCCGCGGGCGCACAGGCGGCGACTGCGGCAGCCGCCCCCAGCATTCCGCTCATCTTCAAGAAAGCTCGCCGATCGATGTTGTTGCCCATCAGGATTCCTCCATTCCTTTCTCACCGTGCCGTGTGTCTTGCTGCTCGTATTCAACCCGATGAAGGTCAAGGTCGTGGACCTTCAAAGAAATATGGGCGGCGATCGCCGACGTGCAGACCTCGCGATCGCGGCTCCGCAGAGCTCCGACGAGTTCCTGGTGGCGTCGGGTGAAGCCCTCGGCCCAGTCGGCGGGAGTCTGCGGATACATGTCGCGCTCGGGCGTCCAGATCAAAAACGGAAGTCCCACCAATGCCCAGGTCTGAGATAGATAACGATTCTCGGTCGCCTCGATCAAGGTGGTGTGGAACTTGATGTCGTGCTCGGCGGCTGCCACCGGATCGCCCCGGCCGACGGCCTCGTCCATCCGATCAACGATCGAATCGAGTTGGTCGCAAAGTTCTTCCCAGGCCGCCGGCTCCATGGCGTCAAGGATCTGGGTCACCGCCAGCTGTTCGAGGCTCGTTCTGACCAGGAGCCCGTTGACAACATCGCGGAAATCCACTTCGGCGATATAGGTTCCGTTCTTGGGTCTGCTCTCGACCAGACCTTGCTGTTCGAGAATCCGGATCGCCTCCCTGATCGGAGTTCGACTCACCCCCAGTTGGGTGGCCAGTTCCTGCTCCGGAATTTTCTGGCCTGGCCTCAGGCTTCCTTGGATGATGCCGACGCGGATGGCGTTGACGACCCGATCACGAAGGGACCGGACGTCGAGGCGATCGAGTCCAGGACGCTCGCTCACCACTCGTTTTTCCCTATGTCCCTGCGAGATCTGGTCACTCGAGCCCGGCATGTTGCATGATGGATACATCACACCACGATTCTCGTCAAGTATATTCGGGGAGAAGGCCGGCGCAGAGGACAAGGAGGGCCGTCGTGGCTGCGGCGACAGTCGTGCTGATCCATGGTGCTTGGTTGTCGCCGGGGTCTTGGGACCGGTTTGCCCAACGATTTGAGGCGAGCGGTTACCGCTGCCTTGTTCCGGCGTGGCCACATGAGGATCGACCGCCCGAAGAGCTGCGAAAGGCCCCGCTCCCCCAGCTGGCATCAGTCGGGGTGGGAGAGATCATCGACCATCTCGCCACTCAGATCGGGCCGCTTTCTGACGTGGTGCTAGTCGGCCACTCTTTCGGAGGCCTCTTCGTCCAACAACTGCTCGACCGCGGCTTCGGGCTGGCCGGAGTGGCAATCCACCCTGCGCCCGGGCGCGGGGTGTTTCCCAACCTGGCGGCATTCAAGGCTTCGCAGGGAGTGCTGAGGGTCTGGGGCTTCTGGAATAAGTTGTTGACCATGTCGAGACGAGACTTCGACCGGTTCTTTGCCAACGGACTCCCCGCAGAGGAACGGGCCACCGAGTATGAGACCCAAGTGATTCCGACACCGGGCCGGATCTTCTTCCAAGCGGCGACGGCGCCGTTCCACCACGCCACCGCCATCCGCTATGACAACCCGACTCGATCGCCTCTGCTCCTGATATCGGGGTCGGCGGATCGAACGGTTCCCGCCGCTCTCGTCAGGAGAACCCATCGTCGCCACCAGGTGTCTCCGGCCGTTACGGAATTGGTTGAGTTCCCCGGCCGGAGCCACTACACCATTCGAGAACCAGGCTGGGAGCAGATCGCTGACCGCGCGCGGGAGTTTTGGGAGCGAGTGACTTAAAGGCTGATCATTGATGCGATGCCAGGTAGGCGATGACGTCGACGGCGTTGCGGTCGGGTGGGAACACCGGGTAGAAGACCCGCACAATGCTCGCCCGTGTGGCGATGAAGGTGACGCGCTTGTAAAGCGTGAGACCGTCGGCGACGAAGGTAGGGAGTTGCATCGGCGCCTTGGCGAGAAAGAGAGACGAGTCGTTGAGAAGTGGAAAACGAATGTGCATACGCTCGGCGAACTCGCGTTGCTCATGAATCGGTTGAGCGCTGACCCCCCAAACGGTGGCATCGAGGGCCTCAAGATCTGACTGATGGTCCCGGAAGGCGCACGCTTGCGGAGTGCAGCCCCGCGCTCCGGGGATCAGGTCCCAGTCGGCCGGTAGGACCACATCTCCGCCACCGGTCCGCGGGTAGACGTAGATGACCAACCAACGGGCGGCGCTCGACCGAAGGGAGTAGGGCTGTCCATCGACTGCTTCGAGCCCCACGTCGGAAAGGTCGAGACCCACCAAATGGTCACAGGCGCCATCGTCGACCGGTTCCGGGAGGCCGGGAGGAAGCTGGTTGGCGTCGCTCATAGGTGCTGCTCGAGGACTCTGGTGAGGGCTCGGGTTACTGCTTCGGTTTCTGGGCGAGAAATACGAGACGAGAACATCCGCTCTATACCTTCCAGGTAAACCGGGCCGGCCCGGCGGAGCGCACCTCGTCCTTTAGCAGTAAGCAAGGCAAGCGTGGCGCGACCGTCGGCGGGGTCGGGCTGCTTTGTGACCAGGTCTCCTTCGACCATCTCGTCGACCAGGCGGCTCACCTGCGAACGGCTCAACACCACCTGCTCGCTCAATTCGGTCATGCGGAGCCGACGTTCGGGCGCCCGGTTGAGCTCCAACAGCACGTCGTACCACGTCAGTGGCAACCCGGTGGCGTCCTCCACCAGGCGCCCCAGCTCGGGCACCAAAGCGGCGTGAGTGCGCAAGAGCAGTTCCCACGCGTCGGTGCCTGCGGTCTCAGACGGTCGGGCCACAGAGAGAAATGAGAATAGCCGGGAATAACGTGCGAATGCACATGGTTTCACTGGGAGGTAGATGCGTGCATGTGCACGTAATATCTCGAGGAAGGATTTTTACCATGACTACCAGAAACGAGATCGGGAGCGCGCTGTTGAGACGGCTCGGCAACGCCGAAGTCCCAGTCGCCGGAACGTGGAAGGTCGATGCCGGCCACGCCGAGGTGGGATTCTGGGGTCGGCACTTCATGCTGACCAAGGTGCGGGGCCGGTTCACTGGTGTCGACGCAACCGTCGTCATCGCCGATGATCCCGCGGCCTCGACGGTGGAGGCCACCATCGACATGACAAGTGTCGTTAGCGGCGACCATACCCGCGACGACCACCTCCGCTCGGCCGACTTCTTCGATGTCGTCAACTGGCCACAGGCTCGTTTCCGATCCTCCCGAGTGACCTGGGAGAGCGATCAGGGAACCATGACCGGCGACCTCACCATCCGCAATGTCACCCACCCGCTCACCCTCGAAATCGAGTTCGTCGGAGGGATTCGGGATCCATGGGACCAGGACCGGAGTGTGTTCTCGGCCACCGGAACGATCAACCGCGAGGACTGGGACCTCACCTGGAACATGGCGCTCGAAGCCGGAGGACTCCTCGTTTCAAATGAGGTTCACCTCGAACTTCACGTCGAGCTCATCCGACAGGGTTGACGGTCAGCCATGGAGGTCTTCCTAGGAGCTGCCTCCTGAGAACCAGTTCCCCTTCGATTTGCGTTCTCCCACCGATCACCGTCGCGTGATGGGGCACGCGAGGGTATTTGAGCCGCAGCCGGGAACACCCAGAACCGACCCGCTTCGGGGAGGAGGGTTGCGGTCCCGGCTGTGTATAAGCCTGGCCGGCCGGGCGCTCGTGGTTCAGCGCTGCGGGGCGGGACCGGATGTGATTTTCTCCAGCAGCTCGGCGAGGGTGCCGTGCTCGGCAGCGGAGAGCGGGTCCAAAAGGCGGGCGATCTCGGCCAAGCGGGCCTGCCGACCGGCCTTGGCCACCTCGAGCCCCGAGTGGGTGATCTCGAGGAGCTGCAGCCGCCGGTCGCCGGGGTCGAGCACCCGGCGCACCAGCCCATCGGTTTCCAGGGCGTCGACCATGTCGGTCACTGTCCGCGGGGTTACACCAAGACGCCGGGCCACCTGGCCCATCGGCTCGGATCCGTGGTGCACCAGTGAGTGCAGCAGTTCGTAGCGGGCGTTGGACAGCGGTCCGGTCTTAGCCCGCGAGGAGGTACGCCCGGCGAGGCGCATCACCGACACGAGCAGCGCAGCGACCCGCTGGCCATCGGCGGCGGCGCGGCGGTCAGGCGAAGGCGCTGCCTGGTCGGCGGGCGTCACGACTCGGCGGGCGCCGTCGACACCTCACCTCCGCTGGGTAGGTGAGACGGCTCTCGACACGTTTCTGAGGTTACCATAATGTAGAGTAACCTCATTAGTTGTCGTGGTCGTCCGTGCCAAACGAAGGGTGAAAAGATGACGGTCCCGATCATGCACCATGCCGGACCGATGACCTTCGGGCCGGAGGGGACACTCTTCGTCGCGGACAACACGATCGGCACGATCTTTGCGGTCGAGACCGGTCAGGACACCACCGCCCTCGGGGGACCACTAGAGGTGGACCACATCGACGCTCGGGTCGGTGAGACGCTCGGCGCGGCAGCATCGGATGTGACCATCAACGCATTGGCGGTCCACCCCGCGAGCCGCGACGTCTATTTCTCGGTGTCTCGCCGCGACGAGTTCGGGTTCCGTCCCGCGGTGGTGAAACTGGATCGACGCGGGATGCCCACCGCCCTGGATCTCGCCGCGCTGCCTTGCTCCGCACATGAGATCGCCAACGTGCCCGACGGCACCCAGCAGTTCCGCTCCCGGGCCGGGGACTGGCCGGTACCTGCGGCCGGGAAGTACCACGCCAAGGCGCAGCTTCCCATGCGAGCCTTAACCGTCGTGGCGATGGTCCACTACGAGGGGGAGCTGTTCGTATCAGGGATCTCCAACGAGGAGTTCTCCTCCACCCTGCGACGGGTGCGCTATCCGTTCGACGGAACGTCGGCTGAGAGCCAGATCCGGATCTACCACACCTCGCACGGCCGCTACGAGACCCGTGCGCCGATCCGGGCCATGCAGATCCTGACCATCGACGGGGAACCGACCGTCGTCGCTGCCTACACCTGCAGCCCAATAGTCCTACTTCCTGTCGCGGACCTGCGGGACGGGGCGCAGGTGACGGGCCGCACCATCGGGGACATGGGCAACGGTCAGCCGCTGCACATGGTCGTCTACCAGTGGCAGGGACAAGACCACCTGTTCGTTACCAACGCCGCCCGGGGCCCGCAGGTTATTCCCGTCGCCGGCCTGCAGCGCGCTCTCGCCTACACCCCCGAGAACGCCCCGGCGCCCAGGATGTCTGACCTCTCCCCACAGATGCCGCTGGGACCGGTCGGCAAGACCGTCATGTTCGTCGGCGCCGCGCTGCACCTGGCGTTGCTCGACGAGCATTTCTTCGTGGCAGTCGTCCGCGACGCTCGGACCGGCGCATTGCACCTGGAGTCGCTGCCCACTGGCCCGCTACCCATCCGGCTCGACCAGATCTGGTCGGAGTTCGACTTCCCACCCCCGCCGGCCACGGCACCGGTGTGAACGACCCGGTACGGGTCCACGCCCCCCAGACCCCGGGCGCAGCCGTCGTCGTCGAGGGTATCGGGGGCGATCCGAACACAGCACCGGACCTGATGCTGACCGTCCACGTCGAACGCGAAGGGCAACCGGGTACCCAACCCGTGCAAGGCCGCTACCGCCGGGCCGGCAGCCGCATCGAGTTCAAACCGCTCTATCCGTTCATCGGCGGACAGCGCTATCACGTCCACATCAGCGGCCACCACGCAGGAACCTTCGCGCTACCGCCGACCGGCACCGCGCCGGCTCCACATGTGCTCGCCATCCACCCCACCGCTCCGGTGATCCCGGCGAACATTCTCCGCCTCTACGTCACGTTCTCAGCGCCGATGCAACGCCAGCAGGCCCACAGGCACGTCGACCTGACCGACGACCACGGCCGCGACGCCTCCACCCTGATCGTCGACCTCGGCCACGAACTGTGGAGCCCCGACAGCACCCGCCTCACCCTCCTGCTCGACCCCGGCACATCCAAGCGAGGCATCCACACCCGACCCGAGGCCGGCCCGGCCCTACGCCCGAAAGACCATTACATCTTGACGGTGCGGCCCGGCTGGCCCTCTGCCACCGGGATCCCGCTCACGTCCGGGCTTCGCCGGTCCTTCCGCGTCGGACCCGCCCAGCGAACGCCTCTCGACCCGGCGGCCTGGCGACTCTCGACCCCCGCACTGTTCTCGGCCGATCCGCTCCAGGTCACCTTCGACCGCACCATGGACGCCGCCCTACTCGTCAACCGGCTCACCGTCCACGAGGGCGACGGGCGGCCCGTGCCCGGCGACGCCACCGCGACCGACCACGAGACCATCTGGGCCTTCATCCCCCACCACCCCTGGGACCTGAGCGCCTACCGGCTGGTCGTCGCACCCGACCTCGAGGACGTCAGCGGCAACCGCGTCGGTGAGGCACTCGAACGTGACCGCCTGTATCGCACCTGGCATGATCAGAAATTTCCGCATTCTCGACATCGGCCGTGCTTGGTCTGCGCTACGACGGGCTGCTCATCACGGGCTGGTCAGATCTGGGCGAGGTTGACGTGGAGTCGTTGGGCGGCCTGGCAAAGATGATGGTCGCCCGTCACCATGATCGCGTAGGCGTCATTGACGGTTTCGGCTCCGGGACCGACCCAGACTGGCTTTGCGACCGGTTTGGCGATAAAAGGTCGATATGAGCGAAGTGTATGTCGTGTTCGCAACCGGCGCTGTCGGTCTGGCGGTGAATGACCAAGAACGGACTACGGACAATGGTGGTCAACCGATCCGGCCAGGCAGAGCTGCCAGATGAGGCGGCCGTGGATGGCGGGAACGTCAACGATCCCGCGGTCGCGCAAACTATCCAGGACGTTGGCCCTCGCGAGTCTGGACTTGTCTACCAATGCCTGAATCCTGCCACCACCGATGGGGCGAACTCTTTCCGCCTTGCAACGCGCGGTGGCCACGATCGCTAGTGCCACCTTTCGCACCCCTCCAATTTCAGTGTCAGCCATCCAGTCAGCAAACCTGTGGCCTGAAATTCAAGCCCAAATATCGCCGGGGCAACAAGAAGACTGCGGCAGGCTCGCCGTGTAGCTTGAGCCCAGGGAGCGGGGTTAGGAGGGCGCGCCAGGCGACACGCATTGAAACAACTCACGACCTACTGGCGTGCTCAGGAACCACACCTTCACCCACCATCAGCCCAGACCGCGATGATCCGGCCAAGACCCGCTCGCCTGGCTGCCTGGGTGGCCTCATCGCTCAAGTACCAAACATAGGCGCCTTCGGCTCGCAGGTAACCGCTGACCTTGTGAGCCACCGCCCAATTCGACAGCGCCTCGGAAGTTTCGATGAATCGTGACTGGCGCACCTGCGGCTGTCCAGCCAACCGGACTCGATCTGGCGGTGAGCTAGACACAAGTTGGCCGACTACCTCCCCACGCTCGTCGGGTGCGCCGGAGAAGCGAGCGGTCACCCGGTACCAATCGCCAGAAACGAGTTCTCCCTGGGCGCCGACCAGCGACACGTCGAACAGACATGATGGTCGGCCTTGTCCCGAGCCCGATAGCAGGCAGAATCGATAGGGATCGCCGACAGCGCCGGCACCGTGGGCCAGGAAAAGTGTTGCCTCCAGCGGTTCTTCGAGGGGCAGCAGTGGCGGCGATCCTGTGCCCACATTGGGTGCTTCCGAGGAGAACAGGAAAGGCTCCTCCTCTTCATGGGGCCAGGAGAACACAACGGCCGCGACTACCGCCAATATGGCCAAGACACCAATCGTCCACCGCACGAAGTAACCGTATCCGCATCAGCCGGTCTGGGGCAAAGAACATCGGCAACACGCCTATCTACCGAATCCCACGCGAAGGACCTCACGCCCCGCACTGCCTCCGGGTGTGAGCGGGACCCCGCTGGCAGTGGTTCGCCTTCTGAGAAGCGATGAAGCACTCGACCTAGTTCAGATCATTCTTCTAGCGTTGCTGCGATCGGCCTCGGCCAAGAACATCGCCAGCTTCGCGGAGTTGGTTTCGGCCGACCAAGCAGCCCTGTTCGCCAGCACCGGCACCGGACCCCTAACAAGCTGCTCGCGCGGTTCCGTCCAACAAGGTCGCCCGCGAGCTTCGGGAGTTGTTTGCGGATGAGCGGGAGTGTTGCGGCTTCGTTGACTGGGAGTTGGATGCTGATTCCGAAGGGAGCACCCTCACCATCTCCGCCCATGTCGACGGCGTAAGAGCGACCGAATCGTTCGGCCTGGGCCTTGCTGTTCGATTCCGCTAACGACTGCTCCCGGGCCAGACTCGCTACCGGTGCCATGGCGTCGAGACCAAGAATCTGGTGGCAGAAAGGTGGGGACCAACTTGGGATTAGGCCTCGGTCTCCCGCTGTTGTCGTCTTCGGTGTCTCAAATATCCCTATTGCGGGCGGGATGGTCGATGGTCCGCTCAATAGTCACCACCCCGCCGCCTCGACCCCAGGGAGAAGGATCGGTCGATCACTCGCCTCTGGCTGGCATCCTCCGATCGCTCGCAACCGATGGAGACCAGCGGTTATCCGACCTCGACGGTGACCTCGCAATGTATGTCGCCAGTTTGGCCAGGGTTGATCCCGACCAGCTAGGGGAGCCCGAGGGTCTTGCCTACTGGATCAATCTCTACAACGCCGGGGCCTTGCGCCTGGCGGCCAATGCCCAGAGAGCAGGAGAGCGCACGGTGCTCCGGGTACCAGGCGCCTTCGAGCAGCCTTTTGTCGATGTGGCCGGTCGGCCATTGTCACTCCAGTCCATCGAGCATGGGAAAGTGCGTCGGTTCAAGGACCCCCGGATTCATGCCGCGCTGGTGTGCGGATCGGTGTCCTGTCCAACCTTGCGGGCAGAGCCTTACACCGGTCTCGGAGTCAACGCCCAGCTGGAAGATCAGATTCGTCACTTCCTGGCCGCGGGGGCGGCGATCCGATCAGACGACGACCAGCTTCTGCTGTCTCGAGTGTTTGCCTGGTATGGCGCCGATTTTGTGCGGCCCCGACGGATGCCAGCACTACTTCCGGCATCACGCTCGGCGATAAGGGACGCTCTTACGCCATGGCTTCCCAACGAACTGGCCGACTGGGCTGGGACAGCTCAGCCCAAGGTTTTGTTCATGGAATACGACTGGTCTCTACGCTGCTCGGTGGGTTGATCGAAGACGATCAGCACTTCGTCGAGCCCTTTGCGTTTCAGTTCGGGAACTACGCAGTCGGCGACCGGATAGCCAACCGGGAATACCCAGAAAGGTCGTTCGTTGGAGGGTTGTTCCAGTACCTGGTTGAGGAAAGCCATCGGGCTGGGGGTGTGGGTCAAAGTGGCCCAAGCCTATGGTGTGGAGTGCCATAATGAATGCGCGCCCCCAGTCGCAATCAGGCACCTCGGCGTGGTCAGCGGGGTCGATAGATGTCGGCGCGATGGTCGATGTAGATCACCCGAATAGTAAGGTCGTCGTCGTCGATCTCGGAGACGACACGATATGTGCCGACCTGCGCAGAGTGGAGTCCGGTCAGGTCGCCCCGGAGCGGCTTTCCCACTCGCTGTGGGTTCTCGAGAAGGGGACCCAACATGAAATCGAGTACGGCGACCGCGATCTTCTCGGGTAGCCGATCAATCGAGCGCCGGGCTGGTCCGGCAACGATGAGATTCCAGCGTGTCGTCCGCCAGGTTGATGGGACCCGGTGCTTTCGTCATTCGGCCTCCCTAATCAGCAATAGGAAGGTGCACCTTGCCAATCGACGATCGAGTAAGGGTCGCCGTTCGGATCGTGCGACGCCATTACACCTTCACCCCCAGAACGGTAAAGCGACGGCGCCACTTACTTCTTGCCTGGAGCGATCCTGGTCGGCCCCAATGATCCGAAAGCGAAAGGTCTTGTGGAACGCGCCAACGGCGACCCATTCGGTTTCGAGTTTCTCAAATGTTTCGACCTACTTTCGCGCTGTGACATATCCGTGCTCAATGATCGGGGTGATCCCGATGAATTCGGGCAACCACACAGGAGGACCGAATGCGAAAGCCTCTCTTGGCGCTGGTCGCCATGACTCTGGCGGCAACCACGCTCGCTACGGCGGCAGGAGCGGTTCGGGCCGCCACTACATATGAGATCACAATCACCAACTTCACCACCGGCCAGTGGCTGACCCCGCCGGCGGCGGCCACCCACAGCAGTGAATTCGACCTCTGGTCGGTCGGCAATTCGGCAACCGTCGCTACGAAGGAGATTGCCGAGAACGGGAATCTTGACTCGGCCGTAGGTGCCTTTGAAGCGAGTCCCTTTGTCTTCGCTTGGAAGGTCGCCCCTTCGCCCACCGGCCCACCGCCAATCGCACCGGGCGCCTCGGTTACCTTTGAGATCACGGCGCCGCACAAAGCAGTCTTCTCGTTCGTCTCCATGCTGATTTGCACCAACGACGGGTTCACCGGGGTGGACTCGATCCCCCTACCCAGCGGGCACCAATCGCAAGTACACGAACTGGCTGCCTATGACGCCGGAACCGAGATCAACACCGAAGCGTGGGTCGATTTGGTGCCTCCTTGCGCCCAGTTGACCGGATTCGGTGATCAGGGTGGGACGGCGGTCTCCAACCCCGCTCTCTTCGAGAACGGCGTGATCGTTCACCACCCAGGAATCGCCGGCGCCGGAGACCTGGATCCGGGTATCCATGGCTGGACCAATCCGGTGGGAACCATCGAGATCCGTCGGGTTAAATAGAAGCCACTGGGCTCAATCGGGACGGCCTGATCGTTTCAGGCCGTCTCGGTCTTTCTGAAGTACACCGTCAACAGGATGAACAGGGTCGGTCGGATCGGAGTGGGCCTCACGCGCCGCGTGTGGCAACCCCTAGCCAGCGGTCGGCGACATTCGCGGGTATGTAGCCTTCTGGCGTGGACTCCGGGTCCGCCCCCCAGGGATACGGCTCGCCCCGTCAACCCGTGACCAGCTCTGAGTTCGGCTGGTAGGTGGCCCAGGCGAACCAGAAGGTGTCAAGATGATGGATCTGGGGTAACGAGGTCCCGGCCAGGGCACCGTTGCTGGCCCGCCCGGTGATATCCCATGTTGAGCCGGTTTGGTCATCAACGAAAGTCCCGTCATCGATTCGGAATGTGAGTGTCTGACCATCGACTAGGGGAGAGAACACGCCGACCGAACCAACATCACGTCCCTCATCGATCCTGCCCGTTTCGAGCGCACTGGACTGGCCTGACTTCCAGAAAACCACGATCGGGTCATTCCCCACGGTTGCCAATGTGGCGCGGGCCGAGTCCCCGGAGATAGCCTCCAACGTCAAGGCAATAGCAGCTCCATCGAGCGCCACCCCTACCACCCGCTGCATGGCTGCGGCCCGCTCATCCACGGTGCCGCGGAACAGGAATGGAGAGGCGGCGGGGTTGTCGTATCCGGAGTAAGGATTCGACCCATAAGGCCGACTATGGCCGGTGGCTTCCCGATCGAGCACCTTTCCGTCAGGGTAGGCCGCCACGAAATCCGTCCAGGCCAACAAGGGTGAGGCAATCGGTTCGAGTTGCTCGCCGGTGAGGACACCCGCCACCGCCCGGCCGTCGAAATGGGTCCAGAGCGATTCGGTGGCCCGGTCATACATGACGAGGGCTGAGGCGTAGAGCATCCCCGAGGTGCCGAAAGTGGTTTCGACTCCATTGATCGCCCGCCGGTAGGAAACGGCGCTGTTGCACAGCGGGCAGTAGGTGATCGACACCGGCACTCCTCCTACCGTGTCGTTGACGATCTCGTGCCAGATCAGAATCTGGACTGGATAGGCATGAGCCTCTCCCTCTATCTCCAGGTAGACCACCGGCTCGCCGTCCTCCAACCAGGTGTCCGCTTCCTCTACTCCGATGAAGACAGGTTCATCGATCGGCGGGATACCGTCGGGAGGGGGACCACCCGAGATGATCTCGGTAGGGTCCACCAGCGGCGGCGGCAGGGCCGAGTTGCCAAGGTCCGTCAAGGCCGAGGGGCCCTCGGGAAGCACACCGGCAGAATCAGAGTTGGTGGAACTTGCCGGATTGAGAGCCCTTTCGCTTGGGGTGGTCGTCAATTCCGGGCCCTCGGTTGTGAAGCTTGTACCTCCACCACAGGCAGCCACGATCAACGCCAAACCCAATAGGAGGGACCGCCAATTAGTCGGCATCACAAATGGCAACGCTGCGTGTCTAAGGGCATTCCATCCATTGTCGTAGCTGCGACTATTGACCGGGTTGGCGCGAGATATTGTCAAATGTTGTGGGTGAGGTCATGGTCAGGCTGCGACGTCCTCGGGGTGGGTCTGGTCGGTTTGGCTCCTTTCCTGTAGGTCTCCGTCGATGAAGACAGCTCCGGCTCGGATGAGGGCTGTGAGGTGGGGCCCGTCGATTCGTCGCCAACGGTGTTGGGCGGCATCGACGA
>JBOGEX010000148.1:0-26189 GCA_050741915.1 Acidimicrobiia bacterium
GCCGCGCACGCGGCCGTCGACCACGTCCGTGATTGGATGCGGGGAACGCCTGCCGACGACTGGGTTTCGATGGCGGTGGCCTCTGACGGCTCCTACGAAGTGCCTGCCGGCCTGATTTCGTCCTTCCCCTGCCGCACTAGGGGAGGGGAGTGGGAGATCGTGCCAGGGCTCGAAATCGGGGATTTCTCCCGCTCGCGAATCGATGCCTCAGTTGCCGAACTCAAAGAAGAACGCCAAGCTGTCACTGATCTCGGGCTGATTCGCTAAATTACAGCCCGGTAATTCCCGCCGAACGGAGGATAAATGAACAAGTCCGAATTGATCGACGCCGTCGCCAACGAGACCGGCGCCAACCGGTCGGCGGCAAGCGATGCCGTCGACGCGGTGCTTTCGAGCATCCAAAAGAGCCTGGTCAGTGGTGACAAGGTCACTCTGCCCGGGTTTGGGACGTTTGAAGTCCGTAGCCGGGCCGCTCGTACTGGTCGCAACCCCCAGACCGGGGAAGCGATTCAGGTGAAGGCGTCGAAGGCGCCGGCCTTCAAGGCCGGGGCAGGGCTCAAGAACGCCGTCAACGGCCGCTAACTCGCGAACCCAGGGTTGTAGACGTTGTCCAACAGCGTCTACAGCCCAGAGAACGACAAGACTGGCGATTAGTAGTCGGTCGGGAGGTCCTTCACAGCGGAGGACCACTGCATGATGGCCGCCTGGTGCATCATCAGCTTGGCCAGGTTGCCGGCCACTTTCAGCTTGCCCGTCATGAAGGCGGTCTGCACGTTGAGATCGCCTTTGGAGATCGAGGCGGCGGTGTCGTAATTGGTGTTGATGGTCACGTCGGCACCTTCGAGATCGCCAAGAGCGAGGTCGACATCTCCACCTGCCGTCTTTAGGTAGTACGCGACGTCGCCATCGGGTCCGCCACTGACATTGAAGGCGATGCCGAGGTCGGCGTTGCCGATGGCGCTCTTGAACCCGGCGTGGGAGTTCAAGGTCTTGTCGACCTCTTGCGCCCACTCATTGGAAAGAAACTTGGCCATGGTTAGGGGCTCCTGGTTCGAAGTCGTAAGTGTCGAGCGAGGGTAGCGCCCGCTTTCGCGCATCAAGCGCACCCCGAAGAGTCCGTCTAGATGGGCGAAAAAGTGTTAGCGGATGAGATCGGTCCGAGGAGGCGGCCGCAGTCCCACCGCTCTTTCAGCCGTTGGCGAAACCTTGAGAAGACCCTGCCCGCGCGCATGGAGCTTGTCGGCGATGAACTGCGCCGCGGTCTGAACCTGTGATCCTTGCCCAGCGTATTCCACCGTGACGATGGGAACGAAGAAAGCGCCTTCCATGATCAGCGCCGCCTGGCCCGCCCAGAAGTGCGTTGCACTGGTCACGGTTGAGTCCGACCAGAGCGCAAGGTCGTCTAAGGCATGACTCGAGTCGTCGGGAGCAATCCAAGTGAGCGTGCCGCCCGAGCCACCGTTCATCTGAATCCGTGAGGTCTTGGACAAGTAGACCATCGTTTCGTCGAGTGTGAGCGAGGCCTGGCCGTCTTTTGACAGCAAACCGTTGCGCAAGAACAGATACCCAGGACTTCCGCTGTTGTCTACGATCAGGTGGCCAGTGCCGGAGGTGATAGCGACGTTGCCGTCGGCCACGAGGCTTCCGCCCGCGATCGTGATTGTGGTGCGGGTATCGAAGCTGGCACAGTCGATATACCAGTTACCGGTAACTGAGATCGGGGCATGGGATGAGGGAACATCACACGGGAACGCGGAGGACCATGATGACCACCCGACTCCGGGAGAGCCTGAGGGTCCAACGCTCCTGATGAGATCGTAGATATGGTCGCCTCCCCCCGAGGAGCAACCCGGAATATCTTGCTCATTGCTGACCGTGAGGGGATCGGCCGCCCAGTTCACAGCTAGGTCAGGAACCGAGTAGTCGAGGCGGCAGTTGTAACGATGGTCGACCGGAGCCCTAGTGAGGCGGGCCGGCATTGCCGTCGGCAACGGATTGGGATTGTTTGGATTCGCTCCCCCGCTGGCGGTGCAGGCCGGCCAATTACAGCCGGGCGTACCCGGCGCAATCGTCCGGATCAACCCGCAGCCGTGGCCCAAAAGTTGTCCGTTGACGGTTTCCGTGCCGGTTTGGTTCGGGCAGCCAGCCGGGCCATCGGCACGCATGATGGCGTTGGTGCCGTCGATATCGATCACCCCACCGTCGGCCGGACAACCCGAACTGCCGTCGGAGTCTGCCGCCGCTTCCCCCGGGAGCAGGGTGCCGTCATCGGGGTCAACAATGGCGTCGACGATGATGCCGCCGTTTCCGGATGCTTTCAGGGTCTCGCATCCAAAACGGTCCAGAATCAAGAGATTGATTGGGGTGCCGCTCGGGGGAGGAAGGAAAGCTCGAGCGACGGCATGAACCGTCGTCGTGCCCTCCTCGAAGCCGATCACCTGGGCAAAAGACGCCTCGTGTGTAGCTGCGATTCGCACTCCGAAGCGCTCGCATGGGTCGCCATCAGCAGTCACCACGGGTTGGCTGCTCGAACCCAGGGCTCCTGGGTTCATTAGGGCATTCGCATCGGGAACCGGATAGACCATGGTGACCGTGAAACGCCCAGCGGTTTGGGTCACCTCCGTAGCGATTAGAGGGTCGCAACTGGCTGGCACGCTCGAGCATCCCGACGTTGCCAGAGAACCGATCTGAGGGACGTTGAGCTCGACATAGGCAAGTGCGGTTTCACATCCCGTCTGGCCTCCGCTCTCGTAGGTCGCCAAGGCCCCGGCGCTGGCCGCGGCATCGGCTACCCGTTGGTCAAGAGTCCGATCCAGACGCATGGCAGAGAGATCGATGGCAAAAGCTGCAACACCCAGGAGCATTATCAGCGAAAGCGCCACCATCATCAGCGAGAATCCGCCCTCGTTCGGGCGAAGAACTCTCACCGCTCGAACCTTGCCGCGGCCTGACCCCTAAGGGTTATATCTGCCGAGAAGTAAGCCACCAGGAGTTCTGTGTCCCGCCGAACCATGACTTGCGTACGGCTTTCGCCAGCTGGTCTCCCATCAGAGAAGCACTCTGAATTGTCGTACGCGCTTGAACCTGCAGTTTCTTCTAGTCGACGAGGAGTGCCCGGCGGCCCGAGAAGCGCTACGCACACGTACTGGCCAGGAATCGACGCCGCCAATTCTCCGATAGCCGCCGCCTTTGCGACGTCACGGACCTGAGACAGCCAGGTGTCGACTCCTCCGCCTGGGACCGGAAGAGTTGCCCCAAAACGACTCGCTTCTCTGGCGGCAGCCTGTAGGGCATTGAAGCGACCGTAGGCGATGCCCGCCGTGACAATTCCCAGCAAAAGCGCGATGAGCAGAACGGATATCAAGGCAGCTTCGATGAGTGCCGCCCCACGCTCGCCGCGCGACCCAGGGCATTTAGTTTCCCCGGCTTGCGCCCGCCTGCCCACTTCAAATCCTCCCAGCAAGAGAGGTTACGGACAGTAGTCAACCGTTACAAGGAGAAACTGTGGATAACTAGGCGGTGCTCAACACCTGGGCGATCAAACCCAGTTCCTCATCGGTAAGGGGCGCCAGGGGCGACCGTGGCATTCCGGGCCGAAGCCCAGCAACGCCTGCCGCGGCCTTCACCCCAGGGATCCCGTAAGCCTCGACTCGCGCCGAGACGCGTGAGACCCGTTGTTGGAGTTCCCGGGCTTTGATCGGGTCGTCGGTTGCCGAGGTAACCAATTCCAGCATCAGGGCTGGCAGGTAGTTGGTTGAAGCAGTGATGGCGCCAAACGCACCTGCGGTGAGTGCGAGCGTCAACGCCTGCGTGGACCCTGTGAAAAGCCGGAAGCCGTCGTCGACTGAGGCTGCCAACCGCTGCATGCGAACCGGGTCGCCACCCGAGTCCTTGATCCCGACGATGTTGGGATGGCGGCTGAGGCGCACCACCAGGTCCTCTGGGAGCTCGAAGGCGGTAACCGCTGGCACCGAATAAAGCAAAAGTGGTATCGGGGAAGCATCGGCCACGGTTTGGTAGTAGGTCTCGACGTAGCTCAACCGATTACGAGTCAGAGTTGTCGGAGTGATCACCAGTGTCGAGTTCGCTCCGCCGTCCACCGCCTCTGAAATCATGGCTAGCGCCTGACGCACGGTCTCGGCGGCCACTCCACACGACAGATAGGCGCTTTCGAATTGGCCTCGGGCGGCCTTCAGTAGCTGGAACCTTTCGCCGGGCTCGAGATAGGGACCTTCTCCAGTCGAGCCGGCAACGAGAAAGCCTCGAATCCCACAGCTCCAAAGCCGATCGACGTTGTGGGCATGAGCTTCGTGGTCGAGTTCGCTTGAAGCGTCAAAGGGAGTAATCAGGGCCGGCAGTAGGCGGGGAGGGATCACCCTCGAAAATTAGCGGTGGTAGGAAACCCCCGCGCACCGCGCTTTTTCTGCTTTGACTGAGTCCGACTACCTCGAACGCCAGCCGACCTTCGCGGCGTAAGCGCCGCCTACTACTGCGAACACTGAGAAGATCGCCAGTTCGATTGAACCGGTAATCGCAATCAGGAATACCGAGCTCACGACTGCGACGAGAGCCACCAACGCTGTGGCGCGGGCGAGTGCCCGAGTGGCTCGAAGGGAGTCGAAGCGAGTAAGTGTCGTCATCCCACCGGCTCCTACCTGATGAGGTTGTAGATCAGCACCCCCGGGCGCGAGGGCCAGAACTCGGCGAGAGCCGGGTCAAGCATTTCGAGATCAAGGATGAACGCCGTCATCGCTGCCATATCGGACACGTCAGTGGCGCCGCAGCTCGTTACGTTTGCCCATGCCGGGTCAGAGAAATTGGGGCAAGCCCCAGTGTCGGCATGCCCGGGCGTGTGAACCATATTGCACTTGGTTGCGCTGCACTTGAAATAGGTGGAGTCGAGGTAGACAGGTCTAAACCCGGTGTAGTAATAGTCGATGCTGGATCCATTGCTCGGGTCTTGATTCAAGTCAGGAACCGCTGCAAATCGAGGTGCCTCGATGATGTCCGCGGTGAATAGGGGAGTGGTCTTCGGGCCGGCCTGCCAGGCGGCGAGACAAGTGAGCATTTGTTGGCGAGTTGTGACCCCCGAGCAGCTGCCGCTGGTGTAGTTGAGGTACGTCCATAAAGGTGTGCTGTCGATCAGAGGCTCTCCAGGATCCGGCCCTCCACCGTTAAAGATGTCGACGCAGGCCGCCACCGTCGACTGCTTCTCGATGCGACCGCGCTCGCTCGCATCACCGTCCTTGCACATGAGGCGACCCTCGAAGGTGTATGAGGCGTTGCCGAAGAGCCCACCCTCGGCTGCCTTCTTGGTCGAGACGTTTCCAGTCTGAGTATTTGCGCCATTGGGCATGGCGGTGAAGATGCCGCAGAACGTGGAATCGAGGCGCTGATCGGGACCGGTCCCGTCCCATAGGGTGAGCTCGTGGTCGGCGCCCAAGGCGATGTTGGTTGCCAGGCGCTCCGAGTTGCTTCCGCTGCATGTCTCGACTGTCGGCAAGGTTTCGTTCCCATAGAAGAAGATGTCCAGGTACCCGAAGTTACCGGCGGCAGGTCCGTCACACACTGTCCCCGGTATCGCCGTGGAGGTGTCCCGCAGGCATCCATAATCGAAGCTTCCACCGGTCGGCCCCAGCGCGAAAGGGATCACATCGGACGAGGAGTTGATGTCCGAGCCTGCCTCTGAGAACGAGCTGATGTCGATGCTGGTCGTTCCAAGCACCCTGCCAAATGACGTCGGCACCTGGGTAGTGGGAAGCCAAACTCGTCCCTTCTTGAGGTTGGGCGTGAAGCTGATGCAGTCGAGGTAGAGATTTCCACCGGCATCGATAGCCGACAGCGTGTAGCCGGCGGAATCATCACCAGGGTCGTTGCATGCAGTCCAGTCGGCAGGAGCCGCAAAGCGGCCGTTCAGACCACCCGACACGACATCGATCGCCTCGAAGACGCCCCGGCAGGCCGCCTTCTGTTTGAGTGACCCGAAATTGCAGGCCGCTGGGATCGGTGGGTCGTTGATATTGCTGTACTGAACGGCGGCCAGGGAGCCGGCATCAACCGCGCTCTGCTGCTGGCGGCGGTCGTCGAACGCTCCGCCGAGGTCTACAGCGAGGGCGGCCATGCCCAAGAGCAGCAACAGGCAGAGCGCCACCAGAATGGCCGAGGCGCCCCTGTCAGTTGGGTTAGTCAGCTTGATCATGGGCAGACCGCGGGGGTGCTATCCCAGTAGCCGGCCGGAGTCTGTTCCGCCCTGATCTCCACCGTGGAGGTCAGGTTCGTGAACGAAACGGGAAATACCCAATCCATGATTCCGGTGAGGCTTGTGCGCGGCTGAGAAACCTTTACCGTTATCCCGTCGCCGGGTTCCATTGTCGTGGTCGCTTTGACGAGTGTCCGATCGACGCAGAGGGTGACGGTGGGACTGGTGGAAACGTTCATGCGGGCGATGGTCTCGTTGGTGAGGTCCGTAGTGTTTGTCCCAAATGCCACCGCGGCGAGCCGGGCCCCCTCCCTTGCCCCATGCTTGACTGTGAGGTCTTGGGCGAAAACCCAGGAAAACTCGATAATTCCAAACAGCAGAAGAATCAAGAACGGAGCGACCAAGGCCATTTCGACCAGGTTCGCTCCCCGCTCCGACTTGTGACGGCGAAACATCTCCAGTTCCCTTTCCCGACAGGACGCCTAAGCGTTATCTATCGGCAGGAGCGGGAGAAAAGTTGAATCAGAGTTTTTCGCGACGCTGCTTGGAGCCTTGTGATGTCGGGCGCCGAACAGGGCGCCAGCGGATTTTGGGTGCAGGTTGCTTTGGTTTATCTAACCAGGCTAAAGCTGCGTTGGTTGTTGGCACCCGGATAGGGAGACTGCGCGACTAGCGGCAGAATGTTCTTGCTGAGGATGTAGGAAGTAACCGCATCCAGTCCCTGATTACCGGCGCCCGGCGTTCCGCAGGTGATTGATCCACCGGCATTGGGGCAATTTATGGTGTTGGCCACTCCGGGGGTGTGGTGGATCGTGCATGCGCTCGCGCTGCACCCGTACATCGTGGTGTCGAGGTACACGGGAAGGAAATCCTTGATGTGGTAAAGGGTGCTTGGACTACTGATGTCGTTCTCCCACATCAGCGGCGTGAAGCCGAAGCGCCTGGCGTCGACGATTGAATCCATGAAGATGACCGTCGATGTCGCCTTCGCCGAGGTGAGGCAGGTGTTCATCTCGGCGGGGGTGTCGACTTGCGCGTTATTGCAGGGTGCCGGCAGACCCGGTAGCAGATAGTTCCAAAGCGGTGTGTCATCGAGTCGGGTCTCGGGATTCGGTCCTTGCGGGTTTCGTACCAGAAAGCCGCCGGACGCCTGTTCGATTCGGCCGTCGTAAGCACCGATCGACGAATGCGCTGAGCCTCCACGAGTCAAACCGGTATCGAGGTTGCTTGCCACGCCAGTTTGCGAATAGGCAGCATTGGGCTCGGCCGAAAATACCGGGCAGCTGTTTTGCTCTTCGATTCCGGCCCCGGTCCCAGTAGGATGGGTGCTCAAGGGATGGTCGACCCCGCGAGCGATGTTGGACACCAGGCGGGTGTTAGTTCCACCGTTGCATTGCTCGGTCGTGCCGATCTGTTCGTTTGCGTACAGAAAGAAGTCGGCGGATCCGAAGTTGCCGGTGGACGGTAGATCTGCGCAGGCACCCCAGGAGGGGTTGCCGGAGGTCTTCAGGCAGTTGTAGTTGCCACCCGTGTAGCTTCCCGGTGTCAGAAAGGGGATTAAGAGGTTGCGGTTCAGATTCTGCGTCACCGCGATGGCTTCAGCCGAAATGTTGATCTGGGTAACGCCGACTACGCGCCCGAAGGAGGTTGCGACTTCAATCGTTGGTATTCGCACCCAGGCTCGCTGAAGGTTGGCGTTAAAGGCGACACACTGCGTTATCGGCGAGGCGGTGTAGCCCGCCGGGATGCCGGGACACTCGGCCGGCGTCGCCCAAGCCGCCGCGCCTGGATTGTCAAGGGTGGCGTTAGCAACGGCCATTGCTTCCTTGGCACCGTTGCATCGGGCGAGTGTGATCCCGCTATAGCCTGCGCAGGGTCCCGTACCGGTGGTGAGCTTGGCGAATTGAATAGCTGCCAGGCTCCCGACGTCGGCGGCACTTTGGTCTTGACGGCGCTCATTGGAAGCGACGCCAAAGTCGATGGCGATAGCCGCCATACCCATTAGCAGTATCAAGCACAAGGCGATGATGATCGCTGTGGCGCCATCCTCGCTGCTGAGCGCGCGCGGTTCTAGCATGCCTGTCCCCCTGCTGGGGCGTTGCTCCATGTGGCTGGTTGCTCCACGCGGATCTCGACGGTCGAGGTAAGCACAAGTGACGGCGGTATAGCCCAGTCCAATAGCCCTGTCAGTGTGTCACGGGTCGCCGACGTAGCCGCGGTGGCAGCTGTCCCCACCGTCCCGGGACTTTGGAGATCGACGGTCACACCCGAGGCAATGTCCATACGGGCGCAGATTGCATCGATCAGTGCGTCGCGGTCAGTGTCATTTCGAGGAGTGGTGCCATTTGTCGCCCCAACCGGGAAATTGACCGCAGCCAATCGGGCGCCCTCGCGGGCACCGTGCCGGATGTCTAGGTTTTGGGCAAACACCCACGCAAACTCGATGATGCCAAACAGGAGCATTATCAAGAAGGGCGCCAGGATGGCGAACTCGACAAGGTTCGCCGCGCGCTCTTTTCTCCAGACCCGACCCACGTTTTGCCTCAATGATTACGGTGAGCCGCGAGATTAACACCCACCCCGAACCGGTCACGGGTCAGGCGACGGTCCGTCGCTTGGACTAGTTAGGCGTTGGCGTCGACCAATCGATAGGTCTTTGGAGAGCCGGGAGCAAAGGGGGTATTAGATGAGCTCGGACCGACGCAACGTGCGTTTGGCCCGTACCACATCAAGATCGAGGACGCCTGCTTGAGATTCCCGTTGCCGTGAAAATCGCCGGTGTCGTTCGGGTCGGTGATGATTACGTTGTACATGCCGATGATCTTCATATCCTTTTTGCCGTTCGGCCAGCCGGGATTGGGGTCACCGAGGTCCCAATTCATGTCGGAAGAGACAATCGGGATCGCGCCGAACCGTGGTGAGTCGCATTTGGCGATGACATCGTTCCAATAGTGATGGGCAGCGGTGTCGGTCGCGGTCCAGGGCCCATAGAGGCTGGTGTCCCACCACGCTGGTTGCACGCCGCCCATGGCGGCGAAGAGCGCTTGGGGGGCTGAGCCCAGAACCTGGCTGGGCGAGTCGCAGTTGAGCTGCTCTCCGCTAACAACCATTGTGCAGCTTCGCTTGGGGTCGTCGTCGAAGCGCTCGACAAAGCCGGTTCCGAGCGCTCCAGCACTCACGCCGGTGTCCGTATCGACGATGTGGCAAACGACCGCGTTCGAAGGGGTGCAGTGGTTGCTACCGGCTGCGAGAGGCCCGAGCCAAGGCGTCAATTCACGATCTGAGCCCTCAGAGATGTTCTTTATCAAGATGTTGTTGTTCCCGTTGGTGCCATCAATTCGATCGATGAATAGGGCACCGCAGTTGCCTGAGTTGGTGCCGCACGGATTAGGGGCTTGGAGACCGCCGGCCCATCCACCGGGGAGAGCTCCGAATGGAAGGGTTCCGCCACCCGCTGAGAAAACCTTGCAGTATGCGACTTGAGTGATCGGGACATCCGACGCTCCGATCACCCGGCCAAAGGTGGCCTGGTCGGTCTCGGTAACCGTCACTTGCATCTTGTTGTTGTCTGCTCCGAAAGGGGCCGTGATCGCTACCGAGTTGCCGAAGGCATCCGACAAAGTAAGGGTGTTACCCGACGTCGAAGGAGACACCGCCGCCAGCGAAGGAAAGTTCCGCTGAGCGTTCTCGGCAGCGGAGGCCCGGGCGACGGCAGGGTCCTCGGGCATGCTGGGAATGCCGGCCAGGCAAGCTAGGTCGGCCGTGGTCTGGTCGGTGCGAGCCGTCTCGTAAAAGCCAGATACGTCGACCGCCAAGGCGGTGGCGGCGAGGAGAAACAGCAAGCAAAGGGCGACCCAGATGGCCGAGAAGCCGGATTCCTTTTGAGGTTCGAACACGGTCAACCCTCGTACCGTCCGACCGCTTCGACAGTCAGGTTGACGGTTGCTTGGAAGAAGAGGAAGTTGAGCGGGTAGTTCGGATATTGGATTCGGACCGCCACTTGCTGATATCCCTGTGAGGTCGGGTTGAATCCGCAGGGGTTGGTCGCCTTGTCGATACAGAGCGTGTTGACATTCGCGACGGGGATAGCCGATGTGATCAACTCGGCGTCGATCACTGCCTCGACATCGCCGACTGAGCCGGGTGATCCTGTATCCCAGGGCAATTCGGTAGCAGCGAAACGAACTCCCTCACGGGCCGCATGCTCCATGGTGTTGCTCACGTTCCACGCCCGAGCTGCGGTCCAGATACCGAAGGTGAGCATCAGGAGCATCGGAAGAACCAGAGCAGTTTCGATGAGAGCAGCGCCTCGCTGCCTAGAACCGTCGTGTGCCATAAGCTTTCCCCTAGTCATCAGTCGAAGGCTCGCTCAAACTTGGATTCACACCACCGGTCGCTAGACCCAAATAAAACAAAGTGCGGCCAATAGGCATTTCGTTACACAACTCTCGCAGAGGCTAGCGTCACAGTGGTGGAATTCCCACTCGCAGTGGTCATCACCACAATCTCGGTCCTGGCCGTGAGACCGGACAGCAACATTCAGAACATCGGCGATGTGACTAGTGCTTTTCCTTGCCGTCAGGTGCGCGCTAACAGTCGGCGGTTGACGACCTTGGCCTTGATGAAATCCCGATTGAGCAGGGCGATGAAATCGATCGAGATCGACTTGGGGCAGGCTCTTTCGCACTCGCCATGATTGGTGCAGGAGCCGAAGAGGTCCTCCATCACGTTCACCATCCGCTCCACCCGGGTGTAGCGCTCGGGCAGCCCCTGCGGGAGGAGGTTGAGATGGGCGACCTTGGCCGCGGTGAAAAGCTGGGCGGCACCGTTGGGGCAAGCCGCCACACAGGCTCCGCAACCGATGCAGGCCGCCGCTTCGAGGGCGACGTCAGCGACCTCCTTCGGGATCGGGGTGAGGTTGGCTTCTGGTGCCTCGCCCGTGGGTACCGAGATGAAGCCGCCGGCGGCGATGATGCGGTCGAATCCCGAGCGATCAACGACTAGATCCCGCAGGACTGGGAACGCAGCGGCGCGCCAGGGTTCGACGGTGATGGTGGCGCCATCGGAGAACTTGCGCATGTGCAGCTGGCAGGTGGCGGTGCCGAGCTGGGGTCCGTGAGCCATGCCATCGATCATCACTCCACAGCTCCCGCAGATCCCCTCCCGGCAATCGTGTTCGAAGGCGATCGGTTCCTCGCCCTGTCCGATGAGACGCTCGTTCAGAACGTCGAGCATCTCGACAAACGACATGTCGGGGGAGATGTCTTCGACCATGTAGGTCTTGAAGGCCCCGGCCGCGCTCGGTCCGGGCTGGCGCCAAACCTGAAGTACCACCCTCACTCGATCGGCCTCACCTGTAGGACCTGGTAGTGGGGTGTACCTCTTCGAATTCGAGCTGCTCCATGTGAAGCACCGGTTCGACTCCAGTCCATTGCCAGGCGGCCACATAGGAGAAGTTCTCGTCGTCGCGCCTGGCCTCGCCGTCGGGGTACTGGTGCTCTTCCCGGAAGTGGCCACCACAGGACTCCTCGCGGTGGAGAGCATCGCGACACATGAGCTCGGCGAGCTGGAAGAAGTCGTCCACCCGTCCCGCCTTCTCCAGCGAGTGATTGAGTTGCTCGTTCCCGCCGAGGACGCGGGCATCGTTGCGAAATTCCTCGTATAAAGCCGGAATCTCCGAGAGAGCCTTCTCGAGTCCGGCTCGTTCGCGACTCATCCCGCAGTATTCCCACGTGATGCGACCCAACTCCCGGTGGTAGTGGTCGACAGACCGGGTGCCACGATTCTCGACAAAAGCGTGCACTCTTTCGTTCACCTCGACCTGGACCTCATCGAAAGCAGGGTCGGTGGTCGGAAGCGGAGGATCTCCCAGTTGATCGGATAGGTAGTCCCCAATCGTGTACGGGAGCACGAAATAGCCGTCGGCGAGACCTTGCATCAGGGCCGAAGCCCCGAGACGGTTGGCACCATGGTCGGAGAAGTTCGCCTCCCCGATCGCATAGAGCCCCGGGATCGTGGTCATGAGGTTGTAATCGACCCACAAGCCGCCCATCGTGTAATGCGGAGCTGGATAAATTCGCATCGGCGACAGATAGGGGTTGTCGTCGGTGATTCGCTCGTACATCTCGAAGAGGTTGCTGTAACGCTCCTCGATCTTGCTTCGTCCCAGGCGCTCGATCGCCGACGAGAAATCGAGGTAAACGCCGTTCTTCCTCCGGCCGACACCTTGCTTCTGATCGACCATCCGCTTCACTGCCCGGCTGGCGACGTCGCGGGGGACGAGGTTGCCGAAGGCGGGATAGATGCGCTCGAGGAAGTAGTCGCGATCGGAAGCGGGGATGTCGGCCGGAGTCCGTTTTTCGTCTGGGTCCTTTGGCACCCAGATGCGGCCGTCGTTGCGAAGCGACTCCGACATCAGCGTCAGCTTCGATTGGAAGTCGTCATTCTGCGGAATGCAGGTGGGGTGGATTTGGGTGAAGCAAGGGTTGGCGAAGAGCGCTCCTCGCCTGTGGGCTCGCCAGATCGCAGAGGTGTTGCACGCCTTGGCGTTGGTGGAGAGAAAGAAGACATTCGAATAACCACCCGTGGCGAGCACGACCGCGTGAGCGGAGTGGCGGGAGATGTGGCCGCTGACGAGGTCCCTGGTGATGACTCCCACCGCCCGGTCTTCCTTTGTCACTAGATCGAGCATCTCGCTGCGAATGTCGAGGCTGATGTTGCCGAGTCCGACTTGACGCATCATCGCCTGATAGGCGCCGAGAAGTAGTTGTTGGCCGGTCTGGCCGGCGGCGTAGAAGGTACGCGAGACCTGAGCACCGCCAAAGGACCGGTTGTCGAGGAGGCCCCCGTACTCGCGGGCAAAAGGCACTCCTTGGGCGACGGCTTGATCGATGATGTTGAGCGAGACCTGGGCGAGGCGATAAACGTTTGCTTCCCGGGCCCGGTAGTCGCCCCCTTTCACCGTGTCGTAGAAAAGCCTGTAGACCGAATCGCCGTCATTGCGGTAGTTCTTGGCGGCGTTGATCCCACCCTGAGCCGCGATCGAGTGTGCGCGTCGAGCCGAGTCGTGGAAGGTGAAAACCTCGACTTGATAGCCGAGCTCGGCCAGGCTGGCGGCCGCCGAAGCACCGGCCAAGCCGGTGCCGACCACGATGATCTTGAGCTTGCGTTTGTTGGCCGGGTTGACGAGTTTGATCGAGAAGCGGTGGTTGTCCCACTTCTCGGCAATCGGGCCTGGCGGGACCTTGGCAGCAAGGGCGACTGCCATCATGTGATCCATCCGATGTAGACCGCAATCGGCATCGAGATGTTGGCCAGGGTGATGACATAGGCAACCGCCACCGCGAGGTAGCGACGCCAGGGGTTGAAACGGGGACTGTTGATCCCGAGGCTTTGAAACATGGACCAAGTCCCGTGGTAGAGATGGAGGCCGAGGGCCAGGTTGGAGATGACGTAGAGGATCGTCACCGGCAGACGGGAGAAGGTGGCAACGAAGTTGTCGTGGACCGCTCCTCGTTCCCAGCCGTCGGGGGCGAAGGGCTGGATGCCCCAGGTGAAGTCCGCCAGGTGGAAGAGGACGAATCCCAAGACGATGAATCCCGACCACCGCATCGTCCTGCTGGCGTAGTTGGCGACCAGGTACTGGCGGGGTCCCGAGTACCCCACCGGCCGGGCACGATGGTTCACATAGGTGAGGACGACGGCGGCGTGGACGTGGAGGATCGATGCCGCAAGAAGTGTGATCCGCATGATCCACAGGAAGATGTGGCGGGGGAGGATCGGGTAGAGGAAGTCCCGGAGCAGGTGCCCGTACTCGTCGATCTCGTAGAGTCCGCTGGCTTCGACGGCGAGAAAGATCTTGAGGTTGCCAACGGCGTGCGCAATGACGTAGGCGATGAGGATGATCCCGGTGACGGCCATCACCCATTTCTTGCCAACCGCTGACCGATAGAACTCGACGAAGAACGGTGCCCGCCGCTTCTTGGGCACGAGAGTTGTGGTCACAAACCCTCATTAAAGCCGGACGGCTCTCGCCTTTAGATCGAAAGTCTTATCCACACCCCCTTGACGACGCGCGCCCCAGTTGGCACAATCACATTGTTGTAATTACACGCGTGTGAGGAGCGCAATATGTGGGGAGAGACCTGGCCGAGAGGGTGCAAGGAGTCGATCTCATGAGGTCGACGTTGATCGAGGCTCTCGCCATCGGGGAGTTGTCATGGCAGGACTACGCCAACTGCCGCGGCGCCGATGCCGATCTGTTCTTTCCGGAGCGGGGAGCATCTACCCGAAAGGCGAAAGCTATTTGTAACGCGTGCGAGGTTCGAGATGAGTGCTTGAACTTCGCTATCACGAACGGGGAGAAGTTCGGGATCTGGGGCGGCATGTCAGAACGCGAACGCCGGCGTGTACGACGTCAACGCATCGTCGCTAGAAAGGCGGGCTGATCCTGAGCGAAACCGAATGCAGCTTTATGCGGAAACCGCAGCACATAACATGAGGTTTCGTTAGCGCCCGCGCTTTTTCAAGACTCGTCCGTACTGCCAGTGGACCACCTGGCCCAACCGGTTGAGTTCGTCGGTTTTGCGCGGCTCCAATCCGATCAATTTCGCCACCGCTCCTGGGGAGACGTAGATGGCTTCCGATCCCGAAGCTTCATCTCTGCCATCGATGACAGAGTCATCGCCACGGTGCCAGCGGATCCAGCCACTCGAAACGAGTGAGTTACAGGTAGAGGCCGGAGCCCTCACGCTCTTCGCCGGAGCCACGACCGAGCGAGGACCGGCGCTGCACCTCCTGGAGTTGGGCCTGAGCGGCCATCTGCTGGCTCCAGAGCGACGCCTGGATGCCGTGGAACAGACCCTCGAGCCATCCGATCAGCTGCGCTTGCGCGATCCGTAGCTCGGCTTCGGTAGGAGCCGCTCCGGCGAGGGGAACCATGATTTCGTCAAACTCGTCGAGTAGGTCACTAGTCAGCATCTCGCGGAGCTCGGCCAGAGTCGCGGCATGCACGGCCGCCAGGCGGCTGCGACCCTGCTCATCGAGGGGAGCCTGGCGGACTTCATCCAACATCGCCCGCGTCATGGACGCTATCCGAATGAGTTTGGTCGGGACTCCAGCACCCGGGGGGGCCGGCTCGGTCGAGGGCTGCTCGAGAGGTGCCGGCACGGGGTCGATGCCGTCGGGCGCAAGGGGAGTTGTCTGTTCGCTGTCTCTGGCAGTCATCTGCGGAGGCTAACCCGAGAGCGCCTTTACAACCCTCTTCCCACCGAACCTCTAGTTCCATATGATCGAACAGTTGACATAGAGGAGGACAGGTTGGCGGACGGCGGCGATTTGCCCCCGATCCTCGATGCGGCCCAGGTTGCCGAAATGCTGAGCATGAACGTGCAGATGGTGAGGCGCTACGCCCGCGAGGGTCGACTTCCGGCGTACAAGCTTCCAGGTGGGAGGGCGTTTCGCTTCTTGCGTGACGAAATCATCGACTTTCTGCGCGCTCATCCGGCGGCAGAAATGGATGGGGCCCGTGCGGCTAAGGAACGAAGGTGATCGCCTCGACCAAGCCCAATGGGATATAGGTCGGATACTCGGCCGCGACTTCGATGTGGTCGGTGGCCACGACTTCGATGATGCCCAAAATATCCGTGGATCCACGAACGAGAACGTGCACTGTCATCTTCTCAGCGGCGAGTTCGGCCAGCCTCGCTCGCCAGGTAGCGGACGCGGGCTTTCCCGACTGCCCACCGGATCGAGATCTTTCGGTCCTGACAACTACCGCCGCCAGTGGGCATTCGACCACTATCTGGCTACTTTCAAGCCGCAGGTAGTCCTCACCCACTGCTCGCAGAGTCCCTTTCCAGGCTCGCTCTCCGATGGCAATCGTTACTGAGTCGCCACGGTGCATGGCCGTCCGAGCGGTCTCAGCCAGTGAGTTTCTTCGCCGCCGCTGGAGATCGGAAAGGCGCTCGACCTCTTCAGCTTCGTCCCGCATCTCCGCGCCCATCCGGCGTCGGAGCTCGCTCCCGAGCTCCTCGAAATCGTCGGGCTGCCAGGTCAACTTTTCGCGCTCCTTTCGATTTCCCTCATCCTGTGGATAGGTTGCCATTTCGCCGCAGTTGGTGGGGTACGGGAGGGCTTCTGTGACAAGCGCGCAGGCGAATGAACCCGCGTTTTCCGATCTGCCGCGACCTCGCCGCCGCAACCCCTTAACCCGCCTGACGGCTTCCCACCTGCTGATGCTCCTCGCCGCGGTTCTGGCGTTCGCCACCAATCTGATGGTCCTCCGTGGTCAGGAAGAAACTCGCCAGGCGGTAATAGCTACGGGCCGTATCGAAGCCGGGCGGATCATCGTTGCTACTGACCTCACGGTGGCTGAGGTCGACGTGGAGGACGGGCTCTTTGCGACCCTATTGCCCGGACAGCAAACACAGGCATTGGTGGGGATGGTTGCCGCCCAAACCATCGAGGCGGGCCAATTGCTCGGGGCCAACGATTTACGACCGGCGGCGGCCCCATCAGCACAGCGGGCGATCTCCATTCCAATCGAGATCGAGCATGCCGTCGGTGGGGGACTGGTGGCAGGCGACCGAATAGACCTCATTGCCGTCTCCGAAACTGGTCCCGAATACATCCTCTTCAGCGCCGAAGTCCTGGAGGTTCCTTCTACCGCCCGAGGATCGTTAGCAGGGGCAACTGGATATTTCGTAGTAGTTGCGGTCGACGATCAGCAGGCTCTGGCCGTAGCCGCGGCGATTCGTTCCGACGACATCGAGATTGCTCGTTCGACTGGCTCCTCACCAGTGGCGAACCAACCGTGAACGAAGTTGAAGTTGCATTGGCCGCCTCGGCTCGCGAATGGCCCGACCGCATCCACCGCTTTCTCGCCGATCATGGCGGGGCCCGGGTGAGGGCGCAGGTGCTCACTCCGGAGGACGCCATCGTCGAGGACTACCAGGTCCTGATCATCGACGATGTCAGCTCCTTTCTGACCCCTCGCCTCGTGGCCGAAGTGCACCGTCGCCATCACCAGGTGCTCGGTGTTTTCGATCCTGCTGACTTTCCTGACGCCAAAGAGCGGCTGGCCGAATGCGGCGTCGATCAAGTAATCGAATCGGATGCCTCGGCCGACGAATTCGTTGTCGCGCTCAGGGCGCTTGTCGTGCTTGCCCCTGAGCATCTCCCTGGCAGTTCTTTGATTCCAGAAACGACGGAGGGGGGCGAAATCTTTTGTGTGGGAGCGCCTCCCGGGGGTTGCGGTGCGACCGAGCTGGCCGTTGGGCTGGCCTTTCATCTCGGGCGTTTCGGGTCCACGGTCTTGTTGGATCTGGACGAGACAGCACCCTCGATCGCCCAGCGGCTCTCTTTGCGGATGTTGCCCAACCTGCGAACTGCGATCGATGCTGTCGCCCACCGGCAGGCCAATCTCGACAGCGCACTACAGCCCGTGGGGCGCCTCGACGTGTTAGCGGGGCTTTCAAGCGAGCGAGACTGGATGGAGATCAGGGCCCACGAGGTGCGCGAAGTCCTCGACGAGCTGACGGGCCGGTATCGATTCGTGGTCGCGAACGTCGGTTCCCAAATCGGGGAGGTTGGGTTTGGCCACGGCGGACGATTCAGTGTCAGCCGCACCGCAGTAAGCGCGGCCGATCGTTTGATCCTGGTTTCGCTTCCCAACCCCGTGAGTGTCTCTCGCCTAGCCGGCTGGTATCTGCAAGCCCGCGATTTGAACCAGTCAGCCGAGATAACCATTGCGGTGAACCGCGCACCCCGCAGCAGGTATCGGCGGGAAGAGCTTCGGGAAGAGCTCGAGCGAGCAACGGGTGTCGCCGGGGTTCACTTCCTACCCGAAGATCCACAGCTCAAAGCCGCCGCCTGGGCGGGCAATCGGGTTTCGGGCGGTCGTTTCTTTCGCACGACCAAGAGACTGGCCCGGGACTTGGTGTCGCATGACTAGCGCTCCGGCTTACGAGGAGATTCGCAGGCGGGCGCTCGAACTCGTCGAGTCCACCCGGATCGATCCGGTCCACGATCGCGATGCGGCTCGGGCAGTAGTGACCGGAGCGGTCGACGAGTACCAGAGGCGGGCACATCTCGGACAAGGTCGTGCCCTTCACAACCCGAGCGACATGATCGATCGAGTGTTGCGGGCTGTTTCTGAGCTTGGTCCCCTTACCGACCTGCTCGCTCGCCGCGACCTGGAGGAGGTCTTTATCGAAGGCGGCCGGGTCTCCTATATCGACTCGGTGGGCCGGCTGCGCGGGCTCGATCAGCCCACGAGCGAAGCCGAGAACCGCCAAGTGGTCGATCGCCTTCTGGCCGAAAGCGATCGTCGGTTGGATACCTCCAGTCCGATCGTGCAGGCGCGCGTTTTGGAGGGGTCAGCTCGGCTCACCGCGGTCATCTCCCCAATCGCCGATCAGCTCTCAGCCACGATCCGGCGTTACGCGCTGCGGCGGGAGTCGTTGCAGTCATTGACGGAGCTCGGCTCGCTTACGGTCCTGGCGGCGAACTTCCTCGCCCTCGTGGCTCGCACTAGCTCCTCCTACCTTGTTTCGGGGCCGCCCGGCAGTGGCAAAACTTCGCTCCTGGCGGCGTTAATTCAGGCGAGCCCCGCCGGGCTCTGCATCCGCTGCTGCGAGGAGGTGCGAGAGCTGCATGTTCCTTTGCTGCATGGCTCGTACTACGAAGCTCGGCCCCCGTCCTTGGACGGCCGCGGCGAGATCTCATTGCGCGATTTGGTCAAGGTCATCCTCGCCATGCGGCCCGATCGAATCATCGTCGGCGAAGTGCGCGGGGCCGAAGCTTTCGAGTTGACCCGGGCGGTCAACGCCGGCTGCGGTTTCGGATGCACGGTCCACGCCAACTCAGCCCGCGACGCACTCAACGCTTTGGTCCACGCGGCGATGATGGCTGGCGAGAACGTCGGCGAGACAGTTGTGCGGAAGGTCTTTAGCAACTCGATCGACTTGGTTCTCCACCTCGATCGGGACGTGGCTGGAACAATCGAGGGTCCGTTGCGCCGGCAGGTAATGGAGATCCTCGCCCTGGTGCCAGCCCTGCACAACGATTTCTCAACCCAACCACTGTTTGTGCGCAGAGGCCTCGGAAACCCGCTGGAATGGACCGGCGCTCTTCCTCCCGACTCCTTGGCCAGTCGCCTCGAAAGGGTGCTGCCACCCGGAGCGTCCCTGTCTTCTGTCCTGGAAGGGACGGTTTCGGTCTTATGAGATTGGTTGCATCTGGCTGGACGGCATTGGCGGCAGCACTCATCGTTGGTTGGATGACGGGAGGGTGGCCGCCTCAACGTCGGCTGAAGGCGGTACCCAACCAAAAGGGCTTGTGGCTGCAACAAACCGGCATCGGCATGAGCCGCAGCCAGTACGTCCTCCTCACGATCGGCACCGTGCTTGTGTCCTTCCTCGTTGTCTGGTCGTTGTCGGGATTGATGGCGGTGGCGCTGCCCGCTGCGACTGTCGCCGGGTTCCTGCCCCGCACGTGGCTCATGCGTCGACGCAATCAACAGATCCTCGCCCTGCAGGCTGCGTGGCCGGACGGCATCCGCGACCTGATGGCATCGATCTCAGCAGGCATGTCGCTGGGGAGAGCGATCGAGCTGCTGGCCGAAGGGGGGCCCATCCCTCTGCGGCAGGCGTTCTCTCGCTTTCCATATTTGGCCAGGGTCATGGGGGTGGCGCCTGCTCTCGAAGTCATCCGGGGCGAGCTTGCCCACCCTACCTCCGACCGTGTCATCGAGGTGCTCATCGTTGCCCATGCCAAGGGAGGACCGATCGTGACAGAGATCCTTCGCGATCTGGCTACCGCCACCACTCGCGATGTGTGGGCATACGAGGAGATCGAGACCCTATCGCTCGAGCAGAAGCTGAACGCTCGCGCGGTCTTCGTCATCCCCTGGGCGGTGCTGGCTTTCATCACCCTTCGCCCCGGCCCGTTTCGTGACTTCTATGCCTCGTCGTCCGGTTGGGTGGTGGTGGCGATCGGTGCCGTGGCGAGTTTTGTCGGGATCGGTATCGCCGCCCGGCTCGGCCGGCAGACGGAAGAACCTCGCGTTTTCGCAGGGGGAGAGTCATGAGTCCCGGAGCAATCACCGCTTCGGTCCTGGCCGCTTTGGCATTCGGCCTCTTCGTGAGATGGCTGGTGCCTCCTCCTGCTCGGCTCGCCGCTCGGGTTCGTCCCTACACCTTCACGACCAGAGCTGGTTACGGGAGGGGCGGCGGGCCCACATTCTCAGGTTCGGCCTGGGGGCGACTCGTTTGGATCCTCCTCTCGCCTCTCGCATCGCGACTAGGTCGGTGGCTCGATCGCGATGAGGGCGCGGCTACCAAACTTCGCCTTCGCCAGACCGGTCTTTACCACGGCCTTGAGGACAATCAGGTCCTCGCGGCTTATCGATTTCGCCAACTCGGGGCGATGGCGATGACGTTGGTGGCGAGTGTCGGCGTTGCCTTTTCCCTCCGATTGCCGATCCCTCGGGCCATGGCCTTGTGTGCCCTCGGGCTCTTGATCGGAGTAACTCGCAACCGCGGTCAAATCGATCGGGCTATCCGCAACCGCCAGGAAGTCATGCGGATCGAGATCTATACCGTCAATCAACTTTTGGCGATGCGGGTCCGGGCCGGTGGTGGCGTGATCCACGCTGTGCAACAAATTGTGGAGCGAGGCCAAGGCGAGGTCGTGAGTGAACTGACAGAAGCCCTGCGGTTGCATCGAGCCGGGATGAGGGCGAGCGATGCGTTCTCCCGGCTGGCGACGCTCACCCCCGAGCCGAGTTGCGCGCGCACCTATGCGCTTTTGGCCGCGGCCGACGAGCGGGGGGCGGACCTCGGCCAAGCACTGCTCGAGTTATCAGAAGACGTGCGGGAGGCAAGGCGGGAGTCGATGCGACGCTCCGCCACTCGTCGCCGGGCGGCCATGCTGGTCCCGATCATCGGGATCCTGGCCCCGGTGATGCTGCTCTTCGTGGGCGCGCCACTTCCGCATGTGATCTTTGGTTGGCAATAAGTGAAGGGAATGAGGAGGAGAGAGATATGGACCTAATTCATTGGCTAGCGGCCGCTGGGCGTCGCCTCAATGACGATCAACGAGGGCTGTCGACCGCGGAGCTTCTGGGCAACGCCGCGCTGGCTATTGCTGCATTGGTCGTGATCTGGGGAGTGCTAGAGGCACTCGGGGTGGAGGTCGTCGAATGGATACGCACCCAGATCCTGGGAGCCGCATAGTCCCACTCAGGGCAGAAGGCGGTTTCGTTACCGCTCAATTCATGGTGGTGACAGCGCTTTCGATGGCGTTCATGGCGCTGCTGCTCTATCTCATCGCGCTCCAATACGCCCAAGGCGTGGTGCGGTCAGCTCTCGACGAGGGTGTGAGAGTCGGGGCACCGGCGGCCGCCACGGAGACCGACTGTCTCGACGCCATCAATCGCGTCCTCTCCGACCTGATGGGTGGACCTCTCGGACAGGACTTGACTGTTAGTTGCGCATTCGCGGCCGAGCGCGTTGTTGCTTCGGCTCAGGGAGCGTTTTCGGGTTGGTTCCCGGGAGTTCCCGATGTTTCGTTTCAACTCGAGGTGGCTGGCGTCAAGGAAAGCGATGACTAGCGAACGCGGTGCCACTCCGATCGAGTTCGCGCTCGGAATCCTCACGATCCTCTTGCCGCTCGCCCTAATGGTTCTGTTGGTCGCGCCGGTTTTCGAAGCTCGAAATTTCGTGCGGAGAGCGGCAGCCGAGGCTGCTCGAGCCGGCGTACTGGCCACGGTCGATCCACTCGCGGCTGCTTCTGCATCGGTCGCTGATGTGGCACAGGGCATGGGAGTTGCGAGCGATGAAATCTCGGTTCTGTTCTGCGACGGCGCCCCATGCTCCTGGGCCCGGGGAGCGGTGTTTGTCGTCGAAATCTCGATGCCGGTTCGGCAGGTTTCGGAGCTACTACCGATCGGAGAGATCAAGGTGAGGGGGCGCCACAGCGAACAAGTCGATCTCTATCGGAGCAGGCCATGAATGGAGAAAAGGGTTCGGTGCCGATTTGGTTTCTCGGCCTCGGGTTCTGTGTGCTGATGCTGGGGGCGATGTCGGCCGAGTTGTGGCGGATCATGGGCGAGCGCCAGGAACTGGTAGCGATGGCGGATGGAGCGGCGCTGGCAGCGGCCAGCGCCATCGATCTCGACATCTACCGAGAACAAGGGATACCGGTCCTTGACCCCACCGAGGCGTCAAGCCTGGCTCTGGCAGTTATTGCTCAGTCGAGCGGATCGGCGGATCTATCGGCGCCACCCCTCATCATTATTGCTGACGGCGGCGCCTCGGTGCGGGTGGAGTTGAGGCGCCAGGTCCCTTTCGGCTTGATCCGTTTTCTGTCGATGGCTGGCGACAATTTCGAGGTGACAGGGGTCGCAGTCGCCTATCCATTTAGCCCATGACCAGCCGGCTCCGGTGGATGCTGGCGATCGTCGTGGTATTAGCTCTGGCAGGAGCTTGGTGGCTGGCAGGGCGTGGTGTGACCGAGAGCGAGATCGACGCAGCCCAGGCGGCTCTGACTGCCTGGGGTCTGTTCGCCGGCGATGGTGAGACCTCTCGCTTACATGAAACGTTCGGAGACGGTCCTCAGCTCGCCCAGTTGAAAGGCGAGTCGATCGAGCCTGGGTCTCCGTATACCTTCACCCTCTCAGAAGCAAAGGTGACGGCTCCGGGATTTGTAGTCGGCGCGGTCACCGTCTCCCGCCCGGGCGAGGCGGTCCAGACCTTCCGCTGGGAGATCGAGATGCGATGGGCCGACGGTGACTGGAAGCTGTGGACCGTCCGTACCGCCCGATAACGCCTCAGCGCGACTTGCTGTGGTACTCCGGGTTGGGCATGAGATCGATCGCGCTCGACATGCGATTGCTCATAGCGAAGAAGGATGCGACCGCGGCGATGTCCCAGATGTCTCGATCGTCGAACCCGGCGGCCCGCAAGCTCTCGCGATCTGACTCTTCAATCTCGGCCGGTGTGGCAGCCAGTTTCCAGGTGAAGTCGAGCATGGCTCGCTCACGCTTCGATAGCTCGGCCACCCGGTAGTTCATCGCCAGCATCTCTCCAAGTTGAGGATCCTCGGAGAACTCCCGCACCGCCGAGCCGTGAGCCGTGAGGCAATAGAAGCAGCGGTTCACCGAAGAGACGACGACGGCAATCATCTCTCGCTCGAGCTTGCTCAGGCCGGATTCGCCGAGCATCAGCGAGTTGTACATGCGGGTGAAGGCGCCAAGCTTTTCGTCATCGAAGCTGTAGGCGCGGATGACGTTGGGAACTAGGTCTAGTTTTTCCAAGCACTTGTCCCAATAGATGCCGGTCTCATCCGAGACCGACTCACGCGACGGCACCGGCACACCTTCGAGGGCGTGAAGATGGTCGGGCTGCGGCACCGCTATATGCGCTCGAGCGGCGAGGGTTCGTGGCCGGTGGCATGGCCGCAGATCTGACACTTCGGTAGCCCGGGGGCCACTTTGGAGCCACATGACGTGCAGGTGGTCGGCATCTTCGACCTGCGCCCGTCGGCACTTCCGTCCTGAGCATCGAGCTCGGCGATCATGGTGGCGAGCTCCTCGTCAGTGTGGCCGTCCTTTTTCAACATCGTCCAAAAGGCTTCGACGACCAGGAGCAGGCGATCGACTCTCTCGTTGAGGGCATCGACGTCAGCCACCGACCCCTTATCAAACATCGCATTGGCCACCACGCTCATCCCCGAGGCGCGGTTGGCCGCACGGCTTCCCAGGACGTAACCGGCAATCATCGGCAGCATGGGGGAGAGGATATCGGCCGATGCGCCAGCCGCGCGGGGCGGTAGTTAATAGGTGGCCCGCGGACTAGATCGTTTTTCTCGATCTGTCACACTCAAACTGTACGTTCTCCCCGTGGAGTGCTCGGTGGGTAATTGTGGAAATCGCGCCGTAAGCCAGGGTTTTTGCGACAAGCACTACAAGCGCTGGCGAAAGTACGGCGATCCGGAGAAGGGGGCCCGGAGTCAGATCAACCCTGCAGCGTCGAACGTTGCCCCAACCCAGCCGAGGCGAGAACCCTCTGCCACGGCCATTACCTCGCGCTCTTGAGGCGTGGAGAGTTGCCAACGCGCTTGCTAAGCGACCGACTGCCGAGGTCTTGTTCGGTCGACGGTTGCAACCGATCTATGAACTCAAGGGGTCTTTGCAGGTCCCATATGCTTCGTCTTCAGATCAAGGGCGATGTCCTGGCGGAAGTGCCAATTCGAGAGGTTGAAGGGATCGAATACTTGAAGGGCGGATATAGATGAGTACCGGCGCCAATCGGCCTGCGGCATCTAACCGCTGGTGAAAGAACCGTCGCTGAACACCGGTTGGTAATGGCGGTATTCCTTGGCAGGCCACTGAATGCTGAGGAAGTTGTTCATCATCGGAACGGTCTGCGAACGGATAATCGAATTGAGAACCTGGAACTCTGGTCGGTTGCTCAACCAAAGGGCCAGCGCATCGAGGACAGGGTCGAGTTCCCTTTGGAAGTGCTTCGAAGATACCGACCACACCTCCTCGCACCCGAGTGAGAGGTCAGTTGCGGCAGCCCCGACCGGGTTCGAACCGGCGTCTTCAGCTTGAGAGGCTGATATCCTTGACCACTAGACGACGGGGCCTAAGCTCGGGGGGAAGGACTTGAACCCTCAATAACAGGGCCAGAACCTGTCGTGTTGCCGATTACACCACCCCCGAAATGGGCGCGCCTTCGAATGATGAAGACGAGTGCGGCAGTAATTCTAGTTGAGACCGCTGCGACCAAGGCACGCCTTCGTCGGGCGGCGCTCGCCCGCGGGCCACTGGCCGGCCCCGCAAAATTCGTCGCACCACGACGGCTTCCGAGCAAATTCGTCCACGACCGACCCCCGGTCGCACTGCGACAAATATGCTGAGAGACGGTCGCCCTTCGACAAATTTTTTTGTCTCGGTGGAGCGAAGCCGAAGCTTGTCTGGCACAGCGCCTAGCTGCGGCCGAAGACTGGTACCGCCGCTCCGTTGATCACGCCCGAGTCCTCTGACAGCAAGAACTCGGCCACGGCGGCGATCTCGTCTGGTGTCGGCCAGGTGATGTAATCGGCGTAAGGAGCCGTCGCTCTGGTCGCTGGGGTGTCGATCACCGAAGGCAGCAAGACATTGCAGGTGACCTTGGTCCCGTCGAGTTCCTGGGCGATGGTTTTTCCGAGAGCGACCACCCCGGCTTTGGCGGCGTTGAAGGCGGCCTGACCTCCCGGGGTGTCAAAGGCGGCTCGGCTTCCTACTAATAACAGCCTGCCCCAGCCGGCCGCCTTGAGATGGGGCAGCGCCGCCCGCGCCGTGTAAAAGGCCGAGCGGAGATTGAGGTCGATCATCCGCTCGAACCGCAAGTCATCGGTGTCTTCGACATCACGTCCCCCCGCCCAGCCGCCGACGAGAGAGCAGACGACATGGATCGCTCCGTGTTGCTCGGCGATCTCTTTCATCAGACCGCCGATTGCCTCGGGGTTGGTGGCGTCGACGCGGCGGAGACCGATGCGTTCATCGTCGACGTCGAACTGAGTCTCGAAGCGCTCTGCTTCCTCAGGGAGCAGGTACGTCAACGCCAGGCGGTAATCGTTTCGGACCAGGCGGCCCACCAGCGCACTGCCCAGACCACCGGTTCCTCCGGTTATTACAGCGACCTTGCTCAAGGGAATCTCTCTACCTTTCGGCTCCACATCCGGGGCGCGTCTAGAACCCTCATGGTAGGTTCGAACACGCAGCGTATTAGAGGAGGACGCAAGGTGGCTTCCATTACCTTCGACAAGGTCGGCAAGGTCTATCCGGGCGGGAACCGGGTGATCACCGACGTTAGCCTCAACATCTCCGACGGCGAGTTCCTGGTCCTGGTCGGCCCCTCCGGTTGTGGCAAGTCGACCCTCCTGCGGATGATCGCCGGGTTGGAGGAGATCACCGAGGGGGATCTCAAGATCGGGGAGCGGG
>JBOGEX010000149.1:0-4474 GCA_050741915.1 Acidimicrobiia bacterium
CCGAGCCGACCGATGGGGATTCGACAGTGTCCCGTAGGAGAACCTCTTCACGGGTGTCACAGCCGTCGCCATCTTCGTCGGACCACACCTCGAAGAAGTCCCGGTCATATCCGGCGGGTGTTTCCAATTCGATCGGGAATACAGCAAGGACATCGAGGATGAGCGTGTCCGCCGGCCGAGAGGATGAGATTGCGGGTTGAGTGGCTGTGGTCGAGGTTGAGACGACTGCCGTCGATGTTGTCGCGGATGTCGACGTGGACGTGGTTGTGGGTGTCGCCGAGGTCGTTGTCGTGGTCTCAGCAGCCACCGGCTCCCCGGAGTCTTCGCTCGATCCGTCGTCCCCACTTCGTCGCCCGCCCACCAGGTGGTAGGCACCATTCCGTCCTGAGCTTCGTAAAGGAACCTCTTCAGCCGAGGCATGTTGTCCCCCTCTGGGCCGAATGTGATTCGCCCGTCCTGAAGTAGCTCCTCGAATCTCTCCCTGGTGTAGCGCCACGCCATGCCGCGTGCCGGCTCGAGCACGCGTCCGCTCGGCGCGACGATTTCGTAGAACTGCTCGGCGGGACGATTTCGTAGAAGTGCTCGGCCCTTCGGCCCGGACCAGCCTTGGCAGTCATGTCGCTCGAAGCCCAGGGGGATGTGGAGCTGAGGATCCCCAAGGTGCGGGTGGGATCGTTCTTTCCGGCCCTGCTGGAGCCGAGACGGCGGGTGGATAAGGCGTTGTGGGCGGTGATCATGACCGCCTATGTCACCGGGACGTCAACTCGGAAGGTGGACGACCTGGTCCGGGCCCTGGGCTGTGACACCGGAGTTTCCAAGTCGACGGTGTCCCGGATTGCAGACGAGGTGACTCCACCGGAGCCCGTGATTGGAGAGGCCGAGCCCACGCCCATCTCCGGAGACGTGACCATCACACCCGTCGAGAGCGATACCACCGACTGATCGGTCGTCTGTGGCCCGGGTCAGCGCATAGGGCGGAAGAAGGCCCTGACGTCGTCGACCAAGAGATCGGGCACCTCCATCGCAGGAAAGTGGCCGCCTCTTTCGAACTCCGACCAGTGCTCGACTTTGTGCTCGGGGTCCATCAAGCGCCGGGTCACGGGATCCCGACCGAACACGGCGAACCCGGTCGGAGTCGTGCCTTCTTCGCCCCAGTCCTGGGCGTGCATGCTGTCGTAGAGGAAGTGGGCGGTCGACGCCCCGCTCCTGGTGAACCAGTAGAGGGCGACATTCGTGAGGAGGTGGTCGCGGTCCACCGCCTCCTCGGGTAGGTCGGCCGCCGGGTCGGTCCACTCCCGAAACTTCTCGACGATCCACGCGAGTTGGGCGACCGGGGAGTCGTTGAGACCGTAGGCCAGGGTCTGGGGTCTCGTCGATTGGATCTGGAGGTAACCCATGTCGTCGGACGAGATCTGCTTCATACGCTCCACCCGACCCCGCTCCTCCTCGGAAAGACCGGGAGTCTGTGCCGGGTCCCCCGAGAACATGGCAAACGACACCGCGGTCCGCGGGTCCGTCGCCACATGGACCCCGATCACACCGCTTGAGTCCGCCGGGCCCAGACCAGCCGCCACGCCGGCGCCGACGTCGCCGCCGTGGGCGCCATATCGGTAATACCCGAGACGATGCATGAGCTCGACAACCGCTCGAGCGACCCGACCGGTGGACCATCCAGGTTCTTTGACCGGCGTCGAGTACCCGAACCCTGGTATCGAGGGCACGACGACGTGGAAGGCGTCCTCGGCGCGGCCGCCGTGGCCGAGGGGGTCGATGAGAGGGTCAATGACCCGGCTGAACTCGACGAACGACACCGGCCACCCGTGGAGGAGCACCAGCGGCATCGCCCCCGGCTCGGGTGAGGGCGCATGGACGAAATGGATGTCCTGCCCGTCCACCGTGGTCACGTACTGCGGGAACCGATTGAGCTCCGCCTCCCGGGCCGCCCAGTGGAAGTCGTTGCGCCAGTGGTCGGCGATTCCTTGCAGATAACCGAGCGGAACTCCCCGCTCCCAACCCGTGCCATCGGGTTGGACCGGCCAACGGGTGGCGGCAAGGCGGTCACGAAGATCCTCGATCTCCTTCTCGGGGACCTGGATCCGAAAGGGACGGATCGGAGAGGCGGTGGTGGTGGTGGTGGCTTCGTTGCTCATGTCGAGACATCTACCACCAATTCAGGAACGAATCGTTCCGCTGTATCTGTCATCATTGCCCGAATGCTAGAGACCTCAGCCCGGCTGCTCGGCTTGCTCTCGATTTTGCAGAACGGCCGCGATTGGACCGGCGAGGAGCTTGCTCTCCGCCTCGGAGTGACAACGCGGACGGTGCGCAATGACGTGGAACGTCTGCGAAGTCTCGGCTACCGGGTCGACTCGATGCGGGGCCCGGGCGGCGGGTATTGGCTCAGTCCCAGTGTCAGGACCCCACCGCTGCTGCTCGACGACGACGAGGCGGTGGCAATGGCGCTCGCCCTTCGCACCGCGGCCAATGACTCGGTGCGGGGCATCGAGGAGGCCAGCCTGCAGGCATTGGCCAGGCTACAACAGATGTTGCCCGAGCGACTTCAGCAACGAGTCACCGCACTTGAGGGTTTCGTGGAGCCGGTCCCGGGCACGTGGCCCGATGTGGACCTGGAGCTCCTGCTGATGATCGCCACGGCATGCAGCAGCAGGCAAGTGTTGCGATTCGAGTACCGCCGACATGACGGGGAGTCGCGCCAACGCCACATCGAGCCCCACCGGCTGGTCAACGATGGACGCCGATGGTACCTGTTCGGGGTGGGACACGGACAGAGACGACTGGCGCACTTTCCTTATGGACCGCATCACCGATGCTCGGCTTCGACCCGGGCCCAAATTCACGATTCGGGCCATACCTGACATCGCGGCACGGGTGTCGATCGGAGCGGCCACCGCCATGTGGCACTACCGGGCACGGGTGATCGCTCACGCACCGGCCGAGACTCTCGTCGGCCGGCTCCCTCCGGCGGTCCAGGTCGAGTCGATCGACGAGAGGACCTGCCGACTTCATGTCGGATCGTCCAGCGCGCCGATGCTGGCCGCCTACCTGGGTCTGCTCGGGACCGACTTCACCCTTGAGGATCCTCGGTCGCATCCCGAATTGGTTGAAGCGATCCGCTCGCTTTCGACCCGGTTTCTCCGCGCCGTGGATTACAGCTTTACCCCCGGGTTCGATCCGCACCAGATAGCAGCGCCCGGCGAGCTATACCCAGAAGTTGTGGATGACGGGTTTGCGTTAGGGCGCGACGGACCCTCCTGAAGTTCATTTCACGGATCGCCGGTGTTGGCCGACGAGGAGGTGTGAGGGAGTACGCCGATGCTGAAGATAGTCAACGATCCGAACTTTGAGATGCAATCCGACTTCGGTGGTGTGGAGCTCGACGAGTTGTGTCGTCTGGCTACCCAGGAGATGCTGGCAATCGCGTTGGAAACCGAACGCCGGGCCTATCTGGAGGCTCACGCTGAGGTGGTCGACGAGACGGGCCGGCGGGTGGTGGTCGGTAACGGGTATTTGCCGTCTCGGGCGGTGACGACGCCGGCTGGCCGGGTTGAGGTGACCGCTCCTCGAGTGCATGACCCGAGACCGGACCAGCGTCGGCCATTGCTTCCATGTCCGCCCCACCGGGCGTGATGCTGCCACCAACATACCGGCGCTGAGTGACACGTTCGAGGGAGAACTCAAGGAGCACCCATTCGAAGCACGCGAACCATATCGACCACCACCGGCTGGGCGCCGGATCCGGTTGGTTCGGAGGTCAGTGGTCAGCGGCAGGCTCTGAGGCCACTCGTTTCAAATCGCGGTCCATCCTCACATCAGAGCGACACATGCCCGAATTCGCCAAGGGCGTGGGAGATTTGCTCCGCAGACCAGGTCTGGGCAAGCTTCGGCTCCTCACCAACCAGCTGGTCGAACGCAGTCTCTCCATCATCACCGGGCCAGTAGACCACCAACATCAGGGCCCACCCTGCAATGTCCATCGCTCCGTCACGAACAGCTTGGATTGCTGCCTCCGCAACTCTGGTCACGTGCGAAGGATCCATGATGAGCAGCTGATACACGTGCTGTCCGAAGGTGCCACGGTCGATGCCCTGCTCGTCGTCGATGAGGTCGAGCAGGTCAACAACCTCACTAACCGTCCACCGTAGGGTTGGCATGAGAATCACCTCGGCCGCTGGGTCTGGAGACCCGTCGGCTGATCCGAAGATGTCGGGATGAGGCACGGCACTGGCTAATGCCCAAACCGCGCTGCGCCGCGCAGCTCGCTCCATACTGAACAGCAGACGGCGCAACAAGATCAGAGCACGGCCATCGGTGCGACCGATGTGGTAACTAGTGGTGCGTCCTTCAATTGGCGCGCGCTTGGTCGAGGGCGACGCGCCCACGTTTGACCTTTTCGATGATCTCTTCGGCGGTCTTGGTCCACACAAATGGTTTGGGGTCTCCGTTGTGATGGGCG
>JBOGEX010000150.1:0-6987 GCA_050741915.1 Acidimicrobiia bacterium
AGAGACGGACCCCCCACTGCGGCCAGTAGTTGCAGACATGGACTTCGATGGCGCTGGCCCCGAGCATGTGACTGGTGGTGAAGCGAAGTTGGTTGTCGATCACCGCGAGACGGTCAGCGAACCTCGACGCGATGACTGTCGGGTGATGCACAGGGCCCGCCAACCAAAGGAGAAGATCGCCATGACCACATGCAGGGCGAACCTGCCACGTCGCCTGGTTCGCAATCCAATTCGGGCCCACTACCTTCGGAATCTTCGATGCCTTCCCCGATCAGGCGGGCCGTGATGCTCATGTCGGTGGTCAGACCCCCAAACTGCCGAGGAGACCGGCGATCTCTTCGGACAGGCCTCGACTTCAAGATGCTCGAGGCCCTCGCAACCAAGCTGCCGTGAGTCGAAGGCAGAGAGGTAAAACGGTGACCGTTGCCTTGTTGTCGGGTGGGGTTGGCGGCTGGGCAGTTCGGGGCTGGGTTGAAGGTCGGAGCCCGGAGAGTGTGGTGTCGGACAGGCATCGGAGTTTCCGCCCGGAACCGTGACCGAGGTGGTGCTGAACGTGGGTCATTTCGATCCGATCGGGTTGGAAAGTCCCGTGGCCGAGGTGCCCGGCGGGCGAGAGGTTTCGGAAACCCGGCTCTTTACAATAAGTCAATCTGAGGGCACGCTGGTGGCGCTCTCGCTGAGGAGCCCGTGGTTGGGGTGCCGGGTGGACATGGTGACCCGCGCCAAGGCCCTCGAATTCGGCCACGAGGTTCCAGCAGAGTTCGACAGAGTCTTCCTCGATCCGTGCCATGGCGGCCTTTTCTCCCTCGACGGGCATCACTTGGCGGGTCCCGGTCGCCGGGGCCTCACGCGTTTCCCGGTCGGCTACCTGCCCGATGGGTCGGTGGTCGTCGACCTCACCCGCCTCGAACCGACCTCGCCTTCACCCTGACAGACCCAGTTAGGTGACCGTCCTTATCCCTCTCCTCGAATGGGCTCGTAGCCGAGGATGACCACACCAGTCCCGAGCGCCCTGGTGTTGACCAAAGACAGCTTGGCGCGGTTGCCGGAGCGGAACAGCATCTCGTCGACGCTGCCGGTGCCGGCGAGGATCGGGTGGACGGCGATGTGCACCAGATCGAGCAGACGGCATGTCGAAGCTATCCCGGCCAGGGGCCGAAGACGATGTCACCACCTTGCGAACGAACTCTCAGATCTTCGCCCTCGCAGATGAACTGGGAGTCGCCCACATACCCCAAGCTGCTTTCCGATAACTCAATCGGATCAGATGTCTGAACCCAAGCATCTCCGATATCGGCCCAACTGGTGACCATGGCATCGCCCCCGAGGCCTTGGGGGGCGACACCTCCGCGACCCATCTTGAAGCTGTGGTTCCCACTGAACTCCATCCTCACCGGAACGGCACCTTCGCCGCTGGCGAGGGCGAAGAGTGGGTAGCCGGGGTCGAATTCGACCGTCACGTCGCCCGACCGATCAATACGCATGATCATGGTGCCGGCCCCGTAGGCGGTGTCCACCTGCGGCACCTCCCAGCGCAGGCTTACCCATGCTCCGACCAGGCAGTCCTCCACCGCCTGCTCACAGAAGGATTCGAGGGAGTAGCCCTGGAGGCCCTCCGGTATCCCCGAGGGACCACCCGTCACTGCCACGACCATCGAACCGCGAGGAACCAACCGGAAGACGACGCCAGCCCCGGGGCTTCCGTCCGGACAGGTGCAGCCCTCATCACGAGTACAGAGGGCCGCCCCGTGGACATCGGAGAACGAAAGAGAGGCGCCGTCGGGAAGGAGAGCCATACCCGATCCGACTCCGGAGACGAAAACGACATCTGCCTCGAGATCGATCGCCAACACCGCGGCGGCATAGGACTCTGCCTCCAGGAGTCGCCTCTCGCCCTCCACCAGCGGCTCGACCGGGCTGGGAACTGCGCTCAAGTTGTCGGGAACCCCCGGTCCTTCCGAATCCCACTCGGGTGCACGAGTGACGTCGCGTACCAGGCTCGCAGCCCAGGTGTCGAGAAACGACGGTCCCGCCACCGCCGTGATCGACTGGTAGCCGGCAACATTGCCGCCTTCCGAATCTACCAATAGGTCATCGATTCCCGACCAGATCTCGGTTCCGGTCTCCGCCAGATGCGTGAAGAAGCCCACTGCCGAATACGTGCGCTTGAACAAACTGACGTCGTGCTGGTGGAACCAGCCGCTCCAGTGGACTCCAAACGCCTCCGAGTCGAGGTCTTGGCCAACGAGGTCTAAAGCCACCCAGTCAGCCAGTCCTTCGACCACCCACATCGGTCTCTTGAGCGACGCCTGGATGGAGCTCAGATCAAAGTCGAAGCAGTGGAAAACCTCGTGCGCAACGAGTCCCGTAAGAGTCGGACTGGCCGCTCCAGCGCTGTCGATCTGGCTGGCAAAGGGAATCCCTGGCTCGCCGATGGTGATCCGGCATTTCGTCATGTCTCCCTTCGTGCTGCCAGTAGGACTTTGCGCTTGGGTCCAGAAAAAGGCTCCTTCGCTGTTTGACTGCGGAGCGATTACGAGTTCGATGTCGACTGTGAGCTCCCGCCCCAACTTGGCGGCGATTTGAGTCTTCACCTGCTCGACCAGTCCCAGCAGGGCGACGCTGTCAACTCCCGAACTGGCCGCGGAGAACCCGAAGCCCATTTGGATCGGCGCACGGGCCTGTAGCTCAGCTCCTGCGTACTCCTCGACCGCGCTCTTCTGCTCCTGGGTTAGGAAGTCCCAGTGGGAGAGCACCCAACGAAGCGGCCCGGTGCCGGAGGGGTAAGGCTGCTCCTCGAAATCTGGGGTTTCGACCCCCGGCAGCGGTCCAAAGGCGATGGCGAAGGCCTCGAGGGCGGCCCCTTTGGTGGGCTGACCCTCCACCGCCTCCGCCACGACACCGAGTGCGTGCGGATCCGCGTTTCCTTCCGGCAGATCTGTGCCTTGCTCGCCGGCGCTCTGGTTGTCCGCGCAAGACAGGCCGAAGACGCATAGGGCACAGAGAGCGAGCAAACGACCCCAGCTCATACAGTGATTGTTGTCGGATGATCTGGCCGATGTCTTGATCCTAAGGCGGGTCCACCAAGGTGCCGATAGCGTGGCGGCGTGGTAATCCGGCGAACTCTCTTGCTCATGACCGTCGCCTTGCTCGCCGCCTGTGGTGATGGCAGCGCTGGCGAAAACGAAGGTGGATTGATCGGGGTTGTGCCGGGGTCAGAGCAAACGACCACCACGGCCATCCAAGGTGACGATTCGAGCGAGAGCACGGTGGAGAGTGATGGCTGTCCCCCCAACGAACTCTGCGAAATGTTGGTAGAGCTCGGCGAGATTCCGCTCGAGGTGGACGTCGCGTCGCTGACCTTGAGTTCGGCAGACGCGTTGTGGGTGGTGTCGTCCGATCCCGGGAGCCTGATCGAAGTCGATCTCACGGCTCGAACCGTCCTCCGCACCCTTTCGGTCGAAAACGGTTCGGTCGATCTGGCGGTGGAGGACGGCGAGCTATGGGTGGTGGTGAACGAGTTCGGCTCGGGAAGGCTCCTGCGACTCGACGCCGAGTTAGGGGAGCTAGTGGCCGAGATTGGCTCCGAGATAAGCGGCGGTCCGCGGTCGGTGGCGCTTGGCGGCGGCGCCGTCTGGACGGTTCTCGATGGCTACGGTCGCGTGGGCCACGTCGATCCAGCTACCCACGAATTGACCGTTATCGGTGACGGTGGTTCCGAGGTTGGAGGAGCGGTGGAGACCCCGATCGTTTTCGCCCATGACCTCGTTTGGGTGGTCGACGCCTCCGCTGGCTCCGTTAAGCGAGTTGACCCGGCTTCGGAAGCGATCGTCGACATCATCGACGAGTTGGGCCGTCGCACCGTCGAGCAGAGTGACGTGACCTCGATCCTCGCCCGCGGTCCCCTGGGACTGGCGGTGGTCCCGGACGGAGTTTGGGTTCTCTCAGAGACGAGCTCGGAGGAAGAAGGGACGAACGTCATCCGTGGCGCCCTCTTCCTTCTAGCCGCTGACACTGGGGAGATTCGAGAGCAGATCGATCTCCTCTCCGGACCTGCATTCGGCAGGCCAGGTCTGGCGGTGCGCGAGGGCGCCGCTTGGTACATCGACGGCGCCAACGGCCAACTCGTCAGAGTCGACCTCGAAACCGGTCGTCAGACCTTCCTGCGAACCCCTGGGTTCGGGGCCCTTGCCACCGCCCTCTTAGCCGCTGAGGGCGTCATCTACTTCGGTACCGAAGGTGGCTTCGACAACCCCGGTGCGGTCTACATCGTCGACGCCGAGGCAGCCGCCATCTCCTCAACCCGCTGAGCTCCGGCGGAGACTGCTGCTCCGTTGTCCAATTCACAAGTCTCGGAAAGGTGCGGGGATCGCTAGCGACGTGGCGTTCTGTTGACCGGCACGGAACTTGATGAGAGCCCTGGAAAACCTCTTACTGCCGTGAGTCGGGTGATTTCTCTGGTGGCCATCGCTAGCCTCCTCGCAGCTTGCGGGCCACAGATCCTGTCGGCGCTACCGATCCGAGCGTGGGGTGACGTCGACCGAATTCGTTCTATCGACTCCTCTACGACCTCGCGTTCCAGTGAGCGTCAGACGCACACAGAGGTGCCGGCTTGGAGCGGCATAGCGCGAAGTGCGGTTGCAAGCGAGAATATTTGTTCTGCGTCAGTGCAAGTGCCATTACGCCCTGAACTCGGGTGCGTCGGCTGACGTCGTCCGGGTGTGAGAATCATCCTGCAGAACCGGCTCATAGTGTTGATCAGCTTGGTTGCTGCTTGTTCCGCCAGAGGAACGGCATCGAAGACGCGTGGTTCGGTCTCGGTGGCTACGACGACCTCCAAGGTGCCGACTACGTCCGCTGGTGAGCCCTCGACGATTGTCTCTGGTGCTGTAACGGTGCCTGATGTGCGATCCCTTGTCCTGGGGGATGCCGTTGAGGTCATGGCGGAAGGGGGTCTCGTCGGTGTTCCGCACGAATCTGATAGTCACGCCGCGAGGCGGTGGTTCGTGTCCAGGAGCCTCCTGCCGGAAGTGGAGGTGCGAGTGGGTTCTGTCATCGGGCTCAGGACTTTGACGTTTGCTGCGCGGACCTGTGACACGCGAGTGTTTCCGGCTGGTGAGGGAGGTTCCTCCGACCTTGTGACCCTCGGGCCACTGGTCCTCTATGGGTTGAATGCGCAGATGGATGTGGATGCGTCGGCGTTCGAACCGGATTCGAATGGACTCCGCGAAGCTATCAAGGTCGGAATTCGAGTAACGGCCAGCGCCGATTCGGTCTTGCTCGCCCTCCCGTCGGTGAAGCACAGCTCCGGCGCGTCCCTGCTGTATGACCTGGCAATGTTCCAGGGTCACAGTGGCGGCTATTCGATCTCAGACGGTCATCAGGCGGTGGAATTCGAAGTCTGCGACGACGATCGAGGCTTTTACAACGGAGGATTCGTAGTGGATGCACCTGGATGCGTCGCCGCATGGGCTTACGAAGACAATTTCAACACTGAGCCGATCATGGCCCGGATCGGATTCGGCACTACATGTACTACGCCGTCCTCTTGGTGAGCGGGACGGTAGGCGCGAGAAGGGCCGTTCGGCGTGTTTTCGGCTTGTCGTCGCTCGAAAGCCGTGCTTAAGACCGGTGGAGAACAAGGGTCTACTTTTCACCGACACTGATTACGGGCGACCGAGTGTTGTTGCGGGGTCCCGGCGGGCTGGTTGCTATCGATCTCGAGAACGGTGACGAGCTGGGGCGACGAGATGGGCTCGCCCCACTCGCCGTTCGGCCGATGGGAGACTGATTGTCGTTGAAGGGGAAGGCCTCATCCTCGTCGATCCCGACACGGGTGACGACCTTTCCTTTGTCATAGATCTCGAAGACGGTCCATGGGGATGAGGCGTCGGCCAAGGCGATCAGCTGATCGCGACGAGTAGGTTCGGTGTGAACGGATACAACTTGCAGACCGGGGAACTGCTCTAGTCGTGGAATACGCTCAGTTCGGTAGTCGAGCTTCCGGCGGTGTCCGAGGAGTCCGTCGCCGTTCCAAGGGAAGACCGAGCGATCAGCCTCACCACGATTCACAGGAGCCACAATGACCAGTATGAGGCGGAGCCGCACAAAACCGAGACGAACTAACGACGGCCAAAGCCAACCAAAAGAGCCTCCGGTCAGAACGCCGGAGGCTCGAAAACCCTGGCAGGTCAAGGAGAATTGTTCGCTCCGGGGCGCGAGTCGAACTCGCAACCTACGGATTAACAGTTCGTTCTGAAGGTCCCACTGACCAGGGAGGATCGCCGAAAACTCAGTAGTAGCGCGGCCTTTTGTGCGCATCCGTTCCGATCAGTTCGCGCCGTTTCCCGTCCTCTGACGGGCAAAATACCGCCAAGGTCTACAGCTGCTCGACCACGGCGCCATATCGCTGTTGTGCTGCTTGGGCGGACATTCCGAGCAGCTCACCGATTCTGCTCCAAGAGCTTCCGACAGCCCGAGCGGCAGCCACGGCCTCGATGATCTGACGTTCGCTGCGGGCCCGCGCCAGGGCAGTACGTTGCAATAGATACTCTTCGACCGGCCGCTCCTCACCCTCTGCAGGCTCGTAATCCTCGAATCGCTTTGCCAAGTCGTCGGCATGATCAAGGATCTCTTGAATCGTCCGGGGCATGTCTGTCACCTCAAGAACTTCGGCCGGGCGGGCATGACATGAACGATGAACTCCACCCGACTTCGAGCAGACGCCCAGCGGCATCGGCGCCAATCATCATGACCAGGTCGTCAACCTGAAATACTCGGATCGGATGGCGATAGGCGTGCAGCATGTCGGTATCGAGGACCCCGTGCTTGCGAGCACTTGCCAGGATCACGGGATCCATGGCATTGGTAGTCAGGGGCGCAGTGCCCGCAATGCGGGTCTGTTTCCCCATTCCCCTTTCAATCCGTGCGTGCCGTTTTCCGGCACACGGCTTACCGACGATCGTCTGGACATGGTTACGCCCCTCC
>JBOGEX010000151.1:0-7468 GCA_050741915.1 Acidimicrobiia bacterium
CTCGGCTTCCGTCGGGACAGCGCCGGCACCCACGCGATCGGTCGGCGGGCAGACCGCGAGGCGATTGGGGTCGTACTCACCGAACGGCACGTCGAGCACACCGGCGACCCCAGCATGGGCGAGCTTCGCGAAGCACTCGTCGCCGTGTACGGGACGGACTACGGGCTTCGCAGCGCCAACTGGATCTCCAGGTTCACCGACATGGCGCGGCAGGCAGCCTCCTACCGCCACGGCCGTGTACTGCTCGCCGGGGACGCCGCACACGTGCATCCCCCGCAGGGCGGCCAGGGCCTCAACACCGGCGTACAGGACGCCGTGAACCTGGGATGGAAGCTGGCCCAGGTGGTCAACAAGACATCACCCGAGAGCCTCCTGGACACCTACCACGCCGAACGGCATCCGGTCGGTGCCCGGGTGTTGCACAACACCATGGCGCAAGTCTCGCTCAGCAACCCCGACGACCGTCACCAGGCCCTCCGCGACACCATGACCGAACTGCTGAGCATAGACGAGCCGCGCCGGCGCATCGCGGGGATGATCTCCGGTCTCGACATCCACTACGACCTCGGAGAGGGACACCCGCTGCTCGGGCGGCGGATGCCCGATCTCGACTTGCATACCGCGGATGGTCCCACGCGCGTATTCACCCTGTTGCACGAGGCTCGGCCGGTGCTCCTCAACCTCGGTGAACCCGGCGGTTTCGACATTTCTCCTCGGGCGAATCGAGTCCGGTTGGTCAACGCCACGCACGATGGCCCCTGGGAGATCCCGGTCCTTGGCGAGGTCTCTGCTCCTGCGGCCGTGGTGATCCGGCCCGACGGGCATGCCGCCTGGGCAGGAGACCTCACGGACCGAGGGCTGCCTCAGGCACTTGCGACCTGGTTCGGAGCGGCGACTTCGACTTAGAGTGTCGTTAATCCCCTGGTGGCCCCCCATGCGATACGCCTACGATTGCGGCCATGGCCACGACCCGACGAGCCGACATGTTCACCGCGGACGGCAAGCCGTCTGACGACGACCCGCGTGAGAACGGACCAACGTTGGGTGACGAGCGCACCACGCTGGTCGAATCTCTGCGCTGTCAACGCCTCACATTGGAAATGAAATGCGCAGGTCTTGATGCGGAGGCTATGGCGCGGCGTTCCGTCGAGCCGTCGACGCTGTCGCTCCTGGGGCTGGTCCGACACCTGGCCGAGGGGGAGCGTGCGACGTTTCGGGTGATGATGTCGGGACAGGACGTGCCCCGGCTGTTCTGCTCCGACACCGACCGTGACGGTGATTTCGATGGTGCTGTTCCCGACCCCCAGGTGGTTACGGAGGCGTGGGACGCATGGCGTGCGGAGGTGGACCTCGCCACGCGGTTCGTGGCCGAGGCGCCCAGTCTCGACATCACAGGCAACGATCCCTTGAATCAGCATGGCAGCGGTGGAGGGCCGATGTCGCTACGCGAGGTTCTGGTCGGAATGATCGAGGAGTATGCCCGCCACATGGGTCACGTTGACCTGTTGCGCGAGCGGATCGACGGACGGATTGGCCAGTAGCTAAGCCAACCAAATAGCCGACCCGATGTGTCGAAATGGGCCGGCATGGCGGGAAGATTCGAGAGCACCGGCAATGCCCACGCGGCCCGGCCGTAGCGCGACGCCCGCTGCCTACTCCCCTGACCGACTTGCCTGTGGATCACCGCGGCACCTGCGCTCGTTATTGCCACTCGTCGTGCAAGTCGGGCCGCCGGTTTAGCGGTGCCGGCGGTAGCGCAGCCCGACGGTCCCGTTGCTGAACTCCCTGCTGGAGACCAGGTCGAGCCGGTAGGACTTCCGGACGTCGTCGAACAGCCGGGTACCCTCGCCCGCAACGTAGGGGTGCAAGCCAAGCGGAACTCGTCGATTAAGTCGAGCCGCATGAGCGACCGCCAGAAGCCAACGCCGCCCCAGACCACGATGTGGCCCTCGCCGCCTCGCCTGAGCTTGTCGAGCTCTTCTGTCGTGTCACCAGCGGCGATGGTGGTGTTGGCCCACTCGGCCGTCCTCAGTGTCCGGGAGAAGACGACCTTGCGCGCGACGTTCATGATGCCGGAGTACGGGTGGTCTGCCGTCGGCAATGGCTCCGGCCATGCCCTCATCGGCGGCGCGGCCCATGATGTGCGCGTGCGCGCTCTCGTAGAAGCCGATTTTCTGCTTCAAGTCCGCCAGGTCGACCGGGCGGGCCGAAGCAGAACTGCCAGTACTCGGTCCCTTCGTCGGCGAGAAGGCCGTCTAGCGAGTACATGAACAGCCACGCAATCAGCTTCCGCATGATCAAAACTCCTTGGTCTCGATCAGAACTACCTCATCGGCGTCTTTCGAATTGGTCACGTCAACTCCTTTCGCTGTGTCGAGGTACCCGCTCGCGCTCCTTCACCAACTCGCGAACTGGTGTGCGAACTTGAAGGCTCTGAACTTGCCTTCGCCACCGATGGTGTGGCGTGTTGGGATCAACTTGGGAGGAGTCAGGCCGAGCGCCGGGCGTGCCAGAGCAAGCGGCCGAGGATGTACTCGTGGACTACGGCGTGACCGTAGAGGTAGCGTGGCACGTCGCGATTGGTTCTCACCACCAACGCATATCCGGGAGGGCGCCAGGCCCGAAACGCTTCGTCGCCGGTCAATTCGGCGATACAGCCCAGCAGGGATTCATCGAGTTGGAGCGAGTGGACCGCCCGTTGATACTCGAGGTTGGTAGTGAACAGGGCGAAGGCAATATTCATGCACGAGAGCCCGGTTTCGAGGTCGAGACGCAGTAGACGCCGCCGGCTTCCCGGATCGATCTCCGGCACCTCGAGCATCGAATAGTCGAGCGGATACCCCCTGCGGTGATATAGATCTTTGCCTTCGAGCCCGGCCAGGAGCTCATAAACATTGAGGTCGTGGACGATCACCGCATTGTCGTTCAGTTGTTCGAGATTGACCGGTCGCAGCACCGGCTCGGCCACACCGGCGTTGCGGGCGATGAACGCTAGGACGTTGGTCTCGACGACGAAGTGCCTCAGCAGCAGAGACGCCCCCGCTGGAGACACACAACGGGAGAGGAACCAGATCCCGAGCCGATCGAGAGTGTTGTGGGCTGAGAACTCGAAAGGGAGGATCCGCTTGATGAAGACAATCAGACCGACCAGCACTCGCGACAGGACGCGGATAGGGACCCGCAAGAAACGATGCGAGAAGCTTCCCTGGTCCAGTTCGAGCAGCCGCAGGGCGCCGCGATCGAAGTAGAGCGAGGGATCCCCTCGCAGAGCATCGAAGATTCCCGGACCGGGCCGGTCGACGAATGACCGCGGCTCAGGCATGGTCGAGCTCTTCCAGTTGGAGGGCGTAGAGCCTGCCCACAACCTTGGCCGTCTTCACGATCGCCCGGGCGATCTCGGGAGTGATAACCGGCGACGAGAACAACTCGTACATGAGTTTGGTGTGCTCCTCGTCGGCTCCGCCGTGGTAGCGGAGAAAGGTGATTTGCTCGGGAGCGAGGTCGAGTTGGTCTACCAGCAGGTCGGCCCAACGGGCGGCTTTGCGGGCTCCGAGCCCTTCGATGATGTACATCGCCCCTAAGAGGTGGAGCGGATCGGGCTTGGAGGCTTCCTGGAACATGTAGGCGGAAAGCGCCTCGGAGCCGACGTTTTTCGGAGCGGTGCGGATGTCGTCCAATGCGCCGCCGACGGCCACGTAGTCGCGTTCGAGCATCTGGAAGTCGCGCTGCTCCTCGGCCGCATGATGGATGAATTCGGCCCGGATCTCGGTGTAGTCGACACTGAGGCTCGACGCAGCCCGTGTGATCCAGCGAGCACCTTCCATCACCTGTTGGCGAAGGTTCCGCAAAAGCTGCTGGTAGTCCTCGATGGTGGCTTTATGGGCCTCGATCCGGGCCACGATCGGGACCGTAGTCAGCCGGCGCTCGAACCCGGCCCAAACCAACGCAAGCTCTTCCACTAGCCATCGTTCGGAAGACGGCGCAGGTTGAGGAGGTTCGAGACTCGCCGGCGCCACAGGTGGCGCGGCCATACGACCAATGGACTCGGCCCAATCCCCGCCTTCGACACAGGTGAGGTGGACGAACGAGACGGTGAACCTTCCCGACTCGGGGACCATCAGCAGGATCCGATCACCCGCGGTGAAGCGCCCGCCGTTGAGTGCCTCTTCCAGCATGATGAGAATGCTCGCCGACCCGGTGTTGCCTTTGGTCTCGAGATTGGTGAACCACCGATCCTCGGGGATGAGAAGTCCGGCCTCGCTGAGAAGCTTGACGATGTCGCCCCGGAAATACTCCGAGCTGTAGTGGCACAGCAGGTGATCGACTTGGTCGGGGTCGATGCGTCCGGTGCGCACCAGCCCGACGTACTCGTCGACACCCAAGGCGACGATGTTGTTGAGCACCGAGACGTCTTGGCGAAGATTCAGCATCCCCGCCCGATCGGCGTCACTCGGTGTCGGCTGGTCTTGCCAGGTGCGCCCGGCCACTACCTCCGTGGGCGCGGCCACTCCTGCATACATACATAAGGGATAGCGTTCGGCATGCGAGCGGAGGTGGATCCAATCTATTCGGAGCGAAAGACCTTCCGGTCGCGGGCGACCCTCGATCACGACCGCTCCGGCCCCATCCGACAGCATCCATCGGAGGAACTGGGCATCGAAAGGGACCCGGCCCTTGTCGTCGGCCGCGCCCATGACCCGGTCGGCGGTTAGTGCGCGTGACACCAGCTCGGATGCCGCGACCACGCCGAAGCGATGATCACCTGAGCGGACGGCTCGCTCGACTGCCGTGAGGGCAGCAATGCTCGAACAGCAAACCCCAGCCGCCGACAGCAGCTCGATGGGGCGGCCTCCAAGCCGGGCGTGGACCATCGAGGCAAAGCCGGGCACGGGAAGATCGGGCTGGGTGGTGGCAACGGCCAGCATGTCGACCTCATCGATACCGACTTGGCGTCTGGCCAACGCATCGGTGACCGCTGCCGCCGCGATCTCCTCATTGAGCATCGTCAGGGTGCCGGTTCTGTCTAGTGCGTAATGCCGGGTGCGGATCCCGTTCGCTTCCAGCATCCGCTCTCGGATGCGCCGGGATCCCTCGGGCAGCGCTCCCAAATGGAGGTCGATCTCGTCGTTACCGATCGGTTCGCCGGGCAAATAGCTGCCGGCAGCAGTGATATACGCAGTCCTCATCTCATTCCTGGTCGGATATGGAAACTATCGACGATCAGCGGCCGTTGCTCCATCCGGCAAGTCCCTGATTCGATTCGGGTTGCTACTTAGGATCGGCAGGTGAAGATCGGACTGATGCTTCCCATCGGCCAGCCCGAGTTACTCACGGGGCCCGATCGCTGGACATTGTTCCGCGACCAGGCGCTCGAGGCCGAGGAAAGTGGATTGGATTCGGTGTGGTGTGCAGATCATCTTCTTCTCCGCTTTCCCGAAGAGAGCTCAGACACCAACGGAATCCACGAGGGGTGGACAGTGCTCTCGGCAATAGGCGCGATCACCCGCCGGGTGGAGATTAGGTCGCTCGTCCTCTGCGTTCCTTTTCGCGACCCCGCACTCACGGCCAAGATGGCACCACTCTCGACGAGGTCACCGGCGGGCGTCTGATTCTCGGTCTCGGTTGCGGTTGGCATCGGCCCGAGCTCGATGCCTTTGGCTACGAATTTGATCATAGGGTCAGCCAGCTCGCCGAGGCATTGGAGATCATGGTGCCGATGCTTCGCACCGGAGCGGCCACCTTTGCTGATCGTTGGCAGCGAGCCGACGACGCCGAGCTCGCCCCTCCAGGACTCAGGGCCAGCGGCCTTCCGGTTCTGATCGCCGGCAAAGGGCCACGGATGCTCGAACTCGTCGCCCGCCACGCCGATCAGTGGAACAGCGCTTGGTACGGCGATCCCGCTAAGCCGATCGCCTGCGCGAGAATATTGCTCGAGTCCATTCCGCTCTCGAGGCCGCGGGCCGTGAGCGATCGACCCTGGCACTCACCGCCGGCATCTTCGTCGCCACGACACCCGAGGAGGACGATCGCCCCGAGGACGTGATCAGCGGCTCGACCGACGAGATCGCCGAAGGACTGGCTGGTTACGACGGATGGGTATCAGCCATCTCATCGTCCACTTTGTGGCCGCGGACTCTCACCGCAGTTGAGAAACTCGGGGCTGCAGCCGCTCTGGCCAAGCGTCACCTCGGCTCCTGAGCGCAAAATTCGGTTCCTGGCCCCCGCCTTGTGACAGCCTGTCCTGGGTCGTTTGTCTTCAGTCTGTCTTCAGTCTGCCTTCAGACGAAGGCACGACAAAAGCTATAGCAGCTCGAGTCGGCGGTCGACGGAGAGGTCCGCCTGGGGGAGGATCGAGGACAGGGTGCCCCTGGCCAGCTCCCGGTGCTGCGGCACGATCACTGTCAGGCCGACCTCGTTGCGGAGTTTGACGTGGCTCCCCTCTGGCTGACCTGGCTGAAACCGACCTTCTCCAATGCACGCACTATCTCCCTGCCGGACACGACCGGCAGTGCCGGGCTCACGCCGGGATGTCGACGGGAGCGATGATCGGAGGCTCGATCCCCTCAGGGAACGGCTGGTCCTCGAAGTAGAGCTCGAGGGCCTCGCGCAGATTTGCGAGCGCCTCGTCGAAGCTCTCGCCCTGGCTGGTCACCTCCACCTCAAGGCAGCGAGCGACATACCAGGGAGGCTCGTGAGAAACGGCGGCGGTAAAACGCATGTGGATACTCTACGGGCCGGGAGCCGCTGAGTTCATTCCTACGGCGGGGAGGCGCTATCCAGCCCGGCGACGAATAAACGTGACAGCGACCATGATGGCCAGCACGACCGGCGTGAAGGTGACCGGGAAGGCTCCGACCTGGTCGGAGGGGTTGCGTCCGGTCCAGGTGAGAATGGTGTTGCCGTCATCGTCGGCCTCGGTTGAGTTGGTCCATCGCTCCAATGGCCTGGCCGTGGCTCCGGCTACCGGGGCGCGGATGCTGATCTGCGCAGTCGGCGACTCGCCGCCGCCGTGGGTGGGCCGCAATCGATCCGCCCAGCGAGCGACGTCGATCGTGTGCCGCTCCATCGCCCGCACGGTCTCGTCGGGAAGGATGGCTTGGTCCCTGGCGACCTCGGGAGGGAGGCAAATTGGAGATTGGCAACCCCGTACTGATTGACCGCAATGGTGATCGCTTTCCCCCGATAGACATTGCGCTCGGACATCAAGGTCCGCAATCGGGCAATGATTCTGGCCGCGGCGTCGCGATCGGTGGCCATCACCTCCATTTGGCCGGTGGAACTATGTCCAATCTCGGTCGGCCCCCGCAAGAAGAGGACGGCCTTGCCGTCGTCGCCGTCGAGCAGGGTTGCGTCCCAGCGCTGGTGTAAATGAGGGGGCGTGGGTTCCTTGTTCTGTCATGTTACGCGGCGGATGTGACTTCTTCGGTGTTCACCTCCTCGTTGGTGGCGGGGTGGAGAAGTTGGCGGC
>JBOGEX010000152.1:0-21689 GCA_050741915.1 Acidimicrobiia bacterium
CCTCTTCTCGCTACCTGTGTGCGAGCTGTGTCAGCCCGTCGTCAAACCCACGGCTCGCGCCAGGAACGATGCCATCTGGTCTCGGAGCACCGGGGCACCCGGACTGAACAACGTCGCCGAAGTTCCCTTGGTGATCCCGGAGGCAGCGAGGGCGTTGATCTCATCCTCGGCAAATGACGCCTCGTCATCCGTGAAGGAATCGGTGGTGACATCGGCCAGTACCAGTGCCCTCACGAGGAAAGCCGCCATCTGCTCACGAGTGACGGGATCGTTCGGAGAGAACGTAGTCGCCGTCGTCCCGGTGGTGATTCCCGCCGCCGCCACCGCGTTGATGTCAGCCTCGAACTGGGAGTTCTCGTCGTCCGTGAACGGATCTGTGCTCGCGGGAGCGAAGTTGAACGCCCGGTTCAGGAAGGCCGCCATCTCGCCACGGGTGATCGAGCGAGAAGGATCGTAGGTCGTAGGCCCGGTACCGAGGGTGATGCTGGCTTCCGCAATCAACTCGATGTTGGCCTCGTGGGGATTGCCGTTGTCGTCTGAGAATCGAGCACCGACGGTGCCGGCGTTCAGCCCGACCACTTGCCCTCGAATCTCACCTCCCGGATTGGCGGTGGTGTGGGCGTTGACATAGGCAAACCCACCCGTCATCACCTCGATCAGGTCGGTCAGGGTTCCTGCCACCAGTGTGCTGTTGTTAACCGTCGCTGCGGGCAACAAGCCGTCCGAGGTCGTAGCCGAGGCCGGCATGTAGATGAACGTGGCCACAGGCCCGTTCTTGCCCGCATCGCCGATATGGATATGGGCTGCGGTGGTGTTAGTCAGCTCGTGGGTGGTGGTCCACACCAAGAGATTGGACCCATCCACCCGCATCCCGGTCACGCCGCCAGCTCCGGTGGAAACTGGCGGAACCTCGTTGCTCCCGCGTAGGTCGGCGATGAACGACGAGGCGCTGGCGGGAGCCGCCGGCGCCGTGGCATGGGGCGCACCCAGATAAGGGAACCCCGACAGGTAATCACCGTGGGCCGAAAGGCCCTGGGTGGTGATTGCTCCATTGGCGTCACGACCCGCGAACAAATCGAGTGGATCGCCGCCGGTGACGATGTTCAGCTCGGTTGAGATGACATCGGCATTGAGCGGACGCCCGTTTAACGGCGGGGGCAGGGTGCCGGCCTTGTCGTATGGAAGAACATCGGGCAGCAACAGATCGGCCAGGGCGCCGGCTTCGGTAGCGCTGTATGAGCCCTCGCTGTCGATGCTGGAAAGCGCCTGCAGAGCAGCCACTGCGAACGGCTTGTACTGGGCGTCATCCTTGGGATGGGTGCTGTTGTAGACATTCTTGTTGTCGGCAGGCGCCATCACCAACGGACCGGAGTCGTTCACCACCGTGTTGATCGCGGGACGACCCATGCGATCGATCTGGGTGCCCGCGACCGAGGTCTCGGCCCAGACCTTGATCGGGCCGGGGATGACGGAATCGGGAACTTCGAGCACTAACGCAAGAGTGTCCAGGGGAAGGAAGAAGTCGCTCTTGTTGGCATCGTTGAACTGCCGCCCGGTCGTCAAATTGCCCATCCCCACAACATTGCGAAAGGCGTCGAGGTCGAAGAAGAAGGGGTCGGAGCGCAGGCCGGCGAAGAAGCTTCCTCCACCGGCAACCGGCACCGTCTTTCCAACGCGGCCATAAGCAACCAGGGCGCCGTTTTGCACCCCGTCGGCTGACTGGGCCCCGGTCGATCTTTGCACCAGGAAGTACTGGGCTCCGTTCGGCTTCACCGAGGAGAACGTGACCTCGTAGGAGATGTCCTCGTTGGCATCACCGGCGTTGTCGATCTTGACCTCGTACAAAACGTCGGCCCCGAAACTCGAGGTCGCATTCGCCACGGGATGAACAGTTACCGCCAGGACCGTGTCGGTGGCTGTGGCGCCCTGGAAGGCGTAGACATCGTTGATGTCGGCCTGGGTGCGCCCGCTGGGCGACATCAGGTTGGGGGCATCGAGGTGGTCCGCCCCTTGGCCGGCAAGCATCGGTGTAAGCGATACCACCAAGGCAAAGACCGCCAAGAGCGCCAATACCCATACGCTGGTACGGGCACGTGCAAATTGCATTCGTAGCCTCCTTCTCGACCGCGGCGTGGTGGTGCGCGGCCTCTCTATTCACCCATTCGGAGCCATCTCCGCCCCGGTTTGGTCCGAACCCTTCGAGACCTCCAAAATCAGCGTAGGCACGGATGGGTCAAGACGTAGCTCCCAAACCGAACTCTTCAATCCTGCCGCGGCTTTTCCTGGCTGCTCTCGCACTCGTGGCCTTGGCGTGGGCGGGGCGCGTTATCTGGATGGCACTCCAACCCCCACCCCTAGTGGTTACCGACATCGAAGCCGCCATCGATCCTTCGTTTCTCCCCGCCAAGGACTTGGAGCGTCTAATCGACACCTACCAGGTGCGGATCACGACGACATCAACCCCGTCCGACTACCTCAATCTCGGCTACCTCTATCTGGAGCGAGCCCGGCTCAACTCTGATCCAGCGGCCTACGGAGCGGCGGCGGACTCGTTTGCGATCGCAGCCGAGCTATCGCCCCAAGACCCAACCGCAATCCTGGGCCAGGCTCGCACTGCTCTCGCCCTCCATGATTTCGCCCAGGCCGAGAACCTGGCCGAAGGAGTCTTGGAGCAGATCCCGACCCGATTGGACGCACTCGCCATCGTGGCTGATTCCCGCATGGCAGTGGGTGACCTCGAGGGAGCGAGCGGGGCGATCGACCTTTTGAACTCCGGAGTTGGTGAAATCGCACCCGTTCTCGTTCGTCGAGCCGAGCTGGCGTGGCTTGAGGGGAGGCTGGACGAAGCCTTGGCGTCGGCGGAAATGGCCGTCCCGGAGTCCGAGAACAATCCCCGCCGGCTCTCCTGGTACGAGTCATACGCCGGCAGCACTGCTTGGCGGGTCGGTGATCTCAGCGTCGCCCAGCGCTGGGCCGAGCTCGCTCTAGGACACGATCCTTCTTCGATCGGCGCCCTCACCCTGTCCGCTCGCCTGGCGGTGGCCGATGACGACCTCGAAACGGCGGTCGATCTGTACGAGCAGGCGACTTCCGGTGTACCCGATCCCGAGCTCGTTGGCGAGCTCGGGGACGTATACAGCCATCTCTCACGCCCAGACGATGCCCAGTTGCAGTGGGATCTGGTGGGCGTGATCGGAGCTCTCGCCGAAGCCCAGGGCCTCTATGACCGTTCGGTGGCGCGCTTCTACGCCGATCACGACGTCGAAACTGAGCGGGCCCTCGCCCTGGCCGAAGCAGAAATCGAGGACCGCCGGGATCCCCTGGCATACGACACCCTGGCGTGGGCCCTGTTTCGGGCCGACAGAATCGAAGAGTCCTTAATTGCAATCGAAACCGCCCAGGCAGGTGGCTTCACCAGCGCCGAGGTCACCTTCCACCACGGCATGATCCTGATCGGTCTAAGTCGTCGGATCGAAGGAGCGGCGCTCCTCGAGCAGGCACTCGACCTCAACCCCGCTTTCGATCTTCTCGGCGCCGAGACCGCCCGCCGAATCCTCGGTGAGTATTAGCCCGCGGCGAACGTGTCGATCATGAGGCGAACATCAGGTCCCAAGGGGTACAAGATCGGGCTGGTGCAACCGCTGGCGATGTACTCGTCTACCTTCTTCACGCACTCATCCGGCGTTCCCGCCGCACAGATCATCTGCACTATTTCGTCGGGAACGAGCTTCGACGCTTTCGCCACTTCGTCGAGAGTCGCTGGCCAGGTCATCATCTGGCCGATCTCGTCGAGCAATGACTCGGGAACACCCGAAGCTGTCATGATGTGAGGTTGCTGACCGAGATACTGCGTCACCAGCAGGCGGGCGGCGTCGAGAGCTTCGGATCGTTCGGCGGCCATCGAGCAGACGATGAGCTGAGGTCGATCAATGTCGTCCAGCGACCGCTGAGCCCGGTTGGCTCCTCGCTCGAGAGCCTCGAGGGCTTTGTGGTTGTAATCCGGTGATACGAGATAGTTGAGGACGACTCCGTCAGCGATCTCCCCCGTTAGTTCCAACATCTGGGGGCCGGTTGCTCCGATGTAGATCGGAAGATCCTTGGCACCACGCTCTTGGTGGACGTAATCGATCTCGACCCCGTCGAGATGGACGAACTCGCCTTTCATCGTCACCTGTTCTCCGGCGAGGAGCGCTCTCAGCGCGGCGACGATCTCTCGCATGGCCAGCAACGGACGTCTGCGTTCGACACCCACCTTGGCCGCCAGCGGATCCCACCAAGCCCCAAGGCCGAGGATGATCCGCCCGGGGGCAAGATCGTCGAGGGTGGCGAACGTCGAGGCGAGCCGCGCGCTATTTCGCGACCAGATGTCCACCACCCCGGCGCCGATCTTGATGCGCTCGGTGGTGGCGGCGAAGGCTGCCATCGGGATCGTGGCGTCGCGGACTAGGCGAGAGTCGGCCTGCCAGACCGCCTCGAAGCCCTTCGCCTCCGCATACCTCGCCAGCTCGATACCTTCGCGAATGGTGTGCGCGTCCTGGAGGTAGAGGGCGAGGCGTCTCATAACCGAGCATGCAATCGCTTGGCCTGCTCCGCTGCTTTGGAGCGAACCTCGTCGGCATCGACCCGGGTCGGTGCATGGTCGCGCCAGACAATCTCGCCGTCGATCTCGATCTCGGCCGGCTGCAATGACGTGGTGAAGGCGATATGGTCGGGTTCCATCGGCTCGTAACTCCAGGTGACCCGATCCCCACGCGCCTCCGGCACCAATTGCCAGCCGTTGGCGAGCCACTCCCACGACGCTGCCGCGGTGGCCGCACGATCTGTCGAGCGGTGGAGATAGAAAGCCAGCCGGAATGTCCCCAGCATGTCGGCGCCGATGCCATCGGTCCCGAGCGCAACCGGATTCTCGAACCGGGCCGGCTGGGCATATCCGACCCCGTTGTTCAGATTAGAAGCCGGGTTGTGAACGATGGTGCCTTGCAAGTGATGGCTGGTCGCCAGGTGAACGCAGTGGGCCAGCAGCCAGTTAGGACGGCTGAGGTGTCCGAGCCGGGCCGGCGCCTCGATGTCTTCGGGACCCTCGCACACGTGGACATGGACGCCCACATCCAACTCGTCGGCCATCGCCGCCGCCGCCGCCAAGGTCTCCTCCGAGCAGGTGAAGGCGGCGTGGATTCCCACCAGCCCCCGTCCACCGGCGAGGAGAAACCGGCGGTTCTCCTCGAGACCACGGCGAGCGCCTTCGGAGCCGTGGCGGTCGCTCACGCCATAGGAAGCAACCAATCTCACCCCGACCTCTGCGCAGGCCTCTGCCAAGACGGTCAGTGAGCCTTCGATCGCGTTCGGGGTTTCGTTGTGATCGATGATCGTCGTCGTGCCCGACTCCAGGGCCTCCAATGCGGCGAGTTTGGCCGACCACTCGAGCATTTCGAGATCGAGCGCCAGATCGAGCCGCCACCAGATCTGCTCCAAGATCCCGCCAAAGGTGGTTGGGGCCGGACCGGGCACGGGCATACCCCGAGCCAGCGCCGAGTAGAGGTGGTGATGGGCGTTGACCAATCCCGGAGTGCTGGCCAATCCAGGAGTGCTGGCCAATCCAGGGGTGAGGGCGGCCATCTTGACAGGAAGATAATCAATCGATATAGTGAACCAAGTGGTTCAGTATCAACAGTCGCTCGATCGCACCTTCGGGGCGTTGTCCGATCCCAGCCGCCGCGCCATCGTGGAACGCCTGGGACAAGGCAACGCTCCGATCAGCGAGCTGGCGAAGGTGTTGGGCATCACGCTTACCGGGACGAAAAAGCACGTGCAGATCCTGGAAGCGGCCGGACTGATCACCACGGAGAAGGTTGGGCGTACTCGCTTCTGCCGGCTTGGCCCCCGGCGGCTCACCGACGAGCTCGGCTGGATCGAGACATACCGCAGGCAGCTCGATGAGAGGCTCGACCGATTCGGCGAGCTTCTCGCGCAAAGGAAAGGAAAACTGGCATGAGCAGTGAACTCACGACTTCGGGCACCACCGTTGTCACTACCCCCGCTCCCACCGAGATCGTCACCGAACGAATCTTCGACGCCCCCCGGCAGCTGGTCTACGAGACCTACGTCGACCCCAAGTTCATCCCTGAGTTCTGGGGACCGCGGGGAACCACCACAGTGGTCGACAAGATGGACGTCCGCCCTGGCGGGCAGTGGAGATTTGTCCACGATCCCGGCAGCGATCAGGAAACGGCGTTTCGCGGCGAGTATCTGGAGGTCAATCCTCCTGAGCGCATCAGCTGGACCTTCGAGTGGGAGGGCATGCCTGGCCATGTCACTACCGAGACGGCCTCCTTCGACGACCTCGGCGATGGGCGCACCAAGATCCGCACCCTCTCAGTCTTCGACTCGGTCGAAGACCGGGATGGGATGATCGCCTCTGGAATGGAGAGCGGGCTCCGCGACCTCCACGATCGATTCGCTGAGCTGTTGGCCAGACTCAACGGCTAGTACCACGAAACTCCTGGTCATTGAGGCTGTCGCACAAATGGCTTTTGGCCGTCCAAGCCCGCAAGATGTTGTACCTTGCACCGCCAGACAGCACAGGATGTTGTAGTAGCGAGCATGTCGCCATGGTTTGTGCGACAGCCTCGTCATTCAGCAGAAAGCCGGTGGAGAATCCTCCACCGGCTTTCCGTGTGCATCTCCAATTCCAGATCCTTTCGGATCTTCCCCGACCTTTTCGTCTCTTCGTTCCGCGATGAGACTTCGGAGGCCTTACCCGAGATCAGTCTCAAACCGATAGAGGTTGGTGCTTTCGAATCGGTAGGCGGCTACGCCATAGCCCGTCGAGCTGTTGATACGCCGCCGCCACCGCTCCGGCGGTGGGGACGAGACCGATTTCACCCACACCCTTGATCCCATAGGGGGCATTGGGTTGCGGAGATTCGATGAGGATCACGTCGACCGGAGGCATGTCCTTGGGACGAATGATCTCGAGCGAGCGCAAAGTCATGTTGAGGGGCCGGCCGTCGGAGTCGCAGGGAAAGTCCTCCGAGAGCGCATAGCCAAGGCCCATGTGAACCGAGCCCTCGATCTGGCCCTCGCACAGGATCGGGTTCATGACCCGACCGACATCGTGGGCCGCTATCACCCGCTCGATCTTCCCCGTCTCCCGATCGGCGATCACCAGCTGGGCCGCATAGGAGAAGGTCGAATGGATCACCGGGTGCTCGAGTCCTTCGGAGATGCTGTTGGTCCAGTCCACCCGGTACTCGCCCGGATAGTCGACTCCGACCTGGCAACCCCCGGCCAGCGCAGCCTGGCAGGCGCTCAGTACGGCTCCGGCCCCCATCAACGTCCCCCGCGATCCGGTTGTTTGACCGGTGCCCAGCTCGCGCGAAGTATCGACGATCACCTTGATCCGACTGGGATCCACCCCCAACTCTTCGGCCGCCACCTGTAACGCAACGGTGTGAATTCCCTGACCCATCTCGGTCCAGCAGTGCCGGACCTCGACGGTGCCATCGCCCTCGAAGCGCACGACCGCTTTCGCCCACTCCTTGAACCCGTTCCCGAGTCCTGAGTTCTTCAGCCCGAGGCCGAGACCCACGGCCTTCCCGTCGGCCCGCGCCTGGTCGTAGTGGGGCTTGACCGCATCGAGGCATGCCGCCGCTCCTAGGCATCCGTCGTCCATGATCTGGCCAGGACCCCACACCGCTCCCGGAGAGATGACATTCCTTTGCCTCATCTGCCATCCGTCGATTCCTGTCTTTTCAGCCAGACGATCCATCACCCCCTCCATGGCAAACTGGGCCTGGTTGGCCCCGAAGCCGCGGAAGGCACCGCACACCGAATTGTTGGTACGAACGGCGATCGACTCGACGTCGACGGCCGGAACGTGATAGGGACCGGTGGCATGGCCAGCCGCCCGCTCGAGGACCTTCATCCCCACCGAGGCATAAGGACCCGAATCGCCGATCATCCGCGCCTTGTAGGCGGTGAGCTTGCCCATCTCGTCACACCCGGCCCAGACCTCGATACGAATCGGGTGCCGCTTGGGATGGAGGTGGAACGACTGCTCCCGGGTCAGCGTGCACTCCACTGGCCGATCGAGAAGGAAGGCGGCGAGGGCGGTTTGCGCCTGATTCGAAAGGTCCTCCTTGCCGCCAAAGGCGCCTCCATTGGAGACCAACTCGACCGTGACCCGCTCGGCGGCGATGCCGAGGACGGATGCGATCTGGTCGCGATCGTCCCACACCCCCTGGCCGCCTGAATAGACATAGAGCTCGCCATCTCCAAAGGGAATGGCGAGCGTCGACTCCGGTTCGAGGAAGGCCTGCTCGACCCGCTGAGTCGAGAACACCTCGTGCATAGTGAAAGCGGCACCGGCCAGCGCTTCTTCGACCTCCCCCCGCCGGTAGGCGGAAGTCGAAAGGCGGTTGCCATCGAGACCCCATACGGCGCTCTCCTCCGATTCGAGGGCGGCGACCGGATCGGTGATGGCGGGAAGGACCCGGTAGTCGACCTCGACCAGGTCGGCGGCCCGCCGGGCGGTGGCCAGGTCTTCTGCTACGACCATGGCCAGAACGTCGCCCGTATAAGAGGTACGTCCGCCTTCGGGGATGAAGATCGGCCAGTCCTTGTGAATCAGACCGACCTTGAGCTCACCCGGAACGTCGGCCGCGGTGAACACCGCCACCACTCCGTTTACTGCCGCGGCCGGGGCGGGGTCGATGCGAACGATGTCGGCGCGGGCGTGGTCGGTCAATCGGAAAGCACCGTGCAGAAGCCCATCGATGGTGAGGTCGTCGATATAACTCCGATCCCCCAGCGCCAGAGAGACCGCTTCGTACTTGACCCCGTGCTTGCCGATGCCAGACGGCAGGACCGGCTCCGGTATCGACTCCCCCGAGGCAAGGAGCTCCACCGCCTCGATGATCTTGGTGTACCCGGTACATCGGCAGAGATGAGCACCGAGGCGGCTCTGGATGGTGGCCCGGTCGAGATCCTTGCCCTTTTGGTCGAGCAGGGCCTTGGTCCGAACCACGATCCCGGGAGTGCAGAAGCCGCATTGCAGCGCACCGGTGGCGGCGAAGGCGCGCGCAAGGCGGTCGCGCTCGGCGGGCTCAAAGCCCTCCAGAGTGAGGACGCTCCTTCCCGAGACCTTCGCCATCGACATCTGACAAGAAATCGTTGCCTTGCCATCAACCAGCACTGTGCAACAGCCACACTGTCCCGAGGGCGCACATCCGTCCTTGGGGGAGGTAATACCGAGTTCCTCCCGCAAGGCCGCCAAGAGGTGGGGATGGTCCTCCCCAGCCTGAGCCGGAACTCCATTGAGCGTGAAAGCGATCATGGCGGTGGTATCGACCCGCGCTGCTCGGTGATCCTCCGGTAGGCTTCCGGTACCCGATAGCGATCGAAGTCGAAAAGGCTCTTCTTGTAGAAAGCCGTGTAATCGAAGTCGATCTTGGCCACCGCCAGCTCATCACCCGTAGTGAGGCATTGGGCGATGATCTGGCCCGACGGACCGATGATGACGGTTTGGGCGAGAGAATCGACCCCCTCCTCGATCCCACCTTTGGCTACCCCCACGACAAAGGCCCCGTTTTGGTAGGCGCCCGCCTGCATCACCAGGTGATTGTGAAAAGCCTGCAGCGCATTCTGCTGGGGGTCGGGGACGTAATAGAGAGGTGTGTTGTAGCCGATCAGGATGAGCTCGGCCCCCTGCAGTCCCAGCACCCGATAGGTCTCCGGCCAGCGCCGGTCATTGCAGATCGCCATGCCCACGAATCCCCCAAAACATCTCCAAACCGGAAAATCGGTGCCCGGCTCGAAGAAGTGGCGCTCGGCATGCTGAAAGGGCCGCCAGGGCTCATTCGACTCGTGCCCGGGAATGTGAACCTTGCGGTAACGGCCGACGATGGACCCATCGCGCTCCACCAGGAGCTGGGTGTTGTGGCGATGGGTAGCTCCGTTGTCATCGACGAAGAGCTCGGCATATCCGAGCGAGAAGCCGACTCCGAGCCGGCGCGCCTCATCAAAGAGAGGTTTCGTTGCCGGGGACGGCATTTCGGCCTCGAACCAAGATTCGATCTCAACCCGGTCCTCGATGAACCAACGGGGAAAGAAGGTGGTCAACGCCAGTTCGGGAAAAACGACCAATTCCGCCCCCCGAGTCGCGCCCTCGGTGAGAAGCGCGGTGAGACGGTCGACTACCTCAGAACGGGATTCGTCACGGGCGACGGGTCCCATCTGAGCAGCGGCGACGGTAAGCGGCCGGGCCATCACCTAATTCTGTCACCTCTGCACCAGGAAAACACCAGATCGGGGCTTGGGCGAGAAAAATGTCGCTTTGGGGGGCATGAATTCCCCCCGGTCCGAATGCTCCATAACGGCCTCGATCGAACAGGGCGCCAGCAAAAAGCCCACTCCGCCCTTCTCGTTGACCCGCGAGCGCAGCGCTTCCGGGCCGGGAAATCCGGGAACGAACAGGAGACGGGGATCTGTGCGCTCATCCTCGATGCCGAGGTCGGCAAGGGCCGTACGCGCCAAGGCGGCCACATCGGCCTCGTCGGGCTGGGTGCCCAAATCGAGCATCCACTCCCCGGTCCTGGTCACCACGACGGCTTGACCGGCTTGGGGGACGAGTTCGCTCAAGGCGGCGTGCTCGCTTTGCATGGAAGCCCCCACCCAGCGATGGAACGGGTAGACCGACAATTGGTCGTGTGGAAATGCCACCGCCAAGAAACGACCGCCCCGGGACTCGGGGGGTAGGCCCCGTTTGATAGTTGCCGCTACCCGGTGATGTCCATCGATGATGTATGCCCGCTGAATCGAGCTCAGCGCGTCGAGAAGTTCGCGTTCTGAGTCGACAGCCCACACCCGCTGGCGATCACCGTCATCGAGGGACACGTCGAGGTCTGGGGACCTTCTTCGCAACTTCACCATCGCCTCGTCCATCGCTTGCGACCGGCGATACGCCAAGCCCACCGGTGAGGACGCGAACCCGACGGTCTCGAAGTAATCGGCCAGATCATCGACCCGATCGGGTCTGGTTGCCTCGTGTGGACTGATGACCAGAGGAAACCGGTCAGCCGGCACATCACCAACCACTCCGATCTGTTGGTGACCGCCGCTCTCAATCTCAAGCAGATAGAGCGACGGACTCCGAAACTCCCAGGTCCCGCGCTCCAGTTCTGCCTGCAAATAGGAGTTGGCCTGGGCCCGCCTTCCGTGGTAGTCGAGGTCGCTGTCGTCACCTTCGGAAGGGGTGCCATTGAGAAAGCTGCGAGGATGCGCCAGGCCGTGGGCTCGCCGCTCGGAAGGGTTGAGAAGGTCGTAGGCAGGACTGACGATCTCTCGGGCTTGCTCGGATCGGACCAGACCGGCTGCGACCGGATGGAGCCAGACGTTCACTGGGAAGGGAGATCGCGAACGCTGGCAAATATCACATCTGGATTGCGCTTCACCGACTCGAGCACCGCAAAGGGAATTTCACCTTGCACGTGGATGCTGGCCACCGATGCCCCTGCCCCGGAAAACACCTCGTTCTTCATCTCCTGCACGTTCAGGCCCGCTTCTCGCAGAGCTCCCAGCACGGTCGAAAGCACGCCGACGCGGTCGAAGTGGCGCACAACCAAGAGCGATCCCAGCGGAGCCGCCGGGGTGAGGTTCACAACATTGCGGGCGATCCCTCGTTCGTAGTCCTTGATCATGTCCACCACTTCGGCCGCGATCGCCTCCTGGGCCTGGCTCGTCGACGCGCCGATGTGGTGGGTGGTGTAGACCCGCGGGTGGCTGACCAGCTTTGAGTCGAACGGCCCCGTTCCGGAACCGGGCTCGCCCGAGAAGACGTCAAGTCCCACTCGCAGCTGCTTCTCGTCAATGACATCGATGAGCGCTTCCTCGTCGATCACATCTCCCCGACTGGTGTTGATGAGTATTGATCCGGACCCCAACTTGCTCAGAAATGAAGCGTCGACCAGATGCTTTGTCTCGGTCGACCCGGGGAGGTGCAAGGTGACGATGTCGGATTGTTCAAGCAGGGAGCTGAGATCTGGAACCATCGCCACGCCGATCTCTTTCATCCGCTCCTGCGTCTGTTGATCGCGGCCCTTCTCGATTGCGAGCAGCCTGAGGCCGAACCCCGCGGCTCGTTCGGCTACGGCCAGGCCAATTTGTCCCAGGCCGACGATTCCCAGGGTTTTCCCCATCAGGCCTTCCGAACGTGAGAACTCCTTCTTGTTCCAGGTTCCCCGACGAGCCTCGAGGACGTTCTCGGGGATTCGACGGTCGATCGCCAGGATCAGGCCCAAAGTGAGCTCTGCCACCGCCACCGCGTTCTTTCCCGGAACATTGGCCACGAAGACGGCGCGGGCTGCTGCCGCCTCGCTGTCGATGGTGTTGTGTCCCGCACCGGCTCTGATCACGAGCCCGAGCGGTCCCGTTTCGTCGAAAACCTCGGCTGGCACCCTGGTCGAACGCACGACGAGCACATCGGCAGTCTTGACCGCCGATGACAGATCACCCGATTCGAGCTGAGGCCGGTAGTCGATGGCAAAGCCCGATGATTCCAAGGCATCGCGGCCCGACTGTTCGAAAGTGTCGGCGATCAGGACTCGCATAAGGCGGCAATCGTAAAGTGCCGTGGTGACCGGCGACGCCCCCCTCGGCCCTTCGGGCCACTCCCCCCAACGTGTTTCTCCCCCCGAAGGGGGGAGTGCCGGCGAAGCCGGGAGGGGGGAACTCTCGCTGGGGGGAAAAACCTCGCTTCTCGGCCTCTGTGACGAAGTCCAGGACCAGGCGGTTCTCGAGCGCGCGATCGAGCGTTTCCGCCGCCAGCAGATACTGCTTCCGACGTTTGCCGACTTGGCCCGACCCACGGCAGCGGTGAATGACGGAGTCGATCCCGACTCGCCTGACCCTCGCAACCTCTTTCGAGTCCACTGGCACAACGATCACACCCGCCGCTCCTTGACCGAGGTCCCCGATCACGTCGTGGTGCCCAACGAGCTAACGGGGATCGAAGCCACGGTGGTGATGGCTCTGGGAAATCGGTTTCCGATGATTCGGGCGCACAAGGTGCTGGCGGCCTACGCCTGTTTAGCGCCCCGGATTGTCACCGGCGCTTTTGATCCGAGTACCGACCGAGCCGTCTGGCCGTCAACGGGCAACTATGCCCGCGGCGGGGTAGCCATCAGCCGCATCATGGACTCCCGGGGGGTAGCGGTGCTCCCCGAGGGGATGAGCCGGGAAAGATTCGAATGGCTCGATAGCTGGATCACAGAACCCGCCGACGTGATTCGCACGCCCGGGACCGAGTCGAACGTCAAGGAGATCTACGACACCTGCGCTCAGCTTGCCCGTGATCCTCACAACGTGATCCTCAACCAGTTCTCTGAGTTCGGGAACCACCTCGCCCACTTTCAGATCACCGGGACCGCCATGCAGCGAATCTTCCAGGCCAGCGGGGGGAAACGACTGGCGGCCTTTGTCGCCGCCTCTGGTTCAGCGGGAACGCTTGGTGCCGGCGACTACTTGAAGGAGGTGTTTTCGAGCCGGATTGTGGCCGTGGAGGCTCTGGAGTGCCCGACCATGCTTTACAACGGTTACGGCGAACACAACATCCAGGGGATCGGTGACAAACATATTCCCCTGATCCACAACGCCTCCAACACCGACGACGTCGTCGCGATCACCGACCGCGCCACCGATCACCTGCTGCTCGCCTTCAACACGGAAGCCGGGCGGGAGTATCTACGTGGTCGGGGTGTCGACCCTACCGGTCTCGAGAATCTGGGGCTGTCGTCGATCGCCAACCTTCTGGCGGCCGTCCGAGTGGCCAAACACCACCGGCTCGGTAGGAGTGATGTAATCCTCACCGTGGCGACTGATGGGGCCGAGATGTATGGCTCTGAAATCGACCGCATTTTGGACCGGGACTTTTCGAATGGATACGGGTCCCGCCAGGTCGACGCGAGCTTCCAGGAGTTCCTGTCAGCGAGCCAAACCGGGGACTATCTCCAGCTGGACGATGCCGGTCGTCGGCGAATTTTCAACCTGGGTTATTACACCTGGGTCGAACAGCAAGGCGTCCCCTTCCCAGACTTCGAGGCTCGGCGGGAGCAGAAGTGGTGGCAGGATCTGCGACCTCTCCTCGAACGTTGGGATGCGCTGATCATCGAGTTCAACGAGCAGACGGGGGTGAGCCACGAATAGAGGCGAGAGCGCCAATCCCTTTATCCGTTACCGATGGCTTCTCGACTCATACCGGAAGGCGCTCTCGGCCGGATGGAGTGATCAGCAGTTCGTCGATCTGGTCGAGACCCTCAACCACGCCGTGGCAGAAGTCGACGGCAAGGGATTCTCGATAACGCCCCTCACCCGTCAGCACAGCCTGGGTGTGGCCCTCGGGCTGGCGGCCAGTCTTTGGGTCAAAGACGACACGGGAAACGTCGGTGGCTCCCACAAGGTTCGTCACCTCTTCGGAACCATGCTCCATCTGGCGGTCGACGAAGAGCCGGGCGGCGAGCTGGCAATCGCCTCGTGCGGCAACGCCGCCCTGGCGGCAGCCGTGGTGGCCAAGGCCGCCCGGCGACCGATTCAAGTCTTCGTACCCATCTGGGCCGATCGGACAATCGTAAAAGCCCTGAAGGATCTCGATGCCAAGGTCGTTGTCAGTAAACGCACGGCCGCCACTGTCGGTGATCCCACGGTCGAACAAATGCAGATTGCAATTCGGAAGGGAGCGACTCCATTCTCGGTCCAGGGTCCGTTCACCGCCACTGCGCTCGATGGCGGCCGCACCATGGGATGGGAGCTCGCCGAGCAACTTGCCCTGGCGCGGGTCGAAGGCACCGTCTCGCTCTTCTTGCAGGTGGGAGGAGGGGCTCTGGCCGCATCGACCTGGCAGGGCCTCAACGAAGGCATCCGCGAGCAGTGGCTGGCGGCCGCTCCGGTGCTCAATACGGTTCAAACCGAAGCCGCCGCCCCCCTCAACAGGGCGTGGCGCCTCCTGCGAGATTTCTCCGATGACCGGGCTGTGCAGGCCGAAAGCGCACGCTCGAACCCCGATAAGTTCATGTGGGCCTGGGAGCAGGTCGGCACCTCCAGGGCGACCGGCATCCTCGACGATGTCACCTACGACTGGCTACCCGTGGTCGAGGCAATGCTGGGATCGGGGGGACAGCCGCACGTGATCCCTGAAAGCTTGGTCGAAGCCGGTCATCGACTGGCAGTCTCCGAGACCCATATCGCCGCCGATCACACCGGCACTGCAGGTCTCGCCGCACTCCTCGATCCGACCATCGCCGAGCAAGCACGCCAGTACGACCACGTGGTCGTCTTTTTCACCGGCAAGGCCGGTTGATACCATCGGATTTCGAGAGGCCCATGTCCGACGACCGCAGTCACGAGTTCACCCGCGGCCTGTACGGGTGGATTACCCATACCGAACTCTCGAGCACCAACCCGACAACTAGCTTCGCGCTGGCAAACGTCTAGGAGAGCGATGACGGTAGTTCGAGCCGCCTTGGTCCAGTCGGAGTGGACCGGGGACAAGGAATCGATGATCGAGAAGAACCTCGACTACGCCCGCAAGGCCGCCGCCGAGGGCGCCCAAATCCTCTGCTTCCAGGAGATATTCACCACTCCCTACTTCTGCAACGTCCAGGACTCAAAGTTCTACGACGCGGCGGAGGAGATTCCAGAAGGCCCAACCATCTCCCGGGTCACGGATCTTGCGCGCGAGACGGGGATGGTCGTGATCGCACCCATCTACGAGAAGGTGGACGAAGGCACGTTCTACAACACCGCAGCCGTGATCGACGCCGATGGTTCTTTTCTGGGGATGTATCGGAAGACCCACATCCCTCAAGTTGAAGGGTTCTGGGAGAAGTTCTACTTTCGACCCGGCAACCTCGGCTATCCCGTCTTCGACACCGCCGTCGGTCGGGTCGGCGTTTACATCTGTTATGACCGTCATTTCCCGGAGGGTTGGCGAGTTCTCGGCTTGAAGGGAGCAAAATTGGTATTCAATCCCTCCGCCACGACCCGCGGCCATTCCAAGTACCTGTGGGAGCTAGAGCAACCGGCCGCGGCAGTGGCCAATGAATATTTCGTCGGCGCCATCAACCGAGTCGGATCTGAGAACCTGTCCGACACCGATTACTACGGCTGTTCCTATTTCTGCACACCCCGTGGTCAGATCATCGACGGAACCGCCTCGGACTTGAAGGACGAGGTTGTCGTTCGCGACCTGGACATGTCGCTCATCGAGGAGGTGCGACGACACTGGGCTTTCTATCGCGATCGGCGCCCCGAGGTCTATGGCGAGATCTCCGGGCTGTGAACTTTCCAACGATCGAACTCGAACTCCCAGCCTGGCTCGGGGAGATCTGCGAACCGGGTCAGGTCTATTCCTCGATCGAGGACCGGATCGATCTCACCTTCACCCTGGCGCGGAATAACTTTGAGAGAGATACCGGCGGACCGTTTGCGGCCGCGGTCTTCGATGCCGAGGGTCGCTTGCTGGCACCGGGAGTCAACTTGGTCGTCCCGACCAACATTGCCGCCGCCCATGCCGAGATCCTCGCTATTGCCATCGCCGGACGGGTGCTGGGAAGCTTTGACCTCGGACCCACAGAGTTGGTCGCCTCCACCGACCCCTGCGCCATGTGCCTGGGCGCCGTTCCCTGGTCGGGAGTCCATCGATTGGTCTGCGGCGCCCGGACCGAAGACGCCGCGGCCATCGGCTTCGAAGAAGGCGACCGAATGACCGACTGGGTTGAGCGGTTGGAACGGCGGGGTGTTGAGGTGATCCGGGAGGTGAAGCGCTCCGAAGGTGCGGCGGTGCTCTCCGACTATGCCGCCCGCGGCGGCGTGATCTACAACGGCCGGGCCGCGGGGTGAAACTGCACCAGGTTCAGCAACATCGCCTGAGGTTCGATCGCTACCTGCGGCCGACCTCGGTCAGTGAAGCCCTGGAAATGCTTGCGGCCAATCGCGGACGGGCACGTCTCGTTGCCGGTGGCACCGACCTCTTGTTGGAGATGACCAGAGGACAGAGGCCGGAGGTCGACACCCTGATCGACATCAGCCGTCTCCACCAGCTCAATCAGATCGAAAACGATGGCGACCAGATACTGATCGGGGCGGGCGTGACCCACAACGAGATCGTGCTCTCCCCGCTGGTCGTTGACAGGGCATTACCTTTGGCCCAAGCTTGCTGGGAGGTGGGCTCTCCCCAGCTCCGGAACCGGGCAACTGTGGTCGGCAACGTTGTTACCGCCTCGCCCGCCAACGACTCCATCACGCCTTTGCGAGCGCTGGGGACGACGCTGGAAATCGCCTCGCTCGGCGGCCAGCGCACTGTTGACCTGGCGGACTTTCACCGCGGAGTGCGCCAGATAGACCTCGCCGACGACGAGATGGTCACCCGCCTGCGGGTGCGGGGGATGACGGCCTCCGAGCGTGGGATCTTCGTGAAGCTCGGGTTACGAAAAGCGCAGGCGATCTCGGTCATCCACCTGGCGCTGGTCCTAGAAATTGACGGCGGCGAAGTCACCTCGGCCGCGATAGCTCTCGGGAGCGTTGCTCCGACGATTATCCGCGCCTCCGAAGCCGAGGCTTTCCTGCAAGGCAGGCCCCTCGATGCGGAAGCGATCATCGGCGCGGCTCGCCTGGTGGCCGGACTTCCCACCCCGATCGACGACCTGCGAGCCTCGGCCGACTATCGGACCGCCGAACTGGAGACCATGACAGTTCGAGCCCTCGAAACCCTGGCCCGCACTGAACAAGCGAAGTTCTTTCCTACGGCCCCGGTGACCTTGGGCTCGCGACGGGAGCTCGTCGGACCCACGATGGTGAACGGCCTTCCGCCTGCCACCCCGCCCAACCTCAACACGACGCTGCTCGACTGGCTCCGAGCCCTCGCCCTCACTGGCAGCAAAGAAGGATGTGCCGAGGGCGAGTGCGGTGCCTGCACCGTCTTCCTCGACGGGGTGGCGGTGATGGCGTGTCTGGTGCCGGCCCCCCGAGCCGATGGCGCCGAGATCACAACGATCGAGGGACTGGCTTCGGGCAACGGCCTCCACGCGTTGCAGCAAGCCTTTCTCGATCAAGGCTCCGTGCAGTGCGGATTTTGCATCCCCGGATTCCTGATGTCGGGGACGAAGCTCTTGGAGGAGAAACCCCGGCCGGGTCCGGAGGAGATTCGCACTGCCTTCTCCGGGAACCTCTGCCGGTGCACGGGCTATTACAAGATCATCGCCGCGGTGGAGCAAGCGGCGGACCGATGATCAGACGGCTTGACGGGCCGGACAAGGTCACCGGCGTCGCCCTCTTTCCCGCCGATCTCATTCGGACCGGTTTCCTCCACGCCCAAGTCGTCTTCACCGACCAACCGCATGCCCGCTTGGTGCGCCTCGACGTGGCTCCGGCGCTGGCGACACCGGGCGTGGTCGATGTGATAACGGCAGTCGACATCCCGGTCAACGAATACGGCCTCGTGATTCGCGATCAGCCGGTGTTGATCGGTGTCGGCAACAACCTCACCTCCGTCGCCGAGAACATCTCACGCTGGGAGGCAGACCAATTGTGCGTCGTCATCGCCGAGAGCATCGAAGCGGCGCGGGCAGGGGCGGCAGCGATCGAGGTGGAATGGGAGGAGCTCGCGGTGCTGGGCGACATCGACTCTGCGCTTGAGTCGAAAGTGATGCTCCATCCCGAGAACGGTTTGGACATCAACGCCTATCACCATCTGCGGATTCGCAAGGGCGATATCGATGCCGGGTGGGCGGCCACCGAGGTCGTGATCGAAGGAACGTACGAGCTTCCGTATCAAGAGCATGCGTATCTCCAACCTGAGGCGGCGATCTCGTACATCGACGAGCTAGATCGGCTGACGGTCGAGATCGCCGGTCAGTGGACGGTCGAAGACCAGGAGCAAATTGCTCATGCTCTCCATCTCCCCATCGAATCGGTGCGGGTCATATACCCGGCGATCGGCGGAGCCTTCGGCGGGCGGGAGGACATGTCGATGCAAATCGTCCTGGCGGCGGCGGTGCGCAAGCTGGCGGGGCGAGGCATCCATCGACCAATTCGCTGCCAGTGGTCGCGGGAAGAGAGCATCGTTGGCCACCACAAACGGCACCGGGGTCGGATCACGGCGCGACTCGGAGCGACGCGAGAGGGAAGGATCGTCGCGGTCGAGGCGGACTGCTTCCTCGATGCCGGCGGCTACAACTACACATCGAACAAGGTGCTGGGAAACCTGCATCTCTGCGTGGGCGGTCCTTACGAGATTCCCAATGCCCGCATCGACAGCTACGCCGTCTACACCAACGCGGTCCCGGGAGGGGCGTTCCGCGGATTCGGAGCGCCCCAGGGAGCAATGGTGGCCGAGACACAGATGAACAAACTGGCGGCGGCGCTGGGCATGGATCCCGTGGAGCTGCGACTGCTAAACAGCCTGCGCGACGGGTCGATCGGGATTACCCAAGCGGAGATGCCGCTCGGAGTCAGTCTGCCTTCGGTGATCGAGGCAGCAGCGCTGGCGGCGTCGGAAGGCTTTGAGGCCGACGAGCTGCGACCCGTGGTTACTCTGGCTGCGGAGACCCGAGCGATCCGGCGCGGTCGAGGTTTCGCCTGCGGGTACAAGAACGTCGGCTTTTCCTTCGGCTTCCCTGAGCGCTGCGAGGCAGCGGTGGAGTTGTTTGGTGACGACGAGATCGAGAGAGCGGTGCTGTACCACGGGGCGGCCGAGGTTGGTCAGGGATCGCACACCGCCTTGCGACAGATGGCGGCGATGGCCATCGGCATCGACTACGAGCTGGTGGAGACGGTTTATTCGGACACCGCCACCTCCGGGGACTCCGGATCAGCCTCCGCCTCACGACTCACATGGATGTCGGGCAACTCGATCCTGGGGGCCGCAGAAGAAGCGACGAAGAAGTGGAACGACGGCGAGCGGCCCGCTCGAGGTGAGTTCCGCTTTGTGCCCCCACCGACGCAGACCCTCGATGCGGTGACCGGGGAGGGCCAGCCCAATTTCACCTATGGGTATGTGGCCGAGGTGGTCGACCTATCGGTCGACATCGAGACAGGGCACATTCGGGTTGATCGCGTCATCTGTGCCAATGACGTCGGCAGGGTCATCAACCGCGTGCTGGCAGAAGGCCAGGTCGAGGGAGCGATAGTCCAGGCGCACGGCTACGCCATCACCGAGGACCTCCAGGTGAAAGACGCCCGCATCACCAACCCGCGCCTCTCGGCTTATTTGATCCCCGGCATCGACGACATTCCCGGCGAGATCCGGACCATCCTCCTCGAACACCCCGACCCGCTGGGCCCGTGGGGGGCTCGCGGAATGGCAGAGATGCCTCTCGTTCCTTACGCCGCGGCCGTCGTTGCCGCCCTCCACGACGCCACCGGCGTTTGGTTCCACCAACTCCCGCTCACCCCCTCCCGGGTCCTCGCCGGCCTGCAAGCCGCCGCCGGTTAGGGCTTCTGTGAAGGTCTCGCGGGTCCTGGCCGCGAGGACCTTCACAGAAAGCACCTGCCCACCTATTTGTGAAGGTTTGCGCGGCCCAGAGCCGCGCAAACCTTCACGGAAACAAGCCGGGGACGTTTCTGTGAAGTTCTTCGCGGACAGGCGCCGCAAATGCTCACGAAACAGTCGCCGGTTGCCGCTTAGTCAAGCAATGGATCGTTTCCTCAAAACGAACCCCTTTACAGACGCATCCCGGCCCGGCATGTTTCGGCGATGGATATGGATCAGATAACCGAGTTCGGTCTCGTCAATTACGGCCTCGTCGACAGAGCGACAGTGCTCTCTGCTGGAGGCAGCGATGACGCGATACAACGCCGACTCGATCGCCGGGAGTGGCAGCACGTGTTCCCCGGGGTCTATATGGTGGGCATCACTCCGCTGAACTGGCACGGAAGGCTGCGGGCGGCGACATTGGCGGCGGGGAGCGGCGCCGTGATATCACACCGAACAGCAGCCCAGCTGTGGGGTCTTGAAGGTGTGAGCTTTCCCCGCATCGAGCTCACGGTTCCTTATGTCTGTCGACCCTTGCCGAGCGGCATCGTTGTTCATCGGACAAGGCGGCGGATCATCACCGCCTCTGTTCAGGGAATTCCCACCACACCGGCCGAGCGGGCGATTCTAGATACTGCCTGGTCGATGCCCACACCAACGATCGAATTGCTCTACGACAGTGGGATCCGGCAACGCATCATCACACCCGCATCGATGGCCGACTGTGTCGGTGAGTTCGGAACGAAAGGGGTTCGCGGCAGGCACAAAGTCCTGCGGGTCCTTGATGGGAGACGAGTTGGGGCCGCCCTCGCCAGTCCGGCCGAAACACAAGCCTTGCGCGTGATGCGGCAGGCGGGAATCGAGGAGCCGGAACGACAGTTCATCGTCATCCTGTCGGACGGCACCGTTGCCATCCTGGACTTCGCCTGGCCGCGGCGATTAAAGGCAGTCGAAATCGACGGGCTGGTCGCCCACGCCACGGCCCGCCAGCTCGAGGAAGACCTCAAACGCCAGAATCTCCTCTTCGAACTGAGCTGGCAGCTCCGTCGGTTCTCGGCACGGACCGTTCAGCGGCAACCTGGGCTGGTAGCGGCCGAGATCGCGCGCTTTCTGGCCGCCTGACCTACTTCTGGCCCCGCTTGCTGTGAAGGTTTGCGCGGCCCAGAGC
>JBOGEX010000153.1:0-7680 GCA_050741915.1 Acidimicrobiia bacterium
CACCGGTCAGAAGATCAGCGACACCGACTACACCACCATCCCCCTCACCCCCCACGACTGGCACGGCGAATGGAACTACACGATCGCCGCAGCTTGAACCTCGCGAACTAACCCGCGGCGGGCCCTAAGACTGGCTCCAACTCGGTTGCTCTATCTTTTTATGTCAGAACTACGATTTTCTTGATGATTAGTCCATTGGGAAATGCGGTTGAGGGTCAGACCGGGTTATTCAACGGAGCGAGGGAGGTGCAGACGTCTTCCTGTTAATCCTTGACGCGTATGGAGGACCCTTGGGGCTTGAGGCTGAGTTCGTTCGACAATCGAGTTCTAATCGATGAATTGAGGCAAAGAGGCTTTTCGGTCCCGATCGCGTGGGCGAGTTATCCCTTGACCTACTATTCGATTCCGAGCCTTCTGGACATGGGCTACGTCGCTAGCGACGGGACCCTTACAAGTTCGGCTTCCGAGGCATACCTTCATCGAATGATTGGAGGCGATAGCCAGTTCGTTTCGTTATTAAGGGCTTCAGGCTATGAGTTCACAATGATTGAGGCCGGATGGGGCGGTTCTCGCTGTGGCGAGAATGTTGACAATTGCGTTTCTGCACCAATCTACAGTGACGGACTCTCGGCAATCGCTGCGTCGTCTGTTGCTGGGAACAACTTGCTAACACGTTTGGGGCACGGGTTCACACAGGGCGCTCTGGCGTCGATGAATTGGCTCCGCTCGAATGCAGCGAAGCTTTCGTCGAATGGAATCCGCGATCTTGTGTTTGCACACCTGCTCGTACCCCATCCCCCTACCTTTCTCGACTCAGAATGCCGAGTACGTGCCCCAGCGATCTATACGACCCCTGTTCTGCGTAGTCCCGGCGATTCCGATGCAGTTGTCGGAGAGCGAAAAGTGGGCTACCTAGAGCAACTGGAGTGTGTAAATCAGTTCATCAGTGAGTTCGTTGATCTCGTTGGATCAGATTCGACGGTCGTCATTGTGGGCGATCACGGCCCAGAGTCCTTGAATCAGACCTTCACGGATCCTCTCGGCTGGTCGAATCGGCAAATAATTGAAAGGCTGAACGCATTTCTGGCCGTGAGGACTCCAGAACCTTGCGATCTCCCAAGTTCGATAGTTTTGCCGAACGTTCTGAGGATTATTGTCGGTTGCTTAACCGGCATCCGCGAACCCAGTCTGCCCGATAAGCTATTTGTGGTTGTCGAGTTAGAACGCGGAGCCCCAATTCACGAGGTCACGGAGCAACGGGTCCGATACCTCTTGGCGGTCGAATAGCTCAGTCTCGTCGTCCGACTATGTCTAGCGCGCCTGTGCCATGTGTTGGTGTGGCGAACGATTTCTGGGGCATCTACTGCTGCCCGACTATTTGGTGCGCCGGCTGTTCCCAGCTCAGGAGTGGCGATGGTCAAACTCATTTATCGGCGACGTCCTACCGCACTCGCTGCATAGGGCTCGAGTTAGACGGCCCGTAGTTCTCTCAAGGACTGCTCCGCATTCACAAACCCAGCCGAGACGAACGGCAGGATTCCCGCCCACAACCTCGTGAGGCAGCACATCCCGAGTCACCACCGAACCTGCAGCAACGAGCGCCCATGAACCAATTACCACGCCACAGACAATTGTGGCGTTGGCGCCTATGGACGCTCCGCTCCGAACTAGCGTCGGAGTCAGTTGCCAGATCTCCGCCATCGCCCTGGGGTTGAGATCATTGGTGAAGACTGCACTAGGCCCAACAAAGACACCGTTCTCGATTGAAACCCCCCGATACACCGAGACATTGTTCTGAATCTTGCAGTTGTCGCCGACCGTAGCTCCACTGTCGATGTAGACGTTCTTACCTAGAGTGGTGTTCGCCCCAACGCGTGCCCCCGCACGGAGATGGCAATGGTGCCAAACTCTCGAGCCGGGCCCCAGAGAGACTCCCCCTTCAACAATGGCTGTCTCATGGATGAACGTCTGAGTGGAATCGCTCATCGCGTTGCTCTCCGATCAGTTGCGGGCTGGGAAGTTCTCTGGATACGACCAACCCAGCTGACCGAAGCCATACCCGTCGAATCGGGCTTGAATCCACGGCCGCAGCATGGTTGCCCAGTCGCGGATAGGTTTGATTTTTGAATAGCTGCCTTCCTCCGGATAGCGCATTGTGGATGGCACCTCCAAACACCGGATCCGAGGATCAAGCAGTGCCTTTGCGTAGACGTAGTACTCGAATCCGTAGGTTCGCAACCACTTTGCTTCCAGGTCGAAATTCGCCGCGGTCAGAATCTCTAGCCGGAAAACCCGAAAGCCGTTAGTCGCATCTGAAAGCCTTTGACCAGTGGTCATCCAGGCGACCGCGTTTACGAGGGGAATCGCCCACCTGCGGAAGGGCGGTAGGTTCGGATAAGCACCCCCCGGAAGAAAGCGGCTGCCCGTGACGTAATCGGCTCGACCGGAACGCAGCGGTTCGATGAGTCGCGCGGCTTCAGTGGCGATCATCTTGCCATTTCCTGCCATGCTCCCGAACAATGTAAATCCCCGCTCCTTTGCAAACTCGAATGCGACGCGAAAGGAATAACCGATTCCCTGATTCACGGGAATTCTTACAAATGGGAGCCCGGATTGTTCGATCAGGGCACCGGAACCGTCGCTGGAGCCATTGTTCACCAGAAGAAAGGTCACTCCGTCGGAGCTCGCCCGGATTTCCCTGATCACCCGGGGAAGTTCTGTTGCCTGGTTCCAAATCGGCACAAAGATGAGGGTGTCACTCATTGCATCGGCTCGCCGGAGAAAGTCTTCCAAGGCACCTGAGTTATCGTCCGGTCCTCGGCCACATCAAGCCGGTTTCCCATGGCACTCCAGAGTTACCCTCGAGCAACCGATTGTGGAGGTCATGACGGATAGCGAAGATCCGATTGGGGTGGCTGTCATCGGTGCTGGGCACTGGGGGCCGCACCTTATCCGAAACTTCTATGACAACCCCGCGACTGAAGTGCTGTGGGTGATCGAACCAAGAGATGAGCGTCGTAACGCGATTTCAGGGCGGTTCCGTTCCGTTCGTTTCGCGGCCGAAGAAAGCGGGGCGCTCTCGGACCCGGACGTAGAAGCAGTCGTCGTCGCCACTCCAACCTCGAGCCATTACGACCTGGTCAAGAGTGCTCTCGAAGCTGGGAAGCACGTGCTCGTCGAAAAGCCCTTAACCAACAGTGTAAAGACCGCCCGCGAAGTGGTCGAGATTGCCCTGGCAGGCGACTTGGTGCTCATGGTGGGTCAGGTATTTCTATTCAACCCGGCGGTACAGGAAGCCAAGCGGCTGATCGAAGGCGGCTCATTGGGTGACATCTATTACGCCTCGATGCTCCGGACCAATCTCGGGCCAGTCCGCACCGACGTCAACGCGGCGTGGGACCTGGCCGCACACGATATCTCCATTGCCAATTATTGGTTGCGGCAACAGCCGTTGACGGTATCTGCTCAAGGTAGAGGCTGGATCAATCCCGGAGTCGACGATGCAGTATTCGCCGTGATCGAGTACGAAGACGGCATATTGGTGCACATACACGCATCGTGGCTGAACCCGAGCAAGTCGAGGTTCATTTCAGTCGTGGGGTCGAACCGAATGATCACGGTCAACGACATGGACCTCGTCGAGCCGCTCCGGATATACGACAAAGGAGTTGAGGCCTATGGGGATGCCCATATTCATGACACCTTTCAAGGTTTTCGGGCTCAGATCCGAGAGGGATCGATCACCATCCCAAAGGTTTCGCTCGGGGAACCGCTGCGGACGGAGTGCGAAGAGTTCGTGAGCCGACTCCGGGGGTGGGGCTCGTCCGTTAGCGACGGCGTTTCTGGCTTGGCCGTGGTGACCGTTCTCGAAGCAGTCGCCCTATCGATGCAACGCCATGGAATCCCGGTACCGATCGAAGAGGTCGGTTTATGACCATCCCGCTAGTCGATCTCTCATGGCAGGTGGCCGAGATTCGGGACGAAGTGGAGGCGGGCTGGCGACGAGTTCTCGAAACATCGACATTCATCCTCGGGCCCGAGGTCGAGGCGTTTGAAGAGAGCTTCGCCGAGTTCTGTGGGGTCGGCGCCTGCATTGGGGTTGGCAACGGTACCGATGCGTTGGAGATCGCTCTGCGAGCCCTCGAGATCGGCCGAGGCGACGAAGTGATCGTCCCCGCCAATTCGTTCATCGCAACCGCGCTAGCGGTGTTGCGAGCAGGCGCCGAGGTCAAGCTCGTCGACTGCCTCCCGAGGAATTACCTGATCGATCTTGAAAGCGCAGTTGATGCCCGCACGAGCAGAACCAGAGCCGTGGTACCCGTGCACCTCTTCGGCCAGATGGCACCGGTCGAGAAGCTCATAGGTACGTTCCCCGACGCTTTCATCGTGGAGGACGCCGCGCAGGCGCAAGGCGCAGAGCGCGATGAACGTCGCGCTGGATCGTTATCACCCATTGCTGCCACGTCGTTTTATCCGGGGAAGAACATCGGGGCATTCGGGGACGCAGGAGCCGTTCTTACAAGTGACTCAAAGCTCGCTGAGAAAGCGCGCGCACTCCGAAACTGGGGCAGCGACCGAAAGTATCACCATCCTGTGGCCGGCTTCAATAGCCGACTAGATGCCCTGCAAGCGGTAGTCCTATCGGCCAAGCTTGCTCGCCTTGAGGCGTGGAACAAGCTGCGGGTCGAAGCGGCGGCCTATTACGACGATCTGTTCCGAGGGATCGAGCGTATCCAGAACAGCGAGACGCTGAGTGGGAATCAGCACGTGTACCACCTCTATGTAGTCGAAGTCGACCACCGAGATGAAGTCGTCGAACGCATGCACGCGGCCGAGATAGGTGTGGGCATTCACTATCCGGTACCAATTCACTTACAGGGAGCTTTGACCCATCTCGGCTATCGAGTCGGTGACTTTCCGGTGGCCGAAGAAGCGGCCGCTCGGTCGTTGTCGCTGCCGATTTATCCGGGTATAACCAGAAATGACCAGGAGCGAGTGGCGGCAGAGCTGCTGTCTTCGACCATGCAGCGGATTTAAGTGAGACCAAAGAGTCATTTCGGCGCGATGGGAACGCGCGGTATTACCAAAATCTCAGCTACGGAACAAGACGGCGCTTTCTCAGGGTCTCACCACTGAATGAACGCGGGTGTCGAGCGACCGCTTCCCGTTATGGTTCTGACGGGAAGTCTGGCAGCTAAAGCCTGCGACCTCCCGGGTTCAATCCAGTTGAAGTGAATTCCCGCATGGAACTTAAGATTTGATCCAGCCTGTCGATTCACGGAATGGAGTCCCTGCTGAATGAAGGTTGATCAACCTCGACGTATGAGGCACAGCTCGTTTCAGGAGCTTGGAGATAAGCACGCGGTCGTCCTCGGCGGCGCCGGCTTCCTAGGTTCCCACATTTGCACCTGGCTGGTGGACGCCGGGGCGCGGGTCACCTGCATTGACAACATGATCACCGGCAATCCTGGGAATGTCGGGGACCTCTTCGGGACCAAAGCTTTCCGGCTGCTCGAATACGACGTCACCGATTACCTGCATGTTTCCGGGAACGTCGATTATGTGCTCAATTTCGCCTCTCCCGCCTCGCCAGTCGACTATCTCCGGTGGCCGATTCACACCCTCAAAGTGGGAGCACTCGGTACGCATAAGGGCTTGGGCTTGGCTCTCGCCAAGGACGCCACCTTCTTCCTTGCGTCCACATCAGAGGTCTACGGGGACCCTCTAGTCAATCCGCAACCGGAGACTTACTGGGGCAACGTCAATCCGGTCGGGCCGCGGGGGGTCTATGACGAGGCCAAGCGATTCGCCGAAGCCCTGACCCTGGCTTACAACCGCCAACATGCAATCCCGGTAAGAATCGTTCGAATCTTCAACACCTTTGGACCGGGAATGCGAGGTCACGACGGGAGAGCGATCCCGGCATTCTTCACCGCTGCTCTCCGGAACCTACCGTTGCCTGTCCATGGAGATGGATCTCAAACCCGATCGCTTTGTTATGTCGACGATCTCGTTGATGGGATCCTGCGGCTTCTGCTCACCGACTACACCGAGCCAGTGAACCTGGGCAACCCCGAGGAGGTCACAGTGCTCCAGCTAGCGGAGTCGGTACAGGACGTGGTCGGCAATCATCCCGGCATCGAGTTCCATCCCCGCCCAGTTGACGACCCAACAGTGCGGCGACCCGACACGACGCGGGCGTTCGAGGTCTTGGGCTGGAAACCTCAGATCAGCATGCGTGAAGGGCTCGAGAAGACGCTTCCCTGGTTCCGCCGAACCATCATTGGCTCGTGAACTAGGGGGCGATAGATAGCGTTCCTGACGCATGTCCTGGGACCAGCTCGGTGACTGGTGGCTTGATGAGCTAACCGGTGACCCAAGTTACAAAGAGGAGATCGAGCCGCTTCTCGTCGATCTGCTTCAGCCCAAGGTGGGCGGGGTTTATCTCGATCTCGGATGTGGCGAGGGCCGGATGATGGCCGCAGTCAAATCGTTCGGGGCCAGGGCTATTGGTTGTGACCTCCTTCATCCGTTGCTTGTCCGGGCTCGCGCTCAAGGGAGCGTCGTTCGAGCTCGGTTGCCCGACCTGGCGTGGGCTCGCCCGGCTTCTTTTGATGGGGCCTTGGTCGGCTTGGTGCTCGAGCATCTCGATGACGAATTGCGGTTCTTTGGGCAGGCGGCCACGGCCATTCGAAGCGGGGGCGTTCTAGCCGTGGTCATCAACCATCCGATCTGGACCGCTCCCGGCTCGAGTCCTATCGGGCAGGAGGATGGTGAAGTTCTTTGGCGGCCCGGCCGTTACTTCGGTCGCGGTCATTCCGATGAGCCGGCTGGGCGCCAGAAGGTCCGCTTCTATCACCGCACCTTGGCATCGTTACTCACCTCGGCCGCCATGGCCGGCTGGGACCTCCAGCGGGTCGAGGAAGCGGGAATCAGTTCCGCAGCCGTGGCCCGAACCCCGGCCTCTGCCGGTCAGGAAGAGATACCCCGTCTACTCGGCCTGCGATGGTTACGTCGTACCCACTAGCAGTGGAATCAATATTCGCCCGTCTCTATGGGGTTGCCCTGGTCGCACACGTTGTGGGGAACTGGGGGCAGCCTGATGTCCCGTCCCTGGTGGGTCTTCTCAACCTCGGCGTGGGAATTGTTGGACTGGGCTTGACTTTGTGGCCACGACGGCCACTGCTGCTCGGGGCTTCGCTCCTGACGGTCGGTTCGGTACTGGGGGAGATGCCCTTCACCGGTAATCACTGGGTTGTCGCCGCCCTCGCCGGGTTGGTGATTCTGGCCACGAGAGCCGACCCCGACCACTACCTGCCGGCGTTGCGATGGATCTTCATCGTGTTTTACGGATTCGCCGCGTTCGCCAAATTGAACTCGGGCTTTTTCGACCCGTCGGTCAGCTGCGCCGTGTTCTATGCGAATCAAAGCTTGCTGGGGTTTGGGCTCGGGCCGCTGCCGGAAGGGTCCCTGCTCAGAGCTTTGGTTGTGTGGGCCACTGCCGGCGTCGAACTCCTGATCTTGCCGTTGCTCTTGATCCGGCGAACCCGATACGCGGGCGTTGTTTTGGCGACGGTCTTTCACATCTTGATCTCTTTCGATTTGAACCAGCATTTCTATGACTTCTCCTCGATCCTGATAGCTCTCCTCGTGTGCTTCCTACCCGATGAGGCCGTTGCC
>JBOGEX010000154.1:0-5685 GCA_050741915.1 Acidimicrobiia bacterium
ACCTAAGCCTGGGCAATAGAACTCTCGGCGAGGTCGAACGCTGGTGCAATGGAGTTGCTGCTGAATTCCTCGTTCCCCCCGATCTCTTACACCGACAGATGAGCGACACCACCCCACCGGTAGATCAGTTAGACCGGCTCGCCCGAGAGTTCCGGGTGAGCACCCTTGTCATTCTTAAGCGGCTGCACGAGGGGAACTATCTGGATTGGGGTGAATTCAGAGCCGCGTATGTGGCAGAAGTAGACCGGGTGCTCGAACTAGCGGGCCAAGACGAGGGGCAGCAGGGCGGCAACTTCTACAACACCCAGCCACTTCGGGTCAGCAAGACCTTTGCCCGCGCATTGGTTTCCGAAGCGATCGCCGGAAGGACGACCTACACCCATGCGTTTCAGCTGCTCGGCATTCGCAAATCGTCGACTCTGTTCCAGCTTGGCGAGCATCTCGGCGTTGCCTAGTGGCAAACGTGTTAGATGCGGACGTGTTCATCCGTGCCAAAAACGATCATTACAGCTTCGAAACTGTTCCGGGCTTCTGGACGTGGCTTAAAAACGCGAATGCCAATGGAGACGTCTTCAGCATTCAGCGAGTTAGAGACGAGCTCCTGGCAGGCGACGATGACCTCACCGAGTGGGCGAAGGATCGGCACGACGAATTCTTCCTGCCTCCAGATCCACCGTTGCTGGCGGCGCTAAGTGTGGTGGCAACCTGGGTTACGTCCGAGCCTCGCTTTACGGAGGCGGCCGTGCGTACGTTCCTCGATAGCGCGGACTACTTTCTTGTCGGCCAGGCCATGACGAGAGACATGATTGTCGTGACCCATGAGGTGTCGGCCCCTCAGTCACGGGCGACCGTCAAGTTGCCAGACGCCTGTACCGCGATGAATGTCGCCTATATGAGCCCCTTCCGGATGCTTAAGAACGAGAACGCAGTGTTCGTACTGTCGTGACGCTCGTCACTAGTCGCCAGTATTCGGCTCATAGCGACTGCTGAGTAGCCACTCGAAGACTTCGTGTCGAAGGAATGTGAACTTGCGACCGCCGGGTTTGCGATGAGCCGGGATTATTCCTTCCCGAACCCAGGCCCGAACGATCTGCTCGTTGGTGTGGAGAAGGTCCGCGAGTTGCCTGCTATCCATCACCGCTGGCACATCGGGATACCAGCGGTCGTAGTCGATGGTTCCCTCAGTCATCCCTCATCCGGCTCCTTTTCGCTCTCCGGATCTTCAACTCGGCGCATCGTTGCGATCACTTCCTCACGAAAGAATCGAAACTGCTGACCCCATCGCATGGCCGGGAGCTCCTTGCGGTGCACCTTGTCCCGCACGTCACCGATCGTGCAATGCATCATCTCTGCAACGTGCGCGGTCGTCAGAAGGGTGGGGTAAAGGCGGCGCAGTTCGTCAGCTGGATCTTGCTCGGCCACGCAAACATGTTAATCAACGTTATTACAGACTAGAACGCACTGGTTAAGGAGTTTTGGGTCGGAAAAACGACGCGGCCAGCACGGGATTCGGGTCGAGAAAGTGCTCCATGTCGATCGCAACCCGATTGGAGCCTTCCATCCCCAACTCCTAGTCGGTTTCCTTCGGGGTGATAGTGGAAATCTCCTGGCCCAGCCTCGCAGCGGCTCGCGAAGGCGGAATGCCGTATCTGCCGGCAAGTTCGAATAGAAGCGCTATAAGAACGGCGTTGAAAGCTAAGTGAAGCCGCCTTGAAGTTTGAAGTTCCTCTAAGAAGTTGCCGCTTCGATTGCCGGCCATGGCCTCGGTCATGAGGCGTATCGCGTGAGCACCGTCCTCGTAGGCTGTGGATCCCAGTCCTGCCGCATCGTCAGATCCGATTTTTGCGAGGGAGGCTCCGACCACCGCCGCAGCATGATCGAGGGCTCCGCTGAGGAAGTGCTTGGCAAGGTGTTTGACGGCAACGTCGCACGCTCGCATCATCCCGACCACGAATGCCTCCCCGGTGGCATCCCGATAGATTTTCCGAAGCTCGGATTGCACGGCGCCAGGAATCGGCTCACCACTTTCTACGTACGGCAGCATTAGCACCATCGCCTCGGCGGCTTGCTCCGCCCATCGCTTGTCATTGAGGGTGAAGGTTTGGCTTGGGGGAGGGGCCGGACGACTCGGCTGACGAGAGGGGTTGCTGACCTTCCGCGGAGTGTCTCCGCTTGGTGTTGTTCGGAGCGCCAGGCGTCTCAAGCGGGTTAGAAGAAGTCGATTCGCGATCCCAATGCCTTTCCGCAAGTCTGAATGTGCCGGCATGCTCCGATCACGACCGTGAGAGACATCATTCCTCGCTTGGCGAAGCCGGGCAAGCACATCGAGATCAGCGGTGCTAAGAGCAACGTCGTCGTTGGTTGCCGCGTGCTCGAGCTTGAACATGAGTGACGGTGAGTTCAGTTGTCCAATCAGGGTCTCGACCCTTGCTTGTTGGTCGCCAGCAAAATCTTTGGGCAACGCTTCACGAATCTTTCGGACCTCCGACTTCGTGAACAGGGGCGGTACGCGGATGCCAGCTGCATAGAACTCGAGGCTCTCCCAAAGGGCTATAAGCTTGCCAATCCGGTCGACCTCCTCGATGGCTCGCTGCCATGAGTCGATTGCTTGCCTCAGGGGTCTGAGGAACATTGTCGAACCCTGGCAGCCGTGAGGAGGTCACTTCCAGTTGTGAGATTCCACCCTCGCTTGATCGTGTCTCGCGGGTTCCTCGAAGCCAATTCCGTCCCCAACGTCCGATGACGGCTGCCACTGGGTATCGGCCGAGAACAGCGAGAGTGCGCTCGCGGGAGTAGAGGATCGACGTCGGCTGCTCGGGGCCCAAGAAGGCAGCTCGATGGTCCAGGAGTGCCACCCCTAGCGCGTAGTCGATCTCGAGAAGTCCTTGTTGCTCGGCTTCGAAAAGTGTTTGAGCGGTTACACGGGCGACAGCGATACCCGTGCAGGCTCGAAACGGTTCTGCGAGGTAATCGGAGTCGGACGGGACCTCGATCGGTGGCACCCCCGGCGATGGGAGCAGCTGAACGCTCTCGACCTTGATTGGATGGGAGATGGCCAGGCCGTAAATCGGCACCACGACGCGGAATTCCTCGAAGAGGAGGTCCCCCAAACCCTCTACCGAGAGACTTTCGGACTCGATTCCTGAGATCATCATTACAGACCAAACAAAGTCCGCAGGCGGAGCGTCTCGGACCAGGATTCCCGGAGTTCCAACGTCATTCAGAACGTCTGGCCAGCTTCGGATGTCTAGCTCGACAATGTCCGGATCCACTTCAATGGCGGAGTCAACCGTTCCTCGCAGGATCAGGTTGGGCACGCCATCCTCGAGCGTCAGGAGCTCGACCTCTGCATGCCAATCCATCGTGACGCGCAGCAATTCAGAACTCCTCATGCGGACTCGAGCCCTCGGTTGGGTGTTCGATCCTTGCTGCAATTCAGCGATGACGACATGCAGGAAGCTGGCGATTGAGTCGACCGTCAGTACCTGCATCGATGAACCCTAGGAGCCGGATGAATGGTTGATCTCGAATGAAAGAGGAACCGGTCTCAGCGGCGTTCTGTGTCGAGGACTTCGGAACCCGACGCTCCGCCAGAGCGTTCTTTCTGCGGGATGTTCATGAAGTCTTCCCGGTCTCGAACAGCGCTGGTCCTCGCTATCGGGCTGCTCCTTTCCTTGGCCGGATGCGGGGAGTCGATCGCGGACGATGCGCCGCCACCTTCGGTGACACTTACAACTGTGGGAGCTACCTCGGCGGATGGCACAACTTTCGCACCAGGCACCACTGTCTCGGCTGAGGCTTGGCCTCAATCTCCCGTGGGAGTTCTGGCTTCAGACGATGGCGTGTTCCTGCTCCTGGGAGACGGCGCCGTCCCAGGTCCTCGACTCTGGGATCGGCCGTCCGGAGCAGCGTTCTTGGTTGGTGCTGATCTGGTGGTCGTCCAGGAGGCAACCGATCTGAGCATCAATCCGCCTGGCGTCATCATGACTTTCGACCGCGCCGGCGCCAGACCCCTTGTGACCGGCGATGGTGAGCTGTCGTTGCTCGGGGCCGGGTTCGTAGATGAACGCCCAGTGGCCTTTGTTAGCTCCACTACTGGCGGCAGCCCTGAGGACATGGACGAGCGCCTCCTGCTGGTGGATCACGTGTCTGATCAGTTCACCGATTTGGGGTCTGTCGGCGGCTGGGAGAGCGGGGTAGGTCGGGTTCACCTTGCCGGCGAGACGATCGCCTTTTTGACCTCAAGCGAGGATGACATAAGCATTCGGGCGCTATCTCTCAACGGGATCGAACTTTGGAATCACCCTCTGGGTTCTGACTCTCATTTTTCGCTCGCGGCCCGAGCCGACACGCTTACGGTGCTGCAGCCCCGCTTTATCGAGCCCGATTTCGCTCCCGCCCTCACGTTGACTGAGTTCAACCTCATGGATGGTTCGAGTCTTGGTCAAACCGATCTCGAACTCGACCTTGGAGAAGAAGTCAAGATTGAAGGCGGGTTCTGTTTCACCGCCGAATGGTGGGGTGAGTCGATCCTTTGCGATCAAACGTATGGCGGCCCGATCCTGATCGACTCCTCAGGCTCGGTTCGATACTTCGGTCATTTCGAGCAAGGAGTGGTCACCGCCGCCCGGGGACCAGCGGTGACAGATGAGGTGTGTCTGGAACTGGTTGGAGACGAGCGGAGTAACGTTGCCGGCCCCTTCTTCGTGTGCGAAACAGAATCGGGATTCGGCGGTCAAGTCTTTTCACGGGATGGTGTAGACAGCGCCGAAGAGGCTCTCAGAGCCTGGTTACAGGGTCCCAAGCCTGAGGAACAAGCAGTTGGCTACTAGGGATGGGACTTGACCCCCTACGAAAGTATGACCGGCTCCATTGCCATTTGGCGCGAAGACAACATCCTCTACTTGGACATCGGGGAGTGGGAGGTCGTGAACAACATTTCGACCTCACATGGCTCGGGGGTGTTCTTTCTTTCCCTTTTTGGCACAGCCTTCTCCGACCCAACCGTCGAGCAGTTCGTCTTCTCAGTGAACGGGCAGAGCGGCCCGCTGCAGATTCAGGAATCCGAGTACTGCTTTCCGATCTCTTGGGACGATGTAGTTGGTTCACCGTGAGTGCGTGGACAATGCGCTTTCGGCGGACCCTCCTGTTGGTGGGAGTCGTAGCTGCGCCCGTCGTGCCTGCATGTGGGGTCGATCTGAATTTGGCCGTCGAGGAATTCAAGAGATGCATGACGGAGGCCGGTTTCCCCGTGAGTTCGGTAACGGTGGGAGAGCGACCACGCGACGGAGCTTTGAGTTTCGGATTCACGCTTGAGGTGCCCGACAACGGTGCAATGGCAGCAGCAGAGGTGTGCACTGGGCGAGCATCTTCCTTGGTCGGGCGCTTGCCCGACTCCTAAATAGTGAGCCTGCCGGCACCTTGCTTTGTGTTGTCCGTATTTTGTCCGTCAGAGGACGGAAAGGACTGCGAACTGACCAGTACTAACCAGGATGAAAACGTCCGTGGCTATTGGCCTTCCTCCGTTTCGTCACTGTTTGTCTCGCCCTCGGCACCAGCTGTTAATCCGCAGGTTGCGAGTTCGACTCTCACCCCCCGGAGCAAACGTCAAAGCTCGGGGTCGACGGCCTCATAACCGAGACTGGAAGCCGCGGCCTGTTGGCGGAGGTCGAAGGTGAGAAACTT
>JBOGEX010000155.1:0-14602 GCA_050741915.1 Acidimicrobiia bacterium
CGAAGGAGGTGAAGGTGTTGCCGGCCACCTTCTCGGTCAGCACCTTGGTGATGGCCGCGGTCAGGGTGGTCTTGCCATGGTCGATGTGACCCATGGTCCCCACGTTGACGTGCGGCTTGGAACGCTCGAACTTCGCCTTACCCATTAACTCCTCGCTTGTTTACCTGCCGGTAGCGGCGGGCAGACTCGAACTGCCGACCTCTCGATTATGAGTCGAGCGCTCTCACCGACTGAGCTACGCCGCCCGGTAATTAACTTGTCTCGTCGACGACGCCTTCGAGGCGCCCTCGATCGGAGCCCCCTTGCGGAATCGAACCGCAGACCTCCTCCTTACCATGGAGGCGCTCTGCCTGCTGAGCTAAGGGGGCAGGCCAGGTTGTCATGAACCAGTACCGGCCAGGCTTGATTCACTTGGGACCCCGTGCCGGGAGAAGGATTTGAACCTCCGAAGGCAGTTGCCGGCAGATTTACAGTCTGCTCCCTTTGGCCGCTCGGGCATCCCGGCGAATTCCAGCCCACTCGGGGCCGCAGAATGATAGACGGCGCAGACCGCGAGCCCGTTACCCCAGAGCCGAGTCAATCATGTCGGCCAAGTCCAAGTTTCCTTTTCGGAACCAACCATCAACAAAGGCAAGGGCTGCTCCCGGTTGGTTTCATCCAAGTCCTAACCCCGGCTGTGTTTCCCTCCTCGCCCCGCGCCACCCTTTCTGCCGCCTAATTCGGTCACTGACGAACGGTTGCTGGCAAATTCGGTTGCGTGCGCCCGGTGCTCGTTCGCCAGCGACCGAATTACCCAACAAGCGTGCGTGAGCGACCGAATTTGGAGTTGGGACTCGCCCGTTTGTTGCGTAGCTCCTTAAGCGGACCGGAGACCGCGGGATCGGAAGAGGGCGAGGCCAATCAGCATCGCCAGCCCCACCATGATCCATCCCTGCCAATAGGCCGCCGACACCAGCACCACTCCGACGGTGACAGCCAGGGCAGCGGCGACGGCGAGCCCGCGATTCAAACGCAGCGCCAGCCGACGTCGAAAGTCGGGAGCGATTTCGGTAAAGCCTCCGCTTCGTTCGACAAAGGCGAGCTGGCGGACCCGTCCCCAGGCGAGCAAAGCCCCAGTCGCCACCGGATAGGAGACTGCCAGCACGACCCAGAGAGGCCGGACCACAACGAGGGCGATGAGGCAAGCGATGAAGAGAAACCCAAGAACGCGCAAGGTCGCTCTTAGGTGTGCTTGCGACCAGACCGGCCCGTGCTCAATCCCCAGCACCGAAAAGAGAGCTGCCCAACCAATCACGGCCGCCGGCGCCAGCAGCGCCAGCGCCAGCGCGATGGATGGATCGAGTTGGATCAAAACAACTTGATCAGACTTGGGCGGCCATTGCCCGCAACCTCTCGATCCGATCCTCGATCGGCGGGTGGGTAGCAAAGAGGCTCATCATCCCCCGGCCGCGCCCGCCACGAAACGCCTTCAAAGGATCGGCAATGAAGAGCTGACTCACTGCCGGGTTGACCTGCATCGGCACCCGGGACGTGCCAGCGCCGAGCTTGGCCAAGGCTGACGCCAGTTGAAGGGGCTGCCCCGTGATCTCGGCGCCACTTCGGTCCGCCTGGTACTCCCGTGCTCGGGAGATCGCCATCCGGATGATCATCGCCGCGATGGGGGCGATGATTATCGAGAGCAGGGCGGCAATCCCCGCCAGCGGGTTGCCGCGCTCGTCTCGCCCGCCACCCATGAACAATGCCATCCGGCCAAAGATGCTCAGCGCAGCAGCGAGCATCGCCGCCACCGAGCTAATCAGGATGTCGCGGTTTTGCACGTGAGAAAGCTCGTGGGCGAGAACGCCAGTGAGCTCTTCGCGGTTCATCACAGCCAGGATCCCGGTCGTGACCGCCACTGCCGCGTGCTTGGGGCTGCGACCGGTCGCAAACGCGTTCGGCTGAGGTGACTCGATTACATACATCCGGGGCATCGGCATTCCGGAATGGGTCGTCAGGTTGCGAACGATCGAGAACACTTCGGGGAGCTGGCTCTCGTCGGCTGGTTTGGCCCGCGAGGCGGCCAAAGCAATCTTGTCCGAGAAGAAGTAAGCCACGAAGTTGAGGCCGAAAGCGAGGATGATTCCAATCCAGAGCCCTCCCTCACCTCCCAGGCTGTAGCCGAGCCAGAAGACCAGGACGGTCATCAAAGCCAGGAGTCCGACTGTCTTGAGGTTGTTGCCCATCATGAGCCAATTCTAGGAAACGCCGGCGCTTTTTATTTGTGGCGCCGCCGGTAGGTCAGCGATAGCGCCAGACGATGCGGCCCTTGGTCGGGTCATAGGTCGAGACATCAACATCGACCTGGTCACCGGGCAGGATCCTGATCCCGCGGCCTCGCGTCATCCGCCCGGCGGCCCGGGCTCGCACGATAAGGCCACCTTCAACTTCGACCAGGTATGCCGCGTTTCTTTCGAGAGACTTGACCGTGCCCGAGATTCGAATGTACTCGTCCTCGTCGGCCATTAGGGACGGCGTCCGCCGCCCCGGTTACCGGAGCTGGATCGGTTGCCGTAACCACCACCGCTACCGGAGCTGGATCGGTTGCCGTAACCACCGCCGCTACTCCCCCGACGATCGCCACCGCCACGGGGTCGATCGGTCTTGGGGCGTGCTTCGTTGACGGTCACGCGCCGTCCGTCGATGTCGGTGCCGTCGAGCTCTTCGATCGCTCGCTTGGCTTCCTCGGCGCTGTCCATCTCGACGAAGCCGAAACCGCGCGACCGGCCCGTGTCCCGGTCGGTGGCGACGTTGGCGGAACCGACGGTTCCAAACCGGCTGAAGAGAGTGTTGAGGCTCTCCGAGGTGGTGGAGAAGGGAAGGTTCCCTACGTATATGTTCATGTCGACCTTCTGATTCGGGTGGGGGCAACCCACGTGAATTCTTCTACGGGCATGCCCTACGTCGCACCCTCAGGTGACATCGTTAAGTAATACCAGCACACAGTGTAGGGGATTGCCGAACCAATCTGTACACCCAAGAGCGCTTTTGTTAGTGACCAGCCCGTCCACGACCGCGGGGTATGAACCTTGTCGCCGCTCCAGTTTCGAGTTAGTACCAGCCAAACTTCCTCGCGCTCTCAGTGGCGAGGCTCACCAACAAGGTATATCGTCTCAGCAGGACGGATGCTCATCAGAGAAGGGACGACTTGAATGAGACGGTTCGTGGTCTTCGGCGCGTTCTTCGCGCTGGTCGGGGGGTTGCTGGCGCCGGCGGCGGTCGTCGCCCAGGAGGGGGATCTAGAAGTATCGGCCGACGTAGAGCCGGCCGCACGAGTACAAGCCGATAAGGCACCCTCAAGTGGCTTGGCACAAACCGATCCCGAGCTACTCGGTCGCACCGACGCTTCGCCTATTTCGGTTCTGATCAAGCTCGATTACGACGCTACGGCCAGCTACCGCGGGGGTGTCAGAGGATTTGCCGCCACCAGCCCCTCGGCGACTGGTCGGCCCCTCACCGGCTCCTCGGTGGCCGAGAGCCGCTACAACGAGCACATAGCTGCCGTCGAAGGGTCCGCGGTCGCAGAGCTTCGCCGTCGAGTCCCGAGCGCAATCGTGGGTCGAAGCCTGCGGGTCGTGTACGGGGGAGTGTCCGCAGTTATTCCCGCCAACATGGTGGCTGAGGTACTTGCCATTCCCGGCGTGGTTGCCGTCCAATTAGACAGACTGTTGCAACCGCTGACAGACTCGAGCCCTGAGTTTGTCAATGCCCCTTACGACCAGTTGGGCACCACTGCCAATGCTGGCCAGGGCACCATTTTGGGGAACCTCGATACCGGCATCTGGCCGGAGCATCCTTCTTTCGCCGATCTAGGGAACTTGTCGGCGCCACCGGGACCTGCCCGCGAGTGCAACTATGGCGAGAACCCCCTGACACCAGCGAACGACCCGTTCGTGTGTCAGAACAAGCTGATCGGCGGAGCTCACTTCACCGACAACTACGACGCCATCCTCGGTGACGACCCCTTCGCCGGCACCGCCCGCGACGGCGACGGTCACGGCACTCATACCTCCAGCACTTCTGCTGGCAACATCGTCGACTCAGCCATGGTTTTTGGAGTCGAGCGGGGCCCGATCAACGGGCTCGCCCCCGGCGCCTATGTCATGGAGTACAAAGTCTGTGGCCCCCAGGGTTGTTTCAGCTCCGACTCGGCAGCCGCTGTGGCCCAAGCGATTCTCGATGGAGTGGACGTAATCAACTTCTCCATCTCCGGCGGCACCAACCCATTCACCGACCCCGTGGAGTTGGCCTTCCTCGATGCCTACGCCGCCGGCGTCTTCGTCTCCGCCTCGGCCGGGAACTCGGGCCCGGCTGCGGGAACGGTCAACCACGTGGGACCGTGGACCACCACCGTGGCCGCCTCCACTCAGACCAGGGAGTTCGCAAGCACCTTGACTCTCAACGCCGATAACGGTGACACGTTTACCGTCGACGGGGCGTCCATCACTGCCGGAGCGGGTCCGTTACCAGTGGTGTTGGCGCGCGACTTCCCCGGATTTGTAGATGCCCTTTGCAGTACTGCGGCCCCCGCCGGAATCTTCGAGGGTCTGATCGTTGCCTGCCAGCGGGGAGTCCAGGCCAGGGTTTTCAAAGGGTTCAACGTCCTCCAAGGGGGCGCCGAGGGAATGGTTCTTTACAACCCGACCCTGGCCGACAACGAGACCGACAATCACTGGCTGCCGACCGTCCACCTGGCCGACGGTACCGATTTCGTCGCCTTCATGGATGGCCACACCGGTGTCACCGGCTCGTTCACGGCCGGCACGCCCCGAGACGGGCAGGGCGACGTGATGGCGGCCTTTTCCTCACGAGGGCCGGGAGGGTTGGTGATCAAACCCGATATCACCGCGCCGGGGGTACAGATCTTGGCCGGAGCGAGCCCGGTTCCTGCTCCTGCTGCGGATGGTGGCGGACCCCCTGGAGAGTTCTTCCAAGCCATTGCCGGAACCTCAATGTCCTCACCCCACGTGGCGGGCGCCGGCTTGTTGCTGCGGGCACTGCATCCGAACTGGACACCGGGCCAGATCAAGTCAGCCCTGATGACGACCGCCATCCAGAACGTGGTCAAAGAGGACCTCTCAACACCGGCGGGTCCCTTGGACTTCGGAGGCGGCCGCATCGACATCGGAATGGCTGGGTCTGCCGGCGTGACCTTCGACGAGACTGCCTTCGATTTCTTCGCCCTCGGTGGCGACGAGCTGAACGCTGTCCACCTTAACCTGCCGTCAATCAACATCCCGATCCTGGCGGGCAGTCTTACCACCCGACGGGTAGCGGCTAACACCGGGAACGGGGCGGTGACCTACCGAGTGACCACCGCCGCGCCGGCGAAAACCGCGATTGAGGTGAGCCCGAAGCAGCTTGCGGTTGGACCCGGACAGTCCGCCGACCTGAGGATCACAGTCAGGACAACGGCAACGTCCGGCACCCATTTCGGACAGATCACCCTCACCCCCCGCGGGGGAGGAGTGCCCCTCCACCTGCCAGTGGTTTTCGTCGCCGGTCAAGGCGGTGTGGCCTTGACCAGCTCGTGCAACCCCGCCCAGATAGCGCACGGGACCACGTCGACATGTGACGTGTCAGCCGTCAACAACGGGTTCAACCAGGCGACGGTCGAGCTCACCAGCACGTTGTCGAACAACCTCATCATCGAAGAGGTGATCGGAGCCGATCAGCAGGGCGCCCGACGAGCCCACCTGGGTCCGGTTGATCTGGCGCCTGCCCTGCTGGGAGTGCCATCGGTCGATCCGGGCGCCCTGTTCGGGTATATCCCGCTCGACGCCTTCGGGGTGACTCCCATCGCGATCGGTGATGAGGAGGCGATCAACTTCAACGTCCCGTCCTTCGTCTACAACGGGCAGACCTTCACCTCGCTCGGGGTTGTTTCCAATGGATATGTCGTCGTGGGAGGGGCCACCGCCGAGGATATCGAGTGCTGCAACCTGCCTACGGGACCCGACCCAGCCCGCCCCAACAACCATCTCGCCCCGTTCTGGACCGATCTTGATGGAACTTCGGCCCCAGGCATCTTCATTGCCCTCCTCACCGACGGGGTCAACAGCTGGCTCGTGGTCGAGTTCCGGCTCAATGTGTTTGGCACATCTGACCTTCAGACGTTCCAAACCTGGATCGGAGTCGACGGGGTGCAAGACATCACGTATGCCTACGACCTGGCAAATCTGCCGAGCGACCCGGGCATGCCGTTCCTTGTAGGAGCCGAGAACCCGACCGGAGAAGGCGAAATGGAAGCCGTCCTCCCAACTGAGGACTTGCGAGTGACCAGCACCGATCCTGAGCCGGGCGATAGCGTCTCCTACCAGATCGTAGTTAGGGGAAGCAGCGTTGGTAATGGAACCGTTACAACCGAGATGGTGGCATCGACCGTCGCCGGTGTAACAGTGGTGACGGCGCGGCTGAAGGTGACGCCCTCATAAGGATCGGCGCCATCTAGATAGAAAAGAGCCGGTCTCGAGACCGGCTCTTTTCTCTATGAGTCAGCAAACCTTCGTCACCCTTTCTCGCACAGGAACGGCTGGCGCCCGCCGCCGGAGTGATAGGCATAGGCCTGTCCGAGGTGGCTGAGGATGATCTGGGCCCCTTCGACTTGTACCTGGGTATACACCATCCCCGGTTGTGGGCAGCCGAGAGCCCCATCGGGCCAGACCACCGCTTCGGCGCTGACGACGTCGATGGCACTCGTTGCTACTCCGAGCCGCTGCGCCAGGTCGGCGATGGCAGCTTCAACCAACGATTGCAGGGCTGGGTCATAGTCAGGAGGGCTGGGCGAAGAGGTCGTCTGGGTCTCCGAGCTGTTGGTAGTGATAGTCGTGGAAGGCACCCCGGTGGTGCTGGAGACGAGCACGAGGGTCGTTTCCGATGGCGAGGTGCCGGTTGTGGTTTGGGTTGTGGTTGATTCCGAGTCGGTGGTTGTGGAGGTAGACGGGTCGGCGGAGAGAGAGCCTCCTCCGCAGGCCACAAGCCCAGCCATCGCAGCGCAGAGAATCAATCGAATTAGGTCGCTCATAAGTCTTTGACGTCCTTTTTTAACCCCCAGGTTCCCCGACCCGGGCGATTAGTACCCTGAAGTCGCCTAATCCACGCACGTGAAGCAGTGTCTCCCCGGCGGTCCGTTGGCTGCGGATTTGCAGGCGGAGGCTTTCGTCGGTTCCGGCGGCGGCGAGTTCTTGGCGCCGGAGGTCGGCGAGCCGCTCACGGAGCCCCCAGTTTTCCAAGAAGTCGTCCTGTCGCATCAGATGGCAATCCCAGCCGGCCTCCTCGCAAACCGCGATCAGCGCAGAGAAGTTGACGTCCGAGGTGATATCTGTCGCCCCTGGCTCATCGAGGGGATGAGGGCCGAGGTGATGAAGGCGATAGGTTCTGAGGGTGCCGTCGGCGCGGCGATGGGAGAGGTTCTCGGCCAACTCGCCGTAATCGACGATCAGCAAGGCACCGGCAGTCATGCGAGAAAGGATCTCCCTCAGCCATTCGGTAGCGGCGAGCTGGCACTCGACCCAACCACCCAGCTCGACCGGACCCGCGAACCGATCAAGCCACTTCTGAACTTCTGGTCGGACCGGTGCGTCGACGAATACCAACTTATCGTCGTCCAATCCGACCCATCGCTCCCGCCACCCCCCGGGAGTGAGCTGAGCAAGGGCAGTCGGAAGGTTGTCGACCACCTCGTTGGCGATGACCACGCCCCTCAACCCGTTGGGAAGAAGATCTAAGGAGTCGACGACACGACTCACCGGCAATAGATCGCTCAGCGCCGCTCGGGCAGCGAGCGAAACCTCCACCGCCCAAGCGTCAAGCTCAATCTCGGTGAGAAGGGAACGCAGTAAGGAGCCTGACCCGGCCCCGGTCTCGACGAGAGTGAACGGATCGCCAATCCGCTCCCGTTCCGCCTCGACAAACCGAGCCAGTGTGGCGCCGAACAATGGGCTGACCTCAGGACTGGTGAGAAAGTCGCCTGTGGCCACCGAACGTAGCTTGTCGGCGGCGAAGAACCCGCCCGGTCCGTATAGAGCAAGCTCCATGAACCGCTCGAAGGAAATCGGTCCGTTCCGGGAAATCTCCTCTCGAATCGCTTCCATCGTCGGGTTACCGTAGAGGTGTGTTCCAGCGGTTTACCGACCGCGCCCGACGAGTAGTCGTGCTCGCCCAAGAGGAAGCGCGGCTACTCAATCATTCCTACATCGGCACGGAGCACATTCTGCTCGGACTTATGGCTGAGGAAGAGGGCATCGCCGCCCAGGCATTGACCCGGATGGGCGTCGACCTGGGCCAGGTGCGGAGCGCGGTCGAGGAGATCATCGGAGCCGGCACGCAGGCCCCGTCAGGGCACATCCCGTTTACCCCCCGCGCCAAGAAAATCCTCGAACTCTCCCTGCGCGAGTCGATCGACCTCGGCCACGACTACATAGGGACGGAACACATCTTGTTGGGCATGGTGCGTGAAGGGGAGGGAGTAGCGAGTCAGATTCTCGAGCGCTATGGCGCTGGCACCTATGAGGTCCGGACTGCAGTCGTAAGTCTCCTGGGAGTCGACCCGACGAGGACCAGACAGCCGGCATCTCCTCCGCTAGGCCGAGTCCGTGGGAGCTCCTGCCCCCATCCCGCCGAGGCCCTGGAGGTGCGTCCCGCCGAAGGATTCCGCACCGTTCGGTGTTCGCGCTGCGGCCAGCTCGTCGGAGTGTTGCCAGCGGCATAAGGGCTACCGTCACGCTATGGATTTTGGCGTCATGATCTTCCCCACCGACTCAACACCCGGGCCCACCGAGCTCGGTCGCTCAGTTGAGGACCTTGGATTCGAATCCCTCTGGTTACCCGAGCACTCGCACATCCCGACTGCGCGGCGAACACCTTGGGGGGGCGTCAAAGGAGCCGCTCCCCTTCCCGACTGGTACTGGAAAACTCTCGATGCGTTCGTAGCGTTGGGCGCCGTTGCGGCGGTGACCTCGACGCTCAAGCTCGGCACTGGCATCACTCTCGTCGCCCAACGCGATCCGATCTGGCTGGCCAAGGAAGTCGCCAGCCTCGATGTCATCTCGGGAGGACGCGTTCTGTTCGGAATCGGCTACGGCTGGAACAAAGAGGAGATGGCCTCTCACGGCGTGGCTTATACCGAGCGACGCGCTCTCGTCCGCGAGAAGGTGCTGATGATGAGAAGCCTCTGGACCGACGAGGTGTCCGAGCACAAGGGCGAGCATCTTCAGCTCGAACCGTCGTGGGCCTTTCCCAAGCCAGTCCAGCGACCGCATCCACCGATCATCATGGGCGGCGCCGCGGCGCCGAAGACCATCGGCGACATGGTCGAGTTCTGCGACGGTTGGATGCCACTGGCGACCCGCCACGACATCTCCGGCCGCCTCGAAGACGTACGGAGCGCGATCGCATCCGCCGGCCGTGACGTCAAGTCCTTTGACATCACCGCCTACAGCGCCAAGGCCGACCCGGAGCTGATCGAGCGGCTGATCGGCCTCGACGTGAACCGGATCGTCTTCAACCTCCCGCAGAAAAGCCCCGAGGATGTCAACTCCCGGCTTGCCAGCCTCAGCGAGCTGATCCAACAGTTCTGATGGAAACCCAGGGTTGTAACCGTCGTACAGCGACGGTTACAGCCCGCAGAAACCTCAATTGGTCGTTAAACCGCTCTTACCAGCTCCAGCCAGCGCCCCGCCGCTGTCCCGAAAGGCTCATCGTGTCGCCCAAGAGCTTCAACTGCCTTTTTCGAGGCCGCTCGCGCCGCTTCGATGAGGTAAGCGGGATAAGCGTATCGGACCTGGTGGTCGAGGAACTCTTCCTCGTCGAGGACCTCGACGGAGGCATCGAGGTTACGGACCACGTCTAGATCCAGGTCAATCGAAGCGACGCGGTCATCTTGCCAGTCGCCTGGAGTCCCAATGTTGAGGTAAATCTCATGGCGCGGGTGATCCCAATAGAACTCGGCCATCCACCACTGGTCTCGCGGGATAACGGCAACAAAGCCCGAAGACAGGGCAATGGGTGCTTCTTTGCCGCGCTGAATGACGGACCCTTGGGAGGTGTACAACCACACGCCGAAGGCGTCCTCCCCAAGCCATTCACTTTCGAACTGCCAGTGTTTGTGATCGGGCCATTTCCGCATGTCGACCTGGACTGGCGTAACAACGGCGCGCTCCACCACAGCTAGTCGCTTCGGGCCCGGCGGAGAACGATATCGACCGGAGTCGACGCCAAGTCGCCCAGTTCCTGGACGTACTCGTAGCCGAATCGGCCCTTGATGCAAAGGTGTCCCCCGGTAACCGAGTGGTCGCGGGGCGAGGTGACTTTGACAATGCGGTTGTCCTGAACGTGCAGATCGAGGTTGCAACCAACGCCGCAGTACGAGCAGACGGTGCGGGTAACGGTTTGGCGCTCTTCGTCCCAGAGGTCTGCTTGCCGCAACTCGTGCTCGGAACGAAACATCAATGCCCCAGTCGGGCAAACACCGATGCAGTTGCCACAGAACACGCAGGCGCCTTCCGGGAGCTGCACGTCGAACTCCGTCGAGATGCGGGCGTCGAAGCCCCGCCCAGCGACCGCGATAGCAAAGGTGTTTTGAGCGTCGTCGCCGCAAGCCTCCACACATTTATAACAAAGGATGCAGCGCGAGTAGTCGCGCACATACAAGGTGTTGTCGATCTTGGCGGCCTGATGTACCGTCTCGGCGCCGTGGCCGTCAACCGGATGATGATGACCAGCGTGACGTCGATCGCGGTCCTCAGCCGCAGGTGCAGCGGGACCGAACCGCTCAGCATCGACGTCGTAAATCTCCATCCACTCCCGCGTCGACTGGTCGACAAGCGAAAGGTCAACCGACGAGGCCAGCATCTCGAACACGAGCTTGCGCGAATGGCGAACCCGTTCGGATTCGGTCTGCACCACCATGCCTGATTCGACTTTCCGCGAGCACGAGGGAACCAGAGTCCGACTTCCCTCGACCTCGACCACACAAACCCGACAAACGTTGACTGGAGCCAGAGTCTCGAGGTAACAAAGCGTGGGCTGCTCTTTGTCGATCGATCGGCAAGCCTCGAGGAGTGTCGCTCCCGGATCGATGACCACGTCAGCGCCGTCGATCGTCAATGCAACTTGTGTCATATGAGACCCATGGCAATCGCCGACTGCACAACCGAAGCCGCGGTATGACCGAGTCCGCAAATCGAGGCATCTTTCATCGCCATGTCGAGATCCCCGATCAGAGATCGATCCAGCGCTCCGCCCCCGGCCCGGGCCACGGCCTCCTCGATGCGCACCGTACCCACCCGGCAGGGCACACACTGACCGCAGCTCTCGTCACGAAAGAAGCGCGCTACCCGGCGGACGATGTCTCCCATGTCACGAGTGGCGTTGAACGCCATCACCACACCGGAGCCAAGCGAAACTCCGCGGGCTCGGGCGTCTTCAAAGGTGAGAGGCATCGAGAGGTACTCGGTCCCGACAAAAAAGCCAGCAGCGCCGCCGAGGAGAATCGCTCTCGGTGTCCCTGAGAATCCGCCAGCCAGTTCGACCAGCTCCCCAAGCGTCGTCCCCATCTCGATTTCATAGGTTCCCGGTCGAGCGATGTCACCCGACAGACAAAAGAGCCTGGTGCCGGTGGAGTCGGCGGTGCCGGACGAGGCATAGCCTTCGCCTCCCCCGAGAACGATCCCGGCGACGTTGATGAGCGTCTCGACATTGTTGATCACCGTCGGCCGACCAAACAATCCAGCCTGGGCGGGAAACGGCGGCTTCTGACGTGGCTCACCCCGGAATCCCTCGATCGAGTTGAACAGGGCCGTCTCTTCGCCGCAGATGTACGCGCCCTGACCGCGAAAGACCTCAATTTTCAGATCGCCCAGGAAACCGGCCCGACCAGCCTCTTCGATTGCCTGGCTGAGGCGCATGGTGGCTACCGGATACTCGCCCCTTATATAGACGTAGCCTTTGGCACAGCTCGTGGCGAAGGCGGCGATAGCGATCGCTTCGACAACTGCGAAAGGGTCGCCTTCCATTACGACCCGATCTTTGAACGTGCCTGGCTCCGATTCGTCGGCGTTGCAGACCAAATAGTGGGGAGCCGATTCCCGGGCGACGGCTTCCCACTTCACACCGGTGGGAAAAGCTGCTCCCCCCCGCCCTTTCAGCCCTGACTTCTTCACCTCGGCTATGACCGCCTCCGCACCGATGTCGACTGCCCGCCGGAGACCCTCGAATCCGCCGGCTGCGACGTATTCGTCAAGCGAAGTTGGGTCGACTTTGCCCACCCGGCGAAGCAACGGGCCGCCATGAACAACTCCAGGGGCTCCATCCACCCGCACCTGATCAGCCTCTCCGGCGCGCTGAACAAACACCGCCGGCCGCTGGTCGCACTGACCCAGGCAGGCCGAAGGAACCACGTCATCCCGTCCAGCGAGTTGGGCAAGGAGCTCAAGCCCCCCCGACTGCCGGCAGGCAATGTCGTCGCAGACGTGGGTCACGACCGGCGGCCTTTCCTCAGTCGAGATCAGGGTGTAGAAGCTCGCTACTCCAAACGCCTCGGCGGGAGGAACCAGGAGCCGGCGACTGATCTCGTTGAGAGCTCCCCGGCTCACCCACCCAATCTCGGACTGCACCGCGGCCAACGCCGGGAGCAGCATGTGGCGGTGACCACGGGCCGCGTGACCACCCTTGACCACCTGGCCGTTGCCGGATTCGACGGGGTCGACCAGGTGGGCTATCACCGCCCGCTCTGCCTCGCTCGGCTCATCGGCCATGAACCGGAGGTCCATTCAGACGCCAGCCTTCTCCAACCGGACGGCGGTGGCCTTGAACTCAGCGGTCCCCGACTTGGGGTCCCATGCGTCGATCGTTAACTGATTCACATCGGCCAGATCCGAGTAGTGAACCGCCATAAAAACGAGTCCCTCGCGCAATCCGGGATCGACGCGAGCCGGGACCTCGATCTGCCCTCGTCGTGAAACCACTCGAACTAATTCCCCCGGGGCGATGGCGAGCCGGTCGGCGTCTTCCGGAGAGAGGTCGAGGGTGCCGCCGGTTCGCAGTGGCGAGTCGAACCCACCGGATTGAACCCCGGTGTTAAAACCGTCGAGATGCCGTCCTGTGGTCATCCGCAAAGGGAACTCATCGGTGAGCCGGTCGACGGGGGCGACCCACTCGGCGGGTAAGAACGGAGCGCGGGGACCCTCGACCGGAACTTGCCAGAGTCGGTGGTGGATGAACAGCTCGCCCGGGTGAGTCTCGTCGTAACAAGGCCATTGGATGCCCCCTAGCTGCTCGAGACGGGAGTAGCTCATCCCGGCGTGCATCGGCGAAACCTGCCGCAACTCATCCCACGCTTTCTCGGCCGACGGAATCCCCCAGCCGGCGTCCATAGCCTTCGCTAGCAATGACAAGATCTCCAGATCGGGCTTCGCCTCCCCGGGAGGATCGAGAGCCTTGCGAACCCGTTGCACCCGCCGTTCGCTCGAGGTCACGGTTCCTTCGGACTCGCACCAGTCGGCGGCGGCCGGGAAGACCACATCGGCCATCTCCGCGGTGCGGGTGAGGAAGATGTCCTGGACCACCAAGTGATCCAGTCCTGCCAACGCCTCACGGGCATGTACGACATCGGCTTCGGAGTCGGCAGGGTTCTCACCGATCACCAGCAGTCCTCGCAGTTTTCCGGCATGCATGGCCTCGAACATCTGAGAAAGGTGCCAGCCCTTCTTGGGAGGAATGCTGTGCTCCCAGATCTTTTCGACCCGGCTCCGGATCTCGTCGTCTTCGACGTCTTGGAAGCCGGGGAGCTTGTTCGGTATCGCCCCCATGTCGCCGCCCCCCTGGACGTTGTTCTGCCCTCGCAAAGGAACCAGGCCCGAGCCATAGCGACCCACATGGCCCGTCAGCAGAGCGAGGTTGATCAACGAGAGCACATTGTCGGTGGCGTTGTGGTGCTCGGTAATCCCCAGGGTCCACACGATCTGGGCGGTGCCAGCGGTGGCATAGGTAACCGCGGCCTCTTCGATCACCTCGCCGGGGATGCCGGTGATCTCGGTGGCACGTTCGAGCGGATAGCCCGCCACCGTTTCGGCGTAGGCATCGAAGCCGCTGGTCGCGTTGGCGATGAAGGCACCATTGGCGAGCCCGCGCTCGATGATCACGTTGCCCATGGCGTTGGCTAAAGCGATGTCGGAACCAACATCGATTCCCATCCACACGTCGGCCCAGTGAGCGGATTCGCTGCGGCGAGGGTCGAGGACATAAAGCCGGGCTCCGTTGTGGACTCCCCGAAGAAGGTGGTGAAAGAAGATCGGGTGAGCGGCGCGCGCGTTTGAACCCCAGAGGAAGATGACGTCTGTTGTCTCAATCTCCTCGTAAGAGCTAGTCCCGCCGCCTACACCAAACACTGCCGCCAGACAGGCGACCGAAGGTGCGTGTCAAGTGCGGTTGCAGCTATCGATGTTGTTGGTTCCGAATGCGGTCCTTCCCAGCTTCTGGGCGAGGTAATTGACCTCGTTGGTGGCTTTCGAACAGGAAAGGATCCCAGTCGCCTCTCCCCCATGCTCGTCACGGAGTCGGCTAAAGC
>JBOGEX010000156.1:0-10528 GCA_050741915.1 Acidimicrobiia bacterium
GCCTTAGTGATTGCTGCCTGTGGCGGCGGTGAGGCCGCCACCACTGCCTCGACGGCTGGGACAGCCACCACCGAGGCACCCGCTACAACTGCCGCTCCGGAGACAACCGCGGGGGCAACGACGACCACCGTTGCGGCCGCCGCCGGCGCCGAGTTGGTGTTGGCGTCGACCGATCTAGGAGAGATCATTACTGATCCGGAGGGCCGGACGCTCTACCTTTTCATGCCCGACGAGCAAGGTGATCCCACCTGCTACGACACCTGCGCCGGAAACTGGCCGGCTCTGACCGCCGAGGTTTCTGCGGGGGCCGGACTCGACGCCGCGCTGATGGGAACCGCGACCCGTACCAACGGGGGCGTCCAGGTGACATACAACGGTTGGCCGCTCTACTACTTCGCGGGCGATTCCGCTCCCGGCGACATCAACGGTCAAGGGGTAGGCGAGATTTGGTGGGTAGTCGGCGCCGATGGAGAAGCAATTACCGGCTGAGGCCTACACCTCGATTTGATGTTGGACCTGCCGATGCAGAGGTGTAAACCCGAGACTCTCGTATAGGCGATAGGCGCCGGTGAGGCTGTCGGAGTCGACACCGAGCATGGCGTGGTCGAAGCCGGCTCTTCGGAAGTGACCGCATGATCGTTCGATCAGCGCCGAGGCGACGCCGCGCTTGCGGAACTCGGGGTGGGTGCCGAGATGGCCAATCCAGCCGTCAAGGCGACCGGTGATCTCCTGGTCGGACGGATAGTGGGAATTGATCGATGCCCCGATTACTTGATCGTCGGTCATGGCCAGGTAGGACATGTCGAGACGAGTGCCGGTGCCGCCGATGAAGTGCTCCCAGGCGGCTCGATCGCGGGGAGTCGAGCCCCAGTGGTCGCCGAAGGCCAGATTCATCAGCAGGCGGACCTCTTCTGAGCGATCGTTCTCCCAGGCGACGATGTCAATTCCCGGCACCGTCGGCGTTGCGATCGGATCGGGGAGGGGTCGGATCAGTTCGGCGAAGTAGCGGACCGCGGCCAGGCCGTGACGTTCATAGAGAGCGATGGCGTCCTTCTCGAAGTCGAAGGCGAAAGTGCGGAGAAAGCGAGGAACGCTGGGCGAGTCGTGGCGGAGGGCTTCTCGCCCCCGTTCCATCTGCCATCCGAAAAGAGCGCTGCCGATACCTTGCCGGCGATGGTCGGGGTCGACGCCGCCGACCAGAAAGGCGCGGGCATGATCGGATTGGCCGGGGCGACGAAGAACATTGCAGAATCCAACGGCCTTGTCATCGACCACGGCCATCCTGCCGTCGTTTCGGAGGTCGAGATGAGGATCGTCGGCCATCTCGGCGATCTCCTCCCACGGTGTGACGATCGGCATCTCGTCGAAGATCTCGATCTGGCGATAGAGCTCGTAAAGGTCGGGGAGCATGCTGGCCTCCAGGGGAACGAGCTTCATGCCGTGATCGTCCGGGCCAGCTCGCTCACGATTGCTCCGGCCTTCCCCGCCAGGAGCACCGAGGCCAGCCGATCCATCTCTGTCTCCCCTTCGTTGACAATCACGAGTGGTTTTCCGGCCTGCACCATGGCGAAGGGAATCTCGGCCGCCGGCCACACCCCGAGAGTGGTACCGATGGCGAGTACCGATTGGGCCTTGTCAGCCAGCACCCAGGCGCGGTCGACGATCTGTGTAGGTAGGTTCTCGCCGAACATCACCGTCGTCGTCTTGATGATTCCCCCACAGGTTTCACAGCGCGGTTCGTCCTCTCCCTGGTCGACTCTCTGCAACACCTCTTCGGTCGGCCAGCTCAGGCCGCAGTCGTAGCATCGAACTTGGCGTACGTGACCGTGCACCTCGGCGACTGCATCTTCTGGCAGCCCTGCCAACAGATGGAGACCGTCGACGTTCTGAGTGACGCAGCCGACGAGTCGTCCGTCGCGGTAGAGGTCGACTAATGCCAGATGAGCCGCGTTGGGAGTGAGCTTCGCTCGGGCACCCCACAGCGAACCCTCGGCGTGCATTCTCCAGCCCCGTTTGCGCCGCTCGGGATCGGCCAGGTACTTCCCGATCGTGAAGTCGTCCGGATCCATCTTGGTCCAGAGTCCGTTCGGCCCCCGAAAGTCGGGAATGCCGGACTCGGTCGATATCCCGGCGCCGGTGAAAGCCAGGATCGGCAGATGCCTGGATAGAACCAGCGCGGCCTGTGCTATTTCCGCCATCTCATAGAGTGGGCGAAAAAACAAGCCTCATTGGTCATGCGCTGAGGATAAAGATCCTGAGCCAGGAGATCGGAGTGAAATTCGCGGGATTGGGGTATGGGTCGGCGACCTGTCCCGCTCCATGGAGAGAATCTCACGAAGGTTCGGCGAAAACCTGGCTCTCGTCTCAGTAATTGCTGTTTGGCTCTTGCTGCGGATAGCCGCCTGAGGGGGACGGCGGCAGCGGAAGAGGCGGGGAAATCATTGTCCACTACGTTCCAACTGCGGGCGGTGTCGTGTTCGGCGGGTACGCAATATGCGGCGATCACAAGTGCCCGAACATCATGGTCCGGTTTGATTTACCGCCCAGCCTCGACCGCGAACCCTACGAAACCTGAATACCTCGGCTGGGGGACGATGCACGAGACCGGTCGGGGGTTCCTCCTAGGTCGTTTCTATTTTCGACCGTGGAGGAAGCCCAAGGCACCAAGAACTAAGCCGATCGCTACGAAGGATCCCACCGCCATCAGGGTGCCAGCGAGGAGGACGTCCCCAGAGCGCGGCCATGAGGCGGGCATACCCCCCTCCGATCCAGATCTCACCTGAAATGAGAAAGTGTGTCCTTCCGGGCTAGTTCATTCTGCGGGAACCCAATAACCGCCCTTGGAAACAACTCACTAGCGATTGACGACGGACTAGTGGCGGGGAATCGAACGTTTTTGCTCGAGAAGGATTCGAAAGTCTGGTGGTGGTGGCGTCGATGGTGATGGTGGCGGCGGATCGTGATTGCGGTGCGGCCAGCGCAGTCTTCTCCGATGGACCGGCGTCTCGGGATCGATCTCCATCCCCATCCCATGGATGGCAATGTGATGGTGATACCAACAAAGAGTGATGAGGTTGTTGGGATGATGACCCCCACCCCGGCTTCTTTCCAGAATGTGGTGGATCTGGAGCCGGTAACGGCTCCGACAACCCTCGATCGAACACATCCCCATGTCCCTCGCCATCACCAGGGTCCGGATGGCGGGGGGGACGGCTTCTCCTAGATCGGAGTAGAAGACACAGTTGAGGTCCTGAGCGATGAGACGCACCTTCCCCCCACAGAGGATCTCTCTCAAGACGTCGGGTCCCACCTTGGGTCCGGAGGAAAGGGTGACGCCGGCCTCTCCCGAGGTGAGAGAGGCCAGCTGGGCGTCGATCAAGACCTCGGCCACCGTCACCGCCCTTCGTTCGTCCTCTTCCCCGCTCCCGGTGAGCGAGTCGAGACAGATGGCAGCCAGGGCGTCCAACCTTCTCTGACCAGAGCTCTGGTCCTCTAGGACCGGGAGCTCGGTCTCTCTCTGGTCTAAGGCCCGGGCGATTGTCTCCCCGTCTGCTCCCACCGCCAGACCCCAGAAACGGTGAGCCGATTGGTCCAAGGAGGGCTGGATGACCACATAACGGTCGGAGAAGCGGGCCGAGGATTCTGCGGCACTGACCCTCCTCCGCTGTTCCAACAACCGATAGAGCCTTCCCAGCGAATAATCGGGGGACAGCGAGAGGAGCTCTTGCGCGGAAAGCCCGGTGCGGGAAAGCTCGGTGAGAAGGGCCGCCCGATCAAGCCCGATCCGACCCGAGGCCAGCTCATCCTTGATCGCCTCCTGCTCGCAGAAGGCGAGGAGGCGGAGACGACGGGCGCTGTGATGGGTGAGGTCCAGGGTGGCCGCGAGCCAGTCGGTTTGGTTGCGATCCCCGGCCGCGAAGGCCAACTGAAAGGGTTCGAGCTTTCGGATCAGCTCCGCCTGCTCGGCCCGGAGCCGGTTGATCTGGGCCTCCTTCTCCAACAAGGCGGCTTCCCACTGGTTGATCTGATCGTGATCGACAGCTTCGAACATCTGTTCAGTATGAACGAGGGGTGTGACAAAAATGTCTTCGGCGGCGAAGAATCAGAAAAAAACTCGCAAGAATTGCTCCCCCGCCTGCGGCACCGGAACGAGTGTCAAAAAGCGGACACCATTCGCATGAACCCGGCCTGTTGTTCGTGAACAAATAAGCTTGCGTTGTCTCCCAACATCTCTGCCTTATGGCGCAGTTGCACGAGGATGTTGTCGCTGGGTCGACCGTAAACTTCGATCGTTCTTAGCTTGATGAGCTTCGTGAACTTGCGAATCGAGTTTCCCTTCCCGGATGTCAGAACGGTCGATGTAGACGATGCCTTCCGACATGCTGTACCTCCCTTTCCAACGATGCGGCACACTTCGGACCGTACCGCATCCTGTTGCTCGTTCCAGTTCTGCGCAGAGCCTACGAGCTTGGCGGCGGGAAGAAGGGTCGACCTGGCCGACGAGTGTGCGGTCGGTGCAGCGATTATTGGAACGTCTCGAAGCGCACAATTTTCGTAACTGCCTTCCGACCCTCTCCGAAGACTCCCTTCATCTGCTGGCGAAGATCGCGTTCGGTGGTTTCGTCTGGAAAGCCAAAGCCGATTGCGAAGCGACAGGAACGGTCAGACGGCACCCCGAGCAGTCCGCACTTGATCCTCGAAATGGAGTGTGGCAGGGCAAGAGCCGACTCCTATGGCCTGAGCCGCCAGCATCATGTTCTGAGCGACGCGCCCCAGGTCGAAGTCGCCCCTGCCGGGGGAGTTCACAAATACCACCACGAACGGTGCCAAGGACAGATGCGTCGCATAGTGTCCGCACTCCGAGAGCCGTCGTCGACGGTCCTCGCCCCGTACCAACACAAACGTCCAGGGTTGGGTGTTCATCGACGAGCCCGTCCATCGTCCCGCCTCAATTATCCGCTCGGCATCGATATCCGCCAGCGATCGCGGTAAGAAGGCTCGGACCGCTCGCAGCCCTGACAACGCCTCCAGCATCTGCGTGGCCTCCACGGCTTAACACTAAGACCGCTTGCTGCGGCATCCCTGTGATTCCGACGTGGCCATCCTCGACTGTTGGGGAATCGGAACGGGTGTACATCCGACCCATCATTTCGTGGCCGGTCCGAGGATGAAGGAGGAGACGAGGTTTGCTACTTGGTCTGGGTGGCCGAGCCATGGACCGTGGCCGGCGTCGAGCATCTCTAGCTGAGCGTCCGGAATGGCAGAAGCTGCGTGGTGGGCTGCATCTTTCCCCCCGAGAGGGTCGTTCAGTCCCCACACCAGGAGCGTCGGTGACTGCAGCCGTTCGAGTTCGTTGACTTGTGTTTCTACAGACGGCTCCCAACCATTGGGCGTAATTAGTGATTGAAGCTCGTCCAGGTTTGCCATGGAGGCAACGGGGTCTTGTCCTGCGGCGATAAGGGCTTCGATCTGGTCGGGGTAGCTGACGATGGTCTTTCCCTCACCCATTCCGCTCATGCTTTCTATGACGGTTTCTCGTGAGGGAAGCGGCATCGGAGGTGGGTTGGCTGGGTCTATTTCCGCGATTCCTCGCAGGGGAGCAGGGGGCGAGTTGACGCTCAGGGTGGGTGGCGCCCCCAGCAGGATCATCCGAGTGACTTTCTGCGGATGTGCCAGGGCGAACCAGATTCCCCACGTTCCGCCGGCTGAGCTACCAAGCAGGCTTGCTTCCTCCAGCCCGAGGCTGTCGTAGAGGCAGTCAACCCACTCAACAGCCGCGTCGCGCCTGTTTGTCGATGGCCACTTGTGAGGATCGCTTAAGCCAAATCCGGGTCGGTCAACCGCAATTGCTCGCACGCCTGTGAGCCGTTTCATCAGCGGAAGAAGGAGCAATGCCGAGGGGCCACTGCCGTGCAGCATCACCAAGGGGGTTCCTTCTTTTCCCTCCATGACATGCACCCGTTCGCCCGATATGACCTCTACAAATCGGCTGTGAAAGCCAGATCCGAGAAGGGCTTGCTCGTGAGCCGCCACAACCGATGCGGTGTGCCGCTGGTCGGCGCCTCCGGCCTCGCTCGACGCAGAATCTCTGTGCGGCCTCTGACTCATCATGACCTCCGTGGTTCGATGAAGCAAGGGTGCCGACATGAACGAGAAAAGCCAGGACTGTTTCTGTACTACCAGCCTCCAAGGAGGTACATTTTCAGAACTTGTACCGATGGGAGTCGCCGAGGAAGCTTGAAAGATGCGTTCCTACCAGCAGTACTGCCCGGTTGCGCGAGGAGCGGAGGTGTTCGCAGAGCGCTGGACACCAATCATCTTGCGCAACATTCTCTATGGGTGTGCAACGTTTAACGAGATCGCTGCTGGCGCCCCCGGATTGTCGCGCTCCCTCTTAACGAAACGCCTGCGCGAACTGGAGCGGGCCGGAATCATCACCATTAATCCGAAGGAGGATGGACATGGGTCGTTCTACCTTCCCACTGAAGCGGGCCTAGCCATCGAACCAGTATTGAACGCACTTGCTGTCTGGGGCGAGATGTGGATGGAGGTGCGACCTGTGCATACCGAACCAGGGGTGGTTCTGTGGTCGTGGTGCCAGGTCTATCTGAAGCGCGACCTCCTTCCCAAGGAGCGGGTAGTTGTCCGTTTCGACTTCGAATATCGGGGCAAACCAGAAAGAGCCTGGCTGCTCATAGAGAGAGGGGAAGCCGAGTTATGCGCGACCCATCCTGGCTATAACGAGGATGTTGTCGTCGACGTGAGCGACGCGATGGTCTTCGCTCGCTGGCATCTAGGCCAAATCGACTGGGCGGACGCGCTCCGATCAGGCGGCATCACAGTCAGCGGTCGCACGGATCTGCGCAAAGCGCTTCCAACGTGGAACCGGCGACCCGAGATTGGCAAGCGTCTCCGGAGCGCACAAGGCAATGCCCGACTCATCGCCGACCTCGTCTACCGTCTCGAAGGCGACGAGATTCCCGAGAGCCCGCGGCATGTTTTTCATCCGGTTGCACCTTCTGTCTGCGAGTCCGGCTCCGAACGGAATTCAGCAGTGGCTCCGACAGGCGAGGATGAACCTCGGGCGGGACGCAGCGCGCCCACGTAGACACCTATCAGGATCACAAGACCTCCGAGCACGAGTCCGCCGCTTACAGGCTCGTCGTCGAGCCACGCAGAGAGCACCACGGTGACAAACGGGATGAGCACCATCACATACGAGGCGCGCGACGCGGTCCAGTGCTGAAGTACGTAAACGTAGAGCAGGAACACTATGACAGAGCCGATAACAGCCACGTAGCCGAGCGCGATCCATGTCGCAAGGCGCTGCGGAAGCACGTGCGGCTCGCCCACCACCGCGGACGCGCCTACCAGAATCAGCGCACCCGCCACCATACCCACAGCGTTCATGACCACGGCATGCACGGGCGGGAAGCGGCGCACTATCACCAACGCTTCCGCGAAGCACAACACACTGCCCAACACGGCAAGCAGGGAGAGGAGGGGCACCGACTCCCGCAACGGATCGCGTGAGATCAAGCTAACCCCCACAAGTCCAAGCAGAGTTCCCACGATGGCCGCCGCGCGCAGGCGCTCCTGACGCTGGACCACGGCGAGAAGCAGCGTCGCCAGCGGTACGAGCGCGAGCAGCGTCTGGCCGAGACCGGCATGCACCTGAACCAGTGCGTAGTAGTAAAAGCCGAACGCCCCCCCGAATTGGAAAAGTCCAAAGAGCAGAGCACCCATCAGGGCTCGTCCCCGCGGTAGCGCCAGCTTGAGCGCTGTCATAACAGCCACCATCAAGACTGCCGCGAGCAAGAACCGCAGACCCTCTCCCCATAGTGGAGCCAGTTCACGGTTGCTGAACCGTATGGCTACCGCGTTGCCGCCGGCGAGGATCGCCTCCACGACGAAGGCGGCAAGCACCACTCGCTCCGGGCCCCTAGTCACGGAAAACGCTACGGTCGAATCGGCTGGTCACGACAAGTCCTCTCTAATACGGGTCGGTATCGACGGCGCTAGCCGGTAGTCCGCAGCGAAACAAGCGTTCTCGCTCGATACTGGGCGATAGCGGGTGGGTGGGTGCCGCGGGAATTCTCGTATCCGTTCGGTTCATGCGGCGCACGGCCTTCGTTCATCTACCTGACCTGGTGACACGGTCGGCCGATACTGTGTTCCATGATCGAGGGTCTACGAGACGTTATCGCCGCTGTGGATGGGGTGGTGGAAAGCCCGTCCATGTTCAAGGACGATCTCGCTTACTGGGTCAATGGCCAGGAGATCGCCCACTTCGAGAGCGCTGATCTCATTGAGGTCCGGCTGACCCGAGAGGTCATCCGACGACGCCGCCAACAGTTCAAGGGCGATCCTCGGGTCGACCTCCGCTACTCCGGCTCCGACTGGATCACGGTGCATTTTCTTTCACCCGACGATCGGGCCCTGGTGATGGAATTGGTCGAGGATGCGGCCACAGCCCACCGACCGCCGCCGGGGGTCACGCCTGAGCCGCCTCCCACCGGTCTAGACCTGGAACGTCGCCGCCGTTTCCACTAAACCGAGTTCGCTACCGGCCACCCATGACGTGCCGTTCTGATCGCCTCCGGGATACTCGTTATTGCTCAATACAGGTGATCTCGGCGTAGGAATGGCTCGTTTCCAAGATGGGAGTGTGCAAACACTGTCATCCGCCAGGTCCATACCGCTTCCCGAGGCACTTACGGAGCGAACCGGGTCCACGCCGAGCTCACCATGGGTCATGGGATCACAGTCGGGCACAACGCCGTAGCCATCCTCATGCAGAGGGCCGGACTGGCTGGGCTTCCTGGCGCCCACCGTTGCCGGCGGCTGGTCACTACGGCTAAGACCGTCGCTGATCTGGTCGACTTTGACTTCGTCCGCTGAACCCGACCAGCCGTGGGTGACCGATATCGCCGCACCAGAGAGGGCAAGGTCTACTGCACCGTGGTCCTCGTCGTGTTCAGCCGCCGGGTGGTCGGCTGGTCGATCGACACCTCGCCCACCTCGGGCCTGGTCACCTCGGCGACGTTGGCCGCGGTTGGAGCGATATTTTTGCCGCTGGGGTTAGCGGCCCGGCGACGACGCCGCCCAGAACGAGATCGTGACTCGTCGGCTAAACCGAGTTGAAAGTATCTGCTAAGCCGGAGCGGCGAGGGGATCACCATGTGAGCTCGGAGCATTCCTCGCCTCCTAGTTCGACCTGGAGGGTGGCGTGGGCGATCTCGAAGTCGTCGCGCAATAGCCGACGGGCACCTTCCAGGACCGCCTCTCGGTCAGTGTTCGAGTCGGTCATGAGATGCACGGAGGCCACTGGCATGTCCGAGGTGAGTGTCCAGACGTGAAGATCATGAACGTCCTCCACTCCTTGGATGGCGCCAAGTTGGGTCCGGAGCTTGACAATGTCAAGGTTGTCAGGCGCGGCTTGCACCAGCACCCGGATCGCTTTCCGCCCGAGCCGGTAAGCCCGGGGGAGTATGAAAAGGCCGATGCCGGCGCCGATGATCGGGTCGGCGTAGAGCCAGCCGGTGTAGCGGACGATGAGGGCAGCAGCGACCACACCGAGCGATCCGATCAGGTCGGCGATCACTTCCAGAAAGGCGCCTTCCATGTTCAACGACTCGGCTGCGCCTTCTCGCAGCAGGCGCCAGCCGGTCACGTTCACGGCCAGCCCGAGCAGGGCAACGACCAACATGGGCCCAGAGAGAATCTCGGGCGGTTCCTGGAATCGGCGACTGGCCTCATAGAGGACGAATCCTGCTACTCCAAAGAGGAGCACGGCGTTGGCGAGGGCGGCGAGAATCTCGAGCCGGTAAAGGCCGAAGGTCCGATGGTTTCCGCTGCTGGCCTTATCGGCGGCGGTGATGGCGGCCAGGGCCATGCCGAGGCCGAGGGCGTCGGTACCCATATGGCCGGCATCGGAGAGTAGAGCAAGCGAACCGCTGAGGATCCCCGTAATCACCTGGATTACGAGAAATGCCAGGACCATCCACAGCACCAACCACAGCCTGCGCTTGTAGCGGGCACCAGCTCGGACCGAGATCCCGTGGTTGTGATCGCCGCTCACTGCCGGTCGTCGTGGCCGTGGAGATAGTGCTCTACAGCCACGTCGAGGAGAAGGCGGACGTGGGTGTCGTCGACCCGGTAGTAGACGGTGCGGCCCTCCTTGCGGGAACGGACCAACCCGGCCAGCCGCAGCTGGCGAAGCTGATGACTGGTGGCCGACTCGGTCGTGTCCACGCACGCTGCCAGGTCGCACACGCAGAGTTCGCCGGCTTCCAACAGGGCATAGATCATCCGCAACCGGGAAGGGTCGGAAAGCAGCTTGAACCGTTCGGCCAACACAGTGGCCTCATCCGAGTCGAGCAGGACCTGACGGAGGGTTTCCACCCGATCGGGATGGATCATCCGCACCTCACAGCCGTCGTCGGGGAGGTGGATCACATCGCTCATCTCGACCCCAGGCTAACCACATATGAGCGGGTCGATGGATTTACATAGGTTCAGATGACCG
>JBOGEX010000157.1:0-18240 GCA_050741915.1 Acidimicrobiia bacterium
GTTCGACCTTCCCTACGCGTGCGTTCGGGCCGTCAACCCTGGCGAGATGCTGCCGCTGGTCGACCGGGTGGTCCGCGTCGTGCGGTCGTCGATCTTCGATTCGCCAGGCACGACAGGGTTCCTCGACACGACCATCGGCACGCTGTTCTCGTCGGACTGCTTCGGCGAGCTCACACCGTTCCGGGCGCGCGACGGAGCGGAATACTCCGACGCGGAGCTGCGTGACGTCGTGTACACGGGGTCGTGGCTCATCTTGCAATGGCTGGCGCTGGTCGATCGGGACCGATTCGCGGCGCGCCTCGATGGGATCCGCCGGATCGACCCGGCGTTGTTCCACAGTGCGGACCTGCCACCGGCGCGGGCAATGCAAGAACGCCTGCTGGCTGGTGCCGAACTGGTGCCCAACCGCCCGGCACAACCGACAACAGTTGGCAGTCGTTCCCCTGACGTGGACTATCGCTGATCGCCACCCATCAACCTCCATGGCCGGCTGCTCGTAGGGCTCATAACCCGAATGTCGTTGGTTCAAATCCCGCCCCCGCTACTACATAACCGCAGGTCAGGGCCCCTCTTGCGAGGGGCTCACGGCTAAGCGGGAGGCCTATGTCAAACCAGTGTCAAACCGGCTTGGAGTAGGGCGTGATCGGCGACCTCCGCGAAAGGGCTTCCTGTCGGCCGAGCAGGACAAGGCGCTGCGCACGGCCACGACGGTACTCCTCGATCGGTTTTCGCTGACGTAGGCCACCTCGAGACCGGTGGAGAGTCGACGACACGGGCCGTTGCCGACGCCATGCGCGGCGAGCTGGACTGGCGCTCCACCTCGACGGCTGGGCCTTCAAAAACAGGCTCGACCAGCCCTCCCGGGCAGGGATCCACCGACACGACGGCCTTGCCGGCGGCTGAGGTGCGCACGGCGCCGACGGGTGGCCGCCTGTTCTTGATCAGGACGGGCTTCGGTCCGTTGGCGGAATGGATCGATGATCTGAGTCCGCCTTAGGAGTTCAACCGGGACTGGGAGGTGTTCGACGCCCGGATGGCCGTTCGCGCAACGCCGCTCGAGACTGAGGGGGGACACCCCGGAGCATCGACCTGACCGAGGAACCAGAGCAGCCGATGGCCAATGCTGACGGTGCTCTCTGGCCCATCAGCTCCTCAGCCGGTCAGCTGGCGAACGAGCCCACCAGGTCGCCGTTGAGCATGACCTCACGGCTCTCACCCTGCCACCTGCCCAACGGGACGGCGATGATGAAGGGCTTGATAACCTGGGCGCAGTTCTGGTCACTGGCTGTCTGAGAGATCATCTCGATCTCGATCGCCTCGCCGGTGTCCTCAACCGACCGGAAGATCTCGTGACACGGGTTTGGTTTCTCCCCCTCGACATTGACCATCACCTGGATGGGGAAGCTCTCCATGATCCTCAGCCCCGAGCTGGCGATCATAACCGGCCCATCGATGTTTCCCGGGATCGGGGGTCTGGGCTCCGGGATCATGCCCGGTTCGCTTGGCTCCGCGATGGGCTGGTCGCCCGGATCGACGGCATCCGCCGAAGTCGGCGTCTCGCTCGACCCGCCATCGAGGGCGGTGCAGGCCACCAGGGCTGGGACTATCAGGAGTAAGTCGAATCGTCTCATCTGCGTATTGGATGAAATGCGGGCCGGCACGGTTCCCGCGCCCTTCACTGCGATTCTTTGATGCTGGCGCGCCTGGGTTGTGCCCGCAATTGCGTTTGCGGCTCGGGCAGCCGCGCGACCGTTTTGCGAACCGGTGCGTTTCGTCCTCCTGATGATCGGACAGCGTCGGGACGACCTCCCGCTGAACCTCTCGTTGAGGAGCCGGAATGCTCCGTCATCGACGCCACCCTTGACCCGGATGCGAACGAGTCGATCACCGCCATGTGCGTGCCTCCTCCACGGTATTGTGCGTGAACGCTCACGCAAGTGACGATATGTACGGTGAGCACGCACATGCCAAGCCGTGGATTGGAGCAAGATTGTGGCTGAGCACTTCACAGGCATCGAGCATGCGGCATGGGGAGGTTTCTTGGGGGCGTTCGGGCGGATCAACCGCCTGATCGAGGCGGATCTCCAGGAGCATTCCCGCATCAGCCACGTCGAGTTCGAGGTGCTATTGCGTCTCTCGTGGGAGAAGAGCCACCGCCTTCGGATCCAGGACCTGGCCGCGCAGAGCATCCTCACCCGCAGCGGGATCAGTCGCGTGGTCGAGCGCTTGGAGCGCGTTGGGTTGGTCGTCCGCGAGGGAGCCATCGAGGACCGGCGCGGTGCGTACGCCGTCCTCACTCCTGCCGGGGTTAAGCGATTCCGCACAGCGATGAAAGCCCACCTGGCGTTCGTACGGGAGCACTTTCTCGTCTACTTCAACGATAAAGAACTCGAGCAGATGGCGGAATTCTGGAAGCGCCTCGACCGCGGTTGAGCAGCCCCTGCCGATTGACATATGCGTGACCACGCAACTATACTGCTGATTGCGTGACAGCTCACGCACTTGTGACACACGCGACAGGAGGAAGAGATGGTTGATGTGAGGGGTCTCGTGGCCCCCTTCCACACCAGATGCTTGACCGTGAATCCGAACATCGACGTCGCGCAGACGACGGCGAGTTGTTGTCGTCGAGAGGGATAGTCCGATGACAGACTCGACCGTCCACACGTCCAGGTTCGCGACCATCATCCCGAATGTCCGCCGGTTCCCGATCGCGATGCTGGTGTTCGGCTGGTTCCTCGTCGCGACCAACGCCTTCTTCGGCATCATGTTCGTCGTCAACGCCGCCGACGTCATCCCCGGGCTCGCCGCAAGCGGCGCTGACCAGCAGGCGGCGATCATGGTCGCAGGCCGCAATCTCGGGCAGGCGCTCATCCTGGGCTTCGCCCTGCAGTACAAAAATGTCCGCGTGCTCCAGTTCGTCTGGCTGATGGCGATCATCCGCGAGGTCTTTGATCTCGCCGGGACCCTCATCCGCGGAAGTGGCCCCAGCCCCGCGATCATCGCCGCGGTGCTCGTGATCGAAGTCGCGTCGTTCATCTACCTGGGAGCAATCGCGAGCGGTCGCGTGGCCAAGTACCGACCGGCGTCGGCCGGATGAGTCTCGTCATTTTCGGTTCGATGTTCGTTCGCTCAGTTCCGGAGTACGACAGATGAACGAGGCGCAGCGCACCGCCCCGGCCAACCCGTCCAGGGTCACCTTCGAAATCGTGATGCTCCGGATCAAGCCCGGTGTGGAGATCTCCGCGTTCATCGCGGCCGACCACAACATGGAGGTCAACTTCGTGTCACTGCAGCACGGCTTCATCAGTCGGGAAGTGGGGCTCAGCAAGGACGGACGGGACTTCTTCGTTATCGTCCGGTGGGCGACCCTGGAGGACGCCGAAGCAGCGGCCGCAGCCTTCTTTGCGAGTCCCTGGGGCAGCGAGCGGGCCGACCCGACCGACGTTGTCCTATTCAACCACTTCGTCGTCGGCATGGCGAAATAGCCGCGAAGGTGAGCGCAGTTGTCGTCCGTTGGACTGACCGCGGTGCCTGACTGTGATGAGTGAGGCGCTCGATGCTCTCAGCGAATAGAGCTACCAGCGTCACCCTCATTGCCGCCTCACTTACCGCGGGATCAACGCATCATCCTTGTACACGAGAACTGACAAGCAATGTCAGCGGCCGAATTACGCATCCGTCCTCGGCGTCGGCATGATCGCTCACGCCGAGCCTGGCTTAGATGTAGCAAAGGTGCGTCTTGGCGGTGGCCTCAATGATGAGGAGAGCGGCCAGCAGTCGATCGGTTGATCCCCAGTCGAGGAGCGCCCACGAGACTTCATCGTGAGCCTGCCGCGTCCGCCGGGCTACCTGGGCGTCCGAGACTTCCACGATCTCGACGGCCCTCCCACGGGTGTTGCATCCGACATGTATCGATCCAACGAGCGCCCGTTTGTGCGTCCCGTCTATGACGACGACAGGGCCAATTCAGAACTGCGGCGCGCGATTGATTCGTTCATTCTCGCCCGTTGGCGCCGGTGGCGGAGGATGACATCGTCTTCAACGAGAAGCTATTCATGGGGCTCCTCGAGGTTCTCGACCTCAAAGAAGAAGTGCTAGAGGTCGATTCGTCGGTGGTCAGTGCTGTGTTGGGTATGGCCAGTCCAGGTCAGGTACTCGAGCTGTTAACCAGGTATCGGTGGCTTGACCATCGTCCCCTTGGAGCCGGAGTTGGAGTGCCTCAACGGCAAGCACGGAGATCCGGCGATTGACGACTGGGTCATCGTCGCACCACAGCTTCAGAGAGGCGGCGCAGGCGCGTTGTGGGACATCGGACAAAGGGCCTTGTCGGTGCACCTTCGCAGACGTGCCCCGGGTACCCATCTGGTGAATGCCTATGCCGGGCCCGCCGATAGGAAGATCCTGCAATCATTGCGGAGGTCGATCCGGAGGGGGAGGCATCGCCGGATGAGGCTGTCGGGTCCATCCGAAGGGAGCGGCGGGGCGTAATGCTCGTCTTTCCGATCACCCATGAGATGAACCCAGGCAAGGCCTGGCATCCGACCATGGGGTTCACGCTGTGTTTCCGCGCAACCACATCAAGCGACAGATTGGGTTTGTCGTTCGAATGCCGCCAGCTAACCGGCGAGGAAGTGTCGTGTACCTACCGGAGCCAGAATGTCGCCCGTGTTCGCGACTTGACGGCCAGAATTTTTTTCGGGGCCGCGGTTCGGAGGTTAATTTCTAGCCGGCGATGGAGTGTGGGCCCTCACCCAGATTGGCGGCGAGGTGGTCGGTGAGATCGCGGGCGTCGTCCTCGGCGCCATGGATGAAGCTCGACTTCCGTCGCCGCAACATGTTAAGGCCGATCCTGTACATGCCGGGGGCGTCAGTGACGATCCCACCCTTATGACGGACTTGTCCCTTGTGATCGAGAACGGGGACCTGGAGCCAGCCATAGTCGGGTCGGTAGCCGGTGGCCCAGAAAATCGTGGCGATCTCACCGCTCCGAAGGTCGAGGATAAGCCGTGGGGATTCTTCGACTCGGGTAGAGGCGAATCGGTGAGGTGGAGCGACCTCTCCGTCCAGTCCGACGGTTTCAGCCCATTGGTCGAGGGTACCGAGCAGGCGGCCCATCTTCAGGTCGGCGAGGGAGCACTTATTTCGGAGTGATCCCGAGAACTGCGCCTTGCCCTCGGCGATTCCCCCTAGCCGCCCGACCAGCTTGACTCCCCGATCGGTGAGAGCGTTGAGATCCAGCATCGATCGCTCCGGCGTCCCCACCAACTGGGGTGAGGGGAGGTGCCGGGCCCGCACGAGGTCGTCCACCTCGTCGTAACGCTCGTCCTGGATCCCGCTGGCTTCAAGCCACCACATGATGTCCTTGCCCCGATACACCCGCGGCAGGCGCACATGCTCGCCCACCGCCAGTGTCACCGGACGTCCCGACCGATGCAGCTCATCTGCGACCTGGACTCCGGTCGCTGATGCCCCCACGACGAGAACGCCTCCTTCGGGTAGCTGTTCAGGTGATCGGTACTCGAGCGGGGTGACCGTCGCCATCGATGAGGGCACGTCACCGGCTATGGCCGGGAGGTGAGCTGAATTGAAGCCGCCCGTGGCCAGCACCAACGTCGGCGCCTCCCAGACGCCGTTGTCGGTGATCACCTCGTAACCGTCGTCGAGCCGCCTCACCGACTTGACGGTCGTTTTCAGTTGCAGGGGCGCTTCGATATGTCGGGCATAGCCAGTTATGAAATCGACGATCTCCGGCATCGCCATGTAGCCGTCCGGATCGGCGCCCGAATAGTCGAAGTCGGGCAACCGGCTTTGCCAGTTGGGAGTCAATAGGCGCAGAGAGTCCCAGCGCTCGGTTCGCCAGGTGTTGGCTACCTGACCGCGCTCGATCACCACATGTTCGATCGAGCGCTGAGTCAGGTGATAGCTGATGGCAAGGCCAGCGTGCCCTGCACCGATCACGACGGTCGTCGTGCGCATACCGCTATCTAATTAGTTGACCTCGACGGTCACGTTGGTGGGGTTGGTGATGAGGTCGAAGACCGCCGAGCGCTTCTGGGACTGAGCGACCAAAGCCTCGATCTCTTCCTGGGTGGCGTCGGCATCAATCTCATATTTGACCCTGATGTCGGTGAACCCGTTGCGGATCTCGGGGTCACCGCCGAGGATGCCCTGAACGTCCATGTCGCCTTCGAGGGTCGCCTTGACCGAGTTCAGTTGGATTTCTCGATTCTGGGCAACGGCGGCGATGCCCGCCGTCAGGCAGCTCGCCAGCCCAACCAGCGCAATCTCGACCGGTGTGGCGCCGTGATCCTCGGAAGCGAAAACCTCGGGGTGATCGGCCTCGAACTTGAACGTCGAGATGTGGGTCTGCTCGTCGCCGAGGCCAAAGAACCCCTTGACGGTGGTCTCGCTGTGGGTGCCCCGGATCCATTCGTTGCTGGCGCGCCACTTGAACTTGGCCGCCTCCGGTGCGCTGGATAGAGCCGTTCTCGCGTCCAACAATGCCTTGACATTGACCCCGTTATCAACGGGCTTGGTGGTTGTGGTCATATGAGCTCCTTGGTTGGTCACTGCCGTGTTGACGGCGCGGTTCGTATCAACGACTAAATCGTGGTTTGGCGAATCACTTCTAGGTCTCCTCTCGCCACGATCCGGCTAGGCGTCCGGCCGGATGTTCTGGTTGTTCCGGAACACGTTCCCAGGGTCGTATCTCTGCTTGAGCCTCACCAAGCGCGAGTAGTGCTCTTCGCCGTACGCGGATTTTACGCGTTCCTCGCCCTCATCGCTCAGGTAGTTCACATACACCGACTCGGTCGAGTACGACTGCATCGCTTCGAAAAACGACCTCGCCCATTCGATGTGCGCCTCCTGTTCGGCGTCCTCCGACCAGATGGCGGCGATGACCAGATCCCATACGGCGTCGCGGTGTCCGAATGCGGTGGCGTCGCTCGGGACCCGGGCGACTGCGCCGCCGAACCGCTCAAGGAAGACCATGGGCCGCCGAGACGGCGCGTCCTCGATGTAGGAGACCATCGTGTCGACCGCGTCGTCGGGAAGGTCGATCAGGTTGAGCGACTTCCAATAGTGCTTCCCGCCCCAGGGGAAGTCGGCGTCGAACGCAGTCTGCAGGTCGCGATAGCCCATCCGCTCGATCAGGTCCTCCATCGGGCTCCCGAACTCACGCACGGGTTCGAGCGCCTTCTCGCCAGACTCGGAGCCGCAGTGGCAGACGAAGAGGGTGACGGCCCACTCCCCGTCGGGAAGAGCGGTGAGGGCGTATAGAGCGGCGACCTCGTCGGGTGCCGCATACGAATAGTCGCGGTAGAAAGCGAATGCCTCCCTCGCTGCGCTGAAGGGGTGCAGCACCGGTCCCGCCAGCACCTGCCCCACCGGGTGCAGCTGGTAATCGAACGAGGTGACGATCCCGAAGTTGCCGCCGCCGCCGCGCAGTCCCCAGAACAGATCGGCGTGCTCGGTCTCGCTGGCGCTGAGGAGGCGGCCGTCGGCGGTGACCAGGTCGGCCGACAAGAGGTTATCGCACGTGAGCCCATGCTTGCGCTGGAGATAGCCGATGCCGCCCCCGAGTGTGAGCCCGGCGATCCCGGTGCTCGAGATCTCGCCGCCAGTCGTGGCGAGCCCGAACGCCTGGGTTTCGCGGTCGAACTCACCCCATGTAAGACCGGCTTCCGCCCGGGCGACTTGGTTCACGGGGTCGACGCGCATGCCCTTCATTGCGGATAGGTCGATGACGATCCCTTCGTCAACCACCGCTTTGCCCGCCACGTTGTGTCCACCACCACGGACCGCGATGGGGAGGTCGTGGTCGATCCCGAATTGGAGCGCGGCCATGACGTCGGCGACTCCGATGCATCGCGCAATCACAGCCGGCCGCTTGTCGATCATTCCGTTGTGAACCCTCCGCGCGACCTCGTAGTCGGCGTCGCCGGGCACGATCACTCGGCCTCGGAGCTCGGTCCGCAGATCATCGATTAGGGGCCCGTCGAGCATGAGCGTCATCTCGAAGTCTTCCTTCGTCAAACGCAGGTGCAGTGAACGTCTGCCTGTGCGCAGCGAGCACACCTAAGGGTGCAGTAGCGGTCGGAGCCGACGTGCAGATGCTGAGTGTCGTGGTTGCGGGCTTCTGTCCCGCAGATTGCGCACTTCCATCCGTCGGCGGCACCGCCGCATTTGGCGCATAACAAGATCGTTGTATCGGTCATAGGTACCTCCTTGACTCACGACTGGGTGGGCCGCCGAGATGAGCGGCCCACCCCGCTGTCAACTTCTGCTCCGGGACCAGACCTCGGGCAAGCTCCATATTGCTCCGGCCACGAAAATGGCGGTCGCCAGATAAATCGGTCCGAGATGGACCAAGGTGTCGAAGTTGTTGGGATAGTGGGCGGGCAAAGCCACAGCCAATCCGAGGACTGGTGCCGCCACCGCTCCCACCCATGCCCACAGTTGCCCCCGGCGCACTCCGTACAAAACCAGGGAGAGCACGGCCAGCCCCGTCGCGGCAATGAAACCAGCCACTGCGATATGCAGATGGCTGATGTAATGAACGAGCGAGGGGCTGAAAGCCGCGATCTCGGCCCGTCCGACGTCGACCTGTTCGGGACCGATTCCTAGTTCCAGAAAGCTGTCGGTGAAGTTGAGGACGAAGAAGATCGCCGCGTATCCGATAAATGCTACCGCCGCGATCCCCATCAGCCAGGAACCGACGTTGAGGCGCCCCTCGGCCGTCCCGATGCCAGTCCCGCCTGCAGTTGTGGTGGTCATCGATCCACCTCCTTTCAACTATTAGAGACGTCGGTGATCGTCTCCCTAATTGCACGGTTCCACCAATGCAATAAATTCGGCAGTGTGTACGTCTCTTAGGGGTAAGTGGTTATCGCGGTGAAAAGGTGATTAGGGAAGAGGCGCCCGACCGAGAGGCGGCCTTCTCGACTCCAGCCGACTCTAAGAAGGCTGCCTTCCAGCGTCTGGCGGTGCGGCAGATTCCTGGCCTGTACTCACTGGCTCGCAGACTCGTAAAGGATGGGGCGGAGGATTTGGTGCAGGAGACTCTGCTTCATGGATATCGCTCGTTTGGGTCTTTGAGGGAGGAAGCGGCCGGCGCCCGGTGGCTGAAGGCCATCATGGTCAACGTCTTTCGTGACCAGCTTCGCAAGTTGGGACGGTCGGTCGACGAGCTTCCCATGGAGACGGTGGAGGACTTCTCGCTCTATCAGGCCCTCGTGGAGGAGGATCCCCTCCCTTATTCCGACACCCTCCATCTTGACTTCCTCCACGCGTTTAGCAGAGAGGATGTCCGTGAGGTGCTGATGCGACTTTCTGAGATCTATCGGACATGTCTTGTCCTCCGCTACATGGATGGGTTCGCCACTAAGGAGATAGCCAGGATGCTGGGGGTCCCGCTGGGAACTGTTCTGGCGCGGCTACATCGGGGCCGCAAGCTGTTCGAAGAGCAAATGTGGACTTATGCCGATGAGACCGGACTTCTGCTGAGAAAGGCTATGAGGTGAATGAAAAACTGAAAGCGATACCATGCTCCGAGGCGGTGCGTCAGCTTTGGGACTACCTGGACAATGCCATCTCGCCCGAGGACCAAGAGCGGGTAGAGCAGCATCTGGCTTTCTGCCGGAAGTGTTGCGGGGAAGTGGAGTTCGCCAAGGAGCTCAGGGCATTCCTCAATTCCAATGCCGTTGACGAGATTCCTACCGAAGTTACGGAACGCCTGCAGCGATTTGTCGAGGAGTTGTAACCATGGCCCGGGATCTGATGTTTCAGGACGAGATAAAGGAGTCGGTCCGTCAGGCTTACTCGGAAATCTCCACCGGTGGGGGAGAAGTGGTGGCCCGCCGCTTTTACAGCCCCGAAGAGCTGGCCGAGGTCCCGGCTTCGGCAGTGAAGTGGTCGCTTGGGGTTGGGAATCCGATCCGATACGCGTTCATCGAGCCGGGCGAGACCGTTCTCGATATCGGCTCGGGGGGCGGTATCGACACCATCCTCGCCGCCAAGCGGACCGGACCGCAGGGAAAGGCAATTGGGCTCGACATTCTCGAGGAGATGTGTAGTCGTGCTCGGAGCCATTCAGCCGAGGCAGGTGTCGAAGCGTGGACCGAGTTTCTTCTCGGCGAGATGGAGGCCATCCCCCTTCCCGACGCTTCGGTGGACGTAGTTATCTCCAACGGGGTTCTGAACCTTTCGGGCCGGAAGAGCCGTGCTCTGGCCGAGATACTCCGGGTGCTAAGACCCAATGGCCGCATCTGTGTCGCCGACCTCACTGTCGAGAATGATCTCCCCCCGGAGGTTGCCAACCACCCCAGCGCCTGGGCTGGCTGAGTATCGGGAGCTATGGCGGAGCGTGCCTTCGCTACGAAACTGAAGAAGGCGGGGTTTGTCGATCTGTGGATTGGCGGGCATCGGCCGTTTGGAATCGACGATGCCGCCCTCTATCCACTCTTCAGCGAGGAGGTCATCGCCTTGATGCGGGAAACGATCCCCGCCGATCATCAAGATCACGTCGCCGTCGGGGTGATCGTCAAGGCTCGAAAGCCTTGACCGCCTCGCAACGGATACCTTTAGTCGCGAGAGTGTCGGCAAATGGTTGAGGTCTCTGCCATCGTCGATCAGGGGTTGGGCAACAGCAGCTATCTAGTTGATCTCGGTGATGGCCAGGGCCTGGTGATCGACCCGGAGCGCAATCCGACTCCCTACCTGGCCGCGGCTAAACACAAGGGGCTACGCGTCCGATGGGCGGTGGAGACGCACCTCCATGCGGACTTTATCTCCGGGGTGCGTGAACTTGCCGTCCAAGGCGCCAACGTGTTGGCGCCGACCGAGAGCCGCCTGAAGTTCGACCACGTGGGTCTCTACGACGGCGATGACTTCGACCTGGGGGGACTGACCTTGCGGGTTATCGCCACCCCCGGCCACACCCCCGAGCATTGCGCCTACTTGCTCAGCGACGGAACAGAATCGCTTGCCCTCTTCTCGGGGGGGACGTTGATCGTGGGCGGGGTAGCCCGTACCGATTTGTTATCGCCAGACCGCACCGAGGAACTGGCCAGGTTGGCGTACCGTTCGATCAGGGACCGGCTACTCACCCTTCCTGACGACCTGGCGGTGTATCCGACCCACGGTGCCGGCTCGTTTTGCTCGGCTTCAGCCACCGGTGAGAGAACAACGACGATCGGCCGAGAACGGATATCCAACCCGCTCCTGCAGGCGGCTAACGAGGACGACTTCGTTGTCCAACTCACAGGGCGCCTCGGAAGCTACCCGCCTTATTTTTTGGCGCTGCGCGAGGTGAATCAGAGCGGCCCGACGGTCTACGGCCCCTCGCCCCCTCCTCTTCCCCAGCTCGGGCCTGATGAGGTGGCCCGGCTGATGGAGGGGGGTGCCGAGGTCGTCGACGTGCGACCCGGTCTCGATTTCGCCGCCGGCCACATCCCCGGTTCTCTTTCGATCGAGTTGCGCGACCAGTTCGCCACTTGGCTTGGTTGGCTGCTCGACCGCGACCGACTCGTGGTGTTCGTCGGGAATCCAAACCAGGACTTGGCGGAGGCGGTCCGTCAATCCTTCAACATTGGTTATGAGCAGCTAGCCGGATGCCTGGGCGGTGGAATGGCTGCATGGGAGGACTCTGGGCGGTCAGTTACTAAGGTTCGCCTCCTCAACCCCGACGAGATTTCATCCGGACTTGCGATGGTGGATGTGCGCCAAGAAAGCGAGTGGGACAGCGGCCATGTCCCTTTGGCCATCCATGTCGAGCTGGGAGAGATCGCCGCCCGCGCTGGGGAGCTCACCGGGGAGTTGGTGCTGCATTGTGCTCACGGGCAACGCTCGATGACCGCTGCCAGCCTCCTCCACAGGGCCGGTAACGCCAGCGTCGCTGTCACCACGGCTACAGCCGACGAGCTCAGACGGGCCCTCGCTACGTTCGCTCGATGACCGCAACCTCCAAGCCGATTCAGCTCGGATTGCGTCCCAACCTGGCGCAATTCATCCTCCTCGTGGCGGTGAACGCCCTCGTCGGGGGGATGCTCGGTCAGGAACGAACGGTCCTCCCCCTGCTCGCCCGAGACGAGTTCGGGCTGACCGGAGTCACCGCCGCGATGACGTTCATAGTCGCCTTCGGGTTGATGAAGGCGATCTCCAACCTCTTCGCAGGAACGCTCTCGGACAAGTTCGGACGCAAGCCGATACTCGTGGCCGGGTGGCTGGCCGGGCTTCCAGTCCCATTGCTGCTCATTTGGGCGCCGACCTGGAGCTGGGTTGTGGCCGCCAATGTCCTGTTGGGTATCAACCAGGGACTCACATGGTCAACCACTGTGATCATGAAAATCGACCTGGCCGGGCCCAAGCGGCGAGGCCTGGCGATGGGCATAAATGAGGCCGCGGGCTACGTGGCGGTATCTCTCACCGCGCTACTCACTGGGTTCATGGCGGCCCAGGCTGGGTTGCGACCCGAGCCGTTCTACCTCGGCATCGCCTATGCCGCCCTCGGTCTGGGTTTGTCAACCTTTGCGGTGCGGGAGACCCGTGCCCACGCCGCCCATGAGGCTGCAACTCACCAGACCCAACCGCTCAACTCCAACCACGACCTGTCTATGCGAGAGGTGGTCGTTAGGACCAGCTTCGTTGACCCCTCTCTGTCGGCGGCGAGTCAGGCCGGATTGGTCAACAATCTGAACGACGGCATGGCCTGGGGGCTATTGCCACTCTTCTTTACGGCGGCCGGACTCTCGGTCACCCGTATCGGGATTCTTGCCGCCGTGTACCCGGGGCTGTGGGGTATCGGCCAGCTTCTCACCGGAGCATGGTCCGACCGTGTCGGCCGCAAGTGGCTCATCGTTGCTGGCATGTGGGTCCAGGCCGCCGCCATCGCGCTTGTCGCGCTCGGAACCAAATTCATCGTGTGGGTGGTGGCGATGGCGCTCCTAGGCGTCGGGACCGCCATGGTCTATCCCACTCTGCTCGCCGCGGTAGGGGACCTCGCCCATCCCCGCTGGCGTGCCACCGCGGTCGGCGTTTATCGTTTCTGGCGCGACGCCGGCTTTGCCCTGGGCGCCATCCTCACTGGAGTGATCGCTGACCTGGCCAGTGCCTCAACCGCCATCTGGACCGTTGCCGCCCTTACTGCCCTCTCTGGGACTGTCGTCGGCGCCCGGATGAAGGAGACCTACATCCGCGCTCCATTGTAGTGATGCGGTCGCGGTAACGATCAACGCTCAGTTCTCGCATCCTGACGAATGGCTAGCAGTCCTTGATAACCACCGATGAGGTCGGTCGCGCCAGGCACACCGAGCTGTCGGAGCGTCGCTGCCGCAAGGCTCGACTGGTAACCCTCGTTGCACACCACAATCACCTTCCGATTCGGTTCGAGATCGACGACGCGGTCGGGACTCGATGGGGCGATTCGCCATTCCAGCACGTTGCGGTCGATCACCAGCGCACCTCGAAGTTCACCGTCGCGTCGTCGCTGCTCGATAGGCCTGATGTCGACGACCAGCGCACCATCGGCCTGCTCCCGTACCAACGCTTCTGGCGGTACCCGCACCAACTGACTCCGAGCTCGCGCCAGCAACTCATCGACTGTGCATTTCACAGAATGGTTCATTCGTGTCATCAATCTACGTGGAATGGCCTATTGGGGGGAGGTCTGTTCCATCTGTGTCGGCCGGGAGGGGAGCACAGTCCGCCTGCTCGTAATCCGCGGGCGGTCGAAGCGACGCCGTGGACCTCCCATGGCTCCGCCCTGAGGGAGTGAACGCTTCGGGCCGGTGGACTGGAAGCCAGCTCCCGCGACAAGGTCTTTAACGGTCCAGGACACGAGCACCTCGCAGGGTGCGGCTAACGCCGCGATCTGCACCAATGTGAACGGCGGAACTCGGGTTGGGGAAGGACGTCGACGATCTGAGCGTCCTCGTGCTCGACCAGTTGGAGCAGCTGGATGCGGTCGATGCCAGGCACGCAACGCTGGCGTTCCGGTGCGTGCGCAGGATCGTCGCGCCCTTGCTCCTCGTTCTCCTCAGGACGCTACCGGGTGACTGACCGCGCATCCACGACTTGGATTCAGACGGAACCGATGGGAGGATAGAGGTCGACCGGTCAGCCAGTCGCCGGGACAGGCAGGAAACACCCAAGGCAGAAGCAACGAAGACTGAATGATGGCCAGCACACTCGATGACACACTGCGCAGAGACGGCCGTCGCGTGGTGATCTTGGACGACGATTCGACGGGGACTCAGGCGTCGTCGCAGATCGATGTGATCCTGCAACCGGACCAGGCGGCCTTTGAGCGGTTCCATTCGAGCAAGGACATCGGCACCCTTCGCCCTCACCAACAATCGTGCCCTGGACCAAACGCGCGCTGTGGATCGAGTGCGCAAGATTGTGGTGGCATTGAATGCCGCGGCTCAGAAAGAGAATGCAAGCGTCGCGGACATTCTTCGAGGAGATTCCACACTTCGCGGGCATGTCTTGCTGAGATCGATGCATTGGGCCACGACCACGCGGTCACGCTGGTCGGGCCAGCGTTCCCCAAATTGGGACGTGTCACCCTCGATGGGTCCAATTTATGCGAGATGACGGTCGACTGGTCCCAGTCGTCGACACCAAGCAGGTGCATTCACCAAAGCGGAGCGGGCCAGTGAACTGGCATTTGCGGTCCCTTCGGAGAGTGCATCCAGAGTGCTGGGACAGCTCCGTCCCGGGGTTCCTGTGTGGCGCATTCCGCGACTGAATGCCGACACGATCACTCAGATCGTTGTTCCGGGAAACGTAGGAGATGACGACCTCCTGACCCAGCTCCTCACGGAAATCATGAAATCGCCGAGCTTGACGCTCCGATCATCGGATCCGAAAGCATGACCTTTCCGGCTCACCAACACCCGGGATCAATGGGAACAACCATTCGCCCACCAACCGGCCGCGAGGCCTCCGATCAGAGACAATGGGTTAGCTTGCTGCCCAAGATTTCCTTCAGGTCCCCTGGTTAACCGAACGCCCTCATAGGAAATGCTGTCCACGCTTCGCTCTGTCCTACGGTTCAGCCGACCAGAGCTCGATCGAGTTCGCCGGCGGCTCTCGCGTGCGGTAAACGTTGCGGACCTCCGGTCAATGGCGGAGCGGAGACTGCCCCACGGAGTTTTCGATTACATCGATGGTGGCGCCGATGATGAAACAGCCCTTCACCGCAATCGCGATGCGTACGGGCGGATCGAATTCAAACCCCGCGTGCTGCAGGATGTCACCACGGTCGATACTGGATCGCGGCTCGTTGGTCAGAGCCTCGCTTTTCCGCTTGTACTGGCCCCAACCGGATTCACCCGGATCGCCCACCCGGACGGTGAACTGGCCGTAGCACGATCTGCGGCCCGGGCTCAGCTCCCGTACACACTTTCAACGTTGAGCACTCGTTCGATCGAGGAGGTGGCGGGGGTATCCGATGGTCGACTCTGGTTCCAGGTGTACATGTGGCGAGATCGCGCCCTCGTCAGCGAGTTAGTCAACCGGGCTGCAGCGGCGGGATACGAGGCGCTCTGCGTTTACGGTCGACACGCCGATCCTCAGCCGTCGCGAGCGTGACATACGGCGTGGCTTCACTTTGCCCCCGCAGATCGGCATTGGGACGGTCGTCGACGGCCTCCGCCATCCCGGCTGGACCTGGAGATTCGTGACATCCGAGCCAATAACCTTCTCCAATGTGACCGGACACAACGTCGGTGATGGAACTGACGCCGTTTCCCTCGCGGCTTATGTCGGCAACCAGTTCGATCCTGGTATGTCCTGGCGGGACATCGAATGGCTTCGTACCAACTGGAAAGGTCCGATCGTACTGAAGGGCATCCAGACCATCGACGACGCTGAGATCGCGGTGAGCGAGGGCATCGAGGCGATCGTGCTTTCGAACCATGGCGGTCGTCAGCTCGACTTCGCACCGGCCCCCGTGGAACTCTTACCCTCGGTAGTTGATTCCGTCGGTGGCGAGGTCGAGATCATTGTCGATGGTGGGGTGCGACGCGGGTCCGACATCGTCAAAGCCCTCGCTCTTGGCGCGCAGGCGTGCATGGCCGGTCGAGCATATCTCTACGGTCTCGGAGTCGGTGGCGAACGCGGTGTCGATCATGTCCTCGACCTGCTCGGCCAAGGCATGCGTGCGACTATGGCCCTGATCGGCTGCCGATCGGTTAGAGACATCAATAGCGATCTGGTCCGATGGCGGGGCGATGTCGCGCCTTGATCCCTACAACGATGACAACCTCGGAAGAGCTCAGATCGATAGGCTCTTACTCGGATAGCCGAGGCCCACGGTCCCATACTCGGCCTTGGCTCCTTCTCGGATTCCGCTACCCAACTCACGTTCATATTGTCCAGTCGACCCCTAAGACTGTGCCTGATTGCCGGACCACACCCCTTTGCGCATTCGCCTAGGTCAACCTCTGTCATCGGCTGATGGTCCCGCGCCCCCGCTTGCCGCGCCATGATTCTCCTCGTCTTGGCGGCGGCGACCAGCACCGTCGGTGTGCTCGGCGGTCTGGGGGGAGCGGTTTTGCTGGTACCCGCGCTTGTGTTGTCCGGCATGCCCGTGACGGAAGCGGCTCCACTCGGCCTTCTCACGGTCGCCGCCGGATCGGTGGCGGCAGGCCCGAGGCATCTTGTGGAGCGCACGGTCAACCATCGTCTCGGCGTATCGACCGAGCTAGCTGCGACGATCGGCGCCATCGGCGGTGCCCTTGTATCCGGTCTCCTCCCCGAGCGGCCCCTCATATGGACTCTGGCGGCGGTGGCCTTGGCGGCTGCCTTGGTCGGCGGTGCTCGAAGAACCGTGCGCAATCCTGCTCAGCCCGGTTTGGGATCGGAGCATGTCGGGGAGCGGGTTGGGGCCCTCTCAGGGGCGTATCAGAGCGGCCGCGGAGTAGCGCCCTACCGGGTGCGTCGTGTTCCTGCCGGTCTGTTCCTCATCTGGCTCTCCGGACTAGTCGCGGGAACGGTTGGCGCTAGCGGCGGATTCATCAAGACTCCAGTCACAAGCGAGATCATGAACGTCCCGACCCGGGTGGCGGCAGCCACCACCACATTCACCATCGGCATCACCTCGTCCGCGGCGCTGGTTGTTTTCGCCATCCAAGGCCGTATCGACGCCTGGACAGGCTCGGCCGTCATCCTCGGAAGCATGATCGGCGCCCTGGCAGGTGCAAGAGCCCAATCGCGGCTCCGAGCGGCGGTGGTCCGCCGTGCTCTAAGCATCGTGCTGGTGATTGTCGCCATCATCTTGGTGGTGGCCTCGTGAACAAGAAAGAGAATCCGGCCATCAGCCAGGTCACCGGACGCCGCCAGGCGCTCGGTCTCAGGGGGGTCACGGGATTCACAGCCCTCGCCGCCGCTGCCGCTCTCCTCCTTCCTGGTGCAGCAGGAGAGCGGGCCGGTCTTGTCGCGATTGGAGCAGTGATCGCGACGCCGTTAATTCGGGTCGGCTGGCTCGTCGGTCGCTGGTGGCAAGAGCACGACCTTCGCTTCGTTGCTGTCGGCGCCGCACTGCTCGGCGTCATGGGCGTTGGGGCAGCACTCGCCGTGATTCTCGGCAGCTAAAAAGCTATCAGTGCCACCCATAAGGTCACGTCGGCGCCGAGCCGGATGGTGTCCTCAAAGGCGACAGCTACCGGCTGATAGGCAAAACAACGAGGCGATGGCAGCCGAGGAGACCAGATAGAACGCGCAGTTTCAACCGGCGACCACCGCGCAGTTCTCGGCCGGCGTTGACACCCGGCCACACCCGGCTCGAGGCGCGTTTCGTCAGTCTGCGAGTAGGCCGCCGTCGACTGTAATTATCGAGCCGGTGATGTACGCCGAAGCTTTCGAGGCGAGGAACACCATCACACCTTGCAGATCAGTAGGTTGGCCGAAACGCCCAATCGGTATGCGGGCGAGGATCTCTTCACCATGCTGGTCGAATATGTCGTCCGTCATTTCCGTCTGGATAGGACCGGGCACGACGCAGTTGGCGCGAATCCCCTGACGGGCGTGAGCCAGCGCAACCGCTCGAGTCAGAGCCATCACAGCTCCCTTTGACGCAGAGTAGGCGGGATATCGCCAACCTCGACCCGTGAGCGCGGTGGGAGAGCTCAAGGTGATGATTGAACCATTAGCTTGCTCGATCATTTGAGGTAGGGCTTGTTTGATGGCCAGCATCGTTCCGGTGGCGTTGACATCGATTGTGCGATTCCATGT
>JBOGEX010000158.1:0-10857 GCA_050741915.1 Acidimicrobiia bacterium
AGCTCGTGTCCTGACTTGCATCAGTCACGATCACCCCTCGAGGAGGCCCCGCTGGGGATTACCTACAAGTCACCACCGCGAGGACTTTTCTTGGCCACCAGCGAGGACTTTGACATGGCCATGGACACGCTACGGGAGGAGCTCACCCGACGGCTCGGAGTGTCATGGGGGCCAGTAGTTAACGGGATCGCCGACGTCGAAGGATTCTCACCAGAGTTGATCGCCCACTTCTCGATACGCCGAGCCGAGATCCTCGAAGCTACGGAGGCGTTTATCGCTCGGAATGGCGGCCAACCCCACGGGAGGATGCTCGAGAAGTTCACGCTAGAGACTCGCCAACCGAAGTCACATCCCCAAGGCGAAGCACCAGTGACCCGAGAGATGCGCGAGTACGGAGTCGGAGCTGACGTCGTCGCCCACTGGCAGCGCCGAGCGACAGACGCGCCGGAAGACCCTGTCGACCGGGTCAAGGCGGTGCTCAAAGCAGGTAGTGCTGCAGTTCGGACTGAACCTCAGACTCCCGAAGAATCAGCACTTCTCATTGCGCGACGAGTGACTGATCGGCAGGCGACCTTCACTGAACGCGACCTACTCGTCGAGGTAGCTGCGTCGTTCCCGAATGGTGCTCAATCCGCCCGATTGATCGATGCCACGAGGGAAGTCCTAGAGGCCGGTCTGGCGGCGGGCGAGGTGGTCCAGCTCGGCGACCACCGAAAGGACGATCGTTGGCTGCTCCCCGGAGAGGTTCGGTTCACCACCGTGACCCAGCTTGAGCGGGAACGAAGCGTGATGACGGCCTTAGGCGAGCGGAGCCCTGTCAAAGTAGATGTTGAGCGTCTCAGTTCAGCGGCGAAGGTTCGTGAACTGGTTCCCGAACAAGGATCCGCAATACGAAGCCTGGCTCTCCTTGAGGGCCGTCTGGTGGCTGTGAGTGGGCCGGGTGGCTCTGGGAAGACCTATGCGATCGGGGCTTACGCCGAGAGCGCTAGGGCGAGGGGATACCCCGTCATTGGAGTGGCGCCCACCGCCACCGCCGCACAGAAACTTGGTGAAGACCTCCAAGGACACTGGACCGGAACGATCGCCATGCTCATCCATCACCTCGACCAGAGGCGCGAGACACTGCTTCGCGGAACAGTGGTCGTATGTGACGAAGCGTCGATGGTCTCCACCAATAACCTCGCTCATCTCTGCGATCTGGTTCGAGAGTGTGACGGCAAGCTCGTCCTCCTCGGGGATCCCCAGCAGCTCCCTTCCATCGACTCCGGCGGCCTTTTTCATCGCATAGTCGCCGATGGTCACGGAGTCGTCACCGACCTTGCCACTGTCAACCAGCGACAACGCCACGAAGTGGATCGCCGGGCTCTACAGCTCGTCCGATCTGGAGAGGTTGACCGAGCGGTGCAGCACTACACCGAAGCCGGCCGAGTCCACATGGGGAAGGAGCGGCTGGACACCATGATGGCCATGGTCGACGCTTGGTGGAGCGACACCAGCGTTCACGGCATCAGGAGCGTCAGCATGCTGGCCGGAGGTCGGGCCGACGTCGAAGTACTCAACTATCTCGCCCGGAGCAATATGCAAGCCGAAAGCCTCCTCGCCGGGCCTCGTTTGGAAACCCGGACCGGATTGACGCTCCAGGCGGGTGACCGAATCGCCGTGCGGGCCAACTGGTACAGCCACAGCGATCTCCGCAACGGACAGCAAGGGACCGTGACCGCGGTGGATCCGATGTCTGGTCAGATCTGGTTTCGCCGTGACCATGACGGTATCGAGATCGTCCTGCCGAAGCGGTATGTGGAGCGCAGCGTCGACCTTGGCTACGCCCAAACGATTCACACAGCCCAGGGCCATACGTATCAACGGGCCCACGTCTTCGCTGATCAGAGCATGACCGTCGAGCATGCATATACGGGCCTCTCCCGTGCCTCCGGGGAAACTCACATCTGGGCAGCCGACCCGCCCGGGCCATTGGACGAGTGCAGCCACGTCCACGGCCCGCCCGTCACGGACGATCGGTACGACGAACTCGCTCGTCGGCTGTCCCGAAGTGGCATCCGGCTACCCGCAAGCGAGGTCCCGACCGCAGTCCAGGCGATGGCTGACCGCGAGCTGATTGACCGACGAGACGAACTGGCGAGGTCGATTAGGGAGCGTGACATTGCGCGGCCGACTGTCAACATTGAGGCGCTCGACCAGTCAATCGCCGAAGCCCGCTCCGCGCTCACCCATCTAGGCACCTCGGGAGCCCGAGCCCAGCTAACGATGCTCATGGAGGGTCGCGATGCCGCGCTCGAGGACCTCGGGAAGCCAGGGCTTAATACCAACTACCAGCTCCGCTTGCTCGACGAGCACAGACGGGTCCTTCAGGAGCTCGACCGCCGGGTCGCGGCCCGCACCCTCCACTACTTGAACAACCCACCGGCTGAGCTGCTCGGGGCTCTCGGTCTGAGGGTGAAGGCTTGCGATCGGCAAACCTGGGACGCTGCCGTCGCGATTTATGCGCGCACCCAGTTCGAGGTTGGCCCCGACGCCAACCTCAACGACCCAGCAGTTTCATTCACCGGGCAATGGCGCGAGGCCGTCCAGGGGTTCAAGGAAGTCGAACAACGAGCACCCGTCCTGACCCTGTCCCGATGAGAGCCTGATTTGCCTTGTCGCAAGTTAACTTGCTTTCGGTCCGAGGCAAGTTACTAGTCAATAATGCCGCGCACAGTAGATGCGATCGTGAGCCGAGCTGAAGAGTTGGCCGCTCGATTCGAGAAGCACGAGCCAGACCACGATTCAGTTCTGGACGCCGCGGCACTATCCGGGGTCCGCCAAGCATTTCTTGTACGAGCGAATGCTGAGCGGGATCTCGCCTACGCCGTGGGGAAAGCGAGGGCGAATGGCCACTCATGGTCATCTATCGGAGCCATGGTCGGTACTTCGGGCGAAGCGGCTCGTCAACGCTATGGACTGTCAGTAAATCGGCCGCATAGGCCTACGGGCGCCTCGGAATGAGGATCAGAAGCGATGCGTTGTTGAGATTGGGACTCGTGCGGGGTTGACAACTAGCCAACGCTGTGTCGTAATGTCCATGTGACTTTGCAGGACGTATGGGCCTGCTGTAACCCTGACGGCGGCCTAGAGCCGCCGTCAGCAGTTTCAGGGAAGCCTGGTAGAGGCGATATGTCCGACCAGCGGAGCCCCGAAGTCGCGGCCACTGCCAACGAGCGATACAAGGTAGCGGCCGCCTATTTGCGTCTTGCTGCTGCCCGATGGGATGAAGATCCCAATGCCGGCTTCCTCGGATGTAGCAACGGAATGACGATCGCTGTGCCCTTCGACCCTGACCACCAGTGAGGTAGCCGGAAGCTCTCTTCCTCCCGAGCCGACGAGAGGAGGCGGTGTTTCTAGAGCACCGACGTATCGCGGTCGCGTGGCGCCTCCCGAAGCATGGAGAAGGACCCGGGTACCAGGCGTCAGAAACGAATTGCTGACATCGACAAGAACCTGAACTCCCGATTCGAGGTCCACGGTGGCCTTGAAAAGGCTGTACCGGCCAACGACTGTTCCCCTGAGAAGGTCCTGAGCGCGGTAGGGGGCGAGCCCGAGAAGGGCTCTTGGGAAGCCCGTTGGAAGACCTTCTGCAATCCCCATTGTGCCCAGATCATGAAGCTCGCCCCGTTCCGGACGGTCAAAGATTTCTGCTTCGGCTGCGCCTTCGTAGCCTTGGCGGTGCCGAAGGATCGCTACCGATTCACCGCCGATTCGCTTCGTGTATAGGTACTCCCAGGAGTCGACGCCTGGACTGTCGACTGCGATGGCGAGTCGTTGTCGTAACTCTTGACCGCTCACGTCATGGATTCGTTCGGCTTGTACGAGGTCGGCGAGTGGCGGCTCGGCAATAGCCATGAAGGGAATCCCACGATTGTGGATGGCTCCCGGGGAGACGACTAGGACTGGCACGTCGAACTCGATGGCCAGCTCCACGCCGGGTTTTATGTCGATATCTTGAGAGAGAACCAGGACGGCCTCAGCCGACGAATCGCCATCAGCTATCCGCTTTGCTTGACGGACACACTCGACAGCGCAGAGCACGTCCACCATTTTCTCCTCAATGCTTCCATCGGAGTATCGGCGCAGACTTCCCTCCAACGGGCGGACCCGGGGATCACGACGGAGGAGATCGAGATACTCACGATTCGCGGCATCTTGACGCTCAAGGCGCTGTCGATCCGAGGCTCGGGGACGGGCCACTGAAAAGTACGACTCCACCACCTCGAAACCGAACCTCGAGAGCGCGGTGTCAAGGCCCTGGGAAGTTGGGTTTCGCGCGAAGCCGAGCATGGTCTCGGATAGCCCGCGAATGTTTCGGCTGTCGACGATTGCCACCACGCGGACCATTGGCGGAGGGTAGAGACGGGACAGTTCGTGGCTGACATCGCCCCTGGCGGACTCACCAAGCTACTAGGCCCGACCCCACGCGCGCCCTCAATGTCGCCGTTGCCGGATGAGCGAATTACTCACAACGCCAAGCTGCGATAGGTCTCCTATAAGCCAGTTGTAGGCAAGCTCTAACGCGGGGGCGGAACCCGTGCATCCTACGTCGACTGTTTGAAACCTCCCCGGCCATCGCACCCACTGCAAAGCGCCAGGGTGATGGTCATCAAGGATCGCGCCTTCATGAGTGGGTGGCTCCCAGTCACTCGAGAAACTGATTGACTCGTCGGTGAAGCTCACTAACGGTTCGGATCCTGGGACAAGCGGGACGAACCTTCCGCTCATCCAGGGACATCCCGGCATCCCCGAACTCTCACCCGCGAATCCAACCTGCACCCGCAGCTCCACGGGCCACATCCCTCCGATTCCGAGGTAGGGCTTCAAGGGAGTGAACCAGCGATCAATGATCTCCCCATACGACACGAGCGCGCATTGGTACACCTCCTCTATCAGTTGGAGCCATGCATCCTCGCTCCAAAGTCCCCAGGCCCAGCCGGAGCCGTGCAACTGATCGGGCGGCGTCCATGGAGCAGCAACCTCGGTGGTGCAACCTGGATCGTTCAAGTCCTCGAGAAACTGCTTGAGCTCCTGAGCCCAAACCATCAGCCGGATCCGAGGTCGGTTCTGACCGGGAAAGAAGGAGTAGTTGATCAGACCATCCAGATCGGCACTCCTTTCCCGGAGTGCGGCGAGCGCTTCTTCAATCTTCTCGATACGGACCGGTTTGGTGATCAGCGACCGCTCGTCGCCCAGAGTGCGGGCGATCTCATAACGCCGTTCTGGCCAAGCCGTGTCCCGATGCCCGACGGCGAAACCGACGCTCTCGAGGTGGGGAGTTATCGCCCTGTCTACGAACTCCATGGCGGACCCTAAGGGCCATACTTCCTCTGCGAAGTAGGCGGGCTCAAACTTCTCGAACGACCAATCGCTAGGCCCGCGCCATCCATCGTAGATGGTTTCTTTTGTTGCTGGCCTGTCCGAACCCGGTGCCCAAATAGCCACGGCCATTCGCCCATTGTCGATCTGCACACCGACCGGCAACGGTTGGCCGTCAGGGGCCGTCAAGCCAAGAAGTGCGCGGACTGGGCCGATTGCGTCCAGCACTCGGCTTAGGGCAACCTCGATTCGATCCTCGCACTCCTCGTCGCTGGGCATAGGCACCGCGGACCCGAGCGAGGCGGGGCCTGAAAACGAGTCGGTGATCAGCTTCCAAACCGCTCCCGGAACCAGATCGGCTGTCAGATCGGCGAGGTGGTCGGCCTCGTTCCACGGCATGAGAGCAAAAGCAATGGAGAGGGGCTCACGCCACGTCTCAAAAGCCACCAAGTCACCGAGGGCGGCTTCCAACAGATTCGCGTCCTTGATCAGTGCCTGTGCGGCGAAGAACTGCTCCAGTATTGGGAGCGCGAATCGGAGCGCTCCTCCGACCTGTTCAACAAATCGAGACTCCAGCAGCCTTGCAAGTTTCGGGTCGGGCCCAACCTCCGATCGACTAACACTTCCTCCCTTAGAAACCGTCATCGTTGCCAGTTCCGCGAGTTCTTCCCACAACAGCTCGTTGTTCACGACTCTGCTCTTCTCCGACTCGGCCAGGGCCACGAGAAACTGAGCTCTGCTGCTCGGCACAGTGCGACCCTGCGATCGCAGGCGGCCGGCCACGATTGCGAAAAGTGGTAGCCGCACCGCCTTCCGCGCCGACCCATCCGGAATTCCATGCAGCCCTACATCGCGACTAGCGACGGCCGACATCAATTCCTCCGCTTGAGTCTCGGAGAGATCGGCTAAGGAGTATGTTGGAAGATCAGACGTTTCGTTCGCCCTTAGTCGCCGCGTGATCGTTGCCTGAGCTATCCGGCCAACGGATATCAACGATCGAAGCTGAGAAGTTATCTCCTGAGCTCTCGACATAGACACCTCGTCGAGGCCATCGATATGGAACGACTTGACGGATTCATCAGCGACGTGGAGGGCGGCGATGAGATCGGACGGCGCTTCTTGCGCTGTGAAGAACACGGGAAGCGGTTGACTGGCGTCGCGGAGGGCGTTCTCGAGCCGCAGCCTATATACCCGGTCCAGGAGAGACGACTTTCCCGAGCCCCCAGGCCCCTCAATCGCAATGAGCTGCGGTTGAGCCACATGCTGAACCGTCGACCTGTAATGACTATCTGCGAGGGAGACGACGGCATCGAGGGACTCCTCCGGAACTCCTAAGGCGAAAAGCCGAGTTCGCTCCCGATGATTGGAGACTGCTAATGAGTCGAGTGCGAACTTCTGACGAGCGTTTCTGAGGCCAGCTCGGGAGAGTGCGCTTGGATCACAGAAGGCTTCGGCCCATGCAGGGTGAAAGTGTCTCAGAACTATTTCTGCATAGTTTCGGAGATCGCGGTTCAGGACTCCTGCGTCGATTGCTTCTAGCTTGACCGACGGGTGTTGCTCACTAAGTTCGGCGAGTTTTCGTTGCGACTCCGAACTGAGCTTCTTGCTGACGGCTACGAGAAACGTGGTTGACCCAAGCGGTCTGGCAGCCAGCCACGCCTTGACTGCGTTCTCGAGTGCTTTGGGTCCGAACTCCTTGCGTCGCTTGACCTGACATGTGGGGTATCCAGATGACGCATCCATGTCGACGAGGTCGATCCCCTGCTGACTCTGACCCGCCTCGCCATATCGCTGCGGATCCTTCCAGCCTCGCACAGCCTGTAGGTAGTCGAGAACGAGATACTCAAATTGGTTCTCGTCGACCTGACCAAAAGGAAGCTCGTCGAGTCTTTTGTCGACCGGCGGAGGATTGGAAAACGGAACGGGTGGCTGACGCAGGTGTTCCGGGAAAGCAACTACTTTTGGGTCGGTCCTGTCGCTCACCCCATCGATGTTCGCAGGAACATCAGCCGTCGAGCATCGATGACGCGGCCATCGGCATTGACGACCGGAGCCTCATACGGGAGCGAAGCGCCAACTCCCGCCATTTGGTCGACTCCAGCGGACAAGAACCTACGTCGAATCGTCTTTATTGGGGTCGTATCGGTTCTCTATGAGCCACTCGAATATTTCGTGGCGCAGGAACTTGAACTTGCGTCCACTGGGTTGTCGATGCGATGGAATGACCCCTTCCCGGGCCCAGATCCTGATCACCTGATCCGAGGTCGACAAGAGCTCAGCCAGTTGTTGGCTATCCATGACCGGCGGCACATCCGGGTACCACCCCTCGTAGGTGATCTCGGAGTTCTCCTCAGTCACCTGATTCACCCTCGTCCATGTCCGGACCGGCGGGTCGCTCGAGAAGGACGGCGAGTACTTCCTCGCGGAAGAAGCGGAATTGCTGACCCCAGCGGACGGCCGGTAGGTCTCCACGGTGGACCTGGTCTCGGACTTCTCCGATGGTGCATGACATCAACTCGGCGACATGCGCCGAGGTGAGGAGTGGCGGATACTGCTTCCGGATCTCCTTGATGGCGCGCTTCCGAGCGTCCGCGAGATCGGCCGGTTTATCCGCCATTGGCGTTACTCCGACGGGAAAAAGATGAGTAAGGGGCGATGCGACGGATCGTAAGGACTAACGGGACCTGATGGAAGCCGCGCGAGCTGCGACAGATCTCACAACTTCCATCCCGCGTTTGTCCCGCGTTCGTCTACAGCCGCTGGGGTTCGCGCGAGTTCGTTCATATGCTCAGACCTGGTGTTTCGTCCGTACGAATCCACCGAAAACCATCCCGATAGCCTTCGGGACGCTGAGGCCGCGGGTTCAAGTCCCGCCGTCCCGACTCAGAGAACCCAAGGTCAGGCCGCTCTCCGGAGCGGCCTGCTTGTTTGCGAGGGTGTTCCATCGCGCGTCCATCGCGCGTCACAGACCACGACCTTGGCCTCGATCGCGGTTCTGGCGGGGTAGGAATCGCTCCCCGAGCCGCTCGGCGGCCTGCCGGTCGGCTTCGGTGGTGGCTTGGGCGTAAATGCCGAGGGTGAGCCTGGGGTCGGTGTGGCCGAGGCGCGTCTGGGCCGTCTTGAGGTCGACGCCTTCCAGGACGAGCCCGGTGGCGTTGGCACGGCGGAGGTCGTGGAACTGGGCCCACTCGACCCCGGCCTGCCTGCGGGCTGGGTACCAGCTTCGACGGAGCCAGTTCGAGTAGTCGAGGTGTTCCCCATCCGAGCTAGCAAAGACGAAGGCATCGGTGTCCCTCGTGGTGAGTCCACGCAGCTCGAGTTGGTTTGCGAGTAGCTCCATGAGCATCTGTGGGGCTGCCAGGGTTCGACGGGCGGCCTCGGACTTGGGTGGTCCGATGACAGAGCGTCCTCCGACGCCTCGCGTGACCTGTTCGGCGATGGCGATGGTCGACCTGTCGAAGTCGATACGGCCGACACGGAGACCGGCGCACTCGCCCCAACGAAGCCCGAGAACCGCCCCGAGATAGACCATCGTCCCGAAGTGAGGCCCCTGCGCCTCGGCGAGATTCGCCAGCTGATCCCGGGTGAGCACAGAGCGGTCTGTGGGCTGGATCGCCGGTAGCCGGATCCCTCGACAGGGTGACCGGGCGATCCGATCGTCGAGCACGGCGGCGTTGAGGACCGCCGATAGGGTCTGGTACACCCGCCTGACGGATCGTGGTGCGAGGCTCTCGGACCAATTGTTGACGCATCGCTGGATGTCGGATGGGGTGAGTGACCCGATCGATCTGTCCCCGAGAGCAGGGAGAATGTGCACTCGGAGCGCCGAGTCGTCTCGGGCGCGAGACGATGGACGTTTGGCAGGGTTTGAATCGAGCCATCTGCCAGCAACCGCTCGGAGCGGCTCCTCCGATCGACGTGGATCGAGCCAGTTGCCCCGGCGCCGACTGGCCCGCTCGTCGGACTCGAATGCCTCTGCTTCGCGTCGAGTTCGGAAAGTCCTCGTGTAGGTATTGCCTGAGGGGTCGCGGAGGCGGACGTCGTAGCGTCGGGCTCCGTCCTTGGTCCAACGCAGCTGAACGCTCATGTTCGTCCGTTGGCCGGCGAGTCGACCACCGGGTCTTGGAGCCGGTTGACGAACTCGACGATGGCCTCGGCCGGGATCCGCCTGCTCGCCCCGATGCGCACCGAAGGAAGCTCACCGGTGCCGATCAGCTCGTAGACCTTGGAGCGGCCGATCGAAAGCACCTCGGCCGCTTCTTCTGGCTTCAGCAGCAGCTTCTCAACCAACATGGCCAGGGCACTCCTGGATGGACGGCGGTCACATCGGATCAGGCCACCCTGTCCGCGGAGTGTCAGCCTGGTGCCTACAACCCTGTCATTCCGGCGTGTTGCAACTCGGAGACGGGCAAACCGGATCCGACGATCCAATTCTGGATTCGGCCTGTGGAACCTGGCTCTGACCGTGCATTTGGAGGGTTACTGACATCCAAGCGACAGGGTCATGGAGGACCATCCGAGCGATGCGCCAACTCTTCGCTCTCCGCAACTACCGCGGTCGGGCTCGGGACGGCCGGCGGCACCGCCTGACGGCTGCGAAGGTCGGGCAGTCCTCCGACATCACGGCGGTGGCCGCTGGGCTGCTGCGACCTGACCAGCCTTACGACACATCTCGGACGCGCCTGAGTTCCTTCGAGAGGAATCAGGCATGAGCCTCTCCCAGCCATTGAGTCAACCAACACGCCGACCGCACTCGACACCGACAAGCGCGAGCGCGATTCGCGCCTACCACCCTCCAACTACACACGCACCTGCAACAAGTTGCGGGATGTCTACATGTGGACAGGGGCGGCCCTGATGGACCTCGAACGCGGCGCGCTGGCGAGGCTCGATCGCCGGCTGCTGGCTGGACTCGATCGCGAGGAGCGGTTCCAGATGGTGCGCGTCCCGGTGACACCGGCGGCATGGTCCACTTGGAAGCGCTACTGCGACATCGCCGGAATCTTGATGGGCCGCGCCGTCGCGGCGCTCATCGATCACGAGTTGACCTCCGTGCTCAGCGACTCGAGCGACGGGCCGGGACTGGAGGAGCGGGCACAGCGGCAAGTGGCGGACCGTGAGGCGGCGCTCACCAAGCGAGAGGACGAGCTCGCTGAGGCCGAGGACCGCGTGCGCCGGCGGAGTGAACACCTCCGAGTTCGCGAGCGAGAGATGGAGGCCCGTGAACGGCGATTGGAGGTCGCGAAGAGACTGGCGGATCAGTCCGCTGTTACTCGGGCGAAGACCGGTCGAAATGAGCGTTGCCCGTGCGGGTCCGGCCTCAAGTACAAGCACTTGGGTATGACAGTCTGAGTTGGCCCCACTAGGGGTCACTGTGCTGATGCGAAATGGCCCCACCCCCGAACCCCTATCCCTACCTTGCGTGGTCGTGTGAGACCCGTAAGGAGGGTGGAAGGAGATGTCGAGGGTGGAGCAGTTTGAGGCTATTCGACGAGA
>JBOGEX010000159.1:0-4661 GCA_050741915.1 Acidimicrobiia bacterium
GCGCAAACCTTCACAGATAGACCTACAGGTGAACGACCCGAATAACCTCAGCCGCCCGTTGACGAGGAGCATCGATGAACCACACCCCGGCCAGCGAACTCGAGTGGAGCCTCGGGTCACGGGAGACATTCACCGGGACTGTATGGTCGACACCGATGTCGAGAGCTCCTGACAGGACAGTGACCGCCATTGGGGTTCTCTTCGAACCAGGAGCTCGAACGTTTTGGCACTCGCACCCCGATGGGCAGGTGCTTTATGTCGCCACAGGGGCTGGACGGGTGGGAACCGCCGAAGGGCAGGTCGTCGAGATGGCTGCTGGCGACGTCATCTATGCGCCGGCTGGCGAGAGCCACTGGCACGGTGCTGCCCCCACTTCATACATGATGCATATCTCCATCACTACCGGCGGCGCCACCGAATGGGAGGCGAGAGCCGTAAGCGACGCGATCTACCGCGCCGAGAAAGAGCGGGCGTGAAGTCGAGCGATCCTTAAGTTACGCCGCGCCGCCTGAGTTCGTCGATCTCCTCCCTCGACAATCCCAGTTCGGTGAGGATTTCGATCGTGTCGGCGCCGAGCCCGGGAGGTGGGCGGCGAATCGCCGCCGGCGTGTCCGAGAATCGAAGCGGCAACCCGAGCGCTTTCGATACACCGGCCGACCCCAGGTCGACGTCCACCACCATCTGTCGAGCCACCGCTTGCGGGCTGGTCAAGGCCTCGGAGACGGAGTTGATGGGCCCCACCGGTACGGCTGCCTCATCGAGCCGCCGGATCCACTCGGCCCGGGTCCTGGTCGCAATCAATCCTCCGATCTCGCCGTCGATGGCATCTCGATTTCGAACTCGGTCCTGATTGCGGATGAACCGGGGATCGGCCGCCCATTCGGGCCGACCCAGTGCCGCGGCCAGGGCGGCGAATTGATGGTCGTTGCCGACTGCGATGGCTATCTCGCCGTCGCGGGCCGCATAGGTGCGGTATGGAACGATGTTGGGGTGACTGTTTCCGTAGCGTTTGGTTTCCTCGCCCGTCACAAGATGGTTGGAGGCAACGTTGGCCAGCATCTGCAGCCCAACATCGTGCAGATTCACCTCGCAGCGTTGGCCCAGCCCGGTCCGGGTTCGGGCTTGCAGTGCGCCGAGGATTGCGATCGCCGCCATCATGCCGGCACAGATGTCGACGATGGCCACTCCCAGCTTCATCGGCGTGCCCTCGACATCGCCGGTGATGGCCATGAGTCCGGTTTCTGCTTGCAGAATGAAGTCATAGCCCGGCACCTTTGCCTTGGGTCCGGTCGAACCGTATCCGGTGATGGAGCAGCGCACCGCCCGCGGGAAGTGGGCCTCGTACCACACGTTGTCGAAACCCCACTTCTCCATGGTCCCCAGCTTGAAGTTGTCGATGACGACATCGGCGCCGACGATCAACCGCCGCAGCAAGGCGCGGCCTTCCTCGCTCCCGAGATCGAGCGTGAGGCTTCGTTTGTTTCGGTTGACAGCTAGGTAGTACGCCGAGAAGGGACCCACGAATGGAGGTCCCCAGCTCCTGGTGTCATCCCCGCGACCCGGTTGTTCGATCTTGATGACGTCGGCGCCCAAGTCGCCCAGCGTCATCGTGCAGAGGGGCCCGGCCAGAACTCTGGTCAGATCGATGATGCGCAGATCAGCCAGGGGCCCGACACCCTCGTGGTTCATTATCTGGTCACCTCCATTCCCTCTCGCCCCCGCCTAAAACGTGGGAAGCAGCGCATCAAACAGGGCGCGAACTCGGGTCGCGGCGGCTTTGGCTGCCTCGATGACCTCGTCGGCCGAGAGACGGGTCGACGACAATCCCGCCGCCCGATTCGTGCACAGTGAGAGCCCGAGCACTTCGGCACCCATCTGACGAGCGACGGTCGCCTCCGGGACGGTCGACATCCCGACGAGGCCGGCGCCGAGCATCCTCGCCATCCGCACCTCGGCGGGTGTCTCGAACATCGGACCGTGCCACCAGAAGTAGACGGCTTCCTTCAGCACTTGACCGACTCCGGCCGCAGCAGCATGGGCCTTGGCGCGTAGCTCGAGGGAGTAGACGTCGCTCATGTCCGGGAATCGAGGCCCGAGGCGGTCGTCGTTCTCCCCCAGCAACGGGCTGATTCCGGACATGTTGAGGTGGTCCGTGATAAGTACCAGGTCGCCAGGTGAGATCCCCTCCCCGCACCCACCGGCGGCATTGGTGAGCAATACCCGGCGGGCACCGGCGACAATCGCCGTCCTCACGGGAAAGGTAACGACCTCCATCGGGATCCCCTCGTAAGCATGAACCCGACCGGCCAGGAGCAGCACTCTGTTGCCACCGATCTGCGCTGAGTAGGCGGTGCCGCCGTGTCCGACCGCCTTCGGAATCGGGAAGCCAAGTTCGGTGTATGGCATAGCCAAACGATTCTCAGCCGTCAGGGCGTAGTCGCCGAGACCGGAGCCGAGCACCACGACTACGTCATGAGCTTCCGCACCGGTTCGTTCCCGGATCACGCCGGCTGTTTCTTGCAGCCGTTCGTACAAATCGCTCAATCGTTCAGCGGAGACTGAATGGCGGGTAACGATCGGTGATCAGCAAGAAAGCGTAGGCGTTCACCCGTAGGCTCCATCGACCCACCCCGACGACGAAGTCAAAGAGCGAGCGGGGGTAACGGCCGGTGAAGAGGATGGCGAACCAGGCGATCATGATGAAGATCAGAGCCAGCAACCACAACGCAATCAACACAACGTAGTGGGGAATTGCCAAAAGCCACTTCAGCAGCGGCATCCAGCGATTGAGATCGCGCTCGGCCTCTGGATAGTCGAGTTCGAGATGGACCGATTGTTCCTCGGTAGTGGATGGATATCTGTCCGTCAGCAGACCGAGATATGAACCCACTCGGGCCGTAAAGCGGGTGAGGTCGCGAGCGAAGTCGAACCACCAGCGGGGGTACTTCTCCCGGAACACGATCATGAGCAGTGTGGCCGCAAACAGTCCGCCGGTGATTCCTCCTCCGGACCGCGTTATCTGTTGGCCGGCTTCGGTGGTCACCGTCTCGGTTGCATTAGCACTCAGGAGCCAGAGGAGAACCAAAATCGGAACCGCCCAAATCAGCCGGAAAGCCGTCGTCAACCGATTTAGTCGGTCTGGATAGTCGATGTCCAACCGGGCCGCGTAAGTATCTGAATAGCTGGAGCTCATATGGTGATGACCACCTTTCCATGGGCACGGCCGCTTTTCACATGGTCGATCGCGGCTGGGGTTTCTGATAATGGATAGGTCCTATCGAGCACCGGCGTAACCTTGCCGGATTCGATGAGGTCTTTCAAAACGAGAAGGTCCTGCTGTCGCTCGGTCGAGAACATCGCGCGCAGGTTGTGAGCCACGAAGGGTGACAGGATAAGGGCGCCGAGTTGCCGCTCGGTGCCTCCCAGCCACTTCCCGCCGCCTTCGCCTCCCACAATGACCAGCGTTCCCCGATCCGTGAGGGCACGGCGGAGCTGGGAAAGCGGACGACGACCGGCGGTGTCGAGGATCAAGTCGTACCGACGCTCGCCATCTGCGAAGTCTTCCTTCGTATAGTCGATGACACTGTCGGCACCGATCGAACGAACCAGGTCGGCCTTTGAGGAGCTGGCGACCCCGGTGACTTCTGCTCCCCAGGCGCTTGCGATTTGGACGGCGAAAGTACCGACCCCTCCCCCGGCGCCAATGATCAAGACCTTTTGCCCTGCTTCGATCTTTCCCGCGTCACGAAGCCCTTGGACTGCAGTAATCCCCGAGACCGGAACCGAGGCAGCTTGATCGAAACTGAGGGTGGCGGGCATCGGCGCGAGCTTGTCCACCCGGGCGCGGGCGTATTCTGCGAACGATCCTTGGCCGACACCGAATACCGCATCGCCCGGCCGAAATTGCGACACGTTTCTGCCGATTGTTTCCACCACCCCAGCCAGATCCGAGCCCACCTCTCTGACCTTCGGCCGGCGCAACCCAAAGCCCATGAGTCGAATCAGATAGGGACTGCCGGTCATGAGGTGCCAAACACTCGGGTCGACACCGGCGGCGTGCACGCGGACCACCACCTCGTCATCGTCCGGGGCGGGAATCTCCGTCTGGATAAAGCGCAATACCTCGGTCGCCGAGCCATAGGCGTCTTTGACTACTGCCGACCAGGGCGGGATCTCCTCGCTCACCATGCGCCATCTCGCCGCTGAGCTCGGAGTCGAGGCGATGTCGCTCTACTACCACCTGGCCAACAAGGAGGCGGTGCTCGACGGCGTCGTCGAGCACGTCCTCACAGAGCTCAACGAAGCAACCGGCGCGCTCGGATCGCCTTCTCCCCCCCTCGACTGGAAGGCGGCCATGCGGGAGCGGATCCTGGCCGCACGCCAGGTGCTTCTCCGCCATCCCTGGGCACCGCCTGTGATCGAGACGCGGACGACGATGAGCCCGCCGATCCTCACCTACTTCGAATCGCTCCTGGGACTAATGCGCGGGGGAGGCTTCTCCTATGACCTGGCTCATCATGCCATGCATGCTTTAGGAAGCCGGGCACTCGGGTTCACACAAGAGCTGTTCGAACCCGACGACGTCGAGGAAGGCGAAGGGGCCGCCACCGAGATGCTCGAGCAGATGGCAGCCGAGCTACCGCATCTGGTGGGGATGATGA
>JBOGEX010000160.1:0-8680 GCA_050741915.1 Acidimicrobiia bacterium
ACGCTCTCGACACGCAGAACAAGCTGCAGGCGTTTGCTCCGGACACTCTCCTTGAAGGCGTGAATCGGGGTTTCCGGCCGAAATAAGTGAAGACTGGGGATGTGGTTGGTCAGAATCGAGTGTCCTCGCTCGAACAAACCATCAAAGGGGTGGCCTTCCTGCGGACAATAAATGTCTTAGCTCCAGCCGAGTCGCCCCAAACCACCCCTTCTCACCACTTAATTCGGTCATTGACGAACGCATGCTGGCAAATTCGGTCGCGTGCGCCCGGTACTCGTTCGCCAGCGACAGGATTAGCAAGAAGGCGGGCGAGTCTTGACGTTTCCTAGCCGAACTGACCCACTACTCCCCGTTGTTTGCGAGCCCCCCTCGGTTAGGATGGCCTGTCAAGCTCTCCGGAGGCGGGGATGTCGGCAGGTGACAGGGGCGGGGTTTCATGATTGGCGATGAATCGATTATGGGTCAACCGGGCGTTCTCTCGAGCGCCTGGCGTTACCGGCGCTTGGTTGTCGCCATCGTGGCGCTGTTTGGTTTGGCAGCGCTGCTCTTCACAACCCTCCGACCGGATCAGTATTCGGCTGAGGCCACGGTCGTACTCGAGGATCCTGAAACCTCAGCAGTTCTAGGGACGAGCACCCTGGTCAGCGGAGATCGGCTTGTAGCCAACCAGCTCAAGGTCGTCCAATCGGGATTAGTGGCAACCCGAGCAGCCGAGATCGCCTCCGAGCAGGGATTCGAGATTTCGCCGGGCGAGATTATCGCTCGGTCGACCTTTTCCACGCTTCGAGGAACCGACGTCATAGTTATTGCCTTCACCAGCGGCGACCCCGTCGAGGCTGAGACCGTCGCCAACAGCATTGTCGACGCTTACGACCAGGTGCAGCGCGAGCAACGCCAAGAGGCCAACGCCGCTGTCGAGCGCCGCCTCGACCAAGCTGACGCACTGCTGGCTGGTGAGCTCGCGTCCGTGAACGAGCAGATCGAAGCCATGCTGGCGGGCCGGGCCATCGGATCTCAGATCGACCAGGTTCTTAACCGCATCGCTGGGCTCCAACAGCAGCTATCGGAAACTTCGGATCCCTCCACGCGTGAGTCAATCCTGGCGATTCTCGATCAGGAGGACCGGCAGCTCGAAATCCTTCGGGAAGCGATGGAGGTCGAAACCGAACGGGCCGACGTAGCCGCGCTGATCGCAAACAGAACATTCATTCACGAGCGGATCGCCGCGATCGATTCCCAGCGCAGCAACATCTTGCTGCAGACTGAGATCGAGGGCAGCGGGATCTCCTTCTTCTCCCCGGCCACAATCACGGCAGTTGCTTCAGGAGCAGGCTTGATCTTCTCCACCCTCGGCGGCATGTTCGTAGGTGCTTTGGTCGCCCTCGGACTGGCGTACAGCCTCAGCAATTGGCGTCGCGGCTTCTCGGACTGGTCTCAACCCGAGACCTTGTTGTCCATCCCGGCGTTGGCCGAGATCCCTCAGTGGGAGGCCGACGCCGCCACCCTCCTACCGGTTCGCGACGCCCCGCGGTCGCTTGCCGCCGAAGCTTTCAGGTTCGCAGCGGCGAATCTCGAGGTACGACTTGAGAGTGGCAGGCTCAAGTCTGTTTATTTTGCGTCGGCCAGCGTCGGAGACGGGAAGTCGACCTTGATCGGCAATATCGCGGCCGCGGCAGCGCGGACGAAGAATGTTTTGGTCATTGACGCGGACTTCGGGAGCCAGGAACTGAGCAATCTCTTGGTCGGGGACTTCAAGTTGCAGGCCGGCCTTACCGAGCTGGCGAAGGGCAACGCCGACCTCAGATCGGCGGTAACTCGGGTGAGACTTTCCGAGGGCGTGGGTCTGGATCTCATCGGGAGAGGAGTCGATCCCATCATTGCCCCTGATTTCTTTGGGAGCGGGAATCTTGAACAAACAATTGGTGATATCTCGGTTGCCTATGACATGGTCTTGATAGACGGCCCCCCTTTGCTCCAGGTTGCTTACGCCAGCACGCTGAGTCGAGCGGCAGCGGCGACGGTCATGGTCATTCAGAACGGAGGTTCGGTAAGGGCAGGGGCCGAGCTCGCTAAGCGCCTCCGCTTTCTCAACGCCAACGTCATTGGCTATCTCTACAACCGGGCACCGAAGCGCGACATCGTCGATTCGAACGGTGGCTCTATGAGAGACGTCTTGGGTGACCGGGGTCTGGTGGAGCCGATCAAGAGGCCAAGGAGTGTCGGCCGGCGTTGACCGGATCGCTTCGGATCCTCCAAGTCCACAACCGATACAGACAGGCCGGAGGCGAAGATTCCGTCGTCGATATGGAGCGGGAGCTTCTTCGATCGAACGGTCACGATGTCAGCGTATTTGAACGAGGCAATCCCCATCGTGCTCACGAGTCTGTCTCGACGTTTCTCGCCGCACCCTGGAACCCGACCACGGTCTCCTCGCTTTCGGCTCTCATCGAAGCCACCAATCCGTCAGTCGCCCATATTCACAACACTTGGTTTGCCATCTCGCCGTCCGCGTTCGCGGCAACGAATCGGGCTCGTCTTCCGACCGTTCTGACTGTTCACAACTATCGATTGGCTTGCATCAACGGCCAGTTGTTGCGCGACGGGAAACCTTGCACAATCTGTGTCGGAACCCATCCTTGGGCGGGGGTTCGGTACCGCTGCTACCGGAGTTCGCTGCTGGCGTCGTCCGTGGCGGCGTCGACCCTGTCGCTCAACCGTCGATTGGGAACCTGGCGGCGATATGTCGACGTCTTCTTGACCCTTACGACCTTTATGACAGAGGTTCTCGTCGACACGGGGATCCTCCGCGACCGGATCTCTGAACTGCCCAACTTCACTCTGGATCCCGGGGCGCGGAAACACCTCCCCAGCCGCAGCGACACGGTGCTGTTCGTCGGACGGCTCAGTCCTGAGAAGGGGATTGAGCAGCTCCTGCAAAATTGGGCTCGGGTGGCATCGAACGATCTCCGACTAGTTGTCGTTGGTGAAGGTCCGCTCGAGGAAAAGCTCGCTGACCAGCGGATTCCGGGCGTGGAATTTCGCGGGCGGCTTGATAAAGGCGAGGTTCGAGATTTGATGCTGGCTGCCAGGGTCTTGGCCGTTCCCTCCATTTGGTACGAGGGACAGCCATTGGTGGTGTTGGAGGCGATGGCCGCCGGCTTGGGAGTCGTGGTCTCCGACATTGGCGGCCTGAAGGAAACGATCGGCTCCGGGGGCAGAGCCATTCCGTCGTGGGCTGATTTCTCCTTCGAAGAGTTAGGCGACGTCGACCAGTTGGGCAGCGCCGCTCGGGAGCGCTGGGAACAAGTCTTCAGTCCAAAACGTCATCTCGAAGGTTTGTTGAGGGCATACGACCGGGCGGCCTATTGGTACAAACGACGACCGTGATAGTCTTTGGAAGAGCATAGGGGAAGGGTTGGGAGTGGAAAGAGTCGCTGTTACTGGTGCTGGCGGATTCATCGGTCATCACCTCGTCACATACCTAAAGTCGCGCGGTTATTGGGTCCGCGGCATCGATATCAAATACCCGGAATACACCGAGGTTGATGCCGATGAATTCGAGATCTTGGACCTGAGAAAGTGGGACAACTGCCTACAGGCCTTGCGGGGAGTGGACCACGTTTATGCCCTGGCCGCAGACATGGGTGGAATGGGCTTTATCTCGGCTAACCATGCTGTGATCCTACGCAATAATACATTGATCAATCTGCACACAATGGAGGCGGCTCGGGTGCACGGAGTCAGCCGCTATTTGTACACCTCATCGGCGTGTATCTATCCCGACGAGCTTCAGACCGACGCCGATGTGAAGCCTTTGCGTGAAGAAGATGCCTATCCCGCCAACCCCCAGGATGCCTATGGCTGGGAAAAGCTGATCACCGAGAAGCTCGCCGAGTATTACCAAAGCGACTTCGGACTGGTGACCAGAACCGTGCGATTTCATAACATCTACGGGCCTTACGGCACCTACGACGGTGGTCGAGAGAAGGCCCCTGCTGCGTTGGCCCGCAAAGTTGCCTTGGCGCAGAGCGGCGAAGACATCGAGATGTGGGGCGACGGAGAGCAAACCAGGTCGTTCTGCTTCATCGACGACTGCGTCGATGGTATCTACAGAATCATGCAGTCCGACTACTCATTACCTCTCAACCTGGGTACCGACCGTCTGGTAACGATCAATGAGTTAGCACGAATCATCATTGATATATCGGGTAAAACGGACATCGCTATTCGTCACATCGACGGCCCACAGGGCGTTCGTGGTCGCAACTCTGACAATTCCCGAATTAGGAACATACTCGATTGGGAGCCGGAGACGTCTCTCGAAGAGGGCCTGGTTCCGACCTATCGCTGGATAGAGAAGCAAGTCGCCTCGAACTCAGGATGACCGGCGCAAGCCATCCTCGGGTAGACGTACTCGGCGTCCATGTCAGCGCCATCAACATGGCGATGGCAGTACAAACCTTTCGACACTGGATTGGCAACGGCGAGAGCACCTATGTCTGCGTCACCGGTGTTCATGGAGTGATGGAATGCCAGCGGGACACAGATCTGCTCAATATCCACAACGCTGCCGGCATGACGACGCCAGACGGCATGCCGATGGTTTGGGCCAGCAAATGGGCCGGAGTACGAGATGTCGATCGGGTATACGGCCCGGATCTCATGCTCGAGGTGTGCCGGGTGGCGGCAGACAAGGGTTGGAGTTCCTTCTTTTACGGAGGTAAACCTGGGGTCGCCGATCGGTTGGCCGTATCCCTGGTTTCTCGTTTCCCGGGGCTTCGCGTCGCCGGAACCCACTCCCCACCATTTGGAGAACTGAGTCCCACCGAGGACCTCGAGATCACGTCGCTGATCAACCGCGCTAATGCTGACATTGTTTGGGTCGGCCTCTCGACCCCGAAACAGGAGAGGTGGATGGCCGAGCACCGTGCAACCGTCAATGCCAAGGTGCTGGTAGGCGTAGGGGCTGCATTTGACATCAACTCTGGAGAACTCCGGCAAGCCCCCCGTCTCGTGCAGCGCTCGGGATTGGAATGGCTTTACCGCGTGGTTCAAGAACCAGGCCGCCTTTGGCGCCGCTACCTTCGCAACAATCCTGAGTTCTTGCTTCGGGTGGTCGCCCGTCCACCGCGGGTGGTAACTCTCGATGGATCGCCGTGAGGCGAGGCGCCTTCGTCGTGATCATTGGGCCCGACGGGGTGGGAAAGACTTCGCTGGCTCGCCAACTGATCGCCGATCACGGTCCACCTACGCTCTACATTCATTTCCGTCCGCGGTTCCGGATACGGCCTCCGGAGAGACCACGGGTGGAGGGTGTGCCGCCTCCCAAACGGATGGATCCTGGCCCAAGACCGCTGGGATGGGTGCGGCTGGCTCGTTCGGTGCTGCTGTTTTGGGGGGGGTATCTGCGCTGGGTGAGGCCGGCGGTCAGAAACGGCGCCCTCGTAGTTGGTGATCGGTGGGTGTACGGGTATGTGGGCCAGCCCGGGGCGCTGGGTTTTGGTGGTCCCTCTTGGTTGGCGCAACTCGCCACCCGCATCACGCCCGGCCCCGACCTGCTGGTGCGACTCCGGGCACCGGCCGATGTGATTGCTCTGCGAAAGGGAGACCTTCGTGCTAGCGAGATCGCGAGGGAAGACCAAACTTGGGACACCCTTTCCGTCGCAGCATGGCCCGTAGATGCCTCCGCTGACCCGTCTCAGATATCGGCGGCTGTGGCGAGCAAACTCGCAGAAGGCAATGAGTCGCGGTCGTCCGCGCCGGTGTGAGCATCAGCCCGCTGCTCGTCAGCACGTTCGATCTCGAAGGAGGAGCTGCGCGGGCGGCCCTAAGGTTGCATCGTGGGTTGCTAGGACGGGGAATGAGCAGCCAGCTCATAGTGCAGCTGAAATCGAGCGACACCCAGGGAGTGATAGGCCCTACTGGGCGAAGCGCACGGGCGATGGCTCGCGTGAGACCGGTCCTCGATAGCTCCATCTTGGGCCTCTACCCGGGGCGGTCAGGGGACATGTTCAGCTCAGCGTGGCTACCCGGCGGATTCGCTCGCAACATCAAAGACATCGATCATGACGTGCTCAATGTTCATTGGACCGCCGCCGGTTTCCTGGCGATCGAGGAGGCAGGCCGACAAGAGAAACCACTCGTTTGGACTTTGCACGACATGTGGCTGTTCACCGGGGGCTGTCACTATTCGGGAGGGTGTCTCGGCTACCTAGAGAGCTGTGGGAAGTGTCCTCAACTCGGCAGTGGGCGTGCGACCGACTTGAGCCGAGTGGTTTGGAAACGGAAGGCGCGGTCATGGGGAGATCTTGCGCTGGCGGTGGTAAGTCCAACCAATTGGCTCGCCGAGGCCGCAAGGCGCTCGTCCCTATTGAAGGATGCAACAATCCATGTGATCCCCAACGGAGTCGATACTCGACAATTCCAGCCGTTTGACCGCTCGTTGTCTCGAGAGGCCTTGGGACTGCAGCAGGACAAAGTTCTGTTGGCGTTTGGTGCGTTCACGACTAGCCAGCCGAGGAAGGGCAGAGTTCTCCTACTGGAAGCGTTGCGGAAGCTAGGCCCCCGGATTGATCCCACCGCAGTCGAGTTCGTTGTCTTTGGCGCCGGCCACCTTGCTCAGAATGCTGAAATCCCGATAGCAACCAAATATGTGGGTCGGCTGTATGACGACGTCAGCCTTGCACTTCTATATAGCGCAGTCGACCTCGTCGTTGTGCCTTCACTCTACGAGGCGCATTCACTGGTTGCCGTCGAGTCGATGGCCTGCGGTACTCCCTGCGTTGCGTTTCGAGTAGAAGGCTTATCAGAGGTAATTGACGATCGAGAGAATGGATTGCTGGCCAGGCCGTTTGATACTGATGATCTGGCCGACAAGATCGCAGAGATGGCTACGAACAACGCTTTCCGAGCTAGGGCGGCGATAAAGGCACGCGCCAAGGCCCTCAAGGTTTGGGACATCGACCTCGTAGCCCGTCAATACGAGGCACTGTTCGACTCCGTCGATTAGGAACCCTCGGGTCAGGCGAACTCCAACTCGAGAGGGGCCGGGCGCTTCTTGGCTGAGATGGCTGGTGCTACCGATATGGAAGCTATCACCAGCCCCAAGAAGATCGCCATCTGGAATCTGCCGTAAGGCCACGTTCCAAAAACGGTGGCTGCCAACTGGGCGACAATGAACGCGCCAACAGGGGCCATGTGCCTTCGTCGCGCGGCCGCGCGCACCAGCGCCAAGTGAAACCAGACATAAACGACCGCGCCGGCGATCCCGAACTTGAGCCATACGTGCAAGACGGCGTTATGAACCTCGAATGATTCGGTTTTCCAATCGGCGATCAGACTTGTCTCGTAGCGACGTCCGATTCCGAAACCGAGAATTGGATCTTCAGAGATGATTGTCCAGGCGTCGGCGATGTCATTCAAGTGATCCTCGTTGGTGGCTGAATAGGGGCCAGAGCCGGTAGGTAGGAAGCTCCCTAGGCGGGGAACAACGGTCTCCGTTCCGAGGGTTGCAACTGCAGCAAATACCAATATCGCTGCACCGATCGCGGCGGCGAAAAGCCTCGCGGGACGAACATCGCGAGAGCGCAAATAGAGGAATACGACGAAAATCAGGCCGATTCCCCATACCAGCCAAAATGAGCGCCGAAAGCTGGTCAACACCAAAAGGCTCCCCGCTATGCCGCCCAGTCGAAGCCACAGAGTTCGTCGGGCGCCCAGTCCCGGGTTTGATTCCAGGAGGGTCCAGGCTGCGACAATTGCAGAAAATGAAGCGAGGTAAAGAGCAGTACCTTCGAAGACAGGAGTTCGAACGCCAAGGACAAAAGTGCCACCGCCCAACGCGTACTCGACCAGATCCGGAATCGCGAGCAGCCCATATAGCGTGGCTAGGTCCGTCACGACGAAACGTTTCCAGCTCCGACCGGCGAGCCATTTGCCCGCGTACACAGCGGTGACGGCGGTTACAACCAGGTTGCGCCAATCCGCAAACAGCTCGGGTACTCCCCGCAGAATCCCGATCGTCAAAGAGAGGGCCATGGCGGCCGCGCCGGCAAACAGGGGCCACAACAAACCCATTTCCCGAAGTCGGCTGGTGAGAGGAAAGCGGGGAGAGGCGAGCACATAGGGAACGGCCACTATTAGAAGCAGCCCGAACAGCACGTAATGCATCGGAACGCCGAATGGGGTCTGCCCAAACCAAGGGCTGGCGTCGGCCCCTTCGCCGAACTCATTTCCGGCCCAGGTAGCAACGGCCGTGATGAGCAGAAACACAGCCTCGTCGACTCCGAATCGAGTATCTATCTGTTCGGGTGTTGTCGCAGCCACTCCCACCGTGGAGAGAGGCTACCGCCGTTGAGGATCGGACCAATGACTAGGCGGGGGTTACGCTTTCGGAGCGGGAGCACCCGAGCGGAGGCGGGGTGGGTTGGTGTGGCAAGCCGAATGACGATTGTGATAGGGATCCTGGCCGCGCTCACGGCGCTGCAGGTTGGATTCGCCCGCCAGCACATTGAGCCGACAGATGCCCGAGCCGTGGCTTGTGCCGATATGAACCCGGCGCCGACCACCACTGCGCCCACCGTAACCACCACCCCGTCGACTACCACGGCGCCCTCGACCACCACCTCCGCGGTTGCGACCACCACCACGACGGCGGCAGGGGTTCCGGCAGGCGCAGTGA
>JBOGEX010000161.1:0-15357 GCA_050741915.1 Acidimicrobiia bacterium
TGCCGTAGAAGGCCCGCTGCGGCTCACCGATCACCACTGCCTCGAAGGCTCGGTCGGGATCGGCCAGCGACGAGACTCGGACGATCGGTCGACAGGCCACAATGCCTGGCGTGATATTTAGGCCCGATCTCGCACGCCTGGCAGAGCCCAGTCGGAGGTGTCTTCGGGGCGGACCTGCTCGAGTTCCGTTCGAGTAATCGGCCGCCACCCTGAATTCGTGCCGGCGAACTCCAGCAGCTGGTCGACTTCTGTCGCGAAGCGCGGGCCGAGTTTCACGAGGCGGTTGACTTGCCGCAACCATGCGTCACGATCTCGAACGTCGGTGTTGCGATAGGCCCAGCTGCGGAGCGCGTCGATGACATCTCCGAGTCCATCTGCTGCGCCTGACTCGTCGTCCTTCTGGAGCGATGCGAGCAATCTCGACCACCCTCTGAAGAGTCTGGCGTGGTTATCGAAGTCGGGCGCATCGGCAAGGAGGTCGGCTGCTTCGGTGTAACGGCCCTGATGATGCAAGAGCTGGCCCAGGGTGGACACCGATCGTAGGTTGCTCCGATCATGGCGGAGACTCTCGTACCAGAGTGACACCGCAAGGTCTTGCAGACCTTCTCGCCGCGCCAACGCCGCTGCTGCGCCATACTCACGTGATGCAGCCTCTCGGCTGTCATGTTGTGCTACACGCTCTGCACTGACCGCGTATAGGAGGCAGGCGAGATTCACGGCCCCCTGGTCGCGCAGAAACGTCGCAATACCTTTTAAGGCGCCAATGGCCTGAGGGCCATGTCGAACAGCGTCCGCAGTGATGTCTTCGTGGGCATCGACGACTCTGTCAGGTTGTGCCGCCCGAGGGGTAGAAGTGCGTTCGCTGGACATTACCTGGCTGACGAGGACGGCCACATACTGGTTTAGCGATGCACCTTCTGCTTCCGCCCGCTCTGATAGCCGGCGATGAAGAGACTTAGGGACACGGAGCGAAAAGCGACCGCTGAACTCCTGGGTGCGAGACCGCGGCTCCGGAATGTGCCGACCCTCCTCCAATGCGATGGCCAGCCAGTCACGTAACACGACCTCGAGATTTCGCACGGCTTCGTCAGGAGATTCCCCATCCGCGAAGCATCCATTGAGCTCAGGGACACTCGCAACGTATCCACTATCCTCATCGGCGAGAACCTCGCGCGACCAAGGGCGACTCGCGAGAGCTTCAATTCGATCTTCGATTGCCACACTCATCATCAAACACCTGTTCTAGAACCCCAACGATGGACTTGGTAGTGCCAATCCTTACCGGGTTCTTCGTCGTCGGAATGGGAAACGGGGGTCCACCGCCTCGCATCCAGATGTGGGAGCCCTTTCCTCTCTTGCGATCCTGGAAGTATGCCAGCGCCTCGGCTGCCCGTCTTAGGTCGTCGGGAGACTGGTTCCTCGGTTTTCGCTTGATGTCCTCTAGAAGCCGCTCAGCCTTGCGGCAGTCAATCTTCCCTGATGCCGCCATTCCTCTGTTCTCCGTTCTTCATAACATCCTCCGGTCCAATAATGGTTCTTCTTCGACACCGCTGGCGGTGTATGCTGTCACTATATATGGTGCGCCAGCCTTGTCAACCTAAAAGCTGTTGGCTCGCCAGCGGACGGTTGGGCCTGGAACGAAGCCTCTGCTTGGGAAGGAGACCTGATCTGGGCCTCCATCCGCTCGCCGGCCCGGTCACCGATACGTGTCCGAACTGGTCGGCGACCACCTTTGGGTGCTCATCCTGGTCGATCTTTCTCGCAGCGGAGTCTTATCCCACAGCTTGAGCAATCTCCGGCTCGAGGTCAGATCGCTAGCGGATGGTGCAATCACGGGCCTAGCTGCAGTTGAACAGCAACGAACCAGTCGCTTAGGGACGGTTCGATCGAGCTTACGGTGCCAGTCTCAGGACTGTCTCCCACGGGTCGCGTGTACTTAGGGTTGAAGTCGGTCCTCCGACACCACCGTTATTGCACGAAGCTGATCCTGCTGACACCAGTCGATCGTCCGTGTGGTACTTAATCGAGACGCCGAGTTCTTGGTAGATGGCTCGCCGGTCTTCGGGGTCGAAGCTGTCGCTCTCCTTTCCATCGACAAACCCCCCAGGAGCACGACGGCTTCGAGGGGGCAAGACGTGGCCGATCTGGCGCAGCTCGAGTACACGCGGCGGTGCTGGCCTGCCCGGCGCGAGACCGGGGCCCGGGTATAGGATCGCCGGGACGACACCGGCGAACAGGAGACAGCAAGTGACCGCATATAGGGGGGCCCGGGTCAGACGGCGAGCTTGGGCGGTTTTGGCTTCGCTGAGCGTGGCGCTCACGGCCTGCGCAGGCGGGCAAACCGCCACCACCGGGGCCGCCGGCGACGGGAAGCTTTCGGTCTTTGGTGCTTACGCCACCCAGATTGAAGAGCCCTGGGACGGGGTGATTCACCGGGCGCTCGAAGCGGAACAGGCAGCGGGTCGGATCGACTACCAGTTCACCGACGACATCGGGTATTCGGGTGACATGGAGCGGGTCCTCACCGAGGTGGCCCAGCAGAACCAGCCCGACATCATCTTTGGCGACGCGTTCGGGAACGAAGAAGCCGTCCGCCGGGTGGCCGCTGAATTTCCCGACATCGCGTTCGTTTTCGGCTCCGGCGGCGGTCCGGCCGATCCCAACTTCTCGGTCTTCGACAACTGGATCCACGAGCCCGCCTATCTGGCAGGGATGCTGGCCGGGGGCCTGTCCCAGTCCGGCGTGATCGGGGTCGTAGGCGGCTATCCAGTTCCCGAGGTCAACCGGATCACCAACGCCTTCGTGGCCGGCGCCCGAGAGGTCAACCCCGAGGTCGAGGTCAAGGTCACCTTCCTCAACAGCTGGTTCGACCCGGCCGCCGCTAAGGAGGCCGCTCTCGCCCAGATCGCCGAAGGTGCCGACGTGCTCTACGCCGAACGGTTCGGGGTAATTGAAGCGGCCGCCGAGAACGGGTTGCTGTCCTTCGGCAATATGGCTGACCAAAGGGAGCTGGGACCGGAGAGCGTGGTCTCGAGTGTGGTCTGGGAAATGGCTCCGACCGTCAAATACGTCATCGACCAGGTCATGGCCGGCGCTTACACCGCCCAGGACCTCAAGGATTTTTCGATGATGGGGAAGGGCGGGGCTTCACTGGCCTCCGTGAACGGTGACGTGGCCGGGGGGGTTCCCCAAGAGCTGATCGACCAGGTGGTCGCTAAGGAGGAAGCGATCCGAAGCGGCAACTTCCGGGTCGACATCAACGAGGCCCAGCCGCTCGGGGCTATCGTCCCCACTGGCTAGATGTCGGAGTCGGACGGGGGCGCCACCGGCCTGGTCCAGCTACGCGCCATCACCAAACGGTTCGGGAGCCTGGTCGCCAACGACGCCGTCGATCTCAGCCTTCGGGCTGGTGAGGTGCACGGGATCCTGGGCGAGAACGGCGCCGGAAAGACAACACTGATGAGGATTCTCTATGGCCTCACCAGCCCCGACCAGGGACAGGTCATGGCCAACGGCCGTCCTCTCTCGATCCGCTCGCCTCGCGATGCGATCGCCGCCGGGATCGGGATGGTCACCCAGCATTTCTCGCTGGTGACCGCTATGACCGTCGCCGAGAATCTGACTCTCGGTCGGCCACAAGGCCTGCTGATCGATCTCGAGGCGGCCCGGCGAAGGGTCGAGGAAGCCGCCGACCGGTTCGGGATCCGGGTCCGGGCCGAGGCCAGGGTGGCAGACCTGTCGGTGGGCGAACAGCAACGTGTGGAGATCCTCAAGGCGCTGGCCGGTGATTGCCGGGTGCTGATCCTGGACGAGCCCACCGCCGTACTTGTCCCTCAGGAGGTCAACACCCTGTTTGCAACTCTGCGGCGTTTGACGGCAGCAGGCTTGGCCGTGGCCTTTATCAGTCACAAGCTGTCCGAGGTGCTGGCCGTCACCCAGCGGGTGACGGTGCTGCGGCGGGGAAAGGTGGCGGGGACCGTCGCGACATCCGCCACCGACGAGCGACAGCTGGCCACCATGATGGTGGGACGGCCCGCCATCCGCGCCGAGCGTCCCGTCGGAAGCCTGGGTGACACTGCACTGAGAGTGGCCGGCCTCGACGCCCTCGGAGCAAAGGGCCTGCGGGCGCTGCGAGGAGTTTCGTTCACGGTGGCCGCCGGTGAGATCATTGGAATCGCGGGTGTGTCGGGTAATGGCCAGACCGAGTTGGCCGAAGTGCTGTCCGGGATGCGCCTGCCGACGGCCGGCTCGATCGAAATCGATGGTCGCAACATTGCCGGGTCGAACCCTCGTCGGATGATGGCGGCGGGACTCGGGCGGATCGCCGAAGACCGCCATGCCGCGGTGGTGCCCGACCTCAGCGTTGCCTACAACTTGGTGCTTGAGCATCTCGATCAGTTCCGGCGGGGAGCGCTCCTCGATGAGCCCCGCATCCACGCCAACGCCGAAGAACTGATCAGCCGGTTTGGCATCGTTGCAGCGCCCGACGATCCGGTCCGCACCCTCTCGGGGGGCAACGTGCAGAAGGTAATCCTGGCCAGGGTCTTGTCCCGGGATCCGAAGGTATTGGTGGTCTCCCAGCCGACCCGCGGCCTCGACGTCGGTGCCACCGACTACGTGCGGGGCGAGCTTTTGGGTCAGGCCGCCCGGGGGGCGGGGATCGTGCTCATCTCCGAAGATCTCGACGAGCTGTTGGCCCTTTCCGACCGGCTGCTGGTGTTCTACGAAGGGAGGGTGGTGGGAGAGTTGGCAGCCGCCGGCGCCGATCCCGAACAGCTCGGCCTGCTGATGGCCCGGGGCAGTGCGGCATGAGCCTCTGGGGACGGCGCCTATGGCTGGCGACGGCGGTGCTGGCCCTTACGTTCCTGGTGACGGTGCCGTTCCTGCTGATGGCCGGGGTCAACCCCGTCGCGGCCTATGCCCAGTTTCTCTTTGTCCCGCTCACTTCCCGCTTCGGGCTCCTGGAAGTGGCAGTGGCGTCGATCCCGCTGCTCTTCACCGGGGCGGCCGTGGCCCTGGCCTTCCGCGCTGGATACTGGAACATCGGGGCCGAAGGACAGCTCCTGTTGGGAGCGGTGGCAGCCGCCGGAATCGGAGCCCGTGTGGAGGGCCTGGCCCCCCCGATGGCGCTGCTGTTGATGATGGGCGGGGGGGCTGTGGCCGGGGCGGTTTGGGCGCTACTGCCAGCGTTGCTGCGGGTGCGTTTTCACATCGACGAAGTGGTCACCACCCTGCTCCTCAACCCGGTTGCGCTCCTCCTGGTGGAAGGGCTGCTCAACGGGCCGTGGCGCGACCCGGTTACCCGCTTTCCCGAATCCCCCCGCATCGCTACCACCGCCGAGATGCCTGTCATCGTGCCGGGATCCCGGCTTCATCTCGGTTTTCTTATCGGGCTCGTGATCATCGTCGCGGCCGGCTTTGTTCTATCCCGCACACGGGCAGGTTTGGAGCTGAAAGCCGTGGGTCTCTCACCTGAGGCTGCCCGTTTCGCCGGGATCGACGTCGCCCGCACCCTATTGGCCGCCGCCCTGATCAGCGGGGCCATCGCCGGGTTGGGTGGGGCCGGCGAAGTGGCCGGGATCCAATACCGGTTGACCGGCGGGCTTTCGGCCGGGTTCGGTTACACCGGCATCGTTGTGGCCACCCTGGGGGGTCTCCGGATGGGCGGGGTGTCGTTGGTGGCGCTGCTACTGGGCGATCTCACGGTGGGGGCCAGCTCGGCGGGAAGGGCTTTGGGCATTCCCTCGCAGGCTGGGGACATCGTCTCCGCGGCGGTGTTGTTGGTGACAGTGGCGATGGTGGCGGTCAGCCGCTACGGCCTTCGTCGCCGGAGACCGGCACCGGCGGGCGTGGAGCCGTGAGCTTTCTGACCGAGTTGATCGCCGCCACGTTTAGAAACGCCACCCCGCTGATTTACGGGACGATCGGGGAGACCTACAGCGAGCGGGCTGGGATCCTCAACCTCGGCATCGAAGGCACCATGTATGCAGGTGCCTTTTTCGGCTTCGCCGCCGCTGCCACCACAGGTTCACGTTCGATGGGCCTGCTGGCCGCCGTCGCGGTGGGGTTGTCGGCGGGGGCACTGATGGGCCTGCTTACGGTGACCATCGGCACCAACCAGCATGTGGCCGGGATCGGAACCACCCTCGGTCTGATCGGAATCTCCGAGTACGTCAACCGCTTGGCATTTGGCAGCGGAGAGGGGCTCCGCCGAATCGAGCCCTATTCGCTCTGGGAGCCCTTTGGGTCCGACAACCTGTTCAGCCAGTACGGCCTCACATACGTGGGTTTCCTGATGATTGCCCCGCTGGCCTGGTGGGTGCTGGCCAGGACCCATTTCGGGCTCAACCTGCGGGCAGTGGGCGAGAACCCGGAGGCGGCCGACGCAGCCGGTGTCGACGTGGCCCGCACCCGGTACGCCGCCCTCATGATCGGCGGAGCCTTGATGGCGGTGGGTGGCGCCTTCTTCACCCTCGCCGCCCTGGGCAGCTTTACTCTCGACATTATCGTCGGACGAGGGTGGGTCTGTATCGCCCTCGTAATCTTCGGGCGCTGGCGGGTGTGGCGGGGGGTGGCGGGGGCGCTGCTGTTCGCCGCGGTCTATGCCCTCCAATTGCGACTCCGAATCTTGTCGGGGTTCGAAGCCATCCCCTTCGAGTTGCTGCTAGCCCTCCCCTATCTGGTGGTGATCGCCGTCCTGATCGCCTCCGGCCGCAACGTCGCCTACCCGGGCGCGTATCTGAAGCCCTACCGCCGGGATTGAGGTTGGCTATTTGTCACATGCCCACCGATGCGCGCCCGGGGCGGTCTCGCTTCGGGGTCCGTCGTACTCTCGCGCGGTCGGTTCGCTCCCGATCGGTTGAAGGCCAATCCGAAGATCGCCCGGCGGCCCCGTGAAGATCCTCCCCTCTCCGGTAGTCCCTCATCGCACGGTTCACCGGACGGGAGCACACGGCGACCCCTCCAGCAGGGTGTTCACGAGCGTTTATAAGAGCGAGAGAGCTTCATCCTTGCTGAGCGGTTCGGTGACGGCCGGCAGCGACTTCGGCCTCAGAGTCGTGCTGCCTGTTTGAGTTCGGGCGCGCATTACTTCAAATCTCTGTTCGAGTGACTCGAGACCAGTCACGTCCTGTCGACATCTGAGCACATTCGACGTAGCCACCTACCCTTGGACATTGCCCGCTAGAATGTCGCGATATGGACAGGTCGCTGACGACAGGTCAGGTGGCTGCCGCGATGGGTACCACCCGCTCGCGGGTGCATCGAGCTGTTGCAGCCTGGGTGGTGCATCCGGCGAGGACGGAAGGCGGTCACCTGCGTTTCACCGCTGCCGATCTGGCGGTGTTGCAGCGTCGGCTCGGTTCTGTGCCTCGTATCGCTGGGTTGCGGCGTGAGGAAGTGCTCTTGATGGCCGCCTTGGTGCGTCGCCCGTTTGGCTTACGATCCGCGCGGGCGGTCGCCCGGGCAGCGGGGGTCAGCCCAACCACGGCCACTCGTGGGCTGGGGCGGCTTCAACGTATGGGGCTGGTGCGGAGGGGTGGGCGACGTGTGGTGTTGGGCAAGGCGACTGATGTGGATGTGTGGAATGTGAACCTGGCGGATCGTCGATGGCGTCGTTTGGGGCCGGCTGTGGCCAGTGTCGTGTTTCCCGAATCGCTCGCCCGGGAGGATGAAGACGGTCGGACGGTTCCGGTTTGGCTGGGCCACCTGTTCTGGAACGCCGATGTCCGCCAACTCGATGTCGAGCGAGACGGCGCATATATCGCTGCCCGGGTGCTGGCAAGTGATGACGCTCAGGCTCATGCCTGGGCGTCGGTCACGCTGTCTCCTGCCGCCTTCTTGAAGGCCGCTTCGATCAGAGGCCTTGAGCCTCGCCGGGTGGCGTTGGCTCGGAACCTGGCCGCAGCGAGGTAAGTGTTGGCTGTGGACCTTCCCCAGCATCTTCGGGCGGTCTTGCCGCAAGCAACCGAACGAGCCTGGATGACTCTGGTTGGCAACCTGCCCCGTGGCGCCTATCTCGTGGGTGGCACCGGGATCGCAGCCCACCTCGGCCATAGGGTAAGCCGCGACCTCGACTTCTTCGTTGGCGAGCCCTTCAATCCGGCGAGGCTTGTTAAGTCCCTCGAACGGCTCGGCCGGTTCGCTGCCACCCGGCTTGAGCTCGGCACGGTCAACGGTTACCTCGATGACACCCGGGTCCAGTTCCTCGAGGCTGCTGATCAACACCCGGTCGACCCGGTCGAAGACATTGGGGGCATTCCGGTCGCCGGCCTCCGTGACCTGTTGGCCACCAAGCTCAAGGAGGTCGGCGACCGAGGGGAGTTGCGCGACTACTTCGATCTCCTGATCCTGGAACGCGATGCAGGCCATCGGATCGAGGAGGGACTCGGGCTCTTTATCAACCGCTACCGGCCGGTCACGCAGGAGGCGGCGGTGCTCCATATCGTCCGAGGCCTCGCATACTTCGGGGATGTCTCCGACGACCCTGCCCTGCCGGTGAACCGCCAAGAGATAGAGGACTATTGGACCCGACGCCAACCGGCGATTGTTGCCTCACTGGGCTGGCTCACCGGGCTCGAAGGGCGACAATTCCGACCTCAGAACCCCGAACTCTCCCGATGAATACGGAGCCATGCCGCGACGACGTCTTTTTGCCCGAGCAGACTCGGCTTTGGCACGGAAGACGTCGCCATCGGTGCCGAGCCTCGGAGCTGGTCAGGCTGCGATCGAGTAGTACCTCGCCAGCGGTGCCGGCCGTGTAGTCAGCATCGGTGTCGGTCCTCCGTCACCGCACAAGTGTTCGATACTCCAGGACTCAGCCAGTTTGGGGGTCCAGAGTGCGGCCCATCAGGCACCCAAGGGAGTGCCGCTTCGATGACACGTCTACTGGCTTGGAGCCGGCGAGGTCGCAAAGCCACGACACTCGCTGGCAGGCGGCATGGCCCACCGTCGCCCATATCGGCCAGCGCTCGGGTGAAGGGCGGAGGGCCAGCTCTTCATCGGTCATCGACGCCACTACTTGGCGGATCTGTCGGTTGTACCGGGGCCAGTTGCTGCAGGCAGGTCGAATCGTCACGCCACTCATAGCGCCACCGTAATCCTGGCCGCTATTCGTGCGAGCCACGGGTGGAGCGGATTTGGTTCGGCGACTACACCCTGCTGACCTCTACCGGCAGTTTCGACACCGGACGTGCCATCACCAACGCCGTCACCATCCTGCTTGTCGGCCCGGCCGTGTTGGCGACTCTGCGCCGGGCCGCTCGGAAAGTGCGCATCGACACTCGCGGTTAGTCGCCGGGAATGACGCCGCGGGCCGACGTCGTGCGGCCGCGCCTACGCTGGCCGCGGTCACGCAGCCCATCGCGAGCAATTGCAGTGGGGTGAGCCATTTCCCGGAGGAGGACGGCAGCCACCAGCTCCCGGCGGCCGGTTCGAGGCTCATCAAGATGCCGAACACCCGGGTTGGCAGGGTGCGTAGGGGGGCCATCTCAAGGCTGTAGGGAATCACCTAACTGAGCAGAAAGTGCCAGCGGGTTGGATACTGTGCAACGGTCAGAAAGGACAGGCAACGTCTGAGGAGGCACGCATGGGCAGGGTGACTTGCGGCATCTCGATCTCGGCCGACGGGTACTCGGCCGGGCACAACCAGACCGAGGAGCGCCCGTTCGGCGACGACGGCAGCGGTGGCTGGGGCGACCGGCTGCACGCCTGGTTCGTCGAAACTCCCGAGGAGAACCGGGCTGAGGTCGACCAGATGACGGCCGCCAGAGCATTCGTCATGGGGCGCAACATGTTTGGCCCAGTGCGGGGCGAGTGGGATCGGGAGTGGAACGGCTGGTGGGGCGACGATCCGCCGTTCCACGCGCCGGTCTTCGTGCTTACCCACCACCCGCGCGACCCACAGCCGATGAACGGAGGCACCACCTTCCACTTCGTCACCGACGGAATCGAGTCGGCACTGACACAGGCGCGCGAGGTGGCCGGGGACTGCGATGTCTCGATCTAGGGCGGCGCGACCACCATCAACCAGTACCTCGCCGCCGGCCTGATCGAGAGCTGAGGCTGCACATCGTGCCGTTCACGCTCGGCGCCGGCACGCGGGTGTTCGACGGCGTCCCGCCGCTGAATCTCGAGCAGGTGGAGTCGCGGGGAGCGAGCTTGGTCACGCACGTGACCTATCGCGTGCTCTCCTGAGCTGGAGGGCGGTGTCTCACACGACCGCGGGGTTGCAACACCGCGGTAGATGCCCGAACACCGCGCTGCATCCCTCCAACGTGCCTCAGGGCCTACGGAGCGCCACCGTGAGGTCCGCGGAGGAGCGTCCGGTGTGCCCGTTGGTTGCTGACGGAAGGAGTTCGAGGCGGCATTCGCTACCTCGGCCGACGCTTGATCATCCGGCGAAGATGAGTTCCTTACGATGACCCGATGGCACTCGCGCTCTTTTGCCGAGCTCCACGTTCGGGACCTCCATGCTGCGAAGTCCTGGTAGTGCAATCTCCCCGGTGAGTCGTCCTTCGTAGCCCACGACACCGAGGAGGCGTGGGAGCTCGCCCAGAACCGCTCGATCGCGGTCGAGGAGCAGCCGGAGAACGCCGGCCATGGGGCGGTCTCCGTCTTCGTGGACGACCTCGACGCTGTGATCGACGGGATCGTCGGCCGTGGGATCGAGCCCACGAAGCGGGAGGGCTATGGCAATGGCGTCCGTAAGGTCACGTTCCGCCACCCGGACGGCGACGAAATCGCCTCCGGTGGTGCCTCGCTCTGATCTTCAGATGACGCTTCGGTACTCGCGGCACTGATCGGAGACTGCGGTTGCGCTTCTGCCGTTCTTCTACCGGGAGCGCCGATAGGTGGCGGTCTGAGGAGCGACTGGCCGCCATGAACATGTTCCGAACGCCCAGCTCAGCGGCAGGTCGCAATACCAAGCGCCATCGGCCGGCCCCGCGAGCCCTCACAACCCGAAGGCTCGCGGGTTTTACCTCCCTGACCGGGTCCCCGGATAGTGGTCCGCATGTTGTGGGAGTCCGACATCCAGACCGACTCGCCGAGGTGCTCCGGCATCTCGAGGTTTCCGAGTCGAGCTGGAACCGCTGGCGAGCCCACTACCGAGGCATGAAGGCGAGCGAGGTGAAGCGCTCGGCAAGAAAGGTCGCCATGAGCATGAGGCTGACCCCGGGACGCAGATCCCTGGCATGCACCACGAAGATGCCGGAATGAGTTCCTGGCGGGTAACGGCGGATGTCAGCAAGCCTCGATCGAGGGTGATCAGAATGCGATCCTCGGATTTGGCAGCTTCGGCCAGGAGGCGGTCTGGAGCGCCGATGAGGCCCTCTTCTGACACGGTGGCGACATCATGACCATGCTCACTGAGCAGCTGGATGACTCAAGCCGGGATGTTCTGGTCGGCTTTAAGCCTCACGGAAGTGGCAGCGGAAGCACGTCCTCGCTCGCAAGAGCAGCGCTGTAGGCCGCAGCCGCCCGGATGCCTTTAACAGTCAAGGTGGGGTAATCCTCGAGGATCTCCTCCTCGGTCAGCCCTTCGGCCAGGCAACCCAGTACCAGGCTGACCGGTATGCGGGTGCCCCGTATGTGCGCCTGGCCGTGCAGCACGTCGGGGTCGACGGTGATGAGCTGCATCTCTTGCTCGGTCATGCAAGCAGTGTATTCCGACGACTTCACACGGTGGAGAGTCATGCAGCAACCCGGAACTCACCTAGGCGTGCCCCGTGGGCTTAGGGCTCGATTCGCCCCTCCGACACGCAAAATCCACCGGTGGCTCGTTCTTGCGACCTAAACGGTACGGAAAGCGCCCCGTCTGGGTCGCAAAAGCGAACCGTCGGCGTGGACCAAAGCCGAACCTTCGAGCTGTCAACATCTGTTGACGGTTCGGTTGCGCCGGGGTAGCATGGGATTGTCCGACGAAGACATGATCCACGCATTACGACACCACTGCCGGGCGTTCGAAACTGATGATCCGGCGGTCATGATGCTTGTTGGCCCGTCGATGAACGGCGAGCCTTGGAGATTGGCGTGGTCACAGATGAGGAGGGAACCGCTGTGATTCATGCAATGAGCGCTCGGCCGAAGTTCCTGAGGGGTTGGTGGTCTAGATGAGTAAGACGAGAGCCGCACGCGTCGAAGCCTTGGAGGAATGGGCCAGCAAGGTCGATTCGGCTGACCCGCAGCTTGCCGATACCACTGCCTTACGTGAGATTGCCAAGCTGGCCGATCAGCGCAACGAGGTCGAGGCTGAACTCGCTGCCGCGGTCCGTTCGGCTCGTCAGGCGCGTCGCAGCTGGTCCGAAATTGGTGCCCTGCTGGGTGTTCCAAAGCAGGCCGCCCAACGTAAGTACGCTTCGAAGGCAGAGCTGTAGGTTCTCGCGTATGGGTCGGTCCTTCGATCCATCGGTGGCCCAGTGGTCACCACTCGTTTTCGCTACCTAACGGGTACGGGAAGCGACCCATTTAGGTAGCAAGAACGAATCTGCATCGAGCCAGGTAGATGAAATGGTCTACCAGGATGTAGACTTGCCTGATGAGCACAACGATCCGCGTGAGTGAACGCACCCGCGACCGCTTTGCCGAGCTGGCGAAGACAACTGGTCGGCCGATGACGGAGCTCCTCGACGAAGCAGTCGACGCGCTCGAACGGCGAATCTTCTTCGATCTGTTCGCAGCCCGGTATGCCGAACTCCGGCAGGACGGGAAGTCTTGGGCGGAGATCGAGGCCGAACGGGCGGGGGAGAGCCAGTCTCTCGCCGACCGTGCGAGGTGAGCGCCCGACGAGGCGAGATCTGGCTGGTTGGTTTTGGCGAACCGATCGGTCGCGAGCAGGCCGGTCGCCGACCTGCCGTAGTCGTATCGGCGGATCGGCTCAACGAAAGTCCCGCGGGCGTGGTGATCGTGGTTCCATGCACGACCACCCATCGGGGGTTGCCGTCGCATATCGAGCTCGACCCCGGTGCCACAGGCCTCGACGCTGTCAGCTACGCCAAGTGCGAGGACGTTACGTCGATCTCCCACCGGCGGCTAGTCACTCGGATCGGTGGTGCGAACGACGAATCGCTCTTTGCCATTTCCCGGGCGCTGCGGTTCTTCCTCGACTTCTGACCCCGATCAAGCAGCCGCTAGCCAGGTCGCCAAGGATCGCGTGTACATGGGGTTTCATTCGCACCTCCGACACCGGAGGTGAATGTGGCGAACCACTTGCCTGAATCCGCACCGGCGAGTCGTCCTCCTACTCCGGTAAGGATTATCGGCGGGGGGCCGGGTAGAACTCGATTTGGGCGAAGTGTTTAGATGATCGGGCCAGGCGAGCATCGGTTGTCAAGAGGGAGTGCTGAGTATCTCGCTGAGGGCGACGAAGACGGCATCATATGCCGTGAGGTTGTTGCGCAACTCCCAGATCCGATCGGCAAGCGGTAGGTGCGATACCGGACGATGGTGAGGTCGGCGAAGTCGCTTCGGGCGTCCTCGGCTCGATCTGGAGAGAGGTCGCGGGTGCGGACCAGCTTTCGTAGCATGTGGAGGAACTCGATGTCGAGGACGTGGGGAGCGTGGAGGTTCGCCGTCGTTGGTAAGTCGGGCCCGGAGGTTGATGTTGGGTGGCCAACTGGCCAGAACATCTGTTACCGCGGAGGTGTCGACGATGATCGTGCCCGTTGGCGGACTTCTCTCACCGCTTCAGCGATCGTGTTGTGACTGGCGCCTCCATGGCGGGCGCCGGCCCGAGTGAGGACGTCTGCCACCGGAGGACGCTCGGCGGCGCGGACGAGCTCACCTAGGAGGTAGTCCGAGAGCGACATCCCAGAACGAGCGGCCCGCTCACGCAGAGCCCGGTGTACGTCTTCTGGGACATTCCGGATCTGAACCGACTTTGTAATGCTGATCACACTACCGCTCCGAGTGTAAGGCATGCAGTATGCATGCAAGACCTGCTCGAGCCATTGATCATGTCGCCAGCGAGAACTCACCGACCCGACGCCAAGTGGGTTTAGGGTTCTAGTCCCCTCTCCGACACCATTGCCCAGCGGTGGCTCGTTCTTGCTATCTAAACGGTTCGGAAAGCGCCCCGTCTGGGTCGCAAGAACGAAGGTCGGCGTGGACCAAGGGAAACGTCGGCGGTTTCAATCGTCAATGAGTTCGGTGAGAGTCATTAGCCGTGCCTTTTCCCCGTATCAGATTCGGAACTCCGGCGGGCATCTCACAAGTTGAAGATCCGGACCTGGCGTTGCAGACGAGGTCAGTACGGCGGATTCAGATCGGGGAGCATCGGGAAATGACGGACGTTCGAAGTCAGCAGCTGAGCGTCGAGGAGGAGGGCGGTAGCGGCGATGAGGTAGTCGACGTCGTCGATGCCGCTATATGCCTGGCGGTGTCTGCGCGCTAACTCGCCGCCGGTTTGGGCCACACCCTCGTTGACAGAAATCCACGTGAGAGCCGAGAAGAACTGCTCGAGGGTTTCCAGTTCGTCGTCGCGAACGCCGGCGAGGAGTTCGAATCGGACCAGCTCGCTGGCGGCGACCATCTCATCCTCGTCGATGAGGCACCTGAGAAGTTCGACAGCGGGCTGGTCACCGCGGAGATGATCGACGGCGACTGTTGTATCAATGAGCTTCATTCGAGGCCCAGGCGGCGCAGCCGTTTGCTGAGATCCCCGCGGATCGCGTCCACGTACTCGGCGCCGCTGAAGTGGCGGCCTTGCCACGAGCCGGCGCTGGTCTCGAGCGCCTGGAGCCTGTCGGCTTTGCTCTTTTCGCCGAAGGTGTTGCGGATGGCGCGCCGAATCAGCTCCGAGCGGGAAGCGCCGGTGACACGCCCCACGAGGTCAAGGAGTTCTAGCTCCTCGCTGCCCAGATAGATCTGCGTTCTTGCCATGGTGTCATAATACACCAGGGTATGTCTTTAGTGGTAGTGGCCATGAAGGCTTGACGCCGCGATTCTCGCCCAAGCTGAGGCAGCACCCCGAAAGGTGTCAGATGGACCGATTACCGTCCTCTGCGAGATGACGCTTCGAGCACAACCAGCATCGGATATCGATGACTCGCGTGTCCCATCTGCCCAACGACAATCCGAGCGAAATCAATCTCTCCGCAAAGACCGTCGAAGACCGACCGGTGCCCCGACAACCGCGCCATAGAGGAGGTGGTGCGCGTGGAGGACCGGGGCGTTCGAGTGGGCTATTGCTCGTTGCCTGACGGCGCAAATGCAATGCGTACAGTGGTGCCCGGCTAGAGAACCTTGGTTCCGTAGATCTTTACAGTTGTGACACGTTTCATGCTGCGGCGAGTCCGGCGTCGGTGAGGTAGCTGTTGATGCATCGGTCGATCACCGAGAGGGAGCGGCGTAGTTCGGTTG
>JBOGEX010000162.1:0-35620 GCA_050741915.1 Acidimicrobiia bacterium
CATCCGCTTCCGGCTCTGGATGCCGGTCGCTCTCCAGATTCTCCTCGTCGGAGGTCTGCTCTGGTTCACGAACACCCGATTCCCGGGCTTCATCAACCCAACCAACGTCAACCAGATCCTCATTCTGGCTCTGCCCCTCATCGTCGCCACCATGGCCCAGACTCATGCCCTCCTGGTGGGCTATCTCGATCTCTCGGTTGGGGCGATGATCAGTCTCGGCGTGGTCATCGGTTCCTATCTCATTGCTACCAACGCCCCGGCGACAGGGATCCTCCAAGGAGTGAGCGTGGTGATCCTCGCTGGATTGGTGCTGGGCTTGGTCAACGCCGGGCTCATACGTGGAGTGAAGATTCCATCGATCATCGCCACCCTTGCGACCATGAGCATCCTCGACGGAGTCTCTCTTACGTTGAGGCCCACCGCTCAAGGCGCCATCAACAGTGGCTTCGTGTCGTTCCTCAGAGCGAGCGTTGGCCCGATACCGATCGTCTTCATCATCCTCGCGGTCGGTGCCGCCCTCATGGATCTCTGGCTGCACGCGTCGGGCTCCGGTCTGCAAGTAAGGGCCGTCGGCTTTGACGAACGGTCGGCCAAACGGGGTGGAGTGAGTACGAACTGGATTCGGGTTAGGGCTCTTCTTTTCGCCGCGACCCTGGCCGCGGTGGCCTCCTTCCTCGTCATGGCTCGAACCCCCGTCGGCAACGCCCAGGTGGGGTCGACATTTGCCCTCAACAGCATCACCGCCGCAGTTCTCGGAGGAGCTTCTCTGGCGGGTGGCAGGGCCACTTTCGTCGGCGGCACCGTGGCCGCTTTGCTCCTCGCCCTCATCCTGACGGTCCTCCCCTATCTGGGTCTGTCACCCACAGACGGGTCGATGATCATCGGCGTACTGGTGCTACTCGGGATCGTGCTCTTCCAGGCCGGCGACATCAAGGAGCTGGTGAAGAGGAACTTCCGGCGAGCCCGCCGCCTCGTGCTCGGCAGCCGGCCTCCCAAAGCGGCGGTGGTGCCCGACTTCTACTCCGGTAGCACCGACTTCAAAAAGGTGCCGGCGGGAAGAAAGTTGATCAGGGGTGGCACCATCCTCACCCTCGATCCCAGCCTCGGGGACTTCCCGACTGGCGATGTTGTCATCGAGGGTGAGAAGATCGTTGCCGTCGGCAGGGACCTCCAGAACGGCGAGGTAGAGGTGATCGATGCGACCGGCATGATCGTCATGCCCGGCTTTGTCGATACCCATCGCCACATCTGGGAGGGACTGCTCCGCAACATCGGGACCGACGTCCCTCTGGAAGGTCGGACCAGCTACATCTCCTTCGTGCTCCACAAGCTGGCACCCGCCTTTAGCCCTGAGGACGCCTACGTCGGGAATCTGATCTCAGCCCTGGGCGCGATCGACGCGGGAATCACCACTCTCCTCGATTGGTCTCACATTCAGGCGTCGCCCGAACACACGGATGCTGTCATCAAGGCGCTGGACGATTCCGGCCTGCGAGCTGTCTTTGCCTACGGCTTTCCCTGGTGGGGCAAGTGGGAGGAACGTCAGCCCAGCTGGTTTGTCCGCGCCGCTACCGAGCACTTCTCCAGCACTGACCAGAGACTGACTTTGGCTCTGGCGGCTCCCGGTCCTGAGTTCACCGACTTCGAGGTGTCCCGCGACCACTGGAAGCTGGCCCGCGAGACCGGAGCCCGGATCACCACCCACGTTGGAGTGGGAACCTATGGCCAGGACGCCAAGGTACAACGCTTCGGCGAGGCAGGCCTGCTTGGGTCCGACACCACCTATATCCACTGCACGACCCTCAACGACACCGAGATCCAGATGATCGTCGATACCGGGGGAACGGTTTCGTTGGCTTCGCCGGTCGAGATGATGATGGGCCACGGGATGCCTCCGATCCAGAAGTTCCTGGATCGTGGTCTGCGGCCCAGCTTGAGCGTCGATGTCGAAACCAACGTCCCCGCCGACATGTTCAACCAGATGCGATCGATCCTCCCGTTGCAACGGGCGCAAGCCGCTCGGTCCGGCAAGGATCCCGTATCGACCCGAGAGGTGCTGGCCTTCGCCACAGTCGAAGGCGCCAGGGCCAACGGCCTCGACTCCAAGGTGGGAACGTTGACTCCGGGAAAGCTTGCAGACTTGATCCTGCTGCGCACGGATCGCATGAACGTCACCCCTCTCAACGATCCCGCCACGGCCGTCGTCACCGGTATGGACACCGGCAATGTCGACACGGTGATCATTGGCGGACGCGTCATGAAGCAAGGCGGAAAGCTTCTCCACGTCGACTGGCCGGCCGTGAGACGAATGGCTTTGGAGTCGCGAGACCGGGTGATCGAGAAGTCCGGGTTCAAGCTCCCCAAGATCTGAGGCCTTACTGCAACCTAATGCTATAGGCCGTGGTTCCCGCAGCCTATAGCATTAGGTTCGCGGATCGTGAGCCGGGTAGTCCCTCGTGTACTCGTGGTCGGCGCCGGAGTTTCCGGGCTGACCTGCGCGGTGGCGATCCAAGAGGCCGGGTACCCCACCTCGATTGTTTCGGCCGCCCTAGCCACCGGGACAACTTCGATGATGGCCGCCGCGGTATGGACGATTACCGGATCCGCTCCCGGCTCCAGATCATTCGAGTGGGCGCTCAAAAGCCGGGGCGTGTTCCAGCAACTCTCAGGGGAGGATGCCTCGGGCGTTTCCCCCCTGGTCCAGCGGGAACTCGAAACCGCGCCCTTTCGACCTCTCGGCTGGGAGGACCGGTTTTCCTGGATCCGGACGCTCGAACCCGATGAGGTGCCTGACGGATACTCCGGCGGGTGGAGAATCGATGGGTTCCTGATCGACCCCACCGTCTATCTGCCCTGGCTGCAAGCTCGCTTCGAAACCAACGGTGGCACGATCGAGGCCCGCCGACTGGGATCACTCGATGAGACAGACGCGAAGGTGCTGGTCAACTGCAGCGGCCTGGGAGCAAGGGAACTATGCGGTGATCGAGAACTGGTCCCGGTACGAGGACAGGTCGTCGCGGTCAAATCGGACGGTATTCAGGAGGGCATCTCTTACGAAGGAGACCCGAACCGGATTCGCTACGTGTATCCCCGCCGCCACGAGGTGATCCTGGGCGGCACCCGGGAATCAGGGAACGACGACACCGCTCCCGATTCCGCCACGACCGAGCGCATCCTCTCCGACTGCCGGGCCCTCGTCCCCGAATTGAACAACGCGAAATTCGTCGAATCGAGAGTCGGCGTCCGACCGGGCCGGTCGGAAGTGCGCCTCGAAAGCGACCGCCTAGCGGATGGCCGTCCGGTGATTCACAACTACGGTCACGGCGGTCAAGGCTTTCTCTTGTCATGGGGATGCGCTGGCGACGTCGTAGGCCTGATTCAGGCCGCAGGCTGATCCGAGTGCCTGCGGGAATCGCGCATCCCCCAGAGGATGCGGATCGCCGAAACGACCAAGAGGATCGCAAAAAGAACGGCCGACAACGTGGGGTCGAGACCGACCGCGAGTAGCGAGAACAGAAATGAGGTCACGACCCCGGCCCCACCGACGGTCAGTCCGATCCGGAGATCTGCTGTTCGGTGCCGGACGTTCTGGATGCTCCCGACGATGGCGGTCGGGACGATGACCGCCAGCGAGGTGCCCTTGGCCAGAGCGCTGGGAATCGAGAAAAGCACGTTTTGCGCCGGCACCATGATGACTCCGCCCCCTACTCCCATCAGGCCCGCCAATGCCCCGCTGAACAGGCCGAGCGCCACAAGCCCTAGCCCGATTCCGAGGTCGATCGGCAGGTGACCGGCGCCCTCCTCGATATCGAAGACCATGCGGACGGCGGTGAGAACGAGCAGCGCCGCGAAGGAACCCTGCAGAATCCTGATCGGAAGGCTGCGGAGGAGCTTGGTCCCGATAAAGGTTCCGGCGGTCGACCCGGCCAGAAGGAGCAGGGCCACCACCCAGTCGACGCTCTGGTTCAGGGCGTATCCGACCATTCCCGCCAGGCCCATTGGGGCTACCGCCACTAGGGAAGTCCCCTGGGCGAGACGCTGGTCCATGTTCAGGAAGGCGACCAGGGCAGGAACGACCATGATGCCGCCTCCGACTCCGAAGAGCCCCGACAGCATGCCGGCAAACACCCCGATGCCGATTGCCATCCAGACCGAGCTGCCGGCCGGGATGGTGGTGGTCGTCTCGATCTCACGCATCGACGGTCATTCCGTGCACGCAGGAACCCTTGAAAGACTCAGCGGAACCAACAGGCGGCGACGTTGCCCGCCCCTTTGTCCTCCAAGGGAGGCTCCTCGGACCGGCAGCGGTCCTCGACGATCGGGCACCGCGTATGGAACCGGCATCCGGGTGGGGGGCTGATGGGATTGGGGATCTCGCCGGTGAGCGGAACCCGGCGCCGCTCGCGTTGCAGAACCGGATCGGGGATGGGCACCGCCGAGAGGAGTGCCTCGGTGTAGGGGTGAGTGGGACTGTTGTAGATGGCATCCCGGTCGGAAAGCTCCACCAACTTTCCCGAATACATGACCGCGATCCGGTCAGAGAGGTGGCGGACCACCGACAGGTCGTGGGCGATGAAGAGATAAGTGAGTCCGAACTCGTCCTGGAGGTCGGCCAGCAGATTGACGATTTGCGCCTGGATGGAGACGTCGAGAGCAGACACGGGCTCGTCGGCAATGATGAGGTCGGGCCGGAGAGCGAGCGCCCGGGCGATCACGATCCGCTGCCGTTGGCCTCCACTGAAGGAATGGGGATAGCGAACGGCGGCATCTTTGGGCAGGCCGACGATTTCCAGTAACTCGAGTACGCGATCAGAGCAGGCTTCGCTGTTCGGCTCGAGACCATGCACAATGAGCGGTTCGGAAACGAGGTCAAGCACCCGCATCCGGGGGTTGAGCGATCCAAAGGGGTCTTGAAAGACCATCTGCATGTGACGACGTAACTGGCGCAGCTCTTCGCCTTTGACATTGGTGATGTCCTGGCCCTTGAAGATGATGCTTCCTGCGGTGATCGGAACCTTTCGCAGAATGGCCCGGCCCGTAGTCGACTTCCCGGAGCCGGATTCGCCTACCAGCCCGAGGGTCTCGCCCCTTTTGATGTCGAAGCTGACTCCGTCCACGGCGTGCAGGACCTGCTTCTGCCGACCCCAGAAACCTGCCCGGCCCACTGGAAAGTGGACGGTCAGGCCCTCAACCCTGAGGAGTGGCTCGGTGTCAGCTTCCGGAAGCGACGGGCGCACCGACTGTTCTGATATCGAATGCACGGTGACACGCAACCTTCCTATTGGGGAGATGTTCAATCAGCTCGGGCGAAACCTGCTCGCACATCTCGACCGCCAGCTCACAGCGCGGCGCGTAGGCGCAACCGGTTGGCGGCCGCATCAGATCGGGCGGAGCCCCGGCGATGCTCACCAGCTTCGACACCACCACATCGAGACGTGGGGTAGAGCCGATCAAGCCCCAGGCGTAGGGATGGCCGGGGTCGGAATAGATCTCCTCGGCTTTACCAGTCTCGACGATCCGGCCGGCGTACATGACTGCCAGACGCTGGCACAGTCCCGCCACGACTCCCAGGTCGTGGGTGATTAGGAGTACCGCCAGACCGAGATCGGCCTGCAGTTGTTGTATGAGCTCGAGGATCTGAGCCTGGATGGTGACGTCGAGCGCCGTGGTCGGCTCGTCGGCGATAAGCAGCTCCGGTTCGGAGGCCAGCGCCATGGCGATCGCAACCCGCTGGTTCATCCCCCCCGAAAATTCGTAGGGGAACTGGGTAACCCGCTGGCGGGGGAAGGAGATACCGACCAGATCGAGCAATTCAATGGCCCGCTTCTTGGCGGAGGCTCGGTCCATTCCCAGATGATGCCCGAGCACCTCGCCGATTTGGTCGCCTATCTTCATGAGGGGGTTCAGCGATGTCATCGGGTCCTGAAAGATGATCGAGATCTCCTTGCCCCGGATGCGATTGGAATAGGCTTGCCCATCCTTGCCTAAGAGAGATTTGCCCTTCCAGCGGATGTCACCGGCGACAATCCTGCCTGGCAACTCGATCAGCCCCATTACTGCCCGGGAAGTGACGCTCTTTCCCGAGCCCGATTCGCCCACCAGGCCGATGGTCTGACCACGATCGAGGGTGAAACTGGCGCCCCGTACCGCCTGGACCACCCCCCGGCGGGTGAAGAAGGAGACCTGCAAGTCGTCGACTGCGAGAAGGGGGGCACCGAGCGATGTGTCCATGTCAGGCACCTCGGCCGCCCGTCGTACCCAGTCCGGCGGCAAAGCGCTTTTCGCGCTCGTGCGGATCGGCGACGATACGTAGCCAGCTGGCGAAAAGATTGGCACCGAGCACGGTGAGGGCGATGGCGATGCCAGGGAAAGTGACCAGCCACCAGGCGTTGAATACGTACTCCCTTCCGATCGCCACATCCAGACCCCAGGACATGGCCGGCGGCTGGATGCCGAGGCCGAGGAACGAGAGGGCCGCCTCAGCCAGGATGGCACTCGCGAACTCCAGCACCGCCAAAGTCAAAAGTGGTGCCGCCAGGTTGGGCAAGATATGGCGAAAGATGATTCGCCGCGGCCGGGCCCCGACGATTTCGGCCGCTTCCACGTAGGGGGTTTCTTTGGCCGACAGGACCACACTCCGGACCAGCAGGGCATAGACCATCCAGGCGTTGATAGGAAGGATGACGATCAACACCAGAAGACTCGGCCGCACTACTGAGAGGATGACCAGATACAACAGCAACCCGGGGAAAGCGAGTTGGGTGTCAAGCCAGCGCATGATCACGCTGTCGACCCGGCCGCCGTTGTAACCCGCCAGCAAGCCGAGAACGGTTCCGACCGTCCCGGAGATCAACACCACACCGAGTCCAACGATGAGCGACACTCGCGATCCGTAAATGATGCGCGCCAGCACGTCGCGGCCGAGGTTGTCGGTGCCGAGAGGATGCTCGAGCGAGCCTCCCTCGAGCCAGAAAGGTGGAACGAGTCGGTCGGAGAGGGATTGGGCGGCGGGGTCGTGAGGGACCAGCAGTGGAGCCGCTATTGCCACCAGGAGCAGCGAGGACATCACTAGCAATCCGAAAAAGCCGGCCTTGTCCTTCCAGAGCTCGCCAACCACCCCCGCCAGGCGGCGGGCCATGCCCGGAGTGGCAATACCAGGGGCAGCCACGGTCTGAGCCATCATGACTCCTAGGTCAGCTTGATGCGAGGGTCGATGTACTTGTAAGCCACGTCCATCAGGATGTTGATGGTGATGATCATCAGGGCAACGACGAAAACAATGGCCTGGAGAAGTATCAGATCCTGACGAGTGATCGACTGGATGGCGAGGAACCCGAGACCTGGCCAGGCGAAGACGGTTTCCACTACCACCGAGTAGCCGGCTAGGGCCCGGATCAACTCCCACCCTGTCATCGTCATGACCGGGACGGCGGCGTTGCGAAAGGCATGGGCCCCGACCAAACGGCGGAAGGGCACGTTCTTGGCCTTAACCAGTTGCACGTAACTCTTGTTGAGCTCGTCGATCATCGCCGATCTCGTCAGCATCACGAGTCGCGCCGCCGAAGGGAGAGCAAAGGTGACAGCCGGGAGAACGGCATGGGCGAGGCTACCCGACCCGAAGATAGGAAAGATCTGAAGTTGCACCCCGAAGATCACGATCAGGAGCAGCCCCAGCCAGAAGTTTGGCATCGAGAGCCCGATGAGGCTCAAGGTGACCAGGAGCCGATCTAGAAAGCCACCCGGCTTAAGGGAGGTGAGGATCCCGAGCGGGATCGCGATGATTACCGCGAGCACCATCGATGCTCCCACCAGCAGGAGGGTGCGGGGCAGGGCCTCGAGGACGATCTCCAGCGCCGGGCGGTCCTGCCATAACGAGTTCCCGAAGTCGAAGCGAAGCGCCGAGCCGACGAAATCAAAAAACTGCACATGGATCGGTCGATCAAAACCCAACTGGGCTGCGAAGGCCGCCCGCTGCTCGGGCGTAGCCTCGAGAGGGAGCATGACCCGCACCGGGTCGCCAATGAGCCGGGTGACCACGAACACCACCACGGTGACCCCGATCACCACGATCGCTCCCTGGAGGAGCCGCTTGAGTAGGAACCGCCCCATTGAGCCTCCTTCTGCGAAATCGTCCCCCGGGAGTGATCCCGGGGGACGATCAGCGTGTGGTTAGCCGCTCACCGTCATTTCCTTGATAAGGATCTTCGCATCAACCCGCGGTTGCCACTGCAGTCGCTCGCTCATCCCGTAAACGTCGTTGATGTTGAGCATGAACAGGAAGTAGGCCTCGTCACAAGCCTTTTGCACAGCCTGGTGGTAGAGACCCTCGCGGGCGGCGACGTCGGTTTCCGAGCGGGCCTCTTCGATCCAGCCGGCCAGCTCGGCGTCGTCGTTGGACGCCCCGATCCCGTCCAGGTGGTAGTAGGCCGAAAGCTGGCGGTCGGCGTCGAGCAGCTCGTTCGAGCTGGTCACGTAGATTGCCGGCGGCCGGATATCCCCGAAGAGCCGGTTGAGGTACTCGTCGAATTCGAAGATCTGGACGTCGGGCACCAGGCCGACCTCGGAGAGGAAGTTGCCGACAACTTCGACCACCTCCCGGTCCTTCAGCCACCGTCCTGACGTCCCGATCAGCTCGACGGTGGCACCTTCGGCACCAGCCTCGGAGATGAGGGCCCGAGCCGCGTCGGGATCGTAACCGTACGCCTCCAGGTCGGGGTTGTAGCCGAAGAAAGATTCACTGAGGATCTGACATTGGTCGACAGTGGCATTCCCGCCGAACAATTCGTCAGCCATGGCTTGCTTGTCCACCGCCAGGTTCATCGCCTGTCGCACCCGGACATCGGCAGTGGCACCTTCGGTCGTATTGATGATCAGCACCGGGTGCTCGAGACCGGTGACGGAAGCAGACTGCGGTGCGGATCCCACGTCCTCAGGCTGGAGGTTGGTGATCACGTCGGCATCACCACCGATCAGGGCGGAAAGACGAGTGCCAGCCTCGGCCACGAATCGGTAAGTGACGCGGGTCACGTTGCCGACTTCATCGCCCCAATAGTCGGGATTGGCCTCGAGGGTCACATGGTCACCCCGCACCCACTCCACGAACTGATAGGGACCGGTTCCGGCCGGATTCTCGGCGAAGGCGGCATCAGCCGAAGCCGTGGCCGGGACCATTTTCATCCAGTACATGCGGGCAGGAAGGATCGGGTCCGGCTCACTGGTGAGAATGTTGACTGTGGTTTCATCGACCGCCTCGGCCCCGGAGATTGTCGAGAAGAACGATACTTGTTCGGAAGCGAAGTCCGGGTCGATGATCCGATCGACGCTCGCCACCACACTCTCGGCGTTGAACGGTTCGCCGTTGTGAAAGCTGATTCCCTCTCGCAACGTGAACTGCCAGGTAGTGTCGTCCACCTGGGTGGGTTCTGCGGTCGCCAAACCAGGGACGAGCTCTCCTTGAGGAGTGCGAGCCATGAGCGTCTCATAAATATTGTCGCTCACCGCCCGCTCATTACCGTCATCTCGGACTTGTGGGTCGAGGGTCGTGGGCTCGCCGGCGAGGATGACTGTGATCTCAGCGGATTCCGCCGGAGGAGATGTGGCTTGCGTGCCACCACCGCCGCTGGTGGTTGCCAAACCGTCTCCGTCCCCCGTGGTGGCGACGGTGCCAGCATTGCACGCCATAAGTAGACCCAGAATCAGGGCGAGGGCCTCTCGTTTCGATCGCATAGCTAAAGGCTCCTTCTTCGAACGGCCCGAGCGGCCGTAGGGCTATTGTATACTGTTGACAGTATGTCCCCGTCAACCGGAAATGGCCCTCCTTCTGGTGATGGTGGTCGGAAGCAATCTTCAGGCACCGCCCTGATCCCCCTCGGTCGAACCCACCTGCCGCTCAGCGGGCAGATCGCCGAAGAGATCAAGGCGGGCATACTTTCGGGCCGTTTCCGCCCGGGCGAGCGCCTGATGGAAGAAGTCCTGGCCACCGAGTTCGGTGTCTCCCGCAACCCCGTACGCGAGGCGCTGCGTCAGCTCAGTACGGCCGGATTCGTCGATGTAGTTCCTCGTCACGGGGCCTCGGTAGCCACTCTTGGCGTAGAGTCGGTTAGGGAGCTCTTTGAAGTGCGCTCGGCGCTCGAAGCCGTAATGGCGCGCCTAGCAGCCGAGCGCATCACCCCGGAGCTGACCGACGCCCTAGCTGAGTTGGTGACAAGGGGACAGCGAGCTGTCGCCAACCAGGAGTTCGAGGCACTTCCAATTCTTAACAGCACGTTTCACAATCTCGTTGCCCGGGCGGCGGGAAACGCGCGATTGGTGGCGCTCAGCGAAACCGTTCGCGACACCATCCAGTGGGTATACGCCCGCGTGGTCAGGGCGCGGGCCGCCGACTCTTGGAGTGAACACACCAAGATGTTCGAGGCGATTAGGGATCGCGACTCGACTCTCGCGGCTCATCTTGCCCTTGACCACATCAATCGGGCAGAAGCCGCCTATCTGGCCGCAATGGCGGACCATGACGGCGGCTAGCTCCGATCCGGTGCTACCGAGCACAACCGAGCGCACCACATGGTTGGGACTGGCGGCAGTGGTGGCGTCGTATCTAACGGTCAGCGTGGCCGAGTCGATCCTCGCACCTTTGTTCCCCACCATCGCCGAAGCCCTAGGTCTCGGGATCTCATCGGCGGGGCTGATGCTTGGGGTTCTGACCGCCGACATAGCCCTCGGAAACCTGGCAGGGGGATGGTTGTTAAGGGCGCTGCCGCTCAGAGCGGTTGCCGTTCTCAGCCTCGCAGTGACCAGTGCTGGCTGTGCCCTCGCCTCAGCATCTGGAACATTTCGACTGCTCCTGGCGTCTCAGGCGATCATCGGCCTTGGAGTTGGGATGTTCTTCGCTCCCGGGCTGAAAGCCGCCGGGCTGGCCGGAGGCAGTAATCGACGGGGCTTAGCCATGGGATTTTTCGGCGTCGCGTTCTCGGCGGGGCTGGCAGGCGCCGCCTTCCTCGCCTCAAGAGTGGGACCGAACAACTGGAGAGAGGCGTTCGTAGTTGCGAGTTGGGCCTGCGCCGGCGGCCTAGTCGTCCTGTTAGCCATCAAGCTCCCCGACTCCCCTGAAAAGGCCGGACAGCGCGGTGGGTTGGGAACTATGCGCTTGCCGGTAATAGTGGGAGCGGTGGGAACCGTTTCACAATACGGGATAGTTGGATACCTCGCTCTATTTGCGGTTACGTCCTGGAAATTTTCCCCTGCTGAGGCGGCGCTGATGCTGGCTGCGAGCCGGGTTTTGTCCGCGCCCGGAAAGATTGTGGTTGGTACCGTCGCCGATCGCCTCGGGAGTGGGGCCACGTTGAGAACTGTCGTCCTGTTGTTGCTGGTCACCGGAGTCGGATGGTCCCTTCCTCCAGCTTCGGCGGTGACGACGGTGGCGGCCGTGATCTTTGCGGCGGCGGTCAGCGCCTTGTTTCCAATCGCCAACCTCGTGGCCTTCGAGGAGTTCGGAAGCCAGGGATCGATGCTGGGCACGTATCGCTCGGCACAGATCGCGGTTGGCTCGGTCGCCGCCTTCCTAATCGGAATCCTGGCGGAGGGCCAGGGCCTTCGGGCCGTGCTCACCGTCTGTGTGCTGATACCGGCAATCCTTCTCGTCCCGTTGAAGAAGACGTTGGCCCTCAGCTGATGCTTTACCTCACCGATGCCGAAGTTGCCCTGATCCTTAACCCGCAAAGTGCTGCCGAAGCGATAGAAGGAGCCTTCCGTTCCTTGGCCGACGGTTCGTCCGCAGTTCAACAGCGGGTGAGGACGATCACCCCGGCTGGCAAATTGAGCATGGTCGGCGGAGTGATGGTGTCCGCAGACCGAGCGGGAGCCAAGGTCTACCCGACCACGAAAGACGGTCGGTTTGGCTTTGTGGTCCTCCTCTTCGCGCTGTCGAGCGGCGAGCCTCTGGCCGTCATGGAAGGTTCGACCCTGACCGAGATTCGCACCGCGGCCACTTCGGTTGTGGCCGCGCGGTACCTTGCCCCACCGAACCCCGAAGTGCTGGTGGTGTTCGGGGCTGGTCGCCAGGCTGTCGCCCATGCCCTCGCCTTCGCTGATGAGTTCGACCTGGCGGAGATAAGGCTGGTCAACCGTCGAGATGCGGCGGACGTCGAGCGCCGGATCAAGCAGTCGACAGGGGTACCCACTATTCAGATGACCGGGGACGCGCTCGAAGGAGCCGACCTCGTAATCACCGCTACCCGGTCGACCGAGGCGCTGTTCGACGGCCGCGCGCTCCCCCGCCGCTGCCACATCACTGCTGTCGGAGCCACCACTCCAGAGAGCCGGGAACTGGATGCCAAAACAATCGCTCGATCCGACTGGATCGTGGTCGAGTCAATTTCGCAGGCGCAAGTCGAGGCTGGAGATTTGTTGCTCGCCGAACGCGAAGGGACCTCGGTTTGGGAAAGGGTGGTGGAATTGGCAGATCTTGTCTCCGGTCAGACAACGCGACCCGGTGGACCAGAACAGATCACCCTGTACAAATCACTCGGGATCGGCTTGGAGGACGTGGCAGTCGCCGACGCCGTATATCGAGCGGCCATGGCGCAGTCGGTCGGCAGATTCCTCGGGGAATAGACGTGGGGGGCTTGCTCTCGGGTACGACCGCGATCATGGTCGAGCAGTCGACCGGCCGTGGCGCAGATGGCGTGGTCCTGGCGGCGGCGCCAATGGCGGCGGCTCTTGGTGCCGAATCCCTCCGCCAGGGAGGCAACGCATTTGATGCGGTCGTTACCGCTGCCTTGGCCGAGACGGTCTTGCTCCCTCCCAAGTGTGGGTTGGCCGGTGACCTCGTGGCCCTCCGGCTCGAACCGGGCAAGACCCGACCGGACGCTTTGCTGGCGATAGGCGGAGCCCCGCGCCGGTTGGCGAAGGTCGCCGAACGAGGGGAATTGACGACCACCGGTCCCTTATCGGTCGGAGTGCCAGGGGCACCGGCTGGATACGACGTTTTAGCGGCTCACGGTTTGCTAGGCCGGAACCGCCTGGCCGCACCCGCAATCCGGCTCGCCCGGGGGGGATTCCCGTGGGCGCAAATCTGCACCGCGCTGGCCATCGAATCAGCAGACCTGGTGGAGCGACACAATCCCGAAGGCACGGTCTTCTTCCCCGACGGCACTGCAATCGGTCCAGGCGAAGTGGTCCGCCTGCCGAGGATGGCTGACCTGATCGAGGAGTGGGTAAGACGTGGCGGAGAACTCTTCTGGGGAAGGATCGGCGATATCGTCGCCGCCTCAGTCATAAGGCGTGGCGGAGTGATCGAGATCGATGACTTCCGATCGATCCGGGCGCAATGGGAACCACCGGCGACGAGAACGGTCGGAGATCGGCGACTCTGGGCTACCCCCGCGCCGAGCCACGGTCCATCGTTGCTAAAGGCATTGGCGGACACACGGCCCAACGATGGTCCTGGGGCAACATGGGACCGAGTGACCCAGGTCATCTCCGCGCGGAGTGAGTCGCTGGCCGATTCCTCCGGGACCTCGATGGTCAGCGCCGCCGACGCTGCGGGCAACGTCGTGGTCGTCATCCACTCCAATTCCTTTCCCCGCTTCGGGAGTGGCTTGGTGGTCGATGAATTCGACCTGATCCTCAACAACCGGCCCGGCCGCGGCTTTTCCACCCACCCGGGACATCCCAACTTCCCGGCGCCGGGGAAACGGCCGGCGACCACCCTCCACGCCTGGGCGATCAGCGATACCGCGGGCGAGCCCCAGTTTTTGGGCGGAACCCCTGGCGGGGAAAATCAAATGCCCTGGAACGCCCAGACTCTCGGTCAGATTATTGGAGGCGAAAACGACCCTGGTGTCCTGGTCGTTGCACCCCGCTGGGAGATGCTGTCCGACGGCGGGGTGGTTATCGAAGAGGGCTTCGATGGGATCGAAGAGCTCCGCTCTCGCGCCGCCAACACGAAAATTGTTCCCCCTTTTGGCCTCCGGTGCGCCCAGCAGGTAGTCGCCCGGCCCCAAGCCGGTGCCGCCATTGTCGGGGCCGTCGATCCCCGCACCGGAGGAGCGGTCGTAGCGGTGTAGATCGTCGGGCGCTACGCGATCAGTTGAACGCCGATCGTGGCCCTACTCGGAGGCGAGGTCCTTGATCGCCTCCATCAGCATGATGTGCTTGCGGGTGTCAAGCCGCATCGCCTCGACCAAAGATGACCACCAGGCGGTGTCCTCTACCTCGGTCACGATCTTCTGCAGCTCCTTTAGCTCCCGCTCGTCGTCTCGTTCCAAGTCGAGCAGCTTTTCCGTCAACTCGACCAGGTGTTCGCGCTCATCCCCCACCCCGACGGCGGCGTCCTTTCCGATCCGGGTTTCGATGTCATCGCGGCCGGAATGTTCGGATCGCATCCAGTGAACCATGTCCTGAAAAAGCCGGTGATGCCGCACCTCGTCGTCGATCACCATCTGGATGAGGAAACGGACTCGGTCGCTCCTGGTCTCCTCGGCCAGGTGGGCGTAGGAGCGAAGCGCTTCGCGCTCGGTGTCCATGTGTTCCTGCAGATAGTGAGTGAGCTGCTGCGCCCAAAGGTCGATATCCACCAACTCGGAGCCTCCTTGCCTACGAACCCATGAACACGGTGCGCTGCTGCGTGTAAAAGTCCATCACGGTCGGTCCCAGCTGTTCTTTATGGATGCCGGTTCCTGACTGCTTTATCCCTCCGAATGGGGCGGACAGGGCGGTCCCGATTGTGGGACGGTTGATCCGCACCACCCCGGCCTGGGACTCGCGAGCGAAACGCTGGGCACTCGCCAGATCGCGGGTGCAAATGGCCGCCGTCAACCCATACTCCGTTTCGTTGGCCCGAGCGATGGCCTCGTCGATATCGGCAACCCTCTCAAACCCGATGACCGGACCGAAGACCTCGGCACAGGAGATGGTCATGGTTGGGATGACATCGGCCAGGATGGTAGGCGGAAAGAACCATCCGTCGTCATAGGGATCGCCCGACAGCCTGGTCCCCCCGCAGACAAGACGGGCCCCGGCTTCGAGCGCGCTCGTCACGACCGATTCCATGCTGTCGACCGCTCGCTCATCGATTAACGGTCCCATGTGGACTTCGTCGCCTAGGCCCGGGCCGACCCGCAGCCCGGCTGCGGCCGCCGTGACCAACTCGAGTACCTCATCGTGGATCTGAGCTTCAACAATCACTCGTCCGGCACCTGTGCACGCCTGACCACTCAAGGCAAAGGAGGATCTGGCGACGACCGCCGCGGCCCGTTGCGGATCGGCATCCCTGAGGATCACAACGGGATTATTCCCTCCGAGTTCCAGCTGGGCTCGTCGCCCCAATCCGAGGGCGGCATGGATCTTCTTCCCAACTGCGGTCGAGCCAGTGAAGGTGATCGCTCGCACCCTTTCGTCAGCTACGACCAGGCTTCCTGCCCCAAACCCATGGACGACGTTGACAACACCGCCCGGGAGGTCAGCACCGTCAAGCGCCGCCGCCAACCGCTCACCCATGAGCGGCGTCATCGAGGATGGCTTGAACACGACGGTATTGCCGGCCGCCAAGGCCGGCCCGAGCTTGCGCGAGGCCAGGCTCAGCGGAAAGTTCCAGGGGGTGATGGCCCCCACGACTCCGACCGGATCGATCATGGTCAACACCGAAACAGTGGGGTCGTCGGTGGGAAACGTAGTTCCCTGCAGCCGCAACGCCTCGCCCGCATACAGCCTGAAGTTGTCAGCCGTGCGCTTGACCTCGTTGCGGGCATCGGCGAGTGGCTTTCCCATTTCCGCCACCATTTCTCGGGCGATCTCATCGGCTTGTTGGTCGATTATTTCCGCGGCCTTGTTCAGGGCTGCGGCGCGGACTGGCGTGGGGGTGGCTGCCCACCCTCCCAAGGCGGCCTGAGCGGCGTCCACCGCTGCTTCGACGTCAGCCGGCTGGGAATCGGGGGCGACCGAGGTAACGACCCCGGATGCTGCCGGGTTGTGCACTTCAAAGGTTGTTCCCCCCGAGGAGGGTACGAGATCACCACCGATGCGGTTGTGAACCGACACCGGGGCAGCAACGGTGGTGGTCACGTCTCCCACTTCGAATAGTCAGCCGTTCGCCCAAGGTGTGCCATCAGGGCGTCAATCCCAGCCTTGCAGCACGCAATGTCCTGCTCGCCGTTGCCGCCGCTAGCCGAAATCCCTCCGATCACCTCTCCATCCAGCTCGATGGGCCAGCCACCCACGAAAATCGTGAACTTGCCCATGTGCTGGGTCATGATCCCGAACGCTTCCTCACCCGGAACGGCGTTCTTATAGAAATGCGTCGGCTTGCGATGGCCCGCGGCGGTAAATGCCTTATTGATCGCTATTTCCACACTGGTGACCTTTCCGCCATCGAGTCGGCGGAGGGCGATCGGATAACCGGCAGCATCGGAGACGCATAGCACCTCCGGAACGCCCTGATCCTCGGCGGCTTTTTGGGCTGCGTCCAGCATCAGGTTGGCCTCTGCCAAGGTCAGTTGTTGGACGGTGCGCATGGGTCCTCCGTTACCTTTTAACGAGTTTCGCATAAAGTATACAAGCGACCCTTGGACGCTGCCCGGACAGATGAACGGGCCCTTAGCGCCGCTTGGAATCGCGGCGATGGACGGAGCTCTGCGCCAGCATTTCGAGGAAGGCCTTGGCCGAATCCTCAACATGGGCCCGGGTTATCGCCTCGGCGCCGTCTTCGTCCCCTTCCCGAATCACCTCCAAGATCCGGACGTGCTCGGGCCAGGAGACTGGTGCCCGAGCTCGAACCTGCGTATTGAAGATCCACTCGATCTTGGCGGGCAGGTTGGCCACCAACTCGTAGAGATACTGATTGCCCGATGCTTCTCCGAGGGCCACATGAAATGCCTGGTGAAGCTCTGGCATTGCGTCCCGGTGGCCGGCCTTGACCGCTTGCCGGCCGCTGGTGAGGACATCTTTCAGGGAGCCGAGAGATTCAGGGTGGCGCCGCCTCGCTGCCAGGCGCGCGGCCAGTCCCTCGAGAGTGCTTCGAACTTCGAAGAGTTCGACAGCTTCTTCTGGAGAAACCTGGGCTACGGACGCGCCCCGTCGGGGCACCAGGTCGACAAAGCCTTCCGCCTCGAGAAGGCTCAGGGCCTCGCGAACTGGCATCCGTGACACTCCCAGCCTGGAGGCGAGTTCGTCCTCCACCAGTCGGTCGCCCGGTTCGACGTCGCCCGCGAGAATCCAGGCCCGGATTTCATCCGCCACCGAGGCTCGAAGAGAGCGATGTCGTTTGCCAAGTGCTTCCATCAATTGCTCGAATCGTGCGGATGCTAGGAAGGCCTACGTCATCTACTGAGTATCGGCTGGGCTACCAGAGGTTGCACTCAAGGGCGGCCAGCATCCAACGCCGTTTGACTTCTGAAACTGTATACGGTATACAAAAGACCAGGCAAGCCAAAGGAGAGGTTCATGGCAGAACTACTAAGCAAGGATGATTTCCGCGTCGCACTCAAGGAGGCGATGAAAGGGCGCGAGGCCAAGGACGCTTCCTTCAGCCTGGCATGGTCGGGAGGGGACCTCAAGCGACATCACTTTGCCCGCTGGGCCGAGAATCACTTTCATTATGTTGGTCCGTTCGCTGATTATCTCGGTTATATCTACGGCAACGCCCCCGACTCCGCCACTGACGCCAAGGACTTCCTGTTGCAGAACATGTATGAGGAGGAACTGGCGGACATTCGCCACACCGACCTCCTGATTCGCTTCGCGGAAGCAAGCGGGACGACCCGGGAGCGGGTCGAGGACCCCCACAACATGAACCCGGTGACTCGCGGTTTGCAGGCCTGGTGCTATGCAACCTCGATGCGCCGCAACTGGGTCGTCGCAACAGCCGCCCTGATTGTTGGTCTCGAATCACAAGTTCCAGACATCTATCGGCGCCAGTACCCGCCGCTGCTAGAGAAGTACGGATTCACCGAGGATGAGGCGGAGTTCTTCGAGCTCCACATCTCCTCCGATGAAGTACACGGTGAGCGCGGATACCAGATCGTCCTCAACTACGCCGATACGCCAGAGCTACAAGAAGAGTGTCTCGAGGCAGTACGTGATGCAGCTGACATGCGTTTCTCTTACACGAAGGCGTTGTTTGACTATTACGTCAAAGGCGACATGCCCAGCGTCGATGAGCAGGATCTAGCTGGCATCGGGTCGGTCTGAAGTCCGAGGTCTGGGAGTAAGACCTGACACTCCGCTGAAGCGGGAGGTGGCGTGGCCGAATGGGTGAAGGTGGCGGATCTCAAAGAGCTCCGACGCCGAAAGAAGCTCCTGATCGACGCCAATGGAACCGCAATGGCCCTGTTCCTTGACGACGGCTACGTCTACGCCCTCCGTGACATCTGCATCCACAAACAGAGAAATCTCTCGAAAGGCCTCGTTTTTCAGGGCAAGGTCATTTGCCCCGGACATCAGTGGGCTTTCGACCTTCCGACCGGCTGGGTCGACGAGTGGAGCGAATGTCAACCGACGTTTCCAGTGAAGGTGGAAGCTGGAGAGGTGTACGTTGACCCCGAGCCGCGGGTTCGAGCTGAGGCCCCCGCCGCGGAGGAGCGATGGCCGGTTGGACGTGGCGCCAAAGTCGAAGAGGCGTGACCCCGTGTGAATAGGAAGTCATCATGAAGAGGTTCGTGTTAATCGGTGCCGGCCAGACTTCGGCGTCGGCCGCTAGAGCTCTGCGTCGGGAGGGCTTTGACGGCGAAGTCGTGATTGTCGGCGAGGAGCCTCATCCCCCCTATCAGCGCCCGCCTCTCTCGAAGGAATATCTCCAGGGAGCAGCTCCGCTCTCAGATGTCTGGTCAGTCGATCCGGCCTGGTACGAAGAGAACGGAGTCGAGTTGCGGCTCGGGGTCGAAGCCAAGGAGATCGACCGTGGCTCCCGCGATGTGATCCTGGTGGATGGATCACGGATCCAAAGCGATGCCGTGCTGATCGCCACCGGAGGGCGGGCGCGCCGACTTCCGGAGGTGGAGGGGGAAGGGATCCTTTACCTCCGCAACCTCGAGGAATGCGAACGACTCCGCACCCATCTCGGTCCAGGCCGACATCTAGTGGTAGTCGGAGCCGGTTTCATCGGTTCAGAAGTCTCCGCCTCGGCTCGGGGGGCGGGAACCGAGGTCACGGTGCTCGAGGCGCTCTCGGCTCCACTGGAACGGGTGCTGGGGACCGAGCTCGGACTGGTTTGCGGAGCCATCCATCGGGACTCCGGCGTCGATCTCCGCACCGAAACTGGAATGGAGTCGATCGAACAAACCGCGAACGGGGTCGTGGTGCGAACCACCAAAGGCGATGCCATCGAGGGAGGGGCGGTCGTAGTCGGGATCGGCATGCAACCCAATGTCGAGATCGCCCGCGCATCGGAAATTACGGTTGGCAACGGGATCCGAGTCGACGAGTTCTGCCGCACTTCGCTCGAGGGGGTGTTTGCTGCTGGAGACGTCGCCAACCACTACCACCCCATCTTCGACCGGCGGATGCGGGTGGAGCATTTCGACAATGCCACTCGCCAGGGCACCGCCGCGGCCCGCAACATGCTGGGGAAGCGCACGCCGTACGTTGACGCCCACTGGTTCTGGTCCGACCAATACGACTACAGCCTCCAATATGTCGGTCATGCCGAGAAATGGGACCAGACCGTGGTCCGTGGGTCGGTCGACGACCGCGACTTTGTTGTCTTCTATCTGCTCGATGGGCAGATCGAGGCTGCCTTCGCGATTGACCGCGGCTCCGACATCTTGGTGGCGAAATCGCTAATCACTGAGCGCCGCAAGATCGACCCCGCGATGTTGGCCGACGAAGACCAGGACCTTGGCGACCTTCTGATCCCACCGGAGACAGAGGCTGATGATGGCGTCAGCGGACCCGATTCCCTCGGGGAATTCGTGCGAGCCGCCCGCTCGGGTCAGGTCCCCGAAGGGATCGTTCGTCGTTTTGAGGTCAACGGCGTCGAGATCGCCATCGCCCGCTCGGGCGGCAAGGCCTACGCGATCCACAACCTCTGTACTCACCTCTCCTGCCACCTCGCCTCGGGCAAGGTTGACAACGGTGGCTTGATTTGCCTCTGCCATGGATCGGTCTTCGACCTCGCCACCGGAGAACCCACCAATCCTCCAGCCACCAGGCCCGTCCGCACCTACCCCGTCAAGGAGGAGAACGGACAGGTCTACGTGTCTTTGCGCTAATTCGTGGACCTCGGCCTGGCTGGGAAGAGAGCCTTGGTGCTCGGCTCGTCGTCGGGCTTCGGCAAAGCCGTTGCCGCCGGCCTTCGCTGTGAAGGTGCTTCCGTAGCAATCAATGGCCGTGATGAAGATCGTCTGCAGGCGACCGCGGCCGAGATTGGCGCCATTGCAATACCTGGCGACGTTGCCACTGAGGTCGACCGGCTGGTAACGGAGGCGATCGAGGCCCTTGGTGGGCTTGAGATCATGGTGGTCAACACGGGTGGCGGTAAGCCCGGAGGGATTCTCGACCACACCGACGCTGCCGACGAGGCGGCCTTCGCCTCGATGCTGCGTCCGGCGCTCCGGGCCGCTCGCACCGCCGCTTCCGCTCTCCGTCGCGGCGCCAGCGGGCGTCTGATCTTTCTCACCGCTCGTTCTGTTCTCGAGGCCACGCCCGAGCTGGCGCTGTCGTCCGTATTTCGAAGCGGAGTGGCCGCCCTCGCCAGATCTCTTGCTCTGGAGCTGGCCCCCGACGTTTTGGTCAATGTCGTGGTCCCCGGCCAGTTCGACACAGATGCCTTCCGGGGCTTCGAATCGTGGCGAGCGGCTCATGAATCCATGTCTGCAGAAGCGATGCGCACGGATCACCTCAAGGCCATCCCCCTTGGGCGCCTCGGTGACGCCAAGGAGCTAGCCGACGTCGTGGTGTTTCTGTGCTCGGCCCGAGCCTCGTACGTGACCGGTGCGGTGATCCGCGTGGACGGTGGGGCGGTCCGCGGCTTCTAACCCGGATCAGGTCGTGTGGTAGGCGTAGGGGTCCAGGACCGAGACTTCGGTGATCCGATCGACGGGCAGACCGTTGGTCTGGGCGGTGAGTCGGATCGCCTCCGGGCTGGGGGCGTCGTAGAGGCAGTAAGTCTTACCTCTTTCAATTGACACGTAGGAATGGACCCACGTCACATTGCGATCCGAGTTGCAAGCGACGATGGAGTGGAGAGCCTTCCTGCCTACGGGACCAGCGGGGACTTCTAAGCCGGCAGGAAAGCTTCTTTCAACCAGGTAGCGAGGCATTTAGGACTCCTTCTTCAGACGGTGGAACCGTACGAAGACAAGCCCAGGAGCGCATCGGGGAGACTGCCTAGATTTGGCATATCAGCCTCCCAAATCGGCCCAGCCTTTGGCAGCGGCCACCGCCACAGCCTGGGAACGGCTCGAGGCATTGAGCTTGGAGAGGATGGCCGAAACGTGGTGGCCGGCAGTCTTTTCGGAGATGTACAGCTTTCCGGCGATACCGGCATTTGAAAGCCCTGCCGTCATCAGCTTCAGCACCTCTGCCTGACGCGAGGTGAGCCCGGCCGGGTGTCTCCTGGTGGTGGCCCGCCCCCCGCGCGGGATCCGTTTTACGCCCCGCCGGGTGAGCTCGAGGCGCAGGCCGCGAGCAGCTCCTTCGGCGCCAAGCCGAGCCATACTTGAAAAAACCGCATCAAGATCGGCGTCAGGGGATAGCGCTCGACAGATGGCTGCCTCCAGCGGAAAACCTTTGTCTTCGAACTTTTCAGCGGCTTTTTCGGGCTGGCCGCCCCATTCCAGGCCGGCGGGGCCTGGAATGTCGCCTTCGGGGGGATCGAAATCGAGCCGCCGAGCCCAGAACGCGAAAATGCCCCGCTCCCGCTTGTCGTCAGCCAGGTACCCGGAGGCGAGCACGGCCCGGTAGCGATCGCTGGCCGTAGTCCTGGGTAAGAGACCCAACCAAGCACCCTCCATGGCAAGTCGGCTCACCATGAGCCGCTCGCTCAATCCGCTGTCCTCGTCAATCCGTGCCAGCACTTCCTCGATCATCTCGGTGGATCTGGGATCACCGCGGCGAGCCCGCAACGTGGCGACCGTCGCCAACGCCTCAACTTCGGTAGAGATGCAAGTCCGTTGGCCGAGGACCCGCTCGAGGTTCTGGTCCGCATCCGCCCAGTGGCCGGTGGCAACGTCGATTGCCGCCACCGTTGTTAAAAGGGCGATATACCAGGCGTCGAGCTCACCGGCGCTCGTGTATTCGATGCCCCTGCCAAACCAGCGACGCGCTTCGTCCACGTCAAAGCTGAAGTAGTACGAGATTGCCAAGCTATACATCGCCCGCGCTACCGCATCGACCGCACGAACCTCGATACCAAGACGAATAGCTTCCTCAATCTGTTCACGTCCGGAGCGGTCGCTGAGCTGTAAGCGGGAGCCTCCGGCCGAAGTGGCGGCTTGGACCTCAATCCAGGGGGAGCCGGTAACTCGGGCAACTTCGACTGCCTCATCTGAATTTGCGATGCAATCTCGTTCAGCACCCATCATTCGATCCACCATGCCCAGTACGCAGAGGGCGAGGGCTAGTTCTTCTGAAGCCGGTTCCAGTCGCAGAACCTCGAGAGCTGTCATCGCCTCCCGTCGAGCCACGGCGATGTTGTTTTGGCGAGATTCAAAGAACGACACCCAAGCGCGAGCACGGGCCTGGTCGTGGAGGGTCTCGGTGAGATCAATTCGCTGCCTAGATAGATCAATGGAGAGCTGGAATGAGTTGATCAGGTAATGCTCTATGGCGGCATCGAGGAGGCACCTTTGGAGGAGGTCGAGGTCCATGCCGGCCCTAAATTCGAGAGCGTTCGAGTAATGAAATGCGGCGTGTCGATGGGCGCTCGCCTTGACCGCATCCCGGGCCGCCTGGAGCGAATACTTCAGAGCCTTGTCGGCGTGGCCGGCGCCGATGCTGTGGTAAGCCAGTCGGGCGGTGTTCTGGGTGTTGTCGGCCCTACTCTCGAGGAAGGTCAGCAGGAAGTAATGAAGACTGGTCTTCAGCACTGGAGGGACGGACTGGACGAGACATTCACGGATGAGGTCGTGCCGGCATGTCACCTGTCCTCGCTCGGAAACGAGCATCCGCCTCTGAATTGCCAGGTCGACGTGGGTGCCGGCTTCAGAGTCGAGGCCCTTGAGAAGTTCGAGCTCGACACCCTCAGGACTCAATGCCACCAAGTAGAGAAGCTCGAGAGCGGCTTTCGGAAGCTGGCCGACGTTGGCGACGATGGCGTTTTCGATTGTCGGAGGCAGCTTCTTCTCCGGATGTCGCAACACTGCCTCGACGAAAAACGGGTTCCCAAGGGTGGCTGCATGCACCTGTACTGGATCGAGGTCCAGGCCTTGAGTCAGTTGCTCCACGCCCCACATCGTTAGGGGTGGCAGGTCGATCCGGGTCGCCTCTCCCCCGAGATCGGCGATGACGAGTCTGAGGGGGTGGGTGAGGTCGATCTCCTCCAAGCGGAAGGTGACAATGAGACAGCTACTGGTCGACTCGATTCTCCGCCCGAGGTAGCGAACCAGACCGAGGGTTGACTCGTCCGACCAGTGCAGATCCTCGATGATCAGAATGATCCGATCGTTCTTGAGGAGATCGAGCATCCCCGCCAGCACGGCCTGGCGACCTGACCCTGTCCGGATGTCGTTTCGCAGCTCATCGGGGAGGTCGTCGAGCACATCGAAGAGCGGAGCGAAGGGGGCCGGAACCCCCACCGGCTCGCAGGCTGCCGTCAGGACCCGGTAACGGTGGTCCAACCCGTCCACGAAAAGCTTGAGTAGGACGGTCTTTCCGAAACCGGCCTCGCCGGAGAGAAGCACGACACCACCCTGGTGCGCCGATTCGGCCACAACCTCGTCGAGGGCGTGAAGCTGGGCGTCTCTTTCGACCAGCCGCCTGCTTCTGGTCACGTTCGCGAGCCTACACCGATGGGAGGTAGCCAATCACCGATCGGCGTTGCGATCGGGAACACAGGATTGAAAAACTCAGCCGGTTGGGCGCGGGCACAACAAATTTGGTGCAGGGCGACGGTTACTTCAGACGTAATTCGTTGCAGGGCGACCAACTGTTGGTCGTGGCGCGCCGAATTTGTGTGGAGGTGGTCGTGGTGCACCGAATTTGGTGACGACCTAAGTCGACACCCTGTCTGAGGTGAGCGTGTCGATTACAAAAGCGAGGATGAAGGCTTCGTCCCGCCAAGCGTCGTAGCGGCCCGACGGGGCGGCATGACCGCCACCGAGCTCGGTTTTGAGAAGAATGCGCTCCGATCCAGCGTTGACCGTCCTGAGCTTGGCCACCCATTTGGCCGGTTCCCAGTACTTCACACGTTGGTCGTGGAGGCCAGCGGTGGCGAGCACCGCCGGGTAGGCGGCGGGCACGGTGTTGTCGTACGGGCTGTAGCTGCGGATCCACCCGAACTGTTCCTCGAGAGCTGGGTTTCCCCACTCCTCCCATTCGCCGATAGTCAGAGGCAAACTCGGGTCGAGCATTGTGTTGATGGCGTCGACAAAGGGAACTTCCGCCACGATCGCCCGCCAGAGGTCAGGGCGCCAGACCGTCACAGCTCCCATCAACAGGCCCCCGGCCGACACCCCCCGAGCCGCCATCCCGCCTGGTGCGCTGATGCCTTCGGAAAGCAAATGCTCGGCGGCGGCGATGAAGTCTCCGAAGGTGTTGGACTTCTTCGCCATCCGCCCTTCGAGGTGCCAGAGGCGGCCCAGCTCGCCACCGCCCCGGACATGAGCGATTGCATACGCGACCCCGCGATCGAGCAGCGAGAACAGCGCCGGGTCGAAGTCGGGATCGAGCACCGACTCGTAGGCGCCATAGCCGTAAAGAAGCGTCGGGGAAGGAAGGGCCAGGTCCTGTCGATGACAGACCGTGATCGGGATTCGTGTTCCCTCCCTTTCCGCCCAGATCCGGTATTGCCTGTAAGCCTCGGGGCGGTAGCCACCGGGTACCTCGGTCTCTTTCACGACCGTCTGCGCCTGCGTACCGAGGTCGACATCGATCACCCGCGGGGGACTAACCAGGTCGAATAATCGAGGTCGGCCCCACGGATGAACTGCTTGATGCCCTACGGCATCCGTACACCGGGGCACTCTTATCGGTGGTGCCGGAGACACGGCAACTAGAAGAACAGATCCTCAAAGGCGAGATCCCCGATCCGAGAATGATCTCCGCTGGATGCCGGTTTCATCCCCGCTGTCCGTTGTTGCAATCGGGCGAAGCCGAACGTCTGGGAATCGTCGGGCGCTGCCGCGACGACGACCCCGAGATCATCGCAGCCACCGACACCCGAGCTGCCGCCTGCTGGGCGACGCCACCCGGCTTCTAAGAAAACCCAGGGTTGTTGCCGTCGTTGTACGAAGGTTGCGGCCCACAGAATTATCTGGCTAGGCCATCGTGGGGGGCGAGAGCCGGCTCTCATCAGGCATGGATGCGTTCGATTCGATCTTTCCACGTCCGTTCGAAAACCTGGTCCCCCCCTTCGATTGCTTCCAGGCCTACCTCCAGGTAGAACCAGTCAGCGTCGGCGGTAATCGCCACGCGGCCTTTCGTTCCGACCTGCCACGCCGTCCGCTCCAGCCCGATATCCACCTTCGCGCTCAACGCAGTCGAAGCCGGATCGTGGTCGCCAACTACCACCTCCCACTCGTGATGCGATCGGTACGTCAGTCGTCCATCCTGAAGCTCTTCACCCGAGGTGCTCTTTCGGAAGATGGCCCGGGCCTCCCCACGTTCGACGGCCCACTGCACGTCGTCGCGTTGGGTCGCGGCCGGAGCAGGCGGCGACGGCGGGGAAGGAGGGATTTCGACCCGGTCCCCCCCGGCTGGGAGAACCGGGAGCCGGAGCCGGCTCACAGTCGGGTCGACCGACAATCTGAACCGGCGTCCCGGTGGCCAGACGATCGGAAATTCGGCCCCCGACAGGCTCAGCCTCACCCTCCACCCCTTGGGAATTCGAGCCGAGGCGGCCAGCAATGTGAACGAAATCTTGCACCACTGATTCGGTTCGACAGGAACCGGTGTGGAGAGGTCGTCCGGGAATTTCAGGTTGCGGTTGCCACGGCATATCAAAAAACCCTTGCCATCCGGCGACACTGCCAGGAGGCGGGCCGCCACTAGACCAACCGGTTGATCCGAGGCGACCACCACCTCCACTTGGGGGCTGCCAAAGAGGTCGAGGTCGGAAGCCAAGGCCTCTGATTCGAAGACGATCGAGGCTTCATCGTCTGCAGTCGAATCGCTCGAACCAATCACGGCCCGGTCCCAGGCGGGAGCGTGCGAGCCTACCCATTGTGGACCATCCCAAACTCGCAAGGGTCCTACACCGAGGCTCATCTCCCAGCTGTGACCGGGCTGGGGCCAAGTCTCCTGCGTCTGCCAGAAGCCAGTAGACACCGAAGCGTCGTAAGGCGGCTCGGACCTGATCCAGGCGGTCAGGGTGGGCATGTTCATGACCCCGTTGTCGTCGCTCCGCAGATGGTGGCCAAACCAACGGGCCATGAGATCGAAATGGTCATACGTGGGGGCGGGAACACCCGTGGCGGGCCGGTAATGCCCCCAGGGCCCGATCACCGCCCGACGCGGGCATTCGAGGTTCTCGAGCATGGCGAGCATGCCGTCGATGTAGCCGTCGAGCCATCCGCCAATCAAGAGCGTGGGCACCTTGATCGACGAGTAGTTCGCGCAGGGAGAGCCATGAAGCCAGTAGGCGTCGCGCGACTGGTGCCGGAACCAGTTGAAAAGCCATTGCGGGGTTCGCTCTAAACGATCCATCCACATTTTCCGCCAACGGTCGCCGACGATCTCTGGGTCGGGCGGGAGACCGTTGAGAGCGACCATGGACGCCGGCCAGTCACCCTGCTCGGCGGCATGGATGGAGCCGCCGGTGTAGTGAACATCGGTGGCAAAGCGATCGTGGGTGGCATGCATGGCGACAATCGCCTTCAGGGCCGGGGGCTGGAGCATCGCCGTCTGCAGGGCGCTGAATCCACCCCAGGAGATTCCCCACATTCCCACGCTGCCGTTGCACCAGTCCTGGTCGGCAACCCAAGCGATGATCTCGACCGCGTCTGCCATTTCCTGAGCCGAGTACTCGTCTTCGATCACACCCTCGGAAGCGCCGGTCCCACGGATGTCGATGCGCACCCCGGCGATTCCCCGATCCGCCAGGTAGCTGTAAGTCCTCCAGTCGCGGGTGAAGCAGTCGTCGTCCTTGCGATAGGGAAGCGACTCCACCACCGCTGGGAACAGACCGTCACCTTCGGGCAGATAGATCGTGAGAGCGATCCTGGTGCCGTCAGTCACCGGCACGAAGACCTTTCGATCTACTTGCATGATCGGATTCTCGCCTAGTCATCTCCGGCTTGACGTCCTGGCCCGCGCCTACGCTCGTTGCCTATGCCGACGGCAACCGCCAACGGAATCGAGCTCTTCTACGAAGAGTTTGGTGAGGGTGCTCCGATTCTCGGCGTCCACGGCACCCCGAGCTCGGCCATTCTGTGGGAGGAAGCGGCCCGAAAGCTAGGTGAGCTCGGACGCTGTCTCATCTACGACAGGCGCGGTTTTGGTCGCAGCCCAGAACGTGAGCCCCTCGATTCATCGGACCTGAACCGGCATCTCGACGACGCGGTCGCTCTGCTGGATGTCCTCTCGGCTAGTCCAGCCATCGTGATTGGCCGCGGCACCGGTGGACTCTCGCCCTGGCGCTCGCACATCGTCATCCCGAGAAGGTGCGAGCGCTGGTCCTGCTCGAACCCGCTTTGTTTACGGTTGATCCCGAGGCCGACGCCTGGGCTGGTGAACTGCGTCGCAACGTGTTGGCCGCCGCCGCTGAGGACCCTGCCGTGGCTGCGGAGGCCGTCATCCGCTTGGCGTTGGGAGACGAAGCCTGGGAATCGCTTCCATCAGACCTGCAGACGCTATTTCGAGCAGCGGCTCCGGCCGTTCTCGCCGAGACCCGGGGATTGGGTCTCGACCTGAGTGAGCAACCGCTCCGACTCAGCGTCGAAGAACTCGCCGGCATCGAGCAGAAAGCGCTCCTCGTCTCCAGCGAGGACTCCCCCGAGGTCTTGCGAAACGTCAATGACCGCCTGGCCACGGCATTGCCGAACGCCGAACTCGTGCTGGTGCCGGGCGGCCATCTCATTCATCCTGCCCACCCGGCCGTCGTTCAATTCCTCGACCAGCTGTTGGGGACTGCGAGGGGGTGAGGACAAACACCGGGTGGGAAACCGACTCTTGTTGCCAGGCGCGGATGTCGGATCCCGCCTGGGCGGTGAAATATGCCGCTGTCATGCGTTGGACCAGCGCCGGAGCCGAGGTCATCGACTCCCGCAGAATCGACCCTGCCTCCTCGGGACCGAGACGCCTCGCATGCACCAGAGTCGTTCGCCTAGCGATGGTGATAGTCGCTTCTCGAATCGCCTCGAGGTTCCGCGACCAGTCGCTGACCCCGTAAACCGCCACCAAGAGCCACTCGTCCTCCCTCTTTGCTAAGGCGACGGGGAACGAACGCGGCAATCCGGTCTTCCGCCCCCTCACCGTGAGAAGAGCTATCTCCGTTCGACGGATGCGCATCGGGAGACCCCACCGGATCAGTCGGCTAGCAACCTTGTTGCCGAGGCGAAAGGCCGGCGAGGGTGAAAACTTGGTCAATGTTCGTTCTTGGTAAACTTTATTAGGATATCATATTATACGAATCTCATAATATATGACGTCAGAACGAAAGTCGCAAGCCGTAACAAGGGGTGAGGCGCTGCGACGCATCCAGATCGGACTCCGTCGGCTCACCCACCAACTCCATCGCCAGAACGACGCCGTGGGGTCGCACATCGACCTTCTCCCTGGCGATCTCGAGGTGCTTGACATGATCGGCAGGGAGGGCGCGCAGGCGCCCCGCGACGTCGTCGCCTCGACGGGCATCCATCCCGCCACGCTTACCGGGATCCTCGACCGGCTCGAGGCCGGCGGGTGGTTGACGCGACGACCCGATCCCGCCGACCGACGACGTCTGATCGTAGAAGCTGTCACCAACCGGGGAGCCGAAGTCGCCCGCCTGTATACACCGATGAGCAAGGCCATTGGCCGCATCTGTGCCGACTACACGGCCGGAGATCTCGCACTGATCGTGGAGTTCCTGGAGAAGACCGCCGACGCCGGCGTCACGGCCACCTCCCAGATCCGAGAGTCGTTCAAGGGCACCGACCAGACCCGGAACTGACGAATTTGTATCCGTGAAGGTTTCCGCGACTCTGAGCCGCGCAAACCTTCACAGATAGGCGGGCAGGCGCTACTTGTGAAGGTTTCCGCGGCCATGGCCCGCGACAACCTTCACAGAAGACCTACCTAGGGGATGCAATCGACAGCAACCGCCAACCCGGAACAGACTTCGCGCATTCGATCGTCTCCTAGTCTGCCAAGACGGTGCGTTAGGGTCCCCACCGGAACGCTCTCGACCGAATCGAGGTTCACAGCCGATCGAAGTGGGATCGGATCATCCCCGGGCTCAAGGAGAACCTCGCTGGGAAGTCCTCGGATCATCGTCGTGCACGGAGCAATGAGGGCTCTCCGCAGTCTTGGTATCGCGGCATCACGGGAGAGGACTACCACCGGACGGCGGGGGATCTCGGCGAGCTCACACCACCACACCTCCCCTCTGAGTGGTAGTCCGTTCACGACGAAGCGGCCGCCTCACGAAACGAAGCCAAGTCGCCCCACTCGTCCGACTCATCGAGGGGATGGTCGTCGTAAACCGCATACCCAAGGTCGATCTCGGCGGTTCGATTCTGGGCGAGCAAGGCTTTGAGAGCTTCGTCCAAAAGACCGGCGTCGCTCAGATCCGACCTTAAATCTCTCGCCTGCTCGAGCAGCGAACCGTCAACGGTCGTGCTCACTCTCATCCGCGCCATGCCATAATTATGCCACTTTTAGGGAATAGCAGAAAGAGGTTGAACTTCGCCATTTACTCGAGGGGCCGGGCACCTGATCGCGGCCGCATATGCTCGTCTTGGCGAAATCGATGACAAGCGTCCTTTTACGAGCGGCCGGAGCCGTGGCCGCGATTGCGTTCTGGCTCGGCCTGGTGGTAGTGGCGCTCAACAATCTCGATACCGGCCTGCCTCAGTCTGAGGGTTTGGGCGGCTGGCCCTTCTTCCTGGTGGCGCTAGCGATCACCGGGGTGGTTGCGGTCTATCTCTCGAGGCGACCCCGAAAACCGGGCTGGCTTCACTTCATAATCGGATTGTTGATCCCAGAGGTGGCGTTCTTCTTAAACCGGTTGTTTGTCCCCGAAATCAGCGTCGTCTTCTGGATGGCGGTTGCGGCTTTGATCCTGATTCCTCTCCCCAGCGCCGCAACAAGGTCAGACTTGTCCGCGACGCAATAATCGGTCGCCGGTCAATCCATCAATCGATGCCGAGTCCACCCTGGTCCCCCAGGTCGAAGGTTGCACTGCGAGACTTGGACGACGCCTACCGCGGAGATGTGTCAGCGCTCCGAACGTCTCCAGCCAGGAACAATTCCTCAGCACCGTTGCCGACTCGCTAGTTGAAGCGCAAGAGCACCCCGATGGGCTCTGGCATTCTGTGTCGAGACAACGCTGAGTATCTAGCCTGCTTCCGCCTGCCTCCCTCGGCCCTACTATTTCGCGCATCGGAGTTTATGGAAAGCCCGGCGACCGTTTTCTCGAACTCGCCACGGCCCAAGATCGTCATGTGCTCGACGTGCTCTTCGGGGACGCCCGGGAAGCGGTGACTATCCAGGACCGGTCCGGGGGTCTGATCTACGCCAACGACAGAGCTGCGGAACTGGTCGGTTTCGCCACGGGCGTTGAGATGGTCAATGCGCCGACAGGGGACCTCGTCGATCGTTTCGAGATGATCGACGAATTGGGACAGCCGCTCCCGTTCGATTCTCTACCCGGTCGTCTTGTTCTTCGCGGCTTGGATCCCGACGAAATCACCGTCGGGTTTCGCTTCAAGGGCTCGGGGAAGACCCGGTGGTCGAGGGTCAACGCCAGCCCAGTGAAGAACGACGCCGGCGAAGTGGTGTGGGCGATCAACTTCTTTCTCGATATTTCGGAACAGGTAAGACGGGAGGAGGTCGAGAAGCTGCTGGCCCGGATCACAACGATTCTGAGCGGCACCCCCCTTTCCGGTGGCCCCGACTTCGCTGCATTGGCGGACATTCTCGTGCCGGAACTCGCCACCTGGTGTGGATTCCACGTGCTCGACGAGTCCGACCACCTAGTGGCTACGGCAGCTGAGTTTCCCCAGTCCCAGGACGCGCTATCGCTAATCGACGTCGCCGACTCGTCGAGGATCAGCATTTCGTCCAATCGAATCCAGACCCGGGTGTTGTCAACTGGGCGTCGCGAGAACATCGCTATTACAAAAGACGTGCTCGACGAAGCAGAAGTCGGATTAGGGACGGAGGTCGTCGAGCTGGCGCAGAGATTGGGCCTGAAATCCGTGGTGTGCGTTCCTCTCGGCATCGCTAGCTCTCGCATCGGAACGATGACCCTGCTGCGGACTCAGGCCGAGCCCCCTTTCGACGACAACGACCTGGCGCTGATCGATGCCGTCGCCGAACGAATCGGAGTCACTCTCGCCAACTCCAAGCTCTACGAGCGCGAGCACGAGACGGCAGAAGCCTTGCGTCGAGGCCTGGTTCCCTCCTCGATCCCAGAGATTCCGGGAGTCGAGATCGCGACCCGCTACGAACCTCTCGCCCGTCTCGGTCAGGTCGGGGGCGATTTCTTTGACTTCGTCGTGGTTGACGATCAGCGCTACGCGGTTGTCATTGGTGACATCGAAGGCAAAGGCGTTCCCGCCGCCGCGGCCGTCGCGATAGCTCGTTCGGCATTGCGGACCGCGATCTCCCTCGAGGCAGACCCGGCGGTCGTGCTCGGCCAGCTCAACCAGACGATGCGAACCGAGCCGGAACCTCGAATGTGCACGGTCGCCTATTTGTTGCTCGATCGCAGCGACGACCACTTCCTGGCCACGGTGACACTCGCCGGCCACCCTCCGCCACTGTTGTACCGACCTGACGGAACCATTTCTCAGTTAGGCACACCGTGTCCTCCGGCGGGAGTGCTCGAAGACATCGACCCCAATCCAATCTCAATCGACTTGTATCCAGGCGACGTCGTGGTCTTGTATACCGATGGGATCTCACGACGAGATTTGCCGCCTCCCGAAACCGTCGCATCCTTGGGCACAAGCAGAGCCGATGAATCTCTCGAGGCCTTCGTCGATCGAGCCCTTGAGAGATTTCGGTCTGCCGTGGCGACAGTTCGCGACGATGTCATCATGATTGCGATCCGAATCTTGGCGCGAGCGTCGGCGCCCGCAAGCAAGGAAGATGAAGACGAGTTTGAATCACCCTCTGATCAGGTACCCAGCCTTAGCATGCCGTTGGTTTCACCGTAAATGCCTAAGACTGCGAACTTTGTCGGAGACCCCCCGGGTGTGCTTGAGCGACTTTTCCCTCCCGAGTCGCAATCCGCTCCGGCCGCCCGGAAGTTTGTTCTCGAAGCCGGCTGGAGCGACGACGCCGAGACCAACCTGCGGCTGGCGACGGTCGTCTCCGAAGTCGTTACCAACGCCATCCTCCATGCCCGCACCGCGTTCGTCGTGACTGTCATCCCTAGGCGGGAAGCGATACGAGTTGCCGTGCGCGACCAAAGCGCGGTTTTCCCGATCCGGCGCGCGTACCAGGCGCGGCAGCCAACGGGCCGAGGTCTTCAGATCGTCGAAGCTCTGGCGGACCGCTGGGGGGTGGCCAAGGAACCCTCCGGAAAAACGGTTTGGTTCGAGCTGGAACGCGAGGGCGTCGCATGACCGCACTCGAACGCTTGGTCGATGTTCGTTTGCTGGAACTGCCAGTCGAGACGTGGAAACGTGCCTCCGGACACCACGAGGCAATCCAACGCGAGTTTGACATCGTGAAAGCAGATCTCCCCAGGGGATCGGTCCCCCATCAGTTGTCTGACCTGCTCGAGGAACTGGACCTCAGGTTTGCCGGAGTTGGCGATCCGAATCGGCAGGAGCTCTACGCGGCTGCCGAACGAGGTGAGAGCTACATCGATCTCGTCTATCGGGTCCCGCCAGAATTGGCGACCGCGGCGAGACGACTAGAGGCAATGCTGGGCATGGTTGACGAGTTCTGCCGCGCCGGGGAGCGACTGCTCACTCTGGCGACTCCTCCGGACCTCGTGTCCTTCAGAACCTGGTTTCTCGGCGAGTTCACTCGTCAGATCGAGCACGGACTCGATCCGTTACCTTGGAGCCGCTTCAACGCTGGCGCGGACGAACCCGACTCGGTCGATTCGCAAATAGCTCAGAGACATGGCCAGGAGTCGATCCGTTTCGAAGGTGATCTCGACCTAGCGTCTGCAGGCGCTCTCAGAAGCCAGATTCTCGGAGTGCATCGAGACGACTCGTCAAAGCTCACACTCGATCTCAGTCGCGTCGACCTCGTTGACTCCGTGGGCATCAGCCTGCTCATCACGGCTCACACTCGCCTCAGTGAGGAAGGAGTACAGATGCGTCTCATTCTCCCAACACGCCTGCGCCGCATTTTCGAGATCAGCGGACTCATAGAGCTCCTGCAACCGGAGTTTGTCGACGAGCCACGAGCTACCACGCTGGCAGAATCCAAAGACGGCTGACAAACTGCAATTCGGGCTCCGCATTCCTTCGTATGCCCCTCACGGGCTCACTTATCAAGGCTCCCGGGCGCTGCTCGACTATTGCCGGCGCATCGACGACCTCCCCTACGAAGACATTTGGGTCATCGACCACCTCCTCGTTTCCAAGGGTGTCTACGGGGTGTCATGGCTCGACTCGCTCGCCACCCTGTCGGCGGCCGCGGCGGTAACCAAAAGAGTGGGCCTGGGGACTGCGGCGCTGGTTGTGCCCCTCCGCCATCCGGTGATCCTGGCCAAAGAGATCGCTTCGCTACACATGCTGTCGGGAGGCCGTTTCCGTTTCGGAGTTGCGGTTGGCTGGGACCCGGAGGAGTTCTCGGCGGTGGGCGTTCCGCTCAAACAGAGAGGAACTCGCACCGACGAGGCCCTCGAACTCATTCGCCGCCTCCTCCTCGAGGAGAACGTCGACTTCAAGGGTCGCTACTGGCAGACGTCTGGCCTCACCATTTACCCGCGGGTACCGGACCCGCCACCAGTGTGGATCGCAGGCGGAACTCTCACCCATGCTCCCGACACGCCCGACAAACCCTTCATCGCCCCCGGGGTTCTCGATCGAATCCTCAAGGCGGAGGGATGGATGGCCCGTTCGAGCGGCAGCGATCCGGGGGACGTCCAGAACGACTGGAAGGGCGTTCAGGAGCATCTCATCGCCAACGGTCGCGAGCCGAGAACTCTCACCTTCGCTGCCACTCAGTTCCTTCAAGTCGTCGAAGGCGGTAACCGACAGAAGGCGCTCCAAGAGCAGATGCCACTCTTCCTCGACGTCATGGGTGGACACCGCACCGTCAAGGATTTGCAGGCGTCCTATCTGATGGGGACGATCGACGACATGCTGGAAACGATCGGTGGTCTCCGCCAGGCGGGTCTCCAATACCTGATCCTCACTCCCCTCGTCTCCGATCCTGCTCAGCTAGAGCTGATCACCCGGTACATCGTCGAACCGCTGAGATGAACGGATGGCCGCCAGCACCCGATCAGGCGTTGCTGGCAGCGTGCGAACACCAACCCCGATCGCATCGCGCAAAGCGTTGAGAATCGAGGGAGCGGTAGAAATAAGTGAGTGCTCCCCGATCCCTTTGGCACCGTAGGGCCCGATCGGGTCGTTGGACTCCACCAGGATGCTCACCACCTCGGGGACATCTCCGATGGTGGGGATCAGATAGTCATGGAGGTTCTCGGTGCGGCCGGGGATGTACTCCTCCATCAGCGCCATGCCGATTCCCTGGGCAATTCCACCTTCGATCTGCCCCTCGATCAAACCCGGATTGACGGCTCGGCCGACATCGTGGGCGGCGGTGATCTTCAATAGACGCACGGTCCCCAACTCGAGGTCGACTTCCAACTCGGTGAGCTGGGCTCCGAACCCGAAGACAGCGTAAGGCTCGCCCTGGCCTTTCTCATCGAGGGCGGCGGTCGGCGGATCGTAAGTTGCGACCGCCACCGCCACGAGATCACCCTCAATGGCGGGGAGGTCTCCGAGGTCGAGGCGCTTTTTCTCGCCCCGGTCGTGCACTACCAGTTGCCCAGCTTCGAGTTCGAACAAGGAGTCTTCCGACGCCTGCGCCAGTCCTAATAGCTGCCGGCGCAGCGATTGGCCGGCGGCAAACGCCGCGTTGCCGCTGATGAAGGTCTGCCGGGAAGCGGAGGTCTTGCCTGCATCCGGTGTCGTATCGGTGTCTGCCCCGACGCGGATCATGGCCTCGAGCGGAACCCCCACCGCATCGGCACAGATCTGGCTGATCACTGTGTTCGCTCCCTGGCCGATGTCGATCGCACCTTGGTAGAGGACTATCCATCCTTCCCGATTGAGTCCGACTTTGATTGTCGAGGGATTAGGGAGGGCTGTGTTCCCGCACCCATACCAAAGTCCTGCCACCCCGACCCCCCGCC
>JBOGEX010000163.1:0-10073 GCA_050741915.1 Acidimicrobiia bacterium
ATCGACACTCGCCGGGGGGAAGCGATCGACGTGTTCGAGTTCAGAAATCCGACCGAGCGATCACCCGAGGAGGTCCGCACCGCCCTCCTCGCCGCCCTCGACTAACCCCCTTGCGAACCCAGGGTTGTAGACGTTGTCCAACAGCTTCTACGGCCCACAGAATCGACAAAGCATCTAGCGAGTGGGCCCGCGGCCTGTGACCGCGGTTTCCTGTCCAGCGGCCCAACTAGTCGGAGGTGAGGGGATCCTCCCAGCTGAGATTCGAGAAGCGCCCAAACCCGTGGTCATGAGTCGCCAAAGTGAGTCCGTGCTCCATTGCCAACGCTGCCAGGTACACGTCCGCCACATCACTCGCGGAAAGCCCCGGTGTGCCGAAAAGTGCCGAAGCGTAGCGGGCGTGAGAAGGACCAGGCTCCACCATCCGCGCTGCAGGCTGCTCGAGATAGCCGAGGGCTTGTTCCCAAGCCCGAGCACTTGATAGCGCCTTGTCGCCCATGATCCTTCGGTTGGAAACGATGCGCGTGAACCCGTAGAGGGCGGACCAGGCAAGCGCTACGAAACCCTCCAAGTCATCGAACTGCTGACTCATCCACCGTCGCGCCTCTGGGTGAAGGCCGGAGGTGATGACAGCCGAGTAGACCAAAAGGTTGGTATCGATCAAGTAGCTCAGGAGAAACCGCTCTCAAGCCAGCGCTCGTCGTCGAACTCACCGAGTACACGAGATACATCAGAAATATCGATGGCCAAGTCGCCCGGAACGATCGGTAGCTCCGGCCGCGACGACCCCGTGCGATTGACTGACCGCCGCAACAAGCGGTTAACGGTCTGACGGAGAGTCTCGCCGGTACGCCTGCGTTCGGCTTCGATCAGGCCCGCGACATCGTCGTCTAGCGTCAGAGTGGTGCGCATGATGCACACAACTTAGCATCATTGATGTTCACCTGCATCAGTTCGCCGACGCGACGGCCGCGTGCCCAAGGATGCGACGGCGATCTCGGATACGGGCTCATATATCAGATAGTTCAGATCGCCCGAGACGAGGCCCCTTAGATACATCTCCTTCGACAAGGCCGCGCCACCCGGGGTGATGAGCTGGTAGTCGTCGGCATGAAGCGAGCGAGCGAGGTCCGCGTCAGCCGCAACCAGGGCTCGAAGCCGATGGCATTCGAGACTGCGAATGAAGTCGATCGACGGAGTGTCGGGACCCATCTAGAGAGGGGTCACGTAGCTGGACGTGATTCCTCCGTCGACCAGAAAGGTGGCGCCGGTGGTGAACGAGGACTCGTCCGAAGCCAGCCAAAGGGCGGCCTGGGCCATCTCCTTCGCCTCCCCAAACCGACCCATCGGAATGTGGACCAGCCGCCGTTGCTTCTTCTCGTCTGTATCCAGGAACTTCATCAAGAGCTCGGTCTGAAGTGGCCCCGGGCAGAGGGCATTGACGCGGATGCCCTCCCGAGCATGCAGCACCGCAAGCTCGCGGGTCATCGACAGCACGGCCCCTTTCGACGCGGTGTAGGCCACCTGCGGGGTGGCCGCTCCCATCAACGCCACAAAAGAGGCGGTATTGATGATTGATCCTCCACCGGCACGCCGCAGCGCCGGGATCCCGTATTTGCACCCGAGGAACACGCCCTTGGCGTTGATGCTCATCGTCAGGTCCCACACGTCTTCATCGGTGGAGACAGCGTCATCGTCATTCGCGTGCATGATCCCGGCATTGTTAAAGAGCACGTCGAGGCGGCCGAACTCCGACTCGGCGGCCGCCACCATGGCGTCGCAATCTTCGGCCTTAGAGACGTCTGCTGCGACTGCCGTCGCCCGGCCCCCCGCCCGATTCACTTCGTTGGCCACTTCTACCGCCGCCTCCCGATTGAGGTCGACTGCCACTACCGAGGCTCCCTCGGCGCCAAACAAGACTGAGGCCTCGCGACCTATCCCGCCGGCGGCGCCAGTGATCAACGCCACCCTGTTCTCGAGTCTCATCAGATGCGCTCGAAGTAACGCCACCGCTCCCAGTCGGTGACGGAGTTGTCAAAGGCCTCTTGTTCTTGCCGGAAGAAGTGGACGTAGTGCTCCTGGACCTCTTCTCCGAACGCGGACTTGACGAACTCCGAAGAGGCGAAGTTGTCGGTCGCCTCGGCCAAGTTATGCGGGACTCGAGGCAGCTCGGAAGCCTGATAGATGTCTCCCGAAAAGTGAGCCGGGGGGTCAATCTCGTTCTCGATGCCGTCCAGACCCGATGCCAGGATCGCCGCGTAGGCGAGATAGGGGTTGCAATCGGCCCCTGGGATCCGACACTCGATCCGCAGGCTCGACCCATGGCCGACGACCCGGAATCCGGCTGTGCGATTGTCGTAGGACCAAGCGATCCTGGTAGGCGCCCACGACCCGTCTTGATACCGCTTGAACGAGTTGATCGTGGGGGCAAAGAAGGGCATCACCTCCGGCACGTGAGCCATCCATCCGCCGAGGAAGTAACGGAATGTCGGCGAGACTTGCAGCGGCCCCTCCTCAACTTCTCCAGGGAAAACATTGTCGTCACCCGACCACAGACTCAGATGGATGTGACAGGAAGAACCGGCTTCGCTCATCTGCGGTTTGGCCATAAAGGTCACCGACATATCAAGTGACTCGGCGATTTCCTTCATCGCCAGCTTCATGATTGAGTGCCGGTCGGCCATTTCCAGGACCTCGGCATAGCGGATGTTCATCTCATGCTGACCGCGGCCCCACTCACCCTTTGAGTTCTCCACCGGAATCCCCGAAGCCGAGAGATGCCGCCTCACCGCTCCGTTGTACCGCTCTTCCCGACTCCCCTGCAGCAGGTGATAGTCCTCGATGTACCAGCCAGCGGGGTTTAGGTCCTGATAGCGGCGTCCGGCGGCATCCCGGTAGCTGTCCTGGTAGATGAAGTATTCGAGTTCGGAGGCTCCCTGCGCCGTGAAGCCCGAATCTCCCGCTCGCTCCAGTTGACGCCTGAGAATCGACCGCGGCGCGACCGATACGAGGTGGTGGTGGTGCGGATCGTGCAGGTCGGAGAGCACGAAAGCACTTCGGTCTAGCCAACTCGCCACTCGGAGGGTGCCCAGATCGGGGACCATGTGGAAGTCCCCGTAACCGAGTTCCCAGTTGGCGTACTTGTAGCCAGGGACCGGCTCCATCTCCATGTCGACGGTCAGCAGGTAGTCACAACCGTGGGTGCCAGCGCTGGCGATGTCCTGGAGGAAGTAGGAGCCGTCAAATCTCTTCCCATGAAGGCGGCCGTAATGATCGGTGAAAGCCACCACCACGGTGTCAACTTTTCCGGTGTCCAGCAACCCAGCCAGGTCGTCGATTGTCAACAGCCCGCGAGTCATCGGTAAGCCTCCAGTCGTTCGGAGAAGATCGTAGGGACCTGGCGGCGTGGCTGGTCTGAATCTTTGTTCCCAAAAACCCCCGGATTTGATCGGCGCACCTGGTCAGCCGATTCCTAGGCTCGCACGATCAGTCGGAGGAGGCTGCATGGCAACTACCGAGCGGAAGCGTGGCTCGGTCACTTATCACAACGTCGACCAGTCGTACTTCAACGAGAGAGGTCTACGCCGGCACGCTGGTGTCTGGTCGTTGTGGGCCTTGGGAGTGGCGGCGGTCATTTCCGGGGACTTTTCGGGATGGAACCTGGGCCTCGACGCTGGTGGTTTCGGCGGACTGCTGATCGCCACCGTGATCATCACGGTGATGTACTTCGGACTCTGCTACTCCATCGCCGAGATGTCGCCGGCCCTACCGCACACAGGAGGCGCCTACTCGTTCGCCCGATCGGCGATGGGCCCGTGGGGTGGCTTCATCACTGGCCTGGCGGAGAACATCGAGTATGTGGTGACAACCGCCACCGTGGGCTATTTCGCCGCGGTGTACACGCAGTCGGTACTCGACATCCTCCTCGGATGGCAAGTGCACGTTCTGCTCCTCCTGGCGATCTACTACGTTATCTTCCTTGGCCTAAACATCGCCGGGATTGAGGCGACCATGCGGTTCTCGGTCGCAATATGCCTGCTCTCGCTGGCAGTGCTAGCCGTGTACTTCGTCATGGCGATCCCCAGTTTCGACTCCTCTCGGCTGAACGACATCGCTCCCGCAGCCGGGGGAACGCCCTTCCTCCCGTTTGGCCTCGGTGGGGTCTTCCTTGCACTACCCATGGCAATCTGGTTCTACCTGGCCATCGAAGAACTGCCACTGGCGGCAGAGGAGTCGATGGATCCCAAGCGGGACGTGCCCAAGGCGACGATCTGGGGCCTCGTCACTCTGGTCATAACTGGCTTCCTCGTCCTGTTCCTCAACACTGGGGTCACCGGCGCAGAAGCCATCCGACTCTCGGGCGAGCCATTGCTGGATGCTTTCCGAGCCATCTTGGGCACCGACCGTGAAGTTGTTGCTGCTTTGTTGGGGGTGGCGGCGATCTCGGGGCTGATCGCGAGCTTTCACACGATCATCTTTGCGTACGGTCGCAACATCTATTCGCTCTCTCGGGCCGGTTACTTCCCGCATTGGATGTCGGTTACCCACGGAACCCGAAAGACCCCTTGGTTGGCGCTCCTCCTGGGAGCGGTAATCGGATTCGGCTTAGCCGTGGTGCTTTACTTGCGCGACCCCGGGGCGACAGGACCGGTTGGGGGTGCTCTTCTGCGGATGGCAGTCTTCGGGGGAGTGATCTCCTATGCGATGCAATGCCTCTCCTTCATCCTTCTCCGCAGGAACCTGCCGAACATCGCCCGCACCTATCGGAGTCCGGTCGGCGTTCCCGGAGCCGCGATTGCAGGGCTGATCGCCCTCGCTGCGCTTGCCGCGACTCTGGCCAATCCCGACTACCAGCTAGCGGTTTACGCGGCTGCCGTCTGGTTCATTCTGGGAATCGCCTACTTCGCGGCAGCGGGCCGGCACAAACTCGTTCTATCGCCGGAAGAGGAATTCGCGATGACCAGGGGCGAGCACGGCCACCCCGAAACTGAGGGCTACGGAACCACCCGCGTTTGACCTTTGTCGGGTTGGTGCTCCATGAACACCCGCCGACGGACCACAGATTGACCGGAGGACGTTGATGGAATCAGCGGCGATCGTTCTCTCCGTTGACCAGAACCAGACAGAAGACTTCGAGATGGGATTCCGGGAGAACGAGTTGCCGACGTGGCACGACTTTTATGAACGCGGGATATTTGGTCTGGGCTTGCCTCCAGAGGATGGACATCCTCCCAGCCCCGAACGGGCGCTCAGCAATATCTGGTGGTGGCAGCCTTCGCTACCGACGAGGGGCATCATCTTCATGACAGCGAATCCTCGCTTCCGGCGCTGGGACCAGATGGCTGATACGAATCAAGTTGGTCCGGCCCTGGCATTTGGAGGCGAGACCATCCTCAGCGTCGGGTTCCACTAGCCCGAGGTTGTTTTGGCCGAGTCCAGGTACGACCGCAAACGGGACTTCAAGGCGACAGCCGAACCGGTCTCGAAGGCGACAGGATCAGATGTCGATCCAATGACCGCCCCGACTGGTGACCTCTTTGTAGTTCACCAGCACTACGCCACTCGTCTTCATCACGATCTCCGCCTCGAGATGCTGAACGGTGAGACCCCGGTTCTGGTGTCATGGGCGATACCGAAGCTGCTGCCCAAGCGCAAAGGTCAACGTCATCTGGCGGTCCGGACCGAGGATCATCCCTACGAGTACGCCACCTTCTCCGGATCGATTCCGAAAGGAAACTACGGAGCCGGCGAGGTCCGAATCTTTGACACCGGTCGTTACGAAACCCTGGAGAGGGACGGGAAGAAACTCAGCTTCCGTCTGTTGGGTGAGCGAGTCAACGGGATCTTTCACCTGATTCACACCCGTAACCGCGACGGGAAAGAGGAGTGGCTGGCTCTCCAGGGCGAGGACCTTCGACGCGATCTCGACCAGCCGCCACCGCCCAAACCCATGCTGGCGACCGTCGGCAACGGCCCTTTCGACGATGTGGAATGGTCATTCGAGCCGAAATGGGATGGGATCCGGGCCATCGCTTTATGCGGGGTCGAGACAACGCTCATCTCGCGCAATGACAACGACATCACTATTGCCTATCCCGAACTCTCTTCGATCAACAATCAATTGGTAGCGATAGACGCCATTCTCGACGGTGAGATAGTGGCTCTCGAGGACGGGGTGCCTTCGTTCCAGAAGCTGCAGGGGCGGATGCACCTGCGCGATCCGGTGTCGATCGAAAAGGCGACCAAATCGATCCCCGTCACCTACATGGTCTTCGACCTTCTCTTTCTCGATGGCCGCAACCTGGTCGACAAGCCGCTATCGGAACGCCGGCAGGTGCTGGAAGAGATCGTCGTCCCCTCTGACCGCGTGCAGATTTCCCCGGCGATTGTGGGAGAAGGGACCGCCCTCTTCGGGGCGGCTCAAGCGCAAAAGTTGGAGGGGATCGTCGCCAAGCAATTGAGCTCGACCTACCAGCCTGCGGCAAGATCCCGGGCCTGGCTCAAGATCAAGACCGTATTCGATGCCGACGCGGTAGTCGTCGGATGGACAGAGGGCGGTGGCGCCCGCAGCGGGAGCATCGGGTCGCTGGTTCTCGCCATGTACGAGGGGGATGCGCTTCGCTATGTGGGCAATGTCGGGACCGGCTTCAACCAGAAGACCATGGCGGAGGCGGTGCAAAGGTTGGCGGATCTCCCCCCAACGGGGTTACCGTTTCCGTCTTCGATCTACCGCGACCGCCCCGAACTCCGGCGCGCCCACTGGGTTGCGCCCGAACTGGTGGCGACAGTCGAGTACCGCCAGGTCACGAGCGCGGGTCGCCTCCGCGTGCCTTCGTTCAGGGGCTTTCGCGACGACAAGGCACCGGAGGAGTGCACCTTCGACCAGCTAGCGCCTGGCGACGGCGGACCGTAAATAGGATCTGATCGTTCTCTGGGCCGTAGTCGTCGATTTCGCCGGACCCAGGGTTCGCAGATGGTTAGCGGTCGAGGAGACGGTTAACCGCATCGAGCACGGCCTTGGCGGTTGCCACAGCCGGGTCGCCACCGCGAACGATGGCGCTCCCCACCAGTTCCTGCCCGTTCTGATGCACCTGGGCGAGGGCGATCTTGAGGGTGCCGAGATCAGAGGTGGCCACCGCCGAGAGGTCGAATCCGATCTCGGGAGAGAGGTTGCGAATCGCTCGCAATGTTGCTTCGCCCACCAAGCGATGCCGGTGGCTGGGTCCGCCGTCACCCTCGACCCGTCCTCTATATTGATTGTGCGAGGCAGTCAGCGTCACTTCGACCACCGCCCGGGATCCGACGAGTTGCTGGTCGATCGTGGACAGAGCAGGTCGCGGGGCCATCACTTGGCAGCGTAAACGGGCGAGATGAGATGGGTGTGCCTATGGTTTTCCGATCCGCAACCTGGAGGGATTGTTGATCAAGGAGTTCAAGGAATTCATCGCCAGGGGAAACCTCATCGACTTGGCGGTGGCGTTCGTGATGGGTGTTGCCTTTAGCGGCCTGGTCAACACCTTCATCAACCGCATCGTCAATCCGATCCTCGGCTTGCTCTTTAATGTCGCCAGCCTCGACAACACCGGGCTTTTCGGCAACGTCGACCCAGCCACAGGCGTTCAAGCGGGATCGGTGGGGGCGTTTATCGGAGCCATCATCAACTTCCTGCTGGTGGCATTGGTGATGTTCATGGTGGTGAAGGCCTACAACCGGATGAGGCGCCCTCCCGAGGAAGTTCCCCCGCCAGAGGACATCGTGTTGCTGCGCGAAATCCGAGACGGGCTTCGTATCCGCTAGCTGCTCTCGAGGTCCTATGGTTGCCTCTCGACTAGCTGCTCTAACCTACTAGTGTATTAAGCATGGTACCCAGCCAACCTAGGGTAGGTCTGGAACGCAGCAGTCAGCTGTTGAAAGGAGTTCTCGACATGTGCCTTCTGGCGGTCATCGCCGAGCAGCCCACCTACGGATACGAGATGGCGCGTAAGCTCGAGAACCGCGGCCTGCATCTTGCCTCCGAGGGGTCCATCTATCCGCTGCTCTCACGTCTCCAGCGACAGGGCCTGGTCGAGGGTTATCTCGTGGAGTCGGCGGGCGGACCGGCCCGCAAGTACTACCGGCTGGCACCGGCGGGAGCCGGCACTCTGACAGCATGGGTTTCTGACTGGGAAGCACTCTCCTCGGGCGTGAACGGAGTCATCAAGGGAGCCGAAAATGGCTGATCAGGCCGGCATCGCCCGCATCATGGCCGATTGCGAACGCTATTGGCGCGAGACCGGAGTTCCGGGCGGGATGATCGTCGAAATGCGCGACCAAATTGCTGAGCATCTGCGGGAGGCAGCCGCGGCCGGAAAGTCCCTCCGATCAGTGGTCGGTTCCGATGTCGCCGGTTTCGCCGAGACCTGGGCCGCGGAACACCGGGAAAGGCGGCCGGGAAATGCTTGGGACGATGTCCGGACCGGGTCCCGCGCCCAGCGCCGGACAAACAATCGCGAGCTCACCCTTTATGGCCTCGGGGTGGTGGCGGTGGTGGTGGCGGTAGGTATTTCGAGAGGAGAAGCAAGCGTGGACAACGACCTCTGGAGATGGCTCTGGACCGGACTAGCCCTGGTGATGGGAATTGGTGAGATCTTCACGGCCGGGTTCTTCCTGCTGCCGTTTGCGATTGGCGCCGCGGCGGCGGCCGTTCTCGCCTGGACGGGAGTGGCCGTGGTTTCACAATGGCTTGTCTTCTTCGGCGTTTCCCTTGTTGCCTTCGTGTATCTGCGTCGTTTCATCGCTCGTCAAGACCAGATCTCTCCACCTTCGGTTGGAGCTAATCGTTGGACCAACACCCGCGGGGTGGTCCTGACTGCCATCGAACCCCTGGCGTCGACCGGAATCGTCCGGATCGGAGGCGAGGAATGGAGAGCGACCGCAGATCAACCGATTCCTGCCGGAACCCAAGTGGTCGTCTTGGAGGTGAGTGGATCGCGTCTGGTGGTCACACCCCTAGAGACTTAATTCTCGAAAGCCAAAAGAAAGAAGAGGAAAGTGGAAAGCAGCGCGTTGGTAGTTCTGTTCGTGGTGGTAGCCGCGGCTTTGATCCTGGTGGCGGCCACCGGCTTCCGGGTGGTTCGGCCATTCGAGAAGGGACTCGTCGAGTTTCTCGGACGATACGAGAAGACCGTCGAATCGGGTCTGCGTTGGGTGATGCCCTTCGTCAAACGCCTGGCCAAGGTCGACATGCGCGAGCAGGTGGTCGACGTGCCTCCGCAGGAGGTCATCACCAAGGACAACGTGGCGGTGACCGTCGACGCCGTGATCTACTACGAAGCCACCGATCCTGTCAAGCTGAAGTACAACGTCGCCAATTTCGTTCTCGCCGCTACCAAACTCGCCCAGACCAACCTCCGCAACGTCGTCGGCGATCTCGACCTTGACACCGCGTTGACGTCCCGAGACATCATCAACGCCAAGCTCCGACAGATCCTCGATGACGCTACTGACAAATGGGGTACAAGGGTGGTGCGAGTCGAGATCCAGCGGATCGAGCCCCCCGCCGACGTCACCGATGCGATGCACCGCCAGATGAAGGCCGAGCGTGATCGGCGGGCAGTGGTCACCGAGGCCGAGGGTGAGAAGACTGCCCGGGTGCTGAAGGCAGAGGGTCTTAAGCAGAGCCAGATCATCGAGGCGGAAGGCCAGGCAGAAGCGATCAAGAGAGTGGCCGACGCCGATCGTTATCAGAAGGAGACTGTGGCCGAAGGCGAAGGCCGGGCGATCGAGCGGGTTTACGCCGCCATCCACAACGGCAATCCCACCCCCGACCTGATCTCGATCAAGTACCTCGAGGCGCTGGCGGCGGTGGCCAATGGCCAGGCAACGAAGATCTTCCTCCCCCTCGACTCGACTGTCGCCATGGGGAGCGTCGCTGCCATGAGCGAGCTCTTCAAAGAGCGGACCTAAGAGAAACCCTGGGACGTAAATAGCCTTCGCCGCAGCGGCGCGGACCATGACTCGGGACTCGACAAAACGCCTCTGACCAGGGAAGATAGCGCTTGCTGGGTTGCCCTTTGGTCGCAGGAGTCAGAGCCCGC
>JBOGEX010000164.1:0-7521 GCA_050741915.1 Acidimicrobiia bacterium
CCGGGACCACTCGTGACCCGATCGACGTCGAGACCAAGATCGACGGACGCCCCTACGTCCTGGTTGACACCGCCGGCATTCGGCGTCGTCCGCAAATCAGCGAATCGGCCGACTACTTTGCGGTCGAACGCGCCCGCCGGGTACTGGCCGAGTCCGACGCCGCCTTGGTCTTGATCGACGGGCTGGAGGGAGTGACGGCTGCCGATCAGCGCATCATCGACGAGGCGATCGAGGCCGGAGTGTCTCTCGTGATCCTGCTCAACAAGTGGGATCGAAGCCAGAGTGCCGAACAACGCGAGGACGCCACCCGCAGCGTTGAAGAACGGCTGGGATTCGTCGCCTGGGCCCCGATCATGAGGGGCTCGGCTTTGACCGGAGCGCGGCTTTCTCGCCTGGGCCCGATGATCGTGCAGGGGCTGGAGGCGAGGATGAGACGGATTGGGACGAGCGAGCTCAATCGGTTGGTCTCGCGCTGGACGGCCGCCCATCCTCCGCCGGTGAAAAAGGGCCGTCGGCCGCGGATTCAGTATGCGGTGCAGGCCGGGGTGGCGCCGCCGACATTCGTGCTCTTCGTCGCCGGGGGAGAGGTCGGCGAGGACTATCTCCGATTCCTCGAGAATCGCTTGCGCGAAGAGGTGGACTTCGGTGGCACCCCGATCCGAATCATCACCCGGACGGGCAAGTGAGCGACTCGCCGTACCTACCCGAACGGGACTCAGAGACTCCTGAACCCAGTCCCTGGGGTTTCCGAATCTTCGTCTTCTTCGCCGCCGTCTATCTGCTCTACCGACTAGGGCAGGGCATCGGCTGGGTCGTGCAACGCCTCGGCGGTTAATTTGGTCACTGGCGCCCGCTTTCCCGGTTATTCGGTAGCTGGCCCCCCCGGGGGTACTCGTTCGCCAGCGACCGAATTTCCCTCACACCGGGCGCCAGCGACCGAATTTCGCACCCGGTCCGTTGATACAATCTGCCTCTCATAGTTCCGGGCTGTGGCGCAGCTTGGTTAGCGCGCTTGACTGGGGGTCAAGAGGTCGGGAGTTCAAATCTCCCCAGCCCGACTGAAGAAACGGGAGTTACAAGAGAGTCCGGGCGCCTATCGGGCGCCTATCGAGGATCGAACGCCTGTGCGAGACGTTCCACTGCTTCCCGTTGCATGTTGGGCAGTACCGCCGAGTACACGTCGAGCGTCACCCGTATCGATGAGTGTCCGAGTCGTTCCTGGACGACCTTGGGATGGGCGCCGGCCCGCAGCAGAGCGGTGGCGTGGGAGTGGCGGAGCTGGCGGATCGTGATCCGCGGTAAACCGACCTCCTTCGCCCTTCGAGTGAAGAGGATGCTCAGCCAGTCGGGATGAACAGGAGCGCCAAGCTCGTCGGTGACAACCCATTCCCCGTCCTCCCAAGCCTCTCCCGCCCTGAGCCGTTCTTGGAGTTGCCGGGCCCTCCATTCTCTCAGCGCCTGCACAGTTCCGTTGTCGAGTTCCACCGCGCGACGCGAGGCTGGTGTTTTGGGTGACTTCAAGTGTCGGCGGCCGTCAACCACGACCGCGGCTCGGCGGACCGAGATGATCCCGCTGTCCAGGTCAACGTCGGGCCAGGTGAGGCCGCAAAGCTCCGAACGCCGAAGGCCAGTCATGGAAGCCATTCGCCAGACTCCGCCCAACCTGTCATCGGAGGTGCCGACGACGAACTCAGCGAGGCCCTGTGGAGTCCACACGGCGGCTGTGGCGTCGATTCGGGGGACCTTGGGCGACTCCGCCAAGTCGGCCGGGTTCCTGGTCAGCAGGCCCTTGCGGACCGCCGCATCCAAGGCTTTGTGCAAGGTCACCTGCAGCCTTCGAACCGATGCAGGTCCGAGGCCTCCGCTTCCGTCCAGCCGGCCCTTCATCGCCTTTTCGGCCAGGAAGGTCTCAATGGTCTGTGGACTCAGATTGACGAGCCTCATCGACCCGAGCGCCGGAATGATGTGACGTATGACCGCGGATCGGTACCAAGTCAGGGTCGTCGGCTCGAGCCCACCGCGGCTGAGCGAGACGAGCCACTCGCTGAGATAGTGACCAAGGGTGAGATCCCTGGCTTCAGCAACCTGCCCCGCTTGAGTCTCAGCCAATCGGTCGTTGAGCCAATTTCGTGCTTCGGTCTTGGTTCGGAACAGTTTCGAACGCCGCCGCCGATGACCCATCGCATCGAGGAACGAGTGCGTGGCTTGAAATCGACCCTCCCGCTTTCGGATCGACCCAGTGCCCTTCGGACGCCTGGTGTCGTTCGTCTCTTTCATCGATCCAGGTCACTATCGCGATTCGCGCAGCTTCGCAAGGTCATCGTGTTCCTAAGGGCCGACCGGTTTCGGGCCGTCCTTGAGGCCTAGAACCGCGAGCAGTCGAGCCTGTGGGATAAGGAGTCGCCGCCCAACCCGTATCACTGGGACTCCGGCGAGTTCTCCGTCTCGGGTCGCAATCTCGTACGCCAGGTTGCGCCCGATCCCAAGAAGCTCCGCTGCTTCGGTGATCGTCAGCGTGGCGCTCGACCCCGAGGCTGGGCGCCGCTGCAACCGGCCACCGTCGGGGAGAGGAAGCGGATCCTGTTGCAGCCGCGCCATGACCGCAACCATATCATGCCATTAGCCTTTAAACAATCGTAAACTAGCCTATCTACGACAGACCGTGGCAGTATTTGAACTTCTTGCCCGATCCACACCAGCATGGCTCGTTGCGGCCGAGCTTCGGCGGCGTCCAGGGCTGCGACGGTCGTGGAGTGGTTGGGGCTTCAGCAGCGGCTTGGCGCTCCCGCGCAATGAGACTCCGCTCCGTTCGGTCGAGGACCTCGGCTCGGCTGGCGAGTTCAGACTCTCGAGCTGCGATCTTGCTTTCCCGATCCTTCAGCCTCTCAGCCAGTCCGGCAAGGTCCTCACCGACGAAAGTGGCGAGTTCCTGGTGGATCATCACGGCGAGGCCGCGTCCCATGTTTACGCCGGCGGCCTCGCAGTAGCGGCGCCAGGTCGACCAGACCGCCCCCGACACCGGGACCTTGACCAACTGCACCCCGTCGCCATGGTCCATCTGCGAGAGGATTCGCCTATCGATCTTGGCAAGAGTCTGTCGGTTCAACGTCATCGCGAATTACCGGCGTTTATTGACCACACAGTTGCATCAAATCGATGCGGAGTATACCGGTTTACCGCAACCGGCCAGGTTGCAACTGTGTGGTCATGTGACGCCGCCCGACGCGAAGGGAGTGACTCAATCGGTCGGGGAAGGCGGTGGGGTAGCGCCGAATGCCGGTTCCCGGACGCGGCTGGGCGATTGATATCGCGGCTAGGGGAGAGTGATATGCGCTACTCGCCTCAGGTAGCCAACCGACGAGCAAGCCGCTTGGCGTCACGCCCCCGAACTCAGGTGCTCGAGTCGCCGCTCGCTATTCCGGATCCGAATCGGATGAGATTGGCGTCCCGATTGAGACAGGCTCCTTCTCGCAGCCCGTAGCTAGTGTCGCTCGGCTCTACGAGACGTCCATCGATTCGGGCTCGACTCCACTCTCGATAGAGGGCGTCAGCATCATCAACATACAGGTATACCGCACTCATGTTCCGTTTCGGTTTCAGATCATCCACCTGCGTGAGGTGAAGCTCGATGCCGTCACGTTCGGCGAACGCGTAGGGGTCCCGGCCTTCATAGCGGCGGACTGCGAACCCGAGCTTGCGGTAGTGCTAGACGGCTAGCTCGATGTCCCGGACCGGGAACACGGGCGACATACGGTCAAAGCTCACAATCGAACGATACCCCGCCCCGACCTCCTCTTGTCTCGGACGGCCGAATCGAACTCAGCTAGCGCTTATCAACAGATCGCGACCGGAACTCATATCTGAGACCGCCCGGGATCGGCACCTGGGCGCTCAGGTTTCCTCCGACCTTTCGCGAATCCATCGTGAGTTCGGTTCAGACGATCCACGGTGGCGCTGCGGCGAAGACAAATCGGGCTGCCGCTAAGCACCCCGGACGAATCACCAGCTACCACCCGGCCCGGCGACGCGCATGAAGAGTGGTCTCAGTCTTGGCGCATACTCGGCGTGTGATTTCCGTGCAGACACTGATGACTCCGGGCGGCGCAGTCCGTAGCGTCGTCGAAATGAAGTCGGAACGGGAAGGTTTGCTGAGAAACGCATCCGGGGAGTCCGCCGGTGTGACCGACCAGCGAGGCAATCGCTTGCTGATCCTTGTTGGGCTCGTCCTGCTGGCAGCGGCGATCTACGCGTTCCACGTACTCCCTGTGTCTCTTTCTGAGCTCACGCCCGTGATCACCGGGTCGCCCCTGTTGCCACTGATCGTCGACATCTTCGCGGGTTGAGGCTGTCAGGCTTTGAGATAGGTGAGGACGGCCAGCACCCTCCTGTGGTCGTCGGGTGTTTCCTCGAGACCTAGCTTCATGAGGATGTTGCGGACATGTGTTTCCACCGTCCGTGCGCTGATGTAGAGGCGTTCTTGGATGGCGTAGTTCGAGCGTCCCTCGGCCATCAGTGAGAGAACCTCCCTTTCCCGGCCGGTGAGGCCGTCGAGCGGGTTGTTGGTCCGCCGACGCGACAACAGTTCAGCGACCACTCCGGTGTCGACCACCGAACCACCCCGCCCGACCCTACGGATGGCATCTGTGAACTCGTCTACTGCCGTCACACGGTCCTTCAGCAGATAGCCGACACCCCTGATCTCATTCTCGATGAGCTTCATGGCGTAGTGCACCTCGAGGTACTGGGAGAGCACAAGCACCCCGAGGTCTGGGTGGCGACGCCTGAGCTCGTTGGCGGCTCGGAGACCTTCGTCTGTGAACGTGGGAGGCATCTTGATGTCCACGATGGCGATGTCGGGCGACTCCACTTCCACCCGTGCCAACAGCTGATCTGAATCGCTGGCCTCGCCTGCGATCTCGAACCCGGCTTCCTCCAACAACAGGCAGAGGCCGCGGCGAAATAGCAACGAGTCGTCTGCCACTACCAGTCGGGTGGTTCTTCCATCACCTTCGCTCACGGCTGGTGCCCGCTGCCCGTAGCGCCCGGTTCGAGGGGTATGGTAGCCGTGATGGTCGTGCCATCGCCATCGGGGCTGTCCATGTCAAAGACGCCTCCCAGCGAGACCACTCGATCCTCCAGCCCGCGCAGCCCCGATCCACGATCGATGTCCGCTCCGCCGACGCCGTCGTCGCTTATCTGAATCCGGAGAGAGCCGTCACCGGTCTGGAATCGAACCACCACCTCCGAGGCGCCGGCATGCTTAGCCGCATTCGTCAACGACTCCGCCACCACGAAGTAGGCGGCCGCCTCGACAGCGGTCGGAAACCGCTCCCGAGGAATGGACAGGATTCGAGTCGGGAGTTGGGCCCTTCGAGCGAGAGATTCGATGGCAGGACCGAGACCCTCGTCGGTGAGGAGTGCCGGATGAATACCACGCGCCAGCTCACGCAGCTCCGTGAGGGTCTCCTTGAGCTCACCTGACACCTCCTCGAGAAGATCCTCCAGACGGGAGCGGTAGGTATCGCCGTTGAGCATCCGAGCCCTCTCAATGGCGGTCGACGCCGCGAGGAGACGCTGCTGGGCACCGTCATGGAGATCACGCTCCAGGCGTCGACGGGCGTGGTCGGCTGCATCCACGAGCCGGGCACGGGAGGCCCGAACCGCGTCGAGTTGGGCCCAAAGCTCGGCATGGAGCCGCTCGTTCTCCAGGGTCAGCCTGGCGGCACCGGCCACCGCCTCCACTCGTTTGACATCTTTCAGCAGGGAAGCGTCGTGGATCAACACCGCAAGAGGCTCACCATCGGAGTCGATCAGCTCGGTCACCCCGCGGATCTCATTCTCCTCCGACGGCAACCTGAAGTGAGTCCCTTGGTCGTCCACATAACGGCCGGGCTGTGGAAGCCAGAACGCCAGTTCCAGGGTCGGGTCGCCAAGGGCCCGAGACAAGGCCTCCCGGAGCCGCCCGTGGGGCATGGGTTTCTGCAACTCGACGACGAGCTCACCGACCAGCGACCGGCCGAGCCGACTACGAAGGAGTCCCACCAGGAAAGCCACGGGTAGGCCGGCCAATGCCAGTCCGACGAAGGGGAGAACCGCCTCTTGGAACCCTCTCGGGGGGACTACGAGGGAAGACGCTATGAAGTACATCGCCGCGAGGAATGCCGGCCCGATTGCCCACAGGACCGGCTGCAACGCTCGACGGAGCAGAGCGGCTGCTCTCCGCCATCGAAGGAAGAAACGGACGAGCACCAACACGCCGAAAACCACGCCCACCAGCGAATCGATCGTCATCAACGACGTGGCGAGAGACGGATCGTTCCGCACCATGAAAACGTTGGGAGGGCAAGTCAGGCAGCCCGCGGTGCGGGGATCGAGGAACAAGATGCTGATCACGTTCCCAACGGGCAAGTACACAAGCAGCGACACCACCACGACCCGGTCGACTCGGGACGACAGGCGACCCAGCGGGAACGAGAGGAACAGGTAGACCAGAGGAAGCCAAAAGAGGCCGTCGCCTACCAGACCCAAGGAGAAGGCGACCGGTGACTCGACCAATCCAGGGCCGGGGGGAACGTACCAGAGCACCCCTGTAGCGGCGAGAAGAAAACCGACTCGGTTCCGGGGCCGCCGTGCCAATGCCACCACCGATGAACCCACGAACAACCAGCCCACCACCGCGTGCACGACGATTACGAGCGGCGCCGGAGACCACTCCGGGGCAAAACCGACACCCCGGACTAGTTCCAACACACCCAGGAGCAAGCCAAGCCCGCCGATCGCCGCTGGCACCCACCTCTGGGTGCCCTCAGCTTCACCCCGTCTCGTCGCTACCTTCACTGATGCAGCCGGTTCGTCCTTATGGCCGCCCACCTCGTCCCCTCTCGTCGGGGGTAGGTCCCAATCGACCAGCCAATTCTGCCATCACGAATGCCCGTTGTGCTCCGTGCAGCCACTGAGATCGCGAACCGTCCAGGTACCGATGACGAGCCCCCGGCATGCCCATACCTTGTCAGGAATGAGAGCAGCCATGACAATCCGATTACAGGCGAGCATCTGGGTCCTCGCCGTCGGCCTGGCACTCGGCTCGACTGCTGCCGATGCACGCACCCACGCCGGGAGTTTCCAGGTTCCTGTCCAGCCGTGCGCAACCGAAATCGCTTCGGAATTAGATCGCATTGGGCAGAGGATCCTGGAGCTCGCCATCGTCAGGTCCCTCGTGCTCACTCACATGCCGGTCGGAAAATGTCCACTCACCTGCTAGCCCTCTCAGTCGCGGCAATGCGGCCGATTGACGCCGCCGACTCGTGGTGGCATCGCTCATCTAAGAAACCCAGCGATCGATCAAGGACGGTAACCGGCGCATATCAGGGGATTCCCGCGCACTATCGCCCATGTATCTGAGACCGCTCGATATCGGCACCACTGCGCTCGTTACGAGTCCGAGGGAATTGCTGGATAGCGCGGTCCTGGACCCTCAATGTTCCTCCTGGGTGGAAGGTGGTCTGTGCCAGTTGTTTCCTC
>JBOGEX010000165.1:0-7915 GCA_050741915.1 Acidimicrobiia bacterium
GTCTGCAGGCAAGGCATTCTCGATCGACGCCCAGCGCGGCTCGATGCCCTGCGTCGGCCCGCCCACATTTGTCTGAACCACGACGCTCTAGGGGGGGTATTGAATGGATGCGGAACTGGCCGCGGCAGACCCCGACATGGTGGGCAAGATCAGCTCACGGCGAACACCTTCATGCTCGGGATGAGTGTCCCAGGCCCGATAGGCCGCCTCGTCGGCAAAGTCCCAGACCGAGGTGTAACCGGCGTTGCCATCCCGAAGACCGGCACCGGGGCCCCAGTTTGCGTCTCGGATCCCCGGTTCTAGTTGGCGAATGATGGCGAGGGCCTCCTCGATCTGGGCGATCTCGGCGCCGTCTCGCAAATCGAAGAGGGCTACATGTCGGATCATTCCCACATTGACTCAGAGGAACGTTGCCGCCGCCTCGGGTTCCAAGGCGAAGCCCTCATTAGTGTTTCCAGGTTCCGGTTTCGTCGAAGGAGGGCCATGAAGACACTTATCACGGAGTTCATCAGCCTCGACGGAGTCGTGCAGGCACCCGGGGCGCCCGACGAGGATAGGGACGGCGGCTTCAAGCACGGTGGCTGGTCGATGAAGTACTTCGATCCCGAGGTCATGGGCGGAACCTATGACGAGTTGGCGAAGTCAAGCGACGCCCTGCTTCAAGGCCGGCGCACCTACCAAGTATCGGCGAGTGCCTGGCCCAACCGGTCCGGGGAAGGCTTCACGGACTGGATCAATCGCACCCAGAAGTACGTCGTGTCGGACACCCTCACCGAGGAAGACCTCTCGTGGCACCCGACGACGATCATACGCCGCGCCGACCTGGTGACAAAGATCAACCAGCTGCGGGAACAGCCCGGCGGCTACATCTACCTCTACGGCAGCCCGACCCTCGTCCGGGCAATGATGGCGGCCGACCTCGTCGACGAGATGTTGCTCACGATCGAGCCGATCGTCCTCGGCGGCGGGAAGACGATCTGGTCGGATAACGGCCAGGCGCTCGAGTGGGAGCTCGTCTCGACGAGGAAGGCCAAAACCGGCTCCCAGGTCTGCCGCTACGCCCGCGTTCGCTGAAGCATTGGCTTCAACCGTTGCGGCCATAACCAACGATCTTCAACCATGCGAGGTCTAGGGGTCACTGCCGGCGTCGCCCCGCATCTGGCGCGCGACCTGGCGGTCCGTTGCCAGGAGCTCGGCTACCAATCGCTGTGGTCCAACGACAATCAAAACGCCCCCGGTCTGGAAACGCTCGCCCATTTCGCCGCCGGGGCGCCGCAGCTCGAGCTCGGGGTGGGAGTGTTACCCCTCGACCTCAACCCGCCCGCCAAGATCAAGGCCGACATCGATCGGCTGGGGCTCGACCCGGCCAAACTCTGGGTTGGGGTCGGATCCGGTCAGCTGCGACCACAACTCGAGTCGGTGCGCCGAGCTGTGGAGGAGCTGCGCCAGCTGCTACCGGACGGGACCCGTATCGTCGTCGCCGCCATGCGCCCCCGGCTGTGTCGACTCGGTGGGGAGATCGCCGATGGTGTGCTTCTCAACTGGATGCCCCCCGTTCAAGCTGCACAGGGCAGGGCCTGGGTCGGGGATGGTCATCGAGAGAAACCAGGGACTGAGCCGTTGGTTGCCACCTACGTCCGCGTCGCCTTCGGACCGGGGGCGGCCGAGCGATTGAAGACTGAAGAGGGCCGCTACCGCCAGATCAACGAGGCCCATCGTCAGCACTTCGCCGCTATGAACGTTCCAGTCGGTAGCGTCGGCGTGGCCGCTTCGCAAAGAGCCGATGTCTTGGCCGGCCTGGAGCCTTATCAGTCGGCGGTCGACCTCACCATTGTCAGGGCTCTCGCCACCACTAGTGATGAATCGTTGATCGCAGTCGCAGACGCCGCCGCACCCCGCTCCGGGGCCAACGACTAGCGGCGCGGCGGTTACCCCGGCCACCGCGCGATTGACGGGATTGGCGCGATTGCTTGGCGGTGGAGCGGGCCGGCGATGGGGGAGCGAGCGGACGTTCGCCAATCCGGCTCCCACCCTCTATCGACAGCCAGCCATTGTCGGGATCATGGAGGGCGTCGTGAAAGCCGACTTGGCGTTGGAGCTTGCGCAGTTCGCCAATCTGCTCGGCCATCACCAGCGAAACGACGACCCGGCCCGCCCCGGCCCGGGCGGTGAGCCCGGATCGGTGCAGATAGTCCTTGTGATCGGCCGGGAGATCGAAAGGCACGACGCTGGTGACGCCGTTGACATGAATCCCGCGGGCGGCCACGTCGGTGGCGATCAAAGCCTCGACATGCTTCTGTCCAAAGGCCTTCAGCGCCCGGGTTCTCTGGGCTCTGAATCCGACCGCCGTGGATGGCGGCGGCCCTGATCCCCCGCCGCTCGAGGAGGCGGGCCACCTTGTCGGCCCCATACCGGGTGCGGGTGAAAACCAGAGTGGGCGTGGACGAGGAGATGATGTCGGCCGTGATCTCGATCCGATCGTTGGGGTCAACCTGCCAGAAGTAGTGGGCGGCCTCGCGGTGATTTCGTCGCCACCGACGTGGTGGGTGACGGGATCGGTCTGGTAGCGCTGGGTGAGCCTCGCCACCTCCTGATCGAGGGTGGCGGAGAAGGGTGCCGTCTGTCGGGCCGGGTTGGTCATGTCCAGAAGATGGCGCACCTGGGGTAGGAAACCCATGTCGGCCATGCGGTCGGCCTCATCCACCACGACCAGGTCGACATCGACGAGCGACACCGCCCCTTCAGCGATCAGATCGGCCAATCGCCCTGGGGTGGCGACCAATACGTCGGCTCCCCGTTTGAGGGCGGCTCGCTGGGCCTCGTAGCCGACGCCGCCGTAGACCGCGGTCAACCAGCGCTTGGAGGCTTTAGCGAGGGGGGTGAGCTCCCGCGAGATCTGCTCGGCGAGTTCTCTCGTGGGAGCCAGCACCACCGCCCGCGGCCGGCTGGTTGGATCCGGCCGGCGGAGCGGGCCTCCCCTAGCCGGGATACCCCATTCGGCGGCGGTGGCGAATGAAACCCGATGCTCGGTCTGACCTATATGGCGCGATCAACCAATCCCGCGCGAACTTGCCGCGCTTCTTACCGACCGCGGAGTGGGCCACCTTGCGAAGGGCCAGTTGCGCCTCTGCTACAACGACCCAGATTCATCGCTTCGAGGCCCAGCGACGCGCTGTCCAGTCTCGAGCCCGAAGAGGACAACCTTGCTGACCGCAGAAAGTCTCGAGATACCAAGTCTCCACCCCGGTCCCTTAGCGCAAGGACGCCGATTTCGATGACGCAACGCGGACCCGCCTGCGTGCAGGCACTTTTAAGCCATCAGAGCCCTTGCCTCGGGGCGTCATACGATGTATAACAAATGTATGACAATGCTTAGTTTTCGTGTAGATGACGAAGAGGCTGCCGCCCTCCAGCATTGGGCGAATCGGCTCGGCATCGAGCGCTCGGAACTGCTTCGTGAGGCACTTCATCGTTATCTGGTTCGGCTTCGGGCCGAGACCGAGATTGATGCCTGGACTGCCACCCCCTTGAGCGAGGAGGAGGCAGCGCTTGGGAGTTCCGCCGACTGGGGCCCAGCCGAGGATTGGTCGGACTGGGCCGATGCAGCGGGGTGAGATTTGGTTCGCTGGGACCTCGACCGGCGACAGACCAGTACTGGTTCTCACCCGGGATCCGGTCGCCGATCGGATCGGGGCGGTCGTGGTAGCCGCTCTCACTCGTATCAGGCGTGGGCTGGTTTCGGAACTGAGCCTGACTCCCGAGGTTGATGGAGTGCCGACCGATTGTGTTGTCAATTTCGACAACTTGCACACGCTTCCTCGGCGAGCGTTTCGTCGTCGGGTTTCACAACTGGGGCCGTATCGCCTGCATGAGGTTTGTCGGGTCCTAAGAGATGCAACCGGCTGCTAGCCAAAAGGGCCAGCCGCTCGAGCACTCCTACTCGAAACTCTCCTGTCCAGGCTCACCCGCCAATCCGGGATTTAGAGGCGTTTCACCTCAAGGGTGTCGCCATACCCACGCCTATGAACTGTAGGGCGGGCCGAACAAGCGGCCACCACGCCGAAGTCATCAACCTCAGGTGAGACACCATCGCCTCAAGTACCGCGACCTGGGAAGAGTCCCCAATGACGACGCTGCGTGACCAAAGGGGGTCAAAAGTGGACCGTACCAGGAGGTCAAAAGTGGACGGCTGTTGATACTCCCTTGCCCTCACTTGATCTACTGAATCACATTGCTCCCGATTCGAGATGGAAACTTGACGATTCGGGATTTCGGCCGGTGGCGAGATTGGTCACAAGGTAAGCACCAAAATAAGGCGGTGTCTCTCGCTCCAACACATCCTCGAATAAGAAGGCTCGCTCGGGGCTCAGTGCCGATCAGGGTTTCCAGCGGGCCGATTGACGGCGAAGACTTGGATTGGAGCCGAGGTCGTTCGCTCGCCCATTCGGTAGGCGCGCTAATCGGGCCACACTGCCAATTACCGACTTGATGGGGGAGTTGCTAGACGGTGGGCAGCCTCGAAGGGTGGACCGTCTTGGTTCGAGAGGCGGGCTGCGCTGCGAGGGGAACGACCCCATTCTCAGGAGCGGGGCCGCATTTGACTCCTGGGGGGTTTGGAGATGTCAATGAGTGACTCGTCGGGGGTGTCGACCGGAAGTTGACGTATCTTTTCGAGGCCACTCTTGTTTTTTTCCTCGGAGGGCATGAGATTTTCCCAGGTCTCGATCTCGGCGAGGGTGCGTTCGGCCCATGCCTCGACGGTGTTTAGGAGGCTGATGAAGAAGTCGACCGCCAGGGCTCTGATGTAGACCTGGTCTTGGGTGACGTTGATGCCGTCGATGAACTCTTGTTTGACTTCACCAGCGAACTGAAGCATCTCCTGGGCATCGGCATTGACCTGTTTGAGAGTGCCGAGGATCTCGTCTTTGGTGCCGAGGGGAGCGACGAAGAGGCGCAGCATCGCCTCGAAGTCCATCGAAAACGGAGAGATCGGAGTTCCCAGCCACTCCCGCAACGCTTCCTTGCCGTCTTCGTTGATCGAGTAGATGGTTCGGGCCCTCTTACCGGTGAATTCCTTCTTGCCCTCTATCAGGCCCATCGAGGAGAGCCGCTTCGCCTCCCGATAGATGGCACTCTCGGCCCGTGGCCAGACGTATCGGAAGTACCGAACCCGTTGCTGTGCCAGCTCGTAGGTCGACCATGGTCGCACCGCCACCTGAGCCAGCACGGCATACGAGGTGGTCGTCAGTTGTTCTTCCATCCCTACCTCTTGACATACTCCAGATTGTAGTATATGGTTACTCCAAAATGAAGTATAGCGACCCCGGGCTTCATTCCAAGGAGGTAGCGACGTGACCGATCGAGCTGGAGCCAAGTATGTGGAGACTCTCGTTATCGGAGGGGGACAGTCCGGGCTCGCCGTGGGGTACCACCTTTCCCGGCACGGCCTCCCATATGCGATCATCGATGCCAATCAAAGGATCGGTGACGCCTGGCGAAACCGGTGGGACTCGCTGCGGCTGTTCACCCCCAATCGCCTCAACGGGCTACCGGGAATGCCGTTTCCCGGATACCACTGGGGGTTCCCGAGCAAGGACGAGATGGCCGACTATCTGGAGTCTTACGCCCGACGCTTCGATATTCAGGTTGAGACCGGTGTGAGGGTGGAGAGACTGTCCCGAGAGGGCGACCTCTTCGTGGCGACCGCCGGAAACCGACGGTTCGAGGCCGACAACGTGGTGGTTGCGATGTCGAGCTGGCAAAACCCCCGGGTTCCGGAGTTCGCCAGCGAACTCGACCCGAGCATCGTCCAGCTTCATGTCGCCGACTACAACAACCCCGGTCAGCTCCAGGAAGGAGGAGTCCTTGTGGCCGGAGCGGGCAACTCGGGGGCAGAGGTCGCCAACGAGCTGGCGAGAACCCACGACGTGTGGCTGTCCGGACCCTCCACCGGTGTCATCCCATTTCGCCCAGAGAGCGTGGTGGCGCGGATTCTCATGCCGATCATCGGGCGGATCATCTTCCACCGAGTCCTCACCACCAGCACGCCTATCGGAAGGAAAGCCCGGCCCAAGATGGTGTCCACCGGGGAGCCCCTGCTCAGGATCAAACCCAAAGACCTGGCAGAGAGGGGCGTGGAGCGCGTAGCCCGGGTCACAGGGGTCGAGCATGGACAGCCCCAACTCGAAGACGGACGTCGTATCAACGTTGCCAACGTCGTCTGGTGCACCGGATTCCGTCCCGGGTTCTCCTGGATCGACCTACCAGTGATCAATGAAGAGATGCGGGAGCCGAATCATCATCGTGGAGTCCTAGAGGAGATGCCCGGCCTCTACTTCGTTGGCCTCAAATTCCTCTACTCGGTCTCATCGGAACAGATCCACGGTGTGGGCCGGGATGCGGCTCACATCGCCGATGCAATTGGGGCTCGGCGTGGGAGAGGCCGCCCATTGGTAGCCAACCAACAGAAACAGCTCGAGTCTGCCTAACCGAAGCGGGCGCCGCATCGCGGGCTGGTCGAAGCTGTTCCACTCCAACGGCAACTGCGATTGACCAAGCGCGCAAACTCGTGGGCCAGGTGATGTTGAGCCTCGGACGGCGCAGAGCAAAATCCGGTAATTGACGATGTGACTCTCAGAGCACTTGATTGAGAAACCGGTCGATCGCATCGATGAGCTGCTCGCCGTGGGAGAGGGCGGCATCGTTGTGGTCTGCATCCGCGACCACGACCCAGTGGGCTTCACCGAGGGCGGCGTCGTACACCTCCCGGCTGAGATGGGTGGGGACGATTGTGTCGGCCGAGCCGGCCACCACCAGCATCGGAAGGTTGACGCGCTCCACCGCCTCCATGGTTTCGAAGCGGTCCCTGATCAGTAGCCGGGCCGGGACCAAGGGGTAATGAATCGCGGCCACCGATGCCAGGCTCGGAAAGGGCGAGCGCAGCACTAGGGCGGCCGGTGGCCGGTCGACCGCCAGGCGGGCGGCCACGGCCGCTCCCAACGACTCCCCAAAGAAGACGATTCGGTCGATGGTGGCGATCTCGTTCAAGACATCGAGAGCTGCCTCGGCATCGATGGCCAGGCCCTCTTCGGATGGCGAACCGTCGTTCCCGCCATAACCGCGGTAGTCGAACAACAGCACCTCGTAGCCGGCGGTCGCCAGGTCTTGTGCCAGGGGAGCTCGGTGGGAGCGGTTGCCGGCGTTCCCGTTGAAGACCAGCACCGCCGCCTTCGGATCGGGAGGGGATAGGAACCACCCGTTGAGGGCCAGCCCGTCCGTGGTGTTGATCGGGATGACTCGGGCGCCGGGAAGCGTCTCGGTGATCGCCGATACCTCGTCGGTCGGGAAGTAGATCAGCCGGCGCTGCAGCAACCACAAGGTGCCCGTTAACAACCCCGCCGAGATCGCCGCCGTCACCAATAACCGCAACACCGGGAGTCTCCGGTTCGCCCTTGGTCGATCAGCAGGTGACATGGAGGATGGCGTTGACCTCCTTGCGCTTGGTTGAGCGCAGCACCCGACAAGCCTCGGCGGTGGGCAACTCCACCAGCGTCACGCCCCGCGCCTGCGCCAAATCGCGCACCTGGTCCATGACCGGCAGCCGGCCGCCGGCGCCGGTCCCGATCACCAGGCTAGGACCAGACCATGGGATCTCCTCGGCGACTGACAAGGGGGTATGCCCGTACTGCTCGCGATAGACCTTGGAAGGCCCCTTCTTCCGACGCCGCACCTGACCTTTTACGACCACGACGTCGTGGTCGAAGCGGTCTCCGTCGATGACTATTTCCCCGAATCCGGGATCTTCGATCTTCATCTCGGCCAATCTACGCCCCCCTGCTGTGTCAGGATTTAGCCTCGAGAAGGCATACCTGTTCGCGAGGCGTCGTCGACGCTTCCCCCAGACCCGCGATACCCC
>JBOGEX010000166.1:0-6681 GCA_050741915.1 Acidimicrobiia bacterium
TCGGCTCATCTGAGCAGAAGGAGTAGAGAAGCCGCCGCTCGCCCGAGCGGCGGTGAATGCAAAGGAAGGACACGGTTCATGTTCGGACGCAAGATACCAAAGCAGTCTGACGGGCAGCCCAGTGGGGCACCCCCCGCTGCTACCGAGTCAGATCGTATCACCTCATACCGGGTCGACCAGGACGCGGCACCGCCGACCATTGGTATCGCCAAAACGACGTCCTACGTAAACGCCATGCAATTCAATGCCCGAGGATACGAAACGCTCAACTGACTCCCCGAGGGGATCCCGTCGCGACGGCCGGATCCCCGAAGGGCTAGGCCCCCGAAGTGCTGGCCGACGTCAGCAGAGTGGACGCGGCTACCCTCAACCTGTTGGACTTCGCCGCTCAGCGGCCGCCAGCGTTGCCAAGGAGACCGCTCAATGAACTATCCGAGTACCGTCAAAGAACTTACCGAAACGTTGCGCCGGGGCGATTACCTGGCGGACCGGGGATTGGCGACGGCGGTGTTCGTGGCGATGTCCCTGAAGCGACCTCTCCTCCTCGAAGGGGAGGTGGGCGTTGGCAAGACTCAGATCGCCAAGGTCCTGGCCTCGGTGTTCGACCGTAAGTTGATTCGGCTGCAGTGTTACGAGGGCATCGACACCAACCAAGCCCTCTACGAATGGGACTACGCCCGCCAGCTCCTCTACATCCGGGCCTTGTCCGATCGTGACATCGGCGGCGAGGAAGCGGTCGAGAAGCTGTTCGGTCCGAGGTTCCTTCTCGAGCGCCCGCTGATGCAGGCCATCCAGCTTGGCGAGCAGGCCGTGTTGCTGATCGACGAGGTCGATCGCGCCGATGATGAGTTCGAAGCATTCCTGCTTGAGGTGCTGTCCGACTTCCAGATCAGCATTCCCGAGGTCGGCACCATCATGGCCGAACATCCACCGCTGGTGGTCTTGACCTCCAACCGCACCCGGGACCTGCACGACGCCCTCAAGCGGCGCTGCATGTACCACTGGATCGGCTACCCGGAACCCGACCGCGAGGTAGAGATCGTCGTCGTTCAGGCGCCCGAGGTGTCCGAGGCGCTCGCCCGCAAGGTGGTGGCAGCGGTCAACCGGCTCCGCGAGATGGATCTGGCGAAGCCGCCGGGTGTCGCTGAGACTATCGACTGGTCCCGCACCCTCGCGTTCCTCGGCGAGACCGGTCTCAACGCTGCCGTCGCCGATGTCACCCTCGGTGCGATCGTGAAGGATCGCGACGACCTCGCCCTGGTACGTGACAACCTCAGCGAAGTGACGTCCAATGCCTGAGACGCCTCACGGATCCGTCTGACACCGATGTCGCGAAACCACGGTGGGTTCACGACGGTGCTCGTCGACTTCGGCCGCGCGCTGCGCTCGAAGGGTTTAGCCATTGGCTCGGGTGACATCCTCACCTACTGCAAGGCAATGGCCCCGCTGGATCCGACCGACCTCGTAGACCTCTACTGGGCCGGGCGGACCACCCTCATCATGCGCCGCGAGGATATAGTCGTCTACGATGAGGTGTTCCGGGCCTTTTTCCTCGCGTCCGACAGTCCGGTCCAACAAATGCTGAAGGTCAAGGCCCAGTCGGACCCCGAAGCAGAAACGCCGTTCGAGATCCCCGCCACGGAGCCCTCAGGCAAGGAGCAGGAGGAGGAAACCCTCCTCGGGCTCATGGCCTCGAACGTCGAGACCCTCAAGCACCGGTCCTTCGGCGAGTGCACCAAAGACGAGATCGATGCGATACGACGCATCATGTCGCGCATCAAACTGACCCCCCCCAAACGCCGCACCCGCAGGACGAAAACCTCGGGCGACGGGCGGCGGCCGGACATGCGCCGGACGATCCGCGAATCACTGCGCACGAACGGCGAGATGGTCCACCTGTACTGGCGTCGGCGCCGGATGCGGCTGCGTCCGCTGATCCTCATCCTCGACGTGTCCGGCTCGATGTCGGACTACTCTCGAGCTTTGCTGCAATTCGCCTATTCCGCCAAACGCGGTGCCTCCCAGCGCGCCTCCCAGAAGGTTGAGGTTTTCTGCTTCGGCACCCGGCTGACCTGCGTGACGAAGACACTCCAGACCCGCAAACCGGACGAAGCGCTGGAGCGCGCCGCGAAGCTTGTGGTCGACTGGGAGGGCGGCACCCGCATCGGTGATTCGCTCGACAAGTTCGTCCGCCTGTGGGCCCGCAGAGGCATGTGCCGCGGCGGCGTCGTCGTGATCTGCTCCGACGGCCTCGATCGGGGCGATCCGGAACTCCTCTCCGACTCTATGGAGCGGCTCTCCCGGCTGTGCCACAACATCGTGTGGATGAACCCGCACAAGGGCAACAACCCCGACTACCAGCCTCAGACCGTCGGCATGATGGTCGCGGAGCCGTACATCGACGTGCTCCTGTCCGGCCACGACCTGAGCAGCCTTGAAGAACTCGCCACACTGCTTCCGAAACTCGGCTAGGAGGCCAGAATCCAATGTTGATCAGATGGAGCGTCGGGATCGAGGCCGAGGGCGACCGCATCATGAAGCGTGAGGAGGTCGTCGAACTGGCCGACGCGGTCGCACCAATCAGCGGCATCGCGACCGGCATCGGCACAAACCGCTACGGTGCACAGGTCATCGTGTTCGCCGACAGCCGCGAGGACGCGATCAAGAGAGGTAAGGAACATTTCGCTAATGCCGTGCAGAAGGCAGGGCTGCCGGTCTACCCAATCGTGCGTGTCGAGGCGGTCAGCGAGGATGACGACGAGGCAGACGACATGGCAGACGACATGTATTCCTGACGCGGCCGCATCCGGTACGCTTCCCCATACTGGCTAAGACGCCTCACGATAGACACAAGGACGCTTGATGAACACACAGGTCGGAACATGATCCGCCTCGGATCCTTGGCCGGCTACTCGTTCGAGGGCCCGCGGATCCTTGGTGGCTGGACTCCGCCGCAAAGGTCGGCGGTTTTCGCCATCATGTACAAGCCGGATCCTGAGAACAAGCCCGACCGCTATGCGGTCATCTACGTCGGCCATGCCGACAACATGGCCGAAGCCGGCTTTCCGTTCAAGCATCCGCGGTCCAACTGCTGGATAGCGCGGGCCAACTCGCGCTGGAAGCTCCATATCTGCACCTATGAGGTCGCCGGGTGGGCGCGAGCGCACCGCGAAGAGATCGTCCAGGAACTCACCGCTATCTACAACCCGCACTGCAACGAGCAGAAGTACGACAAAGTATGGAAGGACGAGTGGATCGGGGCGTACAAGTCCGAACTGACCGGCCCACTCGCCCAACGTGGCCCCGACCCACGTGACCGCGACCCACGTGGCCCCGACGAGGCCCCGCTGTAACGAACCGCGAAAGACGACAGTGGGCAGCGGCCAAATTGATGGTCGCTGCCCACTGAGTTCTCTCCGTTGCTACCGACGGGAGGGGACGTGCGCAGAATTAATGACGAGCGTCTCGGAAACCCACCGTGTCCATCAGACGGGAACGCCGACGGCCCGAGGCCGGGACATTGGTGTGCCCGTTAACCGGAGCAGGCGCAGGTGGAGCCAGCTTCGCGGCGATACGCTCAGCGCCCCCGTACAACAGCGGCAGTGCTCCTGCCACCACTCCACCCGTTCGGTTGATGTGCTCAACCTCAGGCACAATCACCTCGCACTGCTTGACGATCGTCTTCACGCTCTCGCAGCAGTCATCGAGATTGTCGGCGATGCGGTTGAGCAGCACACCGATCACGAAGAGGAAGATCGCCAGCACAGCAACCAGCAAGCCGATGACGACTACCGTTAGGAGGATAAGCATCTCTAGCCCTTTCCACCAGTCGGCGTCCCGGAACCAGTCAGAACCCTGGTCAGGAACAAGTGATGCTGCAGGCCCTCTGCCAATACTGCGTCGACCCTGTCAGCCGTGATAGGAATAAGAGCCGCATTGACGGTATTCTCGGGAATAGCCCGGAGAGTGTCCCGGACCCCCACCACATCTCGATCGATGGACCTGACCGAAATCACGAGGAACGTCAGCAATGCGATCACCACGGCGACGACGACGACGGCCATACCTATTGCGACCCACCAGAAGGTGATCTCTTCAGGCGCATATCCAGGCATCGCTAACCTCCAAGCCGAGCTCGTCCGCGTTCCAGACCTCCGATGATGACCTCAGCGTGGTCGATCGTCTGTCGCAGATCCGCCAACGGGAGCGTGTTCCGGTATGACTGCTGCAGGGCCGCATTAATCTGCGGTGCCTGACGGGCGATCCGCGCAGCGAGGACCAGGATCGGGGCTACCAGTGCCACCACAGCCGAGATCACCACGACAGCGATCGCGAAACCCAGATACCAGCCGAACAGATGCGCCTCACCGGGCCCGGGTGCCTGTTGCGCAAACAACAACATCCCGCAGCCCTCCTTTCGGTAGCTGTCTTGTTACGGGGTCACCAAGACCTAGCGGTCCGGTGTCTTCGTTACACAAGTCGTCTCAAGGTAACCCAAGACCGTCTGTGTCGCCGCTTGGAGGTTGTGGTACTCCTTGACATGTTCGGCAACCTGCCGCATCAGATCCTCCTTGTTGGAGGATCTGGCTTGCGAGCTGCACTCCTGGTGACCACAATTGAACTCATACATCTGAAGAACTCCTTCCCGACGGTACCCGAAGCGGGCACCATCGCACCAACTACACCTGCTCCGCCATTGACCTCACGGGTGCGAGGTTGGCGTTCACCGAAGGAATAACCTCCGGAACTGTCCTCGTCTGGTACGCGATCGCTCCTACGCCCACGATGATCGTACCAAGCGTCCAGGAGATGTGCTTCAGCTGAGAAATTACCTTCAACAGCGAAATGCCAAGAACGGCCACGATCAGCAAGGTGGCCAGCAGCGTGACCCACGCGGCTGCAGGCATGACTTCCTCCTCTTCTTCGATCGGTTATCACGCAGGCCGCTCGCTAGGCTCCCAGCAGCTGCCCGACACGCTTAACATAGCGAGTGGCGCCAATCGAGACTTCCTTAACCGTGCTGTCCGTTTCTGCCAACAGCTCCGGAACGTTGTCGAGCTCCCCGGTCAAGATGACACCATTGTACAGAATATCATCGCACGTCGCGCGGATTCGATCCACTGGCGTAACGATGCGGTTCATCAACACCGCAACGATGGGCAACACTACGAAGAGCAGAATCAGGTTACCAATCCACCACAAGATCATATCCGGTCTCTCCTTCGCTTAAGGATCTTAGTCATCACGATTTCCGGCCGAAGAGCCGACCGAAGAACCGCTTAAGAGCCGTCATGGTCGCCTGCATGCCGATACTGAAACCCTTTACTGGAGCAGCGGTGCGCTCTACGGGGCCCTCACCCCGCGCAGCTCTTCCGATGTCATCCGCAATGCACTTAGCGAAGCTACGCATGATGACACTCGTGACGTCCTGAACCATGCCTCTGCCGAACTGAGCAGCTGCGCCGGAGAGCTGGAGGTCCTGGGCCACCTTGACGCGCGTCCCGGTGCCAGACGGCACCATCGTGGAGGTCACCGACATGGTGGCCTGGCCCTTGCCCTTCTCCTCGGACCCGGAGCAGTTCATCACGATCCGCTTGGCGGCCTCATCGCGCACCACGATCTGCGCCGTGCCGGAGAACTTGAGTGAGACCGGTCCCATCTTGGTCGTCACTCGGCCCTTGTACACGTCGCCGTTGACATCCGTGAGCTCAGCACCCGGCAGGCAGGGCGCTATCCGCGGCACGTCCTGCATGTGCTTCCACACCTGCTCGAGCGGCGCAGCAACCTCGAACTCGTTCTCGATCAGCATCGGCTACTCGCTCTCCTTACCACGCTCGGTCCGCAACTTGCGACTCAAGGCTTCGTCTCCGACCCGGCGAAGGCGGCGGGGTCCTCCTCGAAAGCTTTGCGACACCCTGCACAACAGAAGTAGTACGTGGTCCCGTCGTGATCCATCTTGTGGCGGGCGGACCCAACCTCCACTGTCATGCCGCACACGGGGTCGATCGCTTCCTCAATCTCGGATATCTCCTCCGGCGCACCTCCGAGATTATTGACTAGCTCACCAGCAACCCGCAGTTTCACCAATTCAGCCAGCACCCCCACCGCAATCTCGCGATGAGAGACTTTCCCCAGATCAAGGCCGGCTGGCACCTTCACCCGGTCGAGCGCCGCCCTTGACACCCCCCGGCTCTCCACATAGTCGAGCACCGACTTGGCCCGTGGGCGGGAACCCACCAGGCCCAGGTACGCCGGACCCGCAGCGAGTGCCTGCTCTACCGCCTCTTCGTCGTGATGACCCTGCGTGGCGACGACGACCAGTGAGCGCTCATCGACCCCAGCCAACTTGAAATCCAGTTGGCTGACGACGCACTCTGCCGAGGGGTGACTCTCAGCAGAACCACCGTCGGGGTCGACGAGTACTGTCCGCCACCCAATAGCCTGTGCCATCTGCACGAGGGCTTCCACCATGGGCGACCGTCCGACGACAACGAGGTGGGGCTTGGGTTCTACAGGTTCGATGTAGATCTCCAAGGCGCCCTCGCTCTGGCAGGACATCGGCACGTAACTGATGCCCTCCCGCACTGCGACGGACTCAAGCTCGTCAGGAGTACCGAGGAATACCAGGCGCGGCACACCCTCTGCGAGGATGTGCCGCGCCTCGCGGACACCTACAGGTTC
>JBOGEX010000167.1:0-19418 GCA_050741915.1 Acidimicrobiia bacterium
GAAGATAGTTATGTACGGCTCGGTCGATGGATTCCTTGTCGCTCAGGGGCTTGTCGCTGGTTACCTGCATGACGCCGTAGGTCTTGAAACCAAGCAGCCAACCGAACCGCCGTTCCAACCCACGTAACCACTTTGGTCGTTGCAGCGACTCCACCAAGAGTATGGCCTCGACTAAATCTGGGTCCGTCGATACCTCCAACGCACGATTGCGTGCGTACGAGAGGAGCTCCGGACCAACTTGAAGCTTGGCGTAATCAACCAAGGCGGGCACATCGACCCCACGGCTACTGGTCGCCTTCACAAAGGCGGCGCCCAGTATCGCCGCCAACAAAGCGGTCCAAAGGTCACTCCTCAGCTCGTCCGGTCCCGGCACGAGATTCATCATCCAACCCTTGGAGGCGATAAACCCGCCGAGTCCCGCCGAGGCGATGACACCAACGAACACGACACCGCTGAGAGCGAGGAGGCTGCGTCGGGCAAACAGACCTCGCCGTCGATAATGAGACACAAACCCGCGGCCGGCCGAAGCCAAGGCATGAACACCCCCGGCCATCAGAGCCGTGGCAACGGGCCGCCCCCCCCCAGGCGGCTCGATGCAACCCCAACGAAGGCCGTCAGTACTACGACCGGCGCGAACCTAAAGAGGGTATAGCGAAAAGACGAGACGCTGATTCTGCGGCTCAGGACATCCTCGAGCGAAAAGTAGGAACTCGGCCAGCTCGTGCTGAAAGCAACGAAATACGCAGAAAGTAGGACGGCAGCTCCGATCCCAAGAGCCAATTCGGTAAATAGGCGGCTCAATTGCATGATCGGTCTACTGGATCGACAAGGTACAGGATCAAACACCTCCGCGCCGTTCTGGATCACGTCCGCGTTGTACGTGACATTCAAGCCAAAGCGGATCACTCAGAACACCGAACACAGCACACCTGACTGACGTCTCAGGATGCCATTGGGCCGAGGTCGAAGCGGCGATAACCTGACGTAGCCGTAATGGACGACTATGGAGTACCGGAGCGTGTCATTTTAGGTCAGCAAGCTTGCTTTCGCTGCTCTTCCCTTATATGAAGGCCTCACTTTGACGGCGTCGACGTGATGGAGGCTTCGTTGTGAGCCTTGAGATGCCTCGACGCCCTATCCAGCATGATGTCGAGACGGCTTCGAGGCGAGCGTTCGAAGCTGTGCTTCCCAATAACTGGATAGCTCCGGAGCGACGCCATGACTACGGCATCGACTTCGACGTGGAAATCTTCACCGACGCGAGAGCGACCGGGCTCACATTCGGTGTACAGGTCAAAGGCACCACGGGTCTAACGTCCCGACCGTCCAGTCGAGTCAAATGGAGCACTTGGAACTACTGGTCGGTTCAGAACAAGCCGGTGCTCGTCGTGCTGTGGGACAAAGCGGCCGATCGGCTTTGGTGGGAGTGGTCTCACCGATTCGACACGTCGCGCCTCGACCGAGAAGCAAGTGATAGCTTCGCCTTCAGCTTCAAGTCGGAACAGACTTGGGACGAAACGACGCCCGGAAAGCTTCTAGCCGAGGTCGAAGCATGGCGAGCTTGGTCGACTCCATTCGCCCACCTTCCGATCACGTTGACTGTCCGCGGCAAAGGAACCGTTGCTGGAATACACGTGGGCCGGCTGGTGGCGAACTTGCGGATGCGCCTAAGCCAGTTCACCACCCTGTTCGCCGTAAGAAGCCCTCAATCCAAAGATGGACCTCTCCGGGTCACCGTGGACATCGATCGCGACCAATCGGTCATATGGCTATCGGGCGGTCGCTCGGCAACCCTCCATTATGGGTCGTTCGAGCCAGTCCCGAAGGAAGCTGCCGAAGCGACCGCCCAGTTCATAGCTGCATTCGGAGGAGATCTCATGATGTTGATTGCCCGCCAGCTCACGTTGATGAACGCGCTAGAGCCGGCAGCACGTGTTGCGGGGTCGGCGGTTGACGACGCGACCGTCGTCTACCAGCCAGAGATCGGGATCAGTGCGTTGTCGCTTCTCTTAAGCCAGCACAAGATCGACGAAGCCATCCGGCTTGTAACCCGACTCCTCCTGACAGGTGAAGGAATCACGTCCATGATCGCCATGGTTGCCGTCACCACCACAACCGAACTCGAACCGGACGAGCGCCTCAGAATCGTATCTGCCGTCCGAAACTTGGCCACGGCTCATGTAGCGTCCAGTTCCGTTGGCTATGCCTCGCATCTCGCGTACAACGCGGCACAGCTGATGCGAACCGTCGACCCGGAGGCAGCGCTTGAGCTCTTCGACGAGGCCGCCCGCCTTGATCCGGCATACCGTCAGCGGAGTTACTGGTGGCGGGAGCGAGGCGGGTGCCTCTTCCTGAGCGACCGGTTCGAGGAAGCCGCCGACCATTATCAGACCGCCCTGGAAATGGGCGACGATCCGGTGCTACCTGCCCTCGCGGACGCCCTGATGTTCTCCGGCAAATACAGACAAGCTCTCGACCTTTTCGACCGGGTTCGGGATGACGAGGTGTTCTATCCCGAATGGAGGCTGAAAAGCCACGTCTTAGGGTTCCTCGTTGATTTGACAGGGATCAAACAACAGCAGCGTGACCCCAGCTCTGCCATAGCCCACGCCCTGGAAGATGAAGATCCCGCCCACCTAAGAACCGCTTTGGATCTCGACCTTCTCTGCCCACTCGCCCTATACGGGCTGGGCGATCATGCTGCTAAGGAAGGGAAGCGCAGCTTCGAATTCTTCCTTGCAGAGGCGCTGGTCGACCCGCTTCACGCCCATGCCTGGCTGCGCGCGATCGATGGCGCCATTATTGAACAACCGGACATGCTTGACGACATCGGCACCTGTGCACGCCGTTCCTGCGGCCAGACCATACTCGGGGTACTCGAAGAAGAGGAAGCTCCAATCGAGACAAGAGAGTACGTCGAAGGGCTCTTCGAAAGCATCCCTGCGGACCCCGCGGCCCCGATGATCCTCAGACAGGTCGAGGCGGGGAGCGCGGAGTTCACAAGCCTCAACGTGGACAACATCATGGGCGATGGAGTTCAACATTCCCCCGATAGCCAGTGAGGGAGACCGGAAGACCAAGGAACTTGTTCCGATTCGTGCTGAACGGCGGCCGGCCGTGCCAACTCATGAGCTGACCCTATGAACCCCCCGACGAAAGTAGCCCGAGCTGTCACATCTAAACCGATATAGCCAGGGGACCACATTCGGGCACATTGGGCTGCCGAACCCGGACTGTGAAATGAGAGAATGGTCACATGGGGTCGCTCTCGGAGCTTATGCGGAAGCTTCGAGACCTTGTCTCGAGTCAGCACGTCCGCCCCGGGCTCATGGCAGAAGGTCGTTGGATCGAAGTCTGCGATGCTATGGATGCAGTTGACGACCTCGCCGGACAAACCCTCGACGTCCACGTCAAGCAGCGTGCTGCGATCAATCGCCTTCAAGTCGGCCTGTCGATTGAGGCCACAGGCTGGTCTGGCATCGTGACAATCCAAGAACACGAATCGTCTGTTCTCGCAGCTGTCGAGGCGGTGGTTGTTGAACTGGGAGATCGGGTCAACAGGATCAAGGCCCCGTTCGACGGTAAGAGTGCCGCAGCAGATCTCGCAAAGATTGACTACCACGTCGGCAAGATCTCCGAGGCCACCCGAGCTCTACGAGGAGGATCTGGTGGGACAGCATTGGGCCCTCCCAACATCGCCACAGTCAGACGAGCCCTTCAATCGACTGGAGAGGCGATACGTCGCCGAGGATATGAAGACCCCTTGGTGGATACTTACCTGCGGGATGCCGAGTTCATCCTCGCCACTGCCGAAACCGTCCTCGCCTCAGCGAATGACCCGGAAGCGATTCAGACAGCTGACCTTCCCGCGAGTTTCGCCCTACCCACCCTGGTGAGGAGGGTTCGGGAATTTGCACAGAGCCTGGATGAGGAGTTCCGAGAGACCGACGATGGATGGGACATAGGCAGCTCCATCGTTTGAGCCGATGCAGTCATGTCTCGGTCCAGGCATTCCCTGGAATGTGGGGAGCCTCCTGGCAGGCACATTTGACCACACGTAGCTGGCCATTCATCAGAATCAAGGCAGCAAAGTCTCGGTGGGCTCCGACGCCGACACCGCCCTGAGGGTCGAAGTGCCGACGAGGCGGCTGCGTGAGACTCGACGAACGAGTCCCGTCTCTCGGTACGTCGAAACCGCGTCCAGGGCGTAGTCGTCCCGAATACGCGAAGCGAAGAAAGCCCAGCCATAGCGAAGCGTTCCGGTGCGCGATGACGGACTCGATCGCCGACCTCTTCCTGTGCGAGGGAAAGAACGACAACAGGGACACCGACGAACCCGTACGACGCTTGGCTCGGACTGGTCGCGGCGAAGGTTGAGTGAACCAAGCCTTAAAGCTCAGACAACCATTAGTGACGAGAGCCAATCGTGGGCGTTGACGGGCTCAAACCGTCGACCTCTTCCTTGGTGAGGAAAGAACGACAACCCGAAGCTCGACCATCGCCCCCGGACGCCTGACTCGGACACAAAAGCTCAGACAACGAACAATGACGAGCACCATTGGTGGGCGTTGAGGGACTCGAACCCCCGACATCTTCCTTGTAAGGGAAGGAACGCTGCTGCCTGCAACCAGGGGAATGGCTAATTCTTCAATCGTGACAGGCGTTTTCGGTATTGGGTGGTTGCGAGCATTGGTGGGCGCTTCGCACCATTTCGCGTCCAAAACGCGTCCTGGTATGACATCGATTTGATCGTCGCGCTCTGCTGCATGTCTACCGAATATTCTGCGGTCTGCTAAGTCTGCGGTCCGCGCACCCAAATCAAAGTCGTCTTGGTGACCGGCTTCTCATTACCCCCTCGAGAATCGAGGGCGAAGGTTTCTCACGGCAAACGCGACCATGGCCATGGCCGAAACCATCGATCCCGACATCGCCGAATGATGCTCCCCGGGTGACTTCGCCGGTTGCCCCTTTGGCAAAGTTGTCGCTCTTCACACTTCGACTGTCACTAGTCAGATCCGCACAGAACTGTCCGCAGTTGTTTTCTACGAGCCCTCGCCCGGCCCCACGCTCGTGTCAAAGATCTCGTCACTGCAATTCGGCAACCAGCAGCTTTTCCCGATCACACTCGAATCGGCGCAGATCCGGGTGCCATGCGATTTCGTTTCGGGTTCGCCCGCCGTTTGTTTCCCCATCGAGGCTGGGTGGAATCCAGATATCGACGCCGTAATTCACCGGATTCGAGGGCAACCAAGCCTCACAGTCTCCAAAGGAAGCTCGATAGGGTCCAACAACAGCTTCGCAGGCAACTCGACAGACAGACACGTGCCTGGCTGTAGGCGTTTCTTGAGCAATCCTCTGACTCCTAATCATGATGGACAACTCTGTTGCGCGATGCCTGCGAGTAAACTGGATGGGTTCACTGCAGGAGGTCGAGGCACGACGTTTCTCCACTACCAGTTCGACGCATCTGAAGGCGACTCGATCGTGGTCAACCTTGACAAGCAGGCCAACGTACGCGTGATGGACTCTGCGAACTTCAATGCCTACAGGCGTGGCGAGAGGCACCGCTACCTAGGCGGTCGTGCTCTCAAGAGCCCGGCACGAATCGGTCTCCCGCACTCTGGTCGCTGGCATGTCTCGATCGATCTGGGAGCTGCATCCGGCAGGGTGAAGGCTTCTGTGGCTCTCGAGCGTGCCAGCTCGCGTGTGTGACCATTAACCGAACTCCGTTGCTTTCGGGCCTTGTTCAGTGTCATCGAAACTTCTGATTGGCAACCTGCCAATGTGATTGAGGCCGTCGGTACCAGACCGAAGGCCTGGTTAGAACACCCGGATGGGTCCCTTTGGCTGTTCAAGGCGGCTCGATCTGATACCAACCGACCTGGAGGTCAAGACTGGGCCGAGAAAGGTGCTGCCGAGCTTGGGCAACTACTAGGGATTCCGGTTGCAGCAGTGGAGCTGGCAACGCGCTCTGGTGCGAAGGGGATCGTGTCACGAAACTTCGTGAGAGCGGAAACCTCACTGGTCCATGGCAATGAACTGCTTTCAGCGAATGACGACGCATATCCCCAGGAACAGAGACAGAACGACACCGCGGGATACACCGTGGCAGCCATCCGCGATGCGCTGGAGCCATACTCCGCTCCCGAGAGCGCGACGATCGCCGCGGTCGAGTCGGCCTTCGACTGGTTTAGTGGCTATCTCGTCTTCGACGCGTGGATCAACAACACCGACCGGCATCACATGAACTGGGGCATCCTCGCCAATCAGAACGTGCTTGCGCCAAGCTTCGACCATGGCAGTTCGTTGGCTTTCGGGGAGACGGAGTCCCGAAGGAATTCAATGCTTTCGGGCGGAGACACATCGATCCGAAGCTGGCTCGACAATGGCCGGACGAGATCGTTCGAGGGGATGCCATCGATGGTCGACGTGGCTGTGTCCGCCCTCGATCTATGCACAGCTCCCACCCGAGCATCGTGGCTAGAACGCCTGGGGAACCTTGACAGCCCTTTGGTCAATGGAGTCATCGACCAGCTCCCAGAGACCGGTCCCGCCGGCCCAATCTTGTCGGAGGCGGCCGGTATCTTCTGCAAAGCGATCCTGCGAATCAACCGCGAGAGGCTTCTCGATGCTGCTGCAACCAACTGAAGAGACGGCCAAAGGTTCGGCCGACGAGAAGCCGATCCGCCGCCTGATCGTGGCGTGGCAAGACCCTTCAACGCGTTCTTATCACAGAGTCGGACACTTAGATGTATTCGCCGGTCCGCGGTTCCGCTTCCGATACGACACTGATGCTGTCGCCAATCTCGCGGATTTTAAACCGTTCACCAACTTTCCCGAGGAGCCATACGACTACGAGTCTCCGGACCTTTTCCCCTTCTTCAACAATCGAGTGATGTCTCAGAAGAGACCCGAATACTCGTCCCACCTCCGCGCCCTGGCCTTGGGAGAGGACGCGTCGCCGATAGAGCTCTTGGAGCGGTCGGGTGGCGAACGCGCGACGGACACCATCCAGGTGTTCCCGCTCCCAACGGCAGACGAATCTGGCGTAGTGCGCTTCATCTTCCCAGCGCACGGAGTGCGCCATGTCGATGGTGCGGCCGAGCGAATCGAACATCTGTCTCCAGGCGACTCCCTCCAGTTCCGAGAAGATGCCACGAACGACTACAACCCTCACGCTCTACTTGTGAGCTCTGGGGAGCCCTTAGGTTGGGTACCAGACTTTCTCGTTCCGGCGGTCCGACGGCTCACAACCGAATATGGGGAGTACCGGATAACTGTCGAAGCGGCGAACGGACCGGAGGTCCCGTTCCATTTCCGGCTCCTTTGTCGTCTAGAGGTTGACAACGCTTCGGATTGGGATCCCGACACGTTCTGAGGCCCCGGGTGTCCAGCCGATTGAAGTCGATGCCAGGTTGCTGCCTCTTGGATGCGATTCTCGCCTTGGTGGAGACCTCCAGGACGACTCGAGCCGTAGCGGCATCACCGCAATGTCAAGCCGAATCGAGCAGGCGGAACGATGAACTCCACTTCCAGTCACGCTGGAAGTCCGGCAGGCGAATCTTCCCGGAGCCCACGTCTTTCAGCAGTTCGTCACTATCGAACGGCACGTGTGGCGACCTCCTGGTGGCTCGGGATTGGTAGCGGGACCGTTCCGGGTCCAAGAAGCCACCCTACCGTCCCACCCCTCCCCGAACCCCGTTTAGGACCAGTCCGACAGGGCGGAACCCGGTAGCCAAGTGCCAGAACCTACAGGCGATGCCTCGTCTTGACCGGGACCTACACCGGCCTTCGCTTCGGCGAACTCCCCGCCCTCCGCACCGACGACCTCGACCTCCTCCGACGCACCCTCCGAGTCGACGAGCAACTCAGCCGACAAGGGTCAGGGACAATGGTGTCAGGCCCCCTCAAGTCCAAGCAGGCCTACCGCACCATCGGCATCCCCCCATTCCTCGCCAACGAACTGACCGACCACCTCGCCGCCTACCCCTCCGAGTCCGATTTGATCTTCTCCCACCAAAACGGCGGACCGCTCGACTACAACCGATTCCGGCTCCGCGATTGCCAACCAGCCGTGGAGGCCTCGGTGGGCCAGCCCTGCACCCCCCACGACCTACGCCATACCCACGTCGCCATGCTCATCGTCGAAGGACAGTCTCCCCGCTACATAGCCGACCGCCTCGGCCACGAGAGCACCCGAACCGTCCTCGACGTCTATGAACACCTATACGAAGGTCTCGACGAGGCAGCCATGGAGGGCCTCGAAGGGCTCCGCACCCAAGCTCAGACGGACACCAGACGGACAGTCGCCAGACAAAGAGGGATCGGGCTCGAGCGCTGAAGGGCAGGAAGCCCACATTCCGCAAGGCATTCTGGGTTGTGGGCGTTGACGGATTCGAACCGCCGACCTCTTCCTTGTAACGGAAGTCACGCCCAACTCTCTGACCAGGGAAAGTGCCGGACTCCCCAGTGGCAACAGGCGATTTCGGTGCCGCTGGACACGGACAATTGTGGTCATCCCGCAGCCTTTCGCGTCCAAAACGCGTCCCGGCAAACTCCGGTTGTTGTCCCCCCGAAGCTCCGGCCGCGCGTCAGGCCCGCCGAGAGCTCGGGTGGTCGTGTCTGCCGCACGAGCCGGCGATGACCCAGACGCTTGAGCGAGGGGAACCAGTCATAAAGGGTCTCGCGACCTCCGTCCCTGCTGGATGAGAGACAGGTAAGTCTCCAGCCGGTCAAGAGTGCAGGGATCCTCCAAGTCGATGGTGGTTTCTCTTCTGCCGACCGGTAGGCGGCCATCGTAGGGCGGACCTGTCGAGCCCACATGACCAGTCGAGCAGGGGCGACCGACAAGTTTCGAGGGCTCCCAGACACCAAAGTGGAACTACAGCCGGCCGACCCCGCAAGTCTGCAGGCGATTGCGGACCACTGGCGGCGCGACGAATCCGAGATGCGCTCGTGGCTCGCCACCCTCACCGATGAAGACCTTTGTCGTCGTCCTTTGTTGAAAGGGCTTGCGGTCCACCACTCTGGGCATATCTCTTGCGTGTCGTCGAGCACGGTCTGACCGAGTTGAGCGATGCCGCGGTGTTGTTGGGTCGAGCCGGGCGTCCGACCGATTCCCTCACCTTTCTCGACTTCACCGGCACCAGCGGAAAAGGAATCGACCGCCGATTCGTCATAGACCGTCCGCGCCTTCCGGTGCCCGAATTAATCACCGTTCGTAGTCGCTGTGCATCGTGTAGTGCCGGATTTCGACCTCGGCCCCCAACAGCTCCTCGGCTCGTTCTTTCAGCACCGACAGGTAGGGCATTTGGAGATGGTCTTGTAGGTCTTGGTAGGTGCCAAAGTTTTCGTAGAACATGAAGAGGTCGGGGTCGTTGTCGGTGGAGTGCAGGTGATAGTCGAGACAGCCCGGCTCAGCCCTGGTCGGGGCGACAAACCCGGCCAGGATCGACAACAACTCGTCTCGTTTCCCGGGCTTGGCCCGTACCAAGCCGATGAGCGTGCATCCGGGATTCACGCAGACCTGGCCGCATCGACCAGGTCGGCAGGCGGATCCTGGTGATAGATCGTGGTCCAAGCTGACAGCACGTTGGCCTTGGTGACGGGAAGGGCTGGGAGCGCGACGTTTGGTGGAGCGGGCTTTCCAAGCAAGCCATAGGCGGCCAGCGTCGCCTCGGCGACACCCTGATCGAACGGGCGTTGCGCTCCGACGCCTTTGACCATGCCGCCTTTGGCCAATTCCAAGGCCACCTCGTGGCCGAGGTCGACGGTCGTGACCACCAGATCGGTGCGACCTAGAGCACGGGCTGCCGCCAAGACCCCCTGTGCGGGGACATCCCAGACCGCCCAGATCCCCTTGAGGTCGGGGTGCTCGGCCAGCATCGCCTCGGCTGCCAGCTTGGCCTCGGCGGCGAAATCGGGTCCACTGACTCCTCGTTCGACGGCAATTGTCATCTTGGGAAAGTTCTTTTGGATGGTGGTCCTGAAGGCCTCGGATCGCAGGGCGGTCACCGCGAAGTCGGAGGCGTGAGTCACCATGCCCACCTTGCCCTGCTTGCCGATCGCCGCCGCCATCAGATTGGCTCCGGCGATCCCGTTGCCGTAATTGTCCGCCGACACCAAGCTCACATAGTCATCCCCCTGGTTGAGACCCGAGGGGAGATTGTCCATGAATACCAACTTGACGCCCGACGCGGCCGCGTCCCGAAAGCCGGCGGCGGTCGCTTGGGGATCGGTCGGAATCGAGACGATGATGTCCGGTCGTTGGGCCAGGACGCCCTCCAGGTCGGCAAGCTGCTGATTCGTGGAGAAGCCGGCATCGGTTACGGCTATCACCTGCACACCCAGACGGGCGAACTCGGATTCGAGCCCGGCGATCTGGGCTTGTGCCCAATCGTTGTTTCCGTAGTGCATGACAATGGCAGCCTTGGCCTCCATCCCGCGGACCTGGGCGATCTCCTCAGGGGTCAGCACCACCGCCCCCTGGATAATCTGGTTGAGGGCGGCTTCTTCTGCCTGGGCTTTGCTGCCTCCATTGGTCCCAGCGTTGGCTCCTAAAGCCTTGCGATCGATCTCGCGGTACACGGTGCCACCCTTAAGCACCAGGATGCGGTCGCTCATCGCCAACAGCTCGGGGAGCTCCGAGGAGATCACGATCACCCCTTTGCCTTGGTCGGCCAGGGCGCGGATGATGTCGATGATCTCGGATTTGGCGCCGATGTCAACTCCGGCGGTGGGTTCGTCGAGGATCAGGATTTCGGGCTCGACCGCCAACCATTTCCCAATCACAACCTTCTGCTGATTACCGCCGGACAACAGCCCCACCCGTTTGCGGATCGAGTCGGTCTTGATGTTCAGCTTCTTCACAAACGATTCAACGATCCCGTCGCCCTTGTCGTCGTCAACGAGCGGGCCGGCGGCCAACTTTTCGAGGATCGGCACCATCAGGTTGTCGCGCACCGCATGGGACAACACCAGGCCCTGTTTGCGCCGATCCTCCGGCACCAACGCGATCCCGGCCTCTAAGGCGTCGCCTGGATCATGGATGTGGGTCGTCTGCCCATTGATCTTGACCTCACCCGCCGAAACCTTGTCGATGCCATAGAGCACCCGGGTCAGCTCCGTGCGTCCGCTCCCCATCAGACCGGTCAACCCCAGGATCTCGCCTGGGTAAAGCCGGAAGGAAACCTGGTTGACGCGAGAGCCGCTCGTGAGTCCGGTCACTTCCAGCAACGGCGCTGCCTTGCGATCGACCGGCCGCTCCATGTGTTCAAATGAGACCTTCTGGCCGACGATGTATTCGATCATCTGGCCCATGTCGACGTCAGCAATGTTGGCGGTGACGACGTTCCGGCCGTCCCGAACCACCGTGATCCGGTCTGAGATCTCGAAGATCTCCTCGAGCCGGTGGGAGACATAGACGATGGCGATGCCCTGATCCTGCAAACGTCTCACGATCTCGAACATCGACCGGATCTCGGCGGTGGTCAGAGCGGCTGAAGGCTCATCCATGATCAGTATCCGGGCGTTCTGGGAGAGGGCCTTGGCTATCTCGGTCAATTGCACGAGACCGGTGGGAAGGTCCCCGACCAGCGCCTTAGGGTCGATATCGACCTCCATGTTGGCGAACACCTGCCGGGCTCGGTCCACCGCCTCCCGATCGTCGATCAAGCCGATGCCCGTCCGAGGTTCGCGGGTCAGGTAGATGTTCTGGGCAACCGTCATCGTTGGGACCAGGCTGAACTCCTGGAAGATCATGGCGATCCCGAGCTCGTTGGCCGCCCGCGGGGTAGGGATCTCCACTTGGACGCCGTCGACTTCGATCGTCCCTTCATCTGGGGTGTTGACCCCGACCAGCATTTTCATCACCGTCGACTTGCCGGCGCCATTGCCGCCCAAAAGGGCATGCACCTCACCCTTGCGCAGCTCAAAGTCGACGCCTTTGAGAGCTTGCACCCCGCCGAATGACTTTTTGATGCCCTGGAGGCGGGCTGCCAGACCGGTCTCTTTCGTTGTGGTCACCGCCAATTCCTCCTGGCTAGCTCTTCCTGGCAGCTGCCACCGCCAGGATGATGATCGCCCCGCGCACGATGAGTTGCTGATGGAACTCGAGGCCCATCAAGAGCAGACCGTTGTTGATCAGCCCGATCATGAGGGCGCCGACGATCGAACCGATCACGCTGCCGACCCCACCAAACAGACTCGTCCCCCCCAGGACTGCCGCCGCGATTACCGACAGCTCATCACCGACTCCGAACTCGTCAGAGCCCGAGCTGAAGCGGCCGGCGTAAAGCATTCCCGCGACCGCCGCCGCCAGAGAGCTGATCAGAAGCACCCGGCGGGTGATGGACTTGGTGTCAATACCGCTGTAGCGAGCCGCGGTTTCGTTGCCGCCGGTGGCCAGGACCCTGCGGCCAAAGGGTGTCCGCTTGAGACCGAAGTGCCCGACCACCGCCGCCAGCAGGGTCCACAACAAAAGGGTCGGGATCGGTCCCAGGTCGCCCTGCCCGAACACGAACTTATAGGCGTCGCTGAGGATGGGGATGGCGGCGGTGTCGCTGATCCACATCGCGCTCCCCTTGGCAATGCCGAGCATCGCCAGGGTCACCAGAAACGTCGGGATCCCCACCCGGGTGGCCAGCCAGCCGTTGACACTCCCGACCACCACCCCGGTGAGCAAGCCGGCCACGATTCCGCCGACGAGGCCGAAGCTCTCGATGCCGAGGGCGGTGGCCACCGATGACAGGCCGACGACGGACCCGACCGACAAGTCGATATGGCCGGCGGAGAGCACGAAGGTCATCGCCACTGCCATTACCGAGATATGGGCGGTCTGGCGGATGATGTTGAGCAGATTGTTGGGGGTGACGAAGCCCTTGTCCGCCAGGGTGATGGCAAAGAAGACAAGAATGACGGCGAAGCCGATATAGGTCACGTTGCCGCGCCAGTCGAACCCCTTCATCCTCCCGGTGGCGGGTAATAGCCCGGCCGGGGGCGTTTCCTTGACGGTCATTCCTTTAACTCCACCCATGCGTTGTTTTCGGCAGACTCCCCGATGGCGTCGGCGATTCGCTCGATGCGGTAGCCGTCCCGGAAGCTCGGCGAGGGCTCGGTCCCGGTAACGATTGCTTCCAGGAAGTCGCGCGCCTCGATGATCTTGGTTTCGCCGTAGCCGATGCCGAGGGCTGGGATCGGCCAGAGGCCGTCGCCGTAGGGGTGGGCCGGACCGGTGAAAATGGTCCGGAAACCCTTTCGATCTGCGGGATCGCCCGCGAAGGCGACCTGCAATCGGTCCCGGTGCTCGTAATCGAAAAGGATCGACCCGCTGGTCCCGTGCACCTCAAAGGTCAGGAAGTTGTTGCGCCCGTGGGCGTTGCGGGTGGCCTCGATCGACCCCACCGCCCCATTCTCGAAGCGAACCAGAGTGAGGACCTCATCGTCGACGTCGACCGCGGCCCGGGGCCGGTCCGACTGCTTTTGAGCCGCGCCCAGCTTGTCGAGCCCGCCTTCCTGGGTGGGCCGGTCGGGGATGATGGTCCGCAAAACGGCGCTGACCGCAGTGATCTCCCCGGCCAGGTACCTCGCCATGTCGACCACGTGGGTGCCGATGTCTCCGAGGGCGCCCGAACCGGCGATCGCCTTCTGGAAACGCCAGGAGAGCGGGGCATTGGGATCGGCCGACCAGTCCTGGAGGTAGGTGCCACGGAAGTTGATCACCTCGCCGATGTCGCCTTCCGCGATCAGCTTCTTGGCCATGGCCACGGCCGGTGTCCGCCGGTAGTTGAAGGCGACCATGTGGGTGACTCCGGCCTTCTCGGCCGCTTCGAGCATGGTGAGAGCTTCGTCGCCGGAACGGGCCAGAGGCTTCTCGCAGATGATGTGCTTGCCGGCTTCGGCGGCGGCGATGGCCATCTCAGCATGGAGGTTGTTGGGGGCGACGATGTCGACGATGTCGATGTCGGGATCGTTGACCACCGCCCGCCAATCCGAGCTCGAACGTTCGAACCCGTAACGAGTGGCGGCTTCCGCAGCCAACTGGTCGTTGGCGTCGACCAGCACCTTGCGGACGGGAAGGGCCGGCGGCGGCCAGAAGAACATCGGCACCCCGGCGTAGGCCAGCGCGTGAGCTTTGCCCATGAACCCTCCGCCGATCATTGCGACGTTCAACTTCTTCATTGCGACCTCCTGGGATGGCGGCGGCCTTGGATATGAGATCGACGGCCGGAGACGGGAGCGTCTGCGGCCGTCGATCCCCTCATGTCAACCGAGCGCGTTCTTGACGTTGTCGGGGGCTTCGGAGTGGTAGACCGCCACCCAGGCTTCGAGCAGGTTGTCCTGGGTCACGGGCAGCGCATTGAGCGCTACGTAGGGTGGCGCCTCTTTGTCCAAGAGCCCGTAAGCGGCCAGGTTTGCCTCCGCGACGCCCTGGTCGTAGGGACGCTGGGCCCCGAGACCGTAGACCAACTCGCCGCTGCCGATGGCGATGGCGACGTTCTCGCCGAGGTCGATGGTCGTGATGATGAGGTCATCGCGACCAGCCGTGCGGGCAGCGGCCATAACCCCTTCGGCGGGGACATCCCACACAGCCCAGATACCGTCGAGGTTGGGGTTGGCGGTGAGCATGGCCGAGGCGGCCTTCTCAGCGTCACCGGTGAAGTCGGGTCCGCCGATCCCCTGCTCTGCCGCGATCTCGATCCCCGGGTAGCTCTCGGCGATGGTCGCCTTGAACGCCTCGAACCGTTGCTTGGTGACAAAGAAGTCGGCGGCGTGGAAGACGATGCCGACGCTGCCCTGGCAGCCAAGCGCTTTCGCCATTAGGTGGGCCGAGGCGACGCCGTTGCCGTAGTTGTCCGCCGAAACCACCGACACGTAGTCGGTGCCTTGAGTCAACCCGGCGGCGACGTTGTCCATGAACACGATCTCGACCCCGGCGTCGGCCGCCTTCTTGTAAGCGTCGGCCGTTGCCACCGCGTCGGTGGGGATCGACACAATGATGTCAGGCGACTGGGTGAGGACCGTTTCGATGTTCTCGACCTGCTTGACCACCTCGAAGTTGGCGTCGGTAGTCGCGATTACTTCGATCCCGAGCTCCCCAAATCGGGCGTTCAAGCCATCGAGCTGAGCTTGCGACCAGTCGTTGCCGGCGTAGTGGAAGACCAGGGCGGCGGTGGCACCCATGCCCTTCACCTCAGCCAACTCCTCCGCGCTGAGCTCCAACGTGGAGGCGGCAACTGGTGACTCGCCGTTGGGACCGGTGCTCAGGACGCCGCCCTCCAGATCGGCCAGAGCCGCATCGGTATCGCATGCGACCGCTCCCCCTCCGGCCGTCGTCGCTGAGCCACCTCCGGCCGTCGTCGCTGCACCACCGCCTGCCGCGGTTGTGGCTGCTCCGCCGCCACCGCAGGCGGCGATGATCAACCCGAGCAGTAAGAGTCCTGCCAGGTATTTGTCCCTTAGACGGTCCATTTCTTGTCTCCTTCCTTTCCTTATCCCTGTCTGTTGACTAGGTCGTTTATCCATCACTATTCACGAAAACCCCAACATGCTCTCGAGGAATCGCCGGCTCTGCGCAGCGGCCTCCTTGGGTGCTCCGTCAAAGGAATCGAGCTCGACGGTTGCCCAACCGTCGTAGGCGATCTCGGTCAAGGTTTTGACGATGCCCACCATGTCCAGCTCGCCCTCGCCGAGGGGAAGGAATCCAAACGGCTCTCGCCGGAAGTCTTTGAGGTGCACATAGCCGAGCCGGTCGGCGTGCTGTCGCAGCATGCCAGCGGGGTCTCCTCCGCCGGCAGCAAGGTGGGCGGTGTCGGCGCAAAGTCCGATCCGCGACACCGAGAGGAGCTTCTCCACTTGTGCAGGCGATTCGACGATCGTCGTCAAATGCGGATGGAAGACGGCGATGAGCCCGCTTTCTTCGGCGATGGCGACGACTTTGTCTAGAGAATCGCCAAGCCGTTGATAGTCGTCGGGCTCGATTCCGTTCCAGCGTTGCGCTCCCCCGCCGACGACCAGATGACGAGCATCGAATTGACCGGCAAGAGCAGCTGCCTTTCGCACCCGCCACAGTTCCTCCTCGAGGATCTCGGGGTAGATGAAGTTGCCACCGCAGTAGACGGCGACGAGTTGGAGCCCTGTGCTTTCCAAAAGGCGCCGAAAGCGAGAGGGGTTGTCTATGAAGTCGAGAAGATTGCCGTCGAAGATCTCGAAGCCGTCGTAACCGAGCTCGGCGATCTCGTTCGCGGCTCGCTCGACGTCGCCGCCCGACCGATAGAAGAGGTTCTTGATCGACGTAACTCCTACGGGCTCTCCCACCACGCCGCCCCAGCAGATTGTGTGATAGCCGAGCTTGAGGTTGGTCATTCCGTCTCTGTCTCCTCGTCCAAATGCAATTCGATCAAACTCCGACCGTTGCCTCAGCGGACTTTTGCTCTTGCTCCCGGTGCTCGATCAAACGATCGATCACGTCCGGGGCGAAAATGTGCTCGAGCACCATGACCGCCGCTCCCATGATTCCTGCTCGATCGTCAAGTCGGCTGCGGCGCAGGTCAAGGTGACGGGTCGCGAGAGTGGTGGACTGCTGATAGACGACCTCGCGAATCCCGGCAAGCAACTGCTGGTCGGCGCCGGCGACGTCACCTCCGATGATGATGACTGGAGGGTTGAAGAAGTTGACGATGCCGGCGAGCACCTCGCCAAGCAGACGCCCGGCTTGGCGCACAAGCCTTATCGCCGAAGGGTTGCCGTCTCGAACCAGCGCAACCACGTCACGACTGCCGGAAGCTGCGTAACCCAAGCCAGACAATTGCCGGGCCAATGCCGCCCCCCCGGCCATCGCCTCCACGCATCCACGATTGCCGCACCGGCAGGTCACGTCGGGGTGGTCTCCGAGCCTGATATGGCCGATGTCGCCGGCGGTGCCCTGAGCCCCGCGATGGATGCGACCATCGACGATCATTCCCGCGCCGATGCCGGTGCCGACTTTGACAAACAAGAGAGCCCGATGGACGTTGCGCCAATCGGTCCAGTACTCCCCGAGCGCCATGATGTTGACGTCGTTGTCCACGAGCACCGGCACCGGGAAGCGCTGGCTGATGATCCCGGGGATCTCCACTCCATTCCAGCCGGGCATGATCGGGGGAGCAACCGTGCGGCCAGCGCCGTATTCCACGGGTCCGGGCACCCCAATCCCGATCGCCCGGACGTCGTCGATCCCGCGTCCGGCCTCGGCCAGCAGTTGGTCAAAGCGATCCATGACAAAGCCGAGCACCCGCTCAGGCCCGAGCTCGATGTCGAGGCGGGAGGCCGTTTCTGCCAGCACGGTCGCATCGAGGTCCATGGCCGCCAACCGGCAATGGGTCGCACCGAGATCGGCTACGAGCACTACACCGGCCCGCGCATTGAAGGCCAGCACCATCGGTGGTCGACCGCCAGTCGAAGGCCCCTCCCCGGCCTCATAGACAAGACCTTCGGCGATCAAGGCATCGACCCGTTGGGAAACGGTCGAACGAGCCAGCCCAGTGGCCGCGGCCAAGGCGGGCCGTGTGACGAACTCACCGCCACGGATAATTTGGAGGAGCGACCCTGCCCCGTCGCCGATAGACCTTAGTTGGCTACCGGACAAATCTTCGGCCATTTCTCGATCATAGTCATCTTACTTTAATCTTGCAAGTCCAAAGTTATGCCCATATGATACGAAACCTCGACGACTTAGCGCAACCTCAGGAGGTGAGCAATGAGTGACCAGCTGGGCGCAGCGGTGATCGGAGCTGGTGGTTTCATCGGGGCGATCCACGTTCGAGCCTTGCGCCTCGCCGGCGCCAAGCTCATCGCGGTCGCCGAGTCGAGCCCCGACCGCTCCGTCCGAGCGGCGGCGAAAACCGGGGCGGCGCGGGCTCTCGAGTCACCCGACCAACTCGGGGGCGACGACATCGACGTGGTCCATGTGTGCACGCCGACGATGCTTCACGAGCCGTACGTGCGTGCCGCGCTTGCGAACGGCAAGCATGTCATCTGCGAGAAACCCCTGGCCGCCGATGCGAAGATCGCCGAAGAGCTGAGCGAGCTGGCGACCGAGGCTGGAGTGATCCACGCCATCCCGTTTGTCTACCGGTTCTATCCGCTGATCCGAGAAGTTCGCCATCGCATCTCCTCCGGCCTTAGTGGCGACGTCCGTCTGATCCACGGCAGTTACTTGCAGGACTGGCTGAGCCGGCCCACCGACTGGAGCTGGCGAATCGACCCCGAGGCCGGGGGGCCATCCCGCGCCTTTGCCGACATCGGCTCGCATTGGTTCGATCTGATCGAGTTCGTCACCGGTCACAGGGTGACGGGTTTGAGCGCTCGGTTTGGAATCGCCTTCGCCGAGCGATTCGCAACTACCCACGTCAAGGCCTTCGACACCTCCGCCGACGACGGCGTGCCGACCTCCGTTCGTACAGAAGACACCGCGTCGGTCCTCTTCGAGACCGATGGCGGCGCCAGCGGCACTGCGGCCATAAGCCAGGTCTCAAACGGACACAAGAATCGACTCTGGTTCGAGATCGACGGCGCCGAGGAGTCGCTCGTCTTCGACCAGGAGTCGCCCGAAAAGATCTGGGTTGGGAGGAGGGATGGGTCTGCCGAGCTCGTTCGAGACCCGGCAGTTCTCAGTCCGGAAGCAGCACGGTTGAGCATTCTGCCGGCCGGGCATCCTCAGGGCTGGAGCGACTCATTCGCACTTTTCGTCGCCGATACCTACCGAGCAATAGGGACGGGGATATCCGATGGAGTTCCGACCTTCGCCGACGGTGCCCGGTCGGCTCGCCTGGTGGAGGTGACTCTGGCATCGGACGAGCGTCGAGAATGGGTGGAGGTCCCCTCGTGAAGCTTGGCTTTATCACGTCGTGTTTTCCGGGATTGACCCTGGAGGAGGTGGTCGGATGGGCTTCGGCAACCGGCTTCGAAGCGCTGGAGGTGGCTGCCTGGCCAACCGATGGCAATCGGCCGTTCACCGCCTCTCATCTCGACGCCGATCAACTCAGCGAAAGTCAAGCCACCAAGGTGAGCAAGTTGCTCGCCGATCACGGTATGGAAATCGCGTCTGTGAGCTATTACGACAACAACCTCCATCCCGATCCGGGTACACGCAAAGCGATCAATCGCTACGTGAGCCGCTGCATTGAGGCGGCGGCGCTGGTCGGCTCCCCCACCGTCGGCACCTTCGTCGGACGCGACCCGACGAAGTCGGTCAAAGAAAACCTCAAGGAGGCTGAAGCGATCTTTGCTCCCCTGGTCGAACAGGCCCAAAGCGCCGGCGTCAAAATCGTCATCGAGAACTGTGTGATGGAGGGTTGGCACCCCGACGGCTATCCGGGAAACCTCGCCTATAGCCCCGAGCTGTGGGAGTGGATGTTCTCCATCGGCCTCTTCCTCAACTA
>JBOGEX010000168.1:0-53280 GCA_050741915.1 Acidimicrobiia bacterium
CGTTCTCGCGCGCCACTCGCACCAGCGCCTGGGTGTTGGACGAATTCTCCGAGCCCACGACGAGGATCAACTGGCATTTGCTCGAGAGTGCCTGCACCGCCTCCTGACGATTGGTGGTGGCGTAACAGAGATCACTCTTCCGGGAAGTCACCAACTCCGGAAAGCGTTCCTTCGCCTCCTCGAGCACCTGGCGCCACTCGAAGGTCCCGAGAGTGGTCTGCGCCAGCAGTGCGACCTTCGCCGGGCCCTTGGTGGCAAAGTCGACCAACCCTTCCTCCGGCTCCACCAAGGTCATCTGGCTCGGGGCCTCGGCCAAAGTCCCAATGGCTTCGTCGTGTCCGCGATGACCGACATAGATGATGTCGAAACCGTTGGCCGCCATTCGCTTGACTTCGTGGTGGACCTTGGTCACCAGCGGACAAACAGCGTCGATCACGACCGCCGCCCGCTCCTGGGCGGCCGCCACCACCTCGGGCGCGGAACCGTGAGCCGAAAGCATGACCGGCGCTCCCTTCGGCACTTGGCTCATCTCGTCGACAAAAACGACCCCCACCCGCTCGAACGCCTTCACCACCCATTCGTTGTGAACAATCTGGTGGAAGCAATAGACCGGTGGTTCGAAGAGACGGACCATCCAGGTGAGAGCCTTGATCGCCATCTCCACCCCGGCGCAAAAGCCCCGCGGCTCGGCCACGATTACACGTTCGATCATCTGAGAGAACGCTAACCCGGGTGGGGCGGAATCTCGCTTGATTGCTCAATCATGGAGGCGATGCGCTCGACCACGGTATCGATGGCCAGATTGGTGGTGTCGACCCACACCGCATCAGATGCGGGCTTTTGCGGTGAGGCCTGTCGACTCGAGTCGGCCTCATCGCGGCGGGAGAGATCGGCGGCAACCGCGGAAATTGGCTTGCCCGTTTCGGCCGCCCGGCGGCGGGCTCGCTCCGCCGAGCTGGCCACCAACCAGATCTTGAGATCGGCGTCGGGAAAGACCACCGATCCAATGTCTCGACCCTCGACGACGACCGACCCCGGATGACCGGCCACCCATTGGCGTTGATGTCGGACGAGGACCCTCCTGACATCGGGATGAGCCGACACCATGGAAACGGCCGCCGTCACCTCATTGGTCCTGATCTCGTCCCTTACGTCCTCGCCGTCGAGGAACATCGACCCTCCCTCTTGACGGAGTTTGAGAGAGTCGACCAAATCGGCCACACCTTCGGCGTCCTCCGGATTGAGGCCCGCTCTCAACACCGCCAGGGTCGCCGCTCGATAAAAGGCTCCGGTGTCGAGATGAAGCCAACCCAGGCGACACGCCAGGGCCCGGCTCACCGACGACTTACCCGCTCCCCCGGGCCCATCCACCGCCACCACCTTCACAACGACCTCAGGACCTCGAAATACCGGGGCCAAGTCTTTTCGACTACCGCCGGGTCGGCGATCTCGATTCCCGGTTGACGAAGGCCCACCAGCGCCATTGCCATCGCAATGCGATGGTCGCCATGGGAGTTCACGATGGCGGCACGGAGGTCGCCGGGGACCACGACGAGATCGTTGCCCTCCACTTGCGCAGCTCCTCCCACGCGAGTCAGTTCCTCTCTCATTGCCGCCAGCCGGTCGCTTTCTTTGAGCCGGAGATTGCCGACATTGCGAATTCGACTCGCCCCATCGGCAAAAAGACAGGCAACGGCCAGGGCGAGGACCGCGTCGGGGGCTCTTTCCATCTCGACATCGACTGGTTTGAGTCGCTCCGGTCCAGCCAGCTCGAGTCGGACTTCCCCTCGTCTCACTTCGCAACCCATCTCGGCGAGTACGTCCACCAGGATCAGGTCGGGTTGTGTCGACCGCTGCGGAATTCCTTCAATCCCGACCTGTCCTCCGGTGATGGCCGCGGCGACAAGAGGGTAGGCGGCCGCGGAGGCATCGGCCTCGATTTCGTAGTGGGTGGCTCGGTAACCGGTGTTCGCCACTTGGAAGGAGAGGCCACGTCGTTCCACCGTTCCTCCGAAGACGGACATCACCTCGACTGTCGAATCGAGATACGGCGCCGACACCGGCGTGCCCGTCATCTCTATGAGGAGCGGGTCATTGGCCAGCGGCGCAGCCAGCAGCAGCGCACTGACGAATTGCGAGGATCGGGAAGGGTCGACAGCGACTATCCCGCCGGGGAGTTCGCCCTTGCCTGTTATCCGGAGGGGAAGGCCACCGCTGCTCGCCACTACCTCGACCCCCAGCGAGGAAAGGGCATCGGCCAGCTCACGAAAAGGGCGCTGGGGAAGCCTTCCTCGGCCGATGATCTCGACCGTGCCGGTGGCGAGCGGAGCGATCGCCGCCAGGAAGCGGGCCGTGGTTCCCGACTCGGCTGCGTCGATCGGTCCCGGCGGGCAGTCGAGCTTTCCACCGCCACCCAGGACGAGCCAGGGATCGTCGGAGTCGTCGATCGAGACTCCGAATCGGCCGAGGCCCTCCCTCATCGCCATCGTGTCGCCCGCTTCCAGGGGAGCACTGAGACGGCTCACTCCTCCACTGGCCAGGGCCGCCGTGACGAGGGCTCGATTGGTGAAGCTCTTGGAACCCGGGGGTCGCACCACCGCCTCCACCGGCCGGCGCAAGGGGGTGATGACCACCGGAGAACTCACGACGATCAGCTTACGTCTGGGGCCTCGTCGCCCCGGGCCGCGAGGTACAGGCTCCGAACCTCGGCATTGCTCAGCTGTCGCCAGGTCCCGGAGCGAAGCGTCTTGTCTCGCAGGGGTCCGATCGCCACTCGTACCAACCCCAGCACCGGATGCCCCAGCGCCTCGAACATTCTCCGAACTTCTCGGTTCCGCCCCTCCCCCATCACCAGTTCCACCTGCGCCCGACTTGCTGACCTCGCCACGAGCCGCGCTTTCAGGGCGCGGGCGACTCCGTCTTCGAGTTCGACCCCCTCCCGCAGCCGACGCAGCACCGCTGCGCCTGGTTGTCCCGACACCTCGGCCAGATAGGTCTTCGTTACCCCGAAACGTGGGTGGGTGATGGCGTTCACGAGTTCGCCGTCGTTGGAAAGAAGGAGCAGGCCCTCACTGTCGTGATCAAGGCGTCCAACGGGGACGACTCGTGGGGTATCGGGAACTAGCTGGACGACGGTGGGCCGTCCCTCGGGATCAGAGGCGGTGGAGATCACACCTGGCGGCTTGTAGAGGAGGTAGGTGACGTGGTCCGGAGCCACGGGCAGTGGGACTCCGTCGACTTCCACCCGATCGACCGAGGCCTCGACCCGATCACCGAGCCGGGCCACCCGGCCATTGATGGTGACCCGTCCGGCTTCGATCAGTTCCTCGGCTGCTCGCCGCGACATCAGGCCCGCCGCCGCGATCGCCTTCTGCAGGCGCTCGGACCGGGTGGCGTTCATCGACCTGGCCGGAAAGTCTCCTCGAGAGCCTCCATCACCTCGGCGGGAGGAACGTGGTCAGCGAGCGGTGGCAGCTCGTCCAGTCGGTTGACGCCCAGCTTCTCGAGGAAGAGCGGCGTCGTGCGATATATCGCCGGGTTGCCGGGACCCGGAAGGCGGGCTGACTCCTCGATGAGTCCGAGCCGCTCCAGGGTATGAATCGACGACTCGGAGTCGACGCCGCGAATCTCGGCCACCTGTCCGCGCGACACCGGCTGGCGATAAGCGATCACCGCCAGGACCTCGAGAGCGGCGGCGCTGAGTCGCTTGGCCCCAGCGGTGGAGGCAAAACGCTCCAGGAATTCGAGGGCCTCGGGATGGGAGTAGAGACGCCAACCTCCCCCGGCTTGGCGCAACACCAGCCCCGAGTCCCGGGCGGCGAGATCGGCCGCCAGTGTCTCGAGTTCCTCAGTCACCTTCGTCAGCGGTAGTTCGAGGACCTCGGCCAGCTCCGCAATCGGAACCGGAGCCTCAGCTACGAAAAGCACCGCCTCGAGAATCGCTCTTGGTTCCATCAGGCCAGCTCCGTCAGGTCAACGACTGTCCGCGGTTGCGAGCGAACGGTGATCGGGCCTTCCCACGTTTCTTGCCGCACAGACAAAAACCCCCAACGCGCCAGTTCGAGCAGGGCGAGGAAGTAAGCCGCCACCTCGACCCGGCGTCGGCAGTGGGCAACGAGTTCCTCAAACGTCGACTCGACAACGTCGCCCAGGCGGGCGCGTATGTCGCCCATCGCCTCCTCCACCGAGGGGAGTTCGAGGTCGAGGTGATCGAGATCTGGTGTCGCTTCTGCGCGGGCCAGGACCCGTCTCGCGATCTGAGCGAGACCATCGCTGTCGACCGGGAGCCGAATATCGCTGGGACGGGTAGGAATGGTTTGATCGAGACCGCTCACCCGTGGAACGAAGAGCTGGCCTTCCTCGAATCTCCGCAAGAAGACTGCGGCGACATCTTTGAAGGTGACGCACATCAAGAGTCGGGATAGAAGTCGGTCGCGCTCCTCCATCAACGCCAACTCCTCGTCGACGTCGGGATCGGCGTCGCGGGGAAGAAGGTGGGAAGCCTTCAACTCGATCAACGTGGCGGCGATGAGGATGAACTCGCTCGTCACTTCGAGGTCGAGCGAATGCATCTCGTCGAGGTAGCCGAGGTACTCCTCGACCAGGCCCGTGAGGCTCACCTCGGCGATATCGACCTGATGCCTCGTGATCAATTGCAGCAGCAGGTCGAGAGGCCCTTCAAAGATCGCGGTGGACACGATATAGGACATGAGTCGCTATCAGTGTGGCACCCCTGCACAAAAACCCCGTTAATCATTCTTGCGTAAATCTCGTCACGTTTACGTGACGAGATTTACGCAGGAATGGATCAGCGGAGCCAGACCGCAACTTCGCGTGGCTGCATGGTCTCGCTCGCGACCAGTCGCAGCTCGTGGCCCAGCGCGTCGAGGTTTACCTCGACCGCCAGACGGCGACTCAGGGCATCCATTGTCCGCTCGGCGTCGAAACGCGATCGATTGAACTTGCGATCGACCGCTGACTGGATACGGCGCCGGACCGGATTGAAGGCAGCCGCCGCCAGGAGGGTCGAGGCGGCGACCGCCAGGTCGCTTTGTTGGGGAAACAGGGCACCGAGCACGAAAACCGCGCCCAGGTAGAGCACCACCAGTACCACCGTCAACAGTGAATACGAAACCGTCCTCGAAATGATGCGGTCGATCTCATACAGCTTGTAGCGGAGCACCGCCACTCCGAAGGCGATCGGAAACGTCAAGAAGACCAAATAGACCGGGGTCCAAACATCGTCGCCCGGATCCCCGTTGCCGGTGGCGATCGAGATGAGGATGACTGCGGTGGTGAGAATGGCGACGGCGCCGAGTAGCGCCAGCGGAAAGACCACCCAAGCCAACTGTGCTCGCTCGGCGCCAGTGGCACGCCGTCTGCGAACGAGCAGTGAGAGGGCGCTTCCGCCGAAGACAACCATCGTGAGCGTCCAGGGCACCGAGAAGAGGGAGCCTGTATCGACTCCGGAGGCTGGCCCATCTTCGAGGCTGAGAATGGCGACCAGGATGAGAACAACCGGGAGCAGCCACCTACCGACCAGCCGTCCGAGTCGCGCCCAGGGGGATGGGCCCGTCGGCAATCGGCCGCTTGGAAATATCAGACAGAGCAGAGTGAAAATTCCAAAGACCAGAGGCCAGCCAAAGTTGCCTACCCAAGTGCGGGCCGCCGGCGACAACGCCGCCATCCCTTCCACTCGTGAGACCGAGATGAGTAGAGCGCCGACCAAGAGCAGAAGCCAACCAACCGGGTGACCGTCCTTTCGAAAGATGACCAGCCCACTCACACCCCCGTAAACGAGCAAACTGACGAGGTCGATCGCGAGCTCATCAGTTCCGTATCCGTTGGATACCGCTGCAATCAGCGTTGTGATCGGTGCGGCCAACAGCAATAGAAAGAGCGCGACTCGACCAACGCCCTGCTTCATCATCCGTACTTTGCCAGGTTGTCGTGCCGAAATCGTTACGGTTCAGCGGTCGGCCCAGACCAGGATTTCCCAGATGCCTGCTTCGATCTCTACCGGTCGAGCCCCGTGATGCGCCCGGGCGAAGGCGACGACCAGCGGCTCCGCTCCCATGTCCGTGAGTTCGTCAGCGGCCAGCTCGCCATGACGGAGATAAAGATCGGCCCGGCCCCCCTTCCGACCGACCAACCGCCCCAGTCCGACCTTCGCCATGGCGGTTACGAACGAACGTCCGACTACCCCCAGCCGCGAATGGCGCTTTCCGATGTCATGAAGGAGCGCGGCCCGAATCATGTCCTTCCGCTCCGGAGCAAGGACAGCGACTGCGGAGGCGGACCGATAACCATGGCGTTGGTCGATCGCCGGCTGCGCAAAGAATGATGCCTCCTCGCTCCCCAGCCACGACCGCACCGTCGCCGCCTCTTCGCTACAGAGAGATCGTGAGCCGAGGCTTCGTAAGAATCTGCCGACTAGGTGCGGCCAGGAACCGTGGGTCAGGAAGCGAGCTTCGACTTGCAGTCGATGCAAAGAGTCGCTTCCGGCCGGGCCTCCAGCCGAGCCGGGCTGATGTCGCGGCCACAGTTCTCGCACTTCCCGTATTTCCCGCTGTCGATCCGAGCCAGTGCTCCGTCCACCTCGTCAAGCTGCTTTTTCAGGTTTTCGATCAGACCCAGGACCTCGGTGCGCTCGGCGGTGGCTGCCGCCGCGTCGGCAAAGCCGTCGCCAAAGACCACATCGGAACGAAGCTCACCGGTTTCCTCGGAACCGAGCTCGCCTAGCTGATGAACAAGGCGCGTTCGCGCCTCAGTGAGGTCTGAGCGAACGGAATCCAAGTTGATTGCGGTCATTGATTGTCACCGACTTCGGGGGTGGGATAGGTAAAAGACCTCAACCAGGTGTTGTGGCGAGACCCTGGTGTACACCTGAGTGGTCGAGATTCTAGCGTGGCCGAGCATTATCTGAACAGACCGAAGATCGGCCCCACCCTCCACCATGTGCGTGGCCGCCGAATGTCGAAGAGTGTGGGGAGAGACGGTCGACGGATCGATCCCGACCCGGGCCGCATGTTGGCGAACGATCCGAAACGCCGATTGTCGGCTCAGGCGCCCTCCCCGTCGATTGAGGAACAACGCCTCACTCGCCGGCCCCGGTCTGGCGATCGCCCAGCGATCCGGCAGCCAGGCAAGGATCGCGTCGGCCGCGCTCGATCCGAGCGGCACCTGCCGTTGGCGGTCGCCCTTGCCCGTCAAGATCACTGTCCGTGCTTCCAGGTCGAGAGATGGGAGGTCGACCCCGACGGCCTCCGACACTCGCGCTCCCGTTCCATAGAGGAACTCGAGCAGAGCGCGGTCCCGCCTTCCGCTGATGGCGCCCACATCAGGGGCCTCGACCAGAGCGAATGTCTGGGAGACCGTTAGCGCTTTGGGGAAGGCCTCCCGCGGCTTGGCCCGATCGAGGAGTCGCGTGGGATCCTCGCTCGAGCGGCCCTCCGAGATGAGAAACCGATGGAGTCCTCGTACTGCCGCCACCTTGCGGGCGACACTGGCAGGAGCGAGTAGCCGCCGTTGCAGATGACTCACGAAGCGATCGAGATCGGGCGGCTCCGGCTCCTTCTCCCCCAAAAACTCCAAGTATTGATCCAGATCGCCTCGGTAGGCCGCGATCGTGTTGGTCGCCAGGCCCCGCTCGGCGGCCAGGGAAACAAGGTAGTCCTCGACTCCCGGGCGAAGGCCGGTCACTTCGTGCTCACGTCAGCGCGCCGCTAAGGCTGATTCGGGATCGACGTATTTCGTCCCCAGGCTGGAACAAACCGCCTCGTGGGTGACCTGGTCGTCGACGATGTTGACTCCGCCTTTGAGCTCGGGAAAACGACGTATCGCCATCCGCAGTCCCTCGTTGGCGAGGGCCAGGACGTATGGAAGGGTGGCGTTGGTGAGGGCGTAAGTGGAGGTGTGAGGCACAGCCCCGGGAATGTTGCCGACTGCATAGTGGACGACGTCATGAACGCTGTACACCGGGTCCTCATGGGTCGTTTCCCGGCTGGTCTCGAAGCAACCCCCCTGATCGATAGCCACGTCCACGAGGACCGACCCCCTCCTCATCGCCCGCACCATGTTGTCGGTGACAAGCTTGGGGGCCGAAGCCCCCGGCACCAGCACGGTTCCGATCACGAGATCGGCCGACAGGATCTCTTGTTCGATGGTGAGCCGGTTGGAGGCGATCGTCGTCAATCGACCCTGATAGATGGAGTCGAGCCATCGGAGACGTCCGAGGTCACGGTCGAGCACGACGACCTCCGCCTGCATCCCGACGGCGATGGCAGCCGCGTTTGTCCCGGCGATGCCGCCGCCGATGACAACCACTTTCCCCGGCCGCACGCCGGTGACTCCACCGAGCAGCACCCCGCGTCCCCTCCGGGCCTTCTCGAGGAAATAGGCACCAACCTGGGTCGCCATCCGGCCTGCCACCTCCGACATGGGAGCAAGCAACGGCAGGCTCCGATCGGGGAGCTGCACCGTTTCATAGGCGACGGCCACGATCCCCCGCTCCCTGAGCCCTCTGGCCAGCTGGGGATAGGCGGCGAGGTGGAGGTAGGTGAAGAGCAAGGTGCCTGGTCGAAGCATCGCCACTTCGGCCGGCTGGGGCTCTTTGACCTTCAAGATCATCTCCGACTCACCGAAAACGTCCTCGGCGCTTGCCACGATCCGAGCTCCCTGGGCCTCGTACTCTTCGTCGTGGATCGTCGAGCCCTCGCCCGCTTGGGCCTCGATGAGAACTGAGTGCCCCTGATCGACCAGCTCACGCACTCCCACGGGCGTGATGGCAACTCGATACTCGGCCGTCTTGATCTCAGCCGGAACCCCGATGATCACTTGTGGCTCCTTTGTCTCGCCCAGAGCAAGAGTGCGATCTGGGTCTTGGCGTCGACTATTTCACCGCGATCGATGCTATCGAGGGCTTCCGTAAGAGAGCGGGTCACCACCTCCAAAGAGCGCTCTTCCGCCCCGTCGGGGTTGCGGTCTCCAAAGCGCAGACCGGTGGCGGCGTAGATGTGAATGACCTCGTCGGTGTAGCCCGGCGAGGGCAACATGGCCGTGAGGTGCCTCCACTCGGTCGCGATTGCTCCAATCTCCTCTGACAACTCCCGCTTGGCAGCCTCGAGCAAGTCGTTTTCGGCGGGGTCGAGCTTTCCCGCCGGAATCTCAAGGAGCCGGCGTCCTGCCGCGGTCCGAAACTGGGACACCAGCCACACGTTGTAGTCATCGGTAGGCAGGATGGCGATGCCACCCGGGTGGCGAACAACGTCCCTCACCACCGAGGCGCCTTCGTCGATCAGATAACGGCGGTCGTAAGCAAGGAAGATACCGGTTGCCAGCCGGCGATGGCCGAGGCGGGAGAGGCTCACTCCCGGGTGAGTTGGCGGACGCCGATTTCTGCTTCGCCCGCAGCCGGGCGATCCATGGCCGCTTTGACCAAACCGACAAAAAGAGGATGAGGGGCGTCGGGGCGTGACTGAAACTCCGGATGGGCCTGGGTGGCAACGAAGAATGGGTGATCGATCAGCTCGATGAACTCGACCAGGTTGTCGTCTGGAGAGAGCCCAGAGAGGCGCACTCCTGCCGACTCGAGGTCCCGGCGGTAGCGATTATTCACCTCCCATCGATGCCGATGACGTTCGTATACGACCTCCTGCCCGTATAGCGACCGCACCTTGCTGCCCTCGTCGAGCTTGGCCGGGTACCGGCCCAACCGCATGGTGCCTCCCATGTCAGCCACGCCGTGTTGGGACTCCATCAAATCGATCACCGGATGAGAAGTGGTGGGATCGAATTCGGTTGAGTTGGCGTCGGCGTAACCGAGTTCGGCCCGAGCGATCTCAATCACCGCACATTGCAAGCCGAGGCAAAGGCCGAGGAAAGGAATGCCGTTCTCCCGGGCATGTCGGATGGCGGCGATCTTGCCCTCCACTCCCCGGGACCCGAAACCGCCGGGGACAACGATCCCATCGATTCCTTCCAGATAGGAGGTGGCGAGCAATCCGGTCATCTCTTCCGAGGGCACCCACCGCAAATCGAGTTGGCGCCCGAGAGCGGCAGCCGCATGGCGAAGCGACTCGACGACAGAGAGATAAGCGTCGGGCAGGTCGACATACTTGCCGACTATTCCGATCGATACCTTCCGGGAAGCAGACCTCGCTTTGCCGACCATCTCCTCCCACTTCTTCAGGTCGGCCGGACCGGTAGTAAGCCCGAGTCGTTCGCAGATCACGGCGTCGAGTCCTCCCCGGTGGAGGACGAGGGGAACCTCGTAAATGTCGTCGGCGTCGGGGGCGGCAATTACCGCTTTCGGGGCGACGTCACAGAACAATGAGATCTTGCGCCGGACATGCTCGTCAATCGCCCGATCCGAGCGGACGACGATCACATCCGGATGAATTCCGTGGCTGCGGAGCTCAGCCACCGAATGCTGGGTGGGCTTGGTCTTGAGCTCATCCGAGCTGGCAATGAACGGCACCAGGGTGACGTGCACGTACTGCACCTCGGTCCGGCCGACATCGTTGCCGAACTGCCGGATCGCCTCCAAGAACGGAAGGCTTTCGATGTCGCCCACCGTCCCCCCGACTTCGGTGATGACGACGTCGACTTCGTCGCCGCCGAGCTTTCGGATCCGGCTCTTGATCTCGTTGGTGACGTGGGGAATGACCTGGACCGTGTCGCCGAGATAATCACCGCGTCGCTCCTTTTGGATGACCGAGAGGTAGATCGATCCGGCAGTGACATTTGATCCCCGTCGCAACGCCTCGCCCGTGAAGCGTTCGTAGTGGCCGAGGTCGAGGTCGGTCTCGCCGCCATCGTCGGTGACGAAGACTTCCCCGTGCTGGAATGGGTTCATGGTCCCTGGGTCGACGTTGATATAGGGGTCGAGCTTTTGATTGACCACCCGCAGGCCCCGGGAGCGAAGGAGGCGGCCCAAAGAGGCGGCGGTGATTCCCTTGCCGAGCGAGGAGACGACCCCACCCGTGACGAACACGTACTTGGTCACGGAAGGTCAGCGTAACAGCCCGGACCCCTGACCCTGAGGAACCATCTGCGAACCCTGGGTTCTAGAGGTTGTCCAACAACGTCTACAGCCCAGAGAATCGGATGAGCCCTAGTTGATGCGCTTGTCCTGCCCCGCCCAGACCTGCTCGCGCAGAACGTACTTCTGGATCTTCCCGGTCGAGGTCTTGGGAAGCGCCTCGACGATTTCGACCTCTTCGGGCGCCTTGAATTTGGCCAACCGGCCCCGTACGTGCTCGATCAGGTCGGAGGCCTCGACCTGCCCGCCTGGTTTGAGGACGACGAACGCCTTCGGCCGCTCCCCCCAGTGGTCGTGCGGCATCGCCACCACCGCGCACTCCAGCACAGCCGGGTGGCTGACGAGAGCCTGTTCGACCTCGATCGTGGAGATGTTCTCTCCCCCGGAGATGATGATGTCCTTCTGGCGGTCACGGAGTTCGATGTATCCGTCGGCGTGCCAGACGGCCAGATCGCCCGAGTGAAACCAGCCGCCTCGAAATGCGTGAGCGGTGGCTTCGGGGTCGTTGTAGTAGCCGGACATCACATTGTTCCCCCGCATCACGACTTCGCCCATCGTGTTCCCATCGCGTGCGACGTCGTTCATCTCCTCGTCGACCACCCTGATGGGATCGGCCCCAATGTAGGCGACTCCCTGGCGAGCCATGAGCTTGATGCGGTCGGAGCCGCCCGCCCAGTTCTCCTGAGGTTCACAAACCGTGTAGGGACCGTAGGTCTCGGTGAGACCGTAGACGTGGACCACCTCGACGCCGAGATCGCTCATTTGGCCGATCAGCGTCGGACTCGGCGGGGCTCCGGCGGTGGTGACGATAAAGGGGCGGTCAAAACGTCGCGCCGCGGGGTGATTGGCCAACGAGATCAGGACAGTGGGAGCAGCATTGAGATGTGTGACCTCTTCGGCGACGATCAGGTCCCAAACCACGGCCGGGTCGACGGCTCGCAAGCACACGTTGGTGCCGCCGATGGCCGCTATCGCCCAGGTCGTGCACCAGCCGTTGCAGTGGAACATTGGCAGCGTCCATAAGTAGACAGAGTTGGGATGGTGATGGGAGTGGAGTAGCTCGGCGAGAGCGTTGAGATAAGCGCCCCGATGGGTGTACTGAACACCCTTCGGGCGCCCAGTGGTTCCGGACGTGTAATTAATCGATATTGGACGATGCTCGTCGTCAACCCGCCACGGCAAAGGCTCATCACCGCCCCGGGCGAGAAAGTCCTCGAGGGTGCGGTCGACAACAACGGTTTCCTTTACTGCCGGCGGTGTCTTGAATTCGTCGAGCGATTCGAGGAGGGCCGCGTCAGCCAGGAGCAGCGACGACCCGGAATGGTCGAGGATGTACTCGATCTCTGGCGCCGAGAGGCGGGTGTTGATCGCCACCAGCACGGCGCCCAGCAGCGGCACGGCGAAATGCGCCATCAACAACTCGGGGACGTTGGGCATCAGGAAAGCCACTCGATCGCCTGAGCCGATTCCGGTTGCTTCGAAGGCACGTGCCAGGCGAGTGACCTCGGTGGCGAACTGGCGATAAGTCAGTCGCTGCTCCCCGTAAACAATCGCACCTTTGTCGGGGAAGACCGCGGCCGATCGCTCGAGAAATAGAAGCGGCGTTAGTTGGGTGACCGAGCTTGGATCGGGGGTCATCTGCCTCGCCAGATGGGAGGGCGCTTGCCGAGAAAGGCGCCCATCCCCTCCTTGGCATCGTCCATCTGGGCATTGGCCACCATGACGGCCCGAGTCTCCTCGTAGGCCTGGTGTCGGTCGACTTCCATTTGTGAGTGGAAGGTTCGCTTGCCGAGGGCGATGACCGCTGGCGAGAACTCGATTATCGATTCGACCAGGTCCGAGACCGCATCATCCAGAAGATCATCGGGCACCACCCGATTGACCAGGCCCCACTCCTGAGCGGTGCGGGCGTCGATCATTTCCCCCGTAAGCAGCATCTCCATCGCTCGCTTGCGACCGACTGCTCGAGAGATGGGAACCATTGGGGTCGAACAGAAGAGACCGATCTTTACTCCCGGGGTGGCGAATTTGGCCGACTCGGCTGCTACCGCCAGATCGGCGGCGGCCACCAACTGGCAGCCGGCCGCCGTGGCTACGCCATGGACGCGCGCAACGACAGGTTGGGGGATGCGGGAGATCGTCTCCATCAGTTCGGTGCAACGTGCAAAGATCTTTTCCAACTCCGATTCGTCGCTACCCAACACCTCTCCGAGATCGTGGCCGGCAGAGAAGGCAGGTCCAGCTCCCGCAATGACCACCGCCGCGGTCTCTGTGGGGAGAGTGGTCAACGCATCAATCAACGACTCCATCATCTCGAGGCCGAGGGGATTGCGCCTTTCGGGTCGGTTGAGGGTCACCCATCCAACTCGACCTCGCTGCTCGACGAGCACCAGTGGTTCCATAACCGCCATTCTTGCCGACTTTGGCGCGTCAATCGCGCCCGATGGGGGGCGATTGACGCGCTAAAACCGGAACTAGGAAAGCCTGAACTTGGCCTTGACGGTGGTAGGAAACCCGTGGTCGTCGAGGGTCAGAAAACGTGCCTCGCGCTCCCCTCGCCGGATGTCCACGTAGTTCCCCTGGCCGAGAAACCCGAGCTCGAGCCCGTCGACACTCACTCGCACAGGTCGATTGGAGCTAACCCGGATCCTGATTTCGGAATCGGGGCCGAGGGCGAGCGTGCGGTCGAACAGGGAATGAGCCGCAACCGGGCTCAGCAAGAGCGTCCGTACTTCCGGCGCCACGAGCGGTCCGCCAGCGGAGAAGTTGTAAGCGGTGGAACCAGTAGGCGTGGCGGCGACGAGGCCATCGGCCCGATAAGTCAGGAACTCCTCGCCGTCGATCATCACGGTAAGAAACACCAGCCGTTGGCTGTGAATCTTCTCGACGACGACATCGTTGATCCCCACCATGGCCGGGCTGTCACCGTTGATGCGAGCGGCGATCGTCATCCGGTGCCGCTCCTTGAGCGTCCCGGAATCGAGCGCCGCCACCACTCGTCCGAGATCGTCGGTGCTCGCCTCGGCGAGGAAACCGACCGTGCCCTGGTTGAACCCGAGGACCGGAATATCGAGAGCTAAAGCCCGGTGCGCGGCCTGCAACATCGTCCCGTCGCCACCAACGGCAAGGATGATCTCAGGGTTGTCGTCGACGACAGGTCGTCCAATCAGGCGGCCGATCATGTTGTCCCCCATGACCTCATGCCCAAGGGCAGTGAGCTGGTCGAAGAGGTCGCGGGCCAACTCGGCCGACTGGGGGCGGGAAGCGTGGACGGTGAGGCCGATCTTCACTGCTTGCGCATCCAGTGGAAATACTCGCGATTCCCTGCTTCACCAACCAGCGGTGACTCCATGGTGTTGAGGCTATCGAACCCTGCTTCCTCGAGGGTGTTTATGACTCGAACCAGAGCCGCTTTCCTCTCGCCCTCACGGCGCACCACTCCTCTCCCGACGGAGGACCGGCCGACTTCGAACTGAGGCTTGACGAGAACCAGGGCCTCACCTCCGGGGGTGGTCATTCCGGCGATCGATTCCGCCAGGCGCGTCACCGAGATAAAGGACACGTCGACTGTCACCAAGGAGAACGGTCCCCCAATGTCTGCCGGAGACAACGACCGGATATCCGTCCCCGCCATCTCCCGCACGCGGGGATCACGCCTGAGCCCGACTGCCAGCTGCTCGTGACCGACATCGACGGCGACGACGCTCTTGGCGCCTTCCTGGAGCAGGCAATCTGTGAAGCCTCCGGTCGAGGAACCGATGTCGAGACAATCTTTACCGGTCACGGAAATACCGAAGGCCGAAAGGGCAGCGCTCAATTTGTACCCAGCCCTTCCCACGAATCTGGGTCCTCCGCTGACCTCGAGAGCGTCATCTCCCGAAACCATCGTTGCCCGTGAACGAGTGACCTGTCTATTCACCGTGACTCGACCGGCGGCGATCATGTCAACGGCCTCGGATCGACTGCGTACCAAACCTCGTCGGCGAAGCTCCAGGTCGAGGCGAGTGCCGCTCAGGGAGCTTCGGTGGAGTCGAGGGCTCGAGCCAAGCGATCACTAATGGTGTGGGCCAGGGGCGGCGCATCGGCCGGATCGACCCTGTCCAGCTGCTCTAGTGCCGCATCCAAATCGTCAAGGTCGTCGGGTTCAATTTCTGAGGGCTTACCATCCATAGCCGGTCATTATCGCAACCCGAGGCGGGCATAGAAAGGTCTTACGTTGCTCCCGATCCGCGACCTCAACCCGACTGCCACCACCTCATTTGTCACTTGGCTACTGGTCGGGATTTGTGCCCTCGTCTTCTTCTTCGTACAGGGCGGTGAGGCGCGACCATTCGAAGAGCATCTCTTCCGGGCGGCATCAATCCCGTGCGAGGTGATCACCAGCGAGCCGTTGTCGTCTGCTGAAATTGGCGGGGGCGAATGCCGCCGCGGCGACCAGCCGGTCTTTCCCGAGAAGAACATCTGGTTCTCGATCCTCGCCTCGATCTTTTTCCATGGATCGCTGCTCCATCTCATCTCGAACCTCTGGGTTCTCCTGATCTTCGGCAACAACGTCGAGGATGCCTTTGGACACGGCGCCTATCTCATCTTCTATCTGGCTGCCGGAATCGTCGCCTCGGGTGCCCACGTCTTCCTCAATCCCGACAGCACTCTCCCGGTGGTCGGGGCTTCAGGAGCGATCGCGGGGGTGATGGGGTCCTACGCCGTCCTGTTCCCCAGGGCGCGAGTTACCGCCATCATTCCTCCGTTTTTCTTCTGGCCTTTCGCCCTCCCCGCTCTGCTCTTCCTCGTCGTTTGGTTTGGGTCCCAGTTCCTCCTCGCCGGTCAAGAAACCTTGGTGGCATGGGAGGCCCACGTCGCCGGCTTTGTCTTCGGGGTCTTGGTGGGTCTGCTCGGACGAAACCGCCTGCGGGCGCACAGCACTCGAACGAGCACCTACTACCAGGTCGGACGCCTGGTGCGCTGAAGGGTTGGTGAAGATGGCACCGGCGACCTGCTGATCCCCTCGCAGGCCGACAACCAATCACCTGACTCCAAATTCGGTCGCCCACGCCCGCCTTTTGGCTAATCCGGTAGCTGGCGAACCAGTACCCGGGGAGGGCTAGTTACCGAATTTGTAGGAAAGCGTTCGTCTACAACCGAATTAGGTGACAAGTAGGGGTGTGGCTCGGGGCTAGTTCGCCGAAACGATGATCAAGGAGGCCGCTGCCAGATCATGGGCGACCAGATCCGGGGCAGGAGCCACGCCGACCGGATCACTGACGACGCCCGTCAGTACCAGGATCGATTGCCAGCCCGGCTCGGCTTCCGCCAGGGCTAGATCGGTGTCGGGACGGTCCCCCACGACCCAGACCGGGCCCGGCACCAGGCAAGAACGAATGAGGTCGCGCATGGGCCGATTTGGCTTCCCCGCGACTTCGGCCCTTCTTCCCGAGGCGGTCTCGACCGCGGCGAGCATCGAGCCTGCCCCCGGCCAGAAGCCATCCTCAGCCGGATAGGTGGGGTCGTCGTTGGTTGCGATCAGTCGGGCTCCACGGGCTGCGGCCTGCGACGCCTGCCGAAGCCGGTCATAAGAAAGAGCCAGATCGAGCCCTACCACCACCGCCTGGGCCTCGCCTCCGATATCGGTCATCTCGACTCCGATCTCAGTAAGAGCAGCGGTGATGCCGTTTCCGCCCAGCACATAGGTGATCGGTTTATCAACCGCGAGCAGGGTCGCGGCGGCTGCAGCCGATCCGAGAATCTGTTGAGGCAAGGCGGCGAAGCCAGTGACACCTTCGATTGCTGACGCGACCTCGGAGGGAGTGCGACTGGAGTTGTTCGTGCAGAACAACAAGTTGATGCCGGCCTGTTGCAGTTCACGGAGGGCATCCGCCGCCCCGGGTATAGCTCGCGATCCTCGATAGAGGACCCCGTCGAGGTCGCAAATGACGTTGCCGCTCACGCAAACCGCTCGCCAAAGTGGCGAATGACCGAGCGCAGAAGATTGGTCGTTCTTTCCACCGACTCTATCGAGACCCTTTCGTTGTGACCGTGGAAAAGGGTCAGGAACTCGGCAAAGCTCATCCGATCGTCGTAGAGACCCACTCCATAGGCGATTGACCCGCGACGCCTCAGAAAGCGGGCATCGGTGGTGGCGGAGGTAATCACCGGTTGCAGGCTTCGATGTCCCGTGTGCTCCTCGACCGCATCGCCGATGGCTTCCCAGAGGGGGTTCTCTCGCGGGGAGAAGATCGATGGGAAGTCGGCCATCGGAATGATTTCGAGCTCATCTCCCGCCGAGCCCATGAGCTTCCGCAGGACTCCGTCGACCAGATCACGATCCATTCCTGGCAGCACCCGAACATCCAGTTCGGCCTCGGCCTGATCGGGAATCATGTTCGCCTTGATCCCAGCCCGGAGAACGTTGGGGCTGATGGTCATGTGGGTGACGGCGTGGAAGTAGCGGGCCAGCCCGGGGTCGTCGATGGCCAAATCAGAGAGAGCCTCGTCGATCCGGTTGGGGTCAAGCAGTCTCTCGGCCATTTCGCGGCCGAGACCAAGCGCTGCCACCAAGGACTTCCATTCGTCTGTGATGGCCACCGGGCTCTCGGCTCCGAAGAGCCGGGCCGTGGCGGCCGTGATCGGGGCGAGGGCGTTCTCACTGAGAAACGGGGTCGAACCGTGGCCGGGAGTGCCCACTGATCGAAGCCGCGTCCAGGCCGGCCCCTTTTCACCCACCGTCACCGGGTAGAGGGGTCCCTCGCGGCCTGGGAGGGATGGGTATCCAACCTCGGTGAGGACAAACGGGGCGTCGATCAGTTCGAGTCGCTTTTCCACCAGATACCGGGCGCCGAGAAACCCCGCCGCCTCTTCGTCTGCCACCGCCGCCAGGATCAGATCGCCCGGGAGGCGAGCTTTTTCACGTTGGTGTTCGCCAAAAATGGTGATCATCGCCGCGGTGATGTTGAGCATGTCGATCGCCCCTCGTCCCCACACGAAGCCGTCGGAGATCTCCGCCGCAAAGGGATCGACCTCCCATCCTTCCGGATTAGCCGGCACCACATCCAGATGCGGTAGCAGGAGCAGGCTGGGGGCGTCGGGGTTATCGCCCGGAATCCGATAGACGACTGACTGACGGCCCGGTGCCGGCTCGACGACGGTTCCTCGCTCTCCCAGGTATTCAGCGACAGTCTCTACCGACCGGACTTCGTGCCCGCTCTCGCGGGTGCCATCGTTGACGCACCCGTTGCGTATCAACTCGCAGAGGAGATCGAGCGTGCTCATGAGAGTGCCTCAAAGAGCTCGTGCATCGTGGCCGTGAGCGGCAGATGGAGTGCCTCCTCGCGGCTGAACCAGCCGATCTCAGCGGCGTCGTCGCCCACCCGCAGATCCCCACCGGCCGGGCTGGCCTCGAAATCGATCAAGATGAAATGCCACGTGGGCGGAACCTCGGAGTCCATCGCCTCTCCGACCCAAAGCGGCTCGCCCACCTTCACCTGCAACCCGGTTTCCTCTTCGACCTCTCGAGCCACCGCCTCTCGCAATGTCTCCCCCAGCCGTACCTTTCCTCCCGGTACCGCCCATTGCCCCTCGTTGGGGGCGCGGCCCCGACGGACGAGGAGGAAACGACTTTTCGATCGAATTACCGCCCCGACCCCGCACACGGGATGAAGCTCCGCCCGTCCGTTGGCGGGCTCCTCAGTCGGCATGGTGCATGGTGATCGAACGGGCCGCAAAGCCCCCGGCCTCGAAGAAGTTCTTTACCAGCCGATGGCCGGGAAGGACATGGGCATCGAATCGATCCAAGCCCCGATCCCGCAACTGGACCAGGGTGAGGCCGAGCATCGCCTCCCCCACCCCAACCTCGCGGGCTTCGCGCTCGACAAACACGAAACGGATCGCGCCGACTCTTTGACCATTCGCTTGCGGTAGCAGGTCCTCGATACGGGCTAGCAGGAACCCGAACGGGGCACTGTCGATGAGGCCCACGGTTACGACTGCGTCGGGATCGTCAATTGCTTCGGCCAACGCTTTTTCGACGGGTTCGGGAAGGCCATCCGCCAGTGGCCACATCGGGTGGAGGGTGGCCATCTCTTCCTCGAGCCCTCGATACAGAAAGGTCAAAATCTCGATGTCGTCATGATTAGCCGGTCGGACAGTGACCTCCATTCAGTGGCCGCCGAGCCGGCGCTTGACCCCCCACACTGTCACCAGCTTGATCGCCTCGCGAACGATGTCTGGGCCCATCTTGGACGTGCCCCGAGTTCGATCACGAAAGACGATCGGCACCTCGGCTACCTCCATCCCCGAATCGACTGCGCGCATCACCATCTCGACCTGAAAGCTGTACCCCGACGCTCTTGCCTGCGCGAACGGCAAGACCGCGAGGGCTTTCGCACGCCACGCTCGAAAGCCGCCGGTGGCGTCGCGGACTGGGATCCCGAGCATGAGGCGGGCATAGAGATTTCCCCCTTGGGAGAGGAACCGACGCCGCCATGGCCAATCTGGTGTATCGCCACCAGGCACGTAGCGAGAGCCATTGGCGAGATCGGCTCCTGCTTCTAGGGCGTGAACCAGGCGGGGAATGTCCTCGGGGTTATGGCTGAAATCGCAGTCCATCTGCACAACCACATCAGCGCCCCGTTCGAGCGCCCGCGAAAAGCCCTCGGCATAGGCCGGTCCGATCCCTGCCTTGTAAGCTCGATGGATCACGTCGACGCCCTCTGTACTCGAGGAAAGTTCGTCGGCCAGTTTTCCGGTTCCGTCCGGAGAGTTGTCATCGACAATGACCATTCCAAAGCCGTGCAGGAGCACAGCTGCTGTCATGTGGGCGAGGTTGGGTGCCTCGTTATAGGTAGGAACAACGACGACGACTTGGTCAGGATGCACAGTCCCGACAGATCATTTTGCGCCGGTTCGCCAGCTGACTGGTTCGTTTGACGAGGAAGCAGGATTGACAGACAAATTCGTCGCCCCTTACTGCGTGAGCGTCGAGGTCTATTGTTAGTTCCTCCCGTCGAATGGCCCTGAGCTCGGCTACCTCGTCGACGAGGATGGTCTCCGATACCTCATCTTCGAGGAGTTCTAGCTCCTCGGCTTCGAGGTCATCGAGCGTCTCGTCGGCTTCGGCTTCTTCTTCCTCATCGTCGATTTCTTCCTCATTCTCTACTAGGGCCTCTTCGACGACGACCTCCTCTTCCAGCTCTTCAGCGTCGAGATCGACTCCCTCTTCTTCGTCTAGTTCAACGCCTTCGTCGGGCTCTTCTTCCGCGTCGAATTCGACTTCGTCTACGACCTCTTGTGTTTTGACGCTTTGTTTGCGTGCCATAGGAAACCCCCAGAAATAGCGGCGAGAGTATAAGACCGCCGTTTCATATTTTGAGTTGCAATGCGCCGGCCAAAACAGAAACGTCGACCGGCGTATTCCCGACTAGATCCCCATCTGCTTCGATCGGCCAAGCCGGCTTGGTTTCCAGGCGGCAGTTCGTCCAGGAGTACCGGCGGACGGCCTTGTCGGCGGCGTGGACCCCCCGGATGATCTTGGGAACCAGGGCCGGCGCCCGCCGCTTCAGGGTGTCGATGGTCTGGACGTCGAGGCGGCCATCGGTCATGTTGGCTCGGGGAGCGACGTTCCAGCCGCCGGCGAAAAACTGGCCATTGGCGAAGATCACTGCCAGGGCATGTCCCTCCATCGCGACCGGGTCGCCCCGTTTGTCGTTGCCCTGGAGCTGGATCGCGGCCGAGGGGAATCCTGGCAGGCGACCGAGGAAGGCCAGCGGGTAGCGGGCCTTTCCCCAGGTTCTTCCCAGTCTCAGCGCCCCCTGGGCTGCCGCCGCCCCCACCCCCGCCTGGGCAACGTTGAGGAAGTGGCGAACCCCAAATTCGCCTTCGAGGCGACCCATGTCGATGCGATAGGTTTCCGGGGTGGCGAGATGGAGGGCGGCCTCCTCGAGGTTCTGGGGCAAACCGAAGGTGCGGAGGAGGTCACAGCCCGTGCCGGCAGGAAGGACGCCGAGGACCGGCTCTTCCGGCCAGATTTGGTCAAGAATGGCGTTGGCCGCCAAGTTGGACGTGCCATCCCCACCCACTACGGCTATGTGTCGAACGCCAGTGCTCGGCGTCTCGGCGATCAGGGCTCGTAGCCCCTCTGCCGACGACGGCGCCGCTAACTCGGCCTCAACGCCTGCTTGAACGAGAGCGGAACGAACCCGTTCGATCGCGACGGGCCTCCGCCCCGCCCTGGGGTTGATCAGCACCAGCCACTTTGGGTTGTCGCCCATTGCCGTCATCACCGTTTTCGCTACGTAGACCAGCCGCGAAGCGGCTGGTCTACGTCATAAAAACCGTGTTTAGCCGACACCCATGGCGGCGACGACGCCGCGATCAACGGCGGCAAGGGTGGCGCGGGCGACATCTGCCAGTTCTGGCGACACGTCGCGGATCTGGCGTAGCAGGTCGACGAGTTGGCGCGCCACCCGCACGAAGTCGCCGGGCGCCAAGCGGAGACCGCTGAGATCGTCGAGAGCGGCGCCATCGGCCCATTGATAGGCGAGCCCGGCGAACCCCGGATCGGGTTCGCGGGTGGCGGGCAGGCGATGACGCCGCTCCTCTCCTGCGATCTCGCCCCAAAGAAGGCCCAGCCTCTCCCAGCGCCGGGCCAGCTCCGGGGTCGGCCACATAGGGATGGTCTTTTCGTCGCGCCGGGGTTCGTAGACGAAACAAGATGCGAGCGCGGCCAGTTCGGGAACGGTGAGTCCGTAGAACAGCCCTCGCTCGAGCGCCTCGGCCAGCAGGAGATCGAGCTCGTTGTAGACAAAGCGCAGCCGTTCCCCCCGCGGCGTCAGGCCCCAGCCCGTCATATAGCCAAAATGCTCGAGAAGGCTCTCGATCGCTTCGAAGTCCTCCACCAGTCCGATCCCCGACCGCCGGAGGTCCGAGCGAATTGCCTCCACCCTCTTCCGAGTCCGCTCGGCCCGCCCGGCCCATCTCACATGGGAATCGCGATCGAGACAGCGGGCCACCGGGTGATCGATCTCAACCGGACGTTCGGCCCGGCTATCGCCTTCGACCGCCGGAGGCACCTTGCGAAGGAGGCGGAGGGCGTCGGACTGAAAGCGTCGGCTCTTCGTGTCAACCGGCTGGGGCAAAGGGATCGTGGCCCGCCGGCTCGTCCCTCGAACAATCTCCCTCTGACCTAACGGCACCGTTCTTCCGGAGGTGCCCAGGGCCAAAACCTTCATTCCGCCACCCTCCCGGCGGATGGGGCGGAGGATCAGAAAACGTCCCTGACGCGCCCCTCCCGGGACGTCGATCACATCTCCGGGGCGAAGTCTTCCGATCAGGTCTTCGTTGTCAGGCCGTGAGGGCTGGTTGGCCAAGAGCCCCCGGTACTCCTCGACCGACCCCAATTCGCACGTCGCCCGCGACTCCTCGTCTAGGAGTCGATCGGATAGGACTCGCAGACGCTCTGCGGCTTGCGTCTGGCTCTCCTGTCGCTGGAACTGGGCAAACGACGAGGAGACAAGCTCCAGTGCGCGGGGCCGGTCGTAGGTGGCGCAAAGGTTGGCTGCCATGTTGTAGGTGGGTCGAAACGAAGAGCGAAGTGGGTGGCTCCCGGCCGCTGCCACTTCCACGACTTGGGCGAAGGGAACGAACGGCGAATGCAGGACCATCCCGAAGCCGGCAGTGTCGATCCCCCGCCGTCCCGCCCTGCCCGTGAGCTGGGTGTAGTCGCCCGCCGTCATCACTTCGTGGCCATCACCGCTCCACTTTGAGAGGGACTCCAGCACCACCGTCCGGGCAGGCATATTGATTCCGAGCGCCAGGGTCTCGGTGGCGAATACCACCTTGAGGAACCCGGCGGCGAACAACTCCTCGACGGTCTCCTTGAAGGCGGGGACCATCCCGGCGTGATGCGGGGCGATTCCTGCTTCGAGAAATGAAACCCAGCGGTCGTATTCGAGCACCGAGAGGTCGTCGTCCCCCAGATGGGCCGTACCTTCCTCAGCGATCAATCGAATCCGCTCTCGATCGTCGGCGCTGGTGAGACGAATGCCCGATTCGAGCAGCCGCAAGGCGGCCGCATCGCAACCTGCGCGGGAGAAAATGAAATAGATCGCGGGAAGTAACCCCATCTCGGCCAGGTGTTCGATGACATCGGTCCGACTCGGAGTGGCGAAGCGGTGGCGGCGCCCGCGCTCGAGGTTGAGGAGCCGCTCGATCTTGGGGTTGGCCCGATAGGTGTGTCCCCGACTGACGAAGGTCGGCAGGACCGTGAGCTCCTGGCCGAAGCGATCTCTCCAGCAATAGAGATCTTCGAGCGGAATCGGCCGATGTTTGCTGACGATCAGCTCTACCCGTCCGCGGCGTTCGGAGATCCAGGCGGCGAACTCCTCGGCGTTGGCCACGGTGGCCGACAAGCAGACCAGCTGGATGCGGAGGGGTGCGTGAATGATGATCTCCTCCCAAACCGCTCCTCGAAACCGATCCTGGAGGTAGTGGACCTCGTCGAGGATGACGACCGCCACCTCCTCGAGAGCATCGGAGCCGGCGTAGATCATGTTGCGCAGCACCTCGGTAGTCATCACCACAACCGAGGCGTCGCCATTGACGACGTTGTCGCCGGTTAGAAGCCCCACCCGATCCCTGCCGTGGACCTCGACCAGATCGCCAAACTTCTGGTTGCTGAGGGCCTTGATGGGTGTTGTGTAAAAGGCTCTTTTTCCTTCGGCCAGCGCCAGCACGACTGCCGCTTCTGCGACCAGCGTTTTCCCAGAGCCGGTGGGCGCCGTCACGACCACCGTCACCCCTTGCTCAGTCGCGGCTATTGCCTGACGCTGGAAATCATCGGGCTCGAACGGAAGCGACGAGTAGAAGTCCTCGATTGCGGAGGACGTCACTTGCGCAGGAGGACCCTCACCATGAGCAACGTGAGCTCATAGAGGAGATACAGCGGCAAAGTCATCGCCGCCAAGGTGAGAGGGTCGCCCGTGGGAGTCACCACCGCCGCCACCACGACGATGATCAGCAATGCCCAGCGACGTCCGCGGGCGAGCTGGCTGCTGTTGACGATGCCCGCCGCGGCGGCTCCGAATAGAAAAACGGGGAATTGGAAGGTGACCCCGAATGCGAGCAGAAGACGAATCACGAATGAGTAGTAAGGGCCGATCTGGAGGTCACTACGCACGTCGGGAAAGATTTCGAGCAGAAATCGGAGTGCCTGCGGGAGCAGGGTGTAGCCAAAAAGGACTCCACCGATGAACAGCACCACGAAAGTGCCAACCAGCGGAATAACCCACTTGCGCTCTTGTTTGGTCAGGGCGGGACTGATGAAGGCCCAGAGCTGAAAAAAGATCACGGGGCTCCCCAGGATCAGGCCACCAAAGAAGGCCACTCGCATCAAGACCCCCAATTGCTCGCCGGCTTCGAGTGAGATCAGGGTGTTGTCAGGATTTGCCTGGTAGTAGGGGCGCTCGAGCACATCGGTCAGTTGGTTGGCAAAAAAGAAGGCGATTAACGAGCCAATCGCCAGGGCGATGGCGACCCTGATGATTCGCGATCGCAACTCGACCAGGTGAAAGAGAATCGATTGGGGTTGGTCGGTCTTCACGCCTCGCCCTTTGGCGAGATTCCTTCCGCCTCCGGCTCGTCCGTCAAAGCTTCGCCACTCGCTTCGATCCTCTCCAGATCGGCCAATGCATCAGCTGGCGTGGGCCCGCTGATTGGTTTGGGACCTTTCCAACGCAGCTTGCCGTTGGGGCCGCGAGGGTCGGTTTCGGCGGCCAGTCGAACTGTGTCCCGGACTGCCCGCTTGACCTCGGCCACTGGATCGGAAAGCTCGCTCTTGGCCTTCTGTACCTCGGCGATCTCGGCCTCGAGGCCGTCGCGCATCTCGCGAGCCGCGCCTCGTAATTCCCTCACCCAATCGCCCGTTCGGCGAGCCAATTCCGGAAGGCGCTCAGGTCCGAAAACCACCAGCGCTACCAGGACGATGACGATCCACTCGCCGCCTTCGATCACCAAACCATGCTAGGTCGGGCGCGAGTTTCTCCCCCCAACGCTTGCTGTTTCTCCCCTGAAGGGGGGAATACCGCCGTAGGCGAGGAGGGGGGCCGGTTTCTCCCCCTGCGGGGGGGAGTACCGGCGAAGCCGGGGAGGGGGCGCGAATACACCCCGGCGGGGGAACCGACCACCAGCTAGTTCATACGCTGGTGACCACCTTGGGTTCGCCCGGCGGGGTGTAGTTTCGCCTAACCGGCGAGCAGGCGGAAGGGATCCGGCTCGGCGGCCAAAGCTGCGGCAAAAGCGGCGATTTCCTCTTCGGTGATTGGATCGGGATTGACCACTTCGAAGGACACACCGGTGGCGAGAAGAACGCTGACCACTCGGGCGTTCGCCGGGCGCCGCTGCACCGTGGCGCACGTCGGGCAGACGAAGCGGTAGTTGCCTTCGTCCTGGCTCGGAGCCAGCTCGAGAGCGAGGTCCGAGGGGGTTAGCTGGACATCTCCACACCAACTGCAGGTTGTCTTGATGGTGGTCATTTTCCTGGTTCTCCGCCTTTGCAAACTGTGGTCGTGATATCGGCGGTGGGACCACTGGACTTGAGTAGACCACCAGAGTTAGGTCCTAACGGATTAGTCCTTGTAGACCTCAAGGATTCGCTGCCGCAGCTCGTCTAACTCGCGCCTGACTTCCTTCCCCTTGATCAACCGCGCATCCGGTCCGAGCCTCAGCAGGAGCCTTGCCGCCACCAGAGGATCGGCGGCGCTGAAGTCGACGACAAGTTCCTCGCGGCGATCACTGACGATGTCGACCGGGTAATACTCAGTGACCCAGCGGGCTCCCGGAGCGAGGGCAATGCGGGCCCTAACGTCTTCGATCGAAGGCACATATCTCGCTTCTGCTGGAGGCAGCGTCGCCGGTGGAGTGAACATCTCGCCGATGAGAGCGGCGGCCTTGATCCGATCCACCCTGAAGACTCGCCGATCTCGGGCGAGGCGGCAATGACCCATCAGATACCAGTTGCCCAGCGAAGAAAAGACCGACCAAGGCTCGACTTCCCGTTCCGTGGTTTCGTCCCGACTGAGAGACGTGTAAGTGATGGCCACAACTTCATGGCCGGCGGCCGCACTCTTCAACCGACCAACCAACTCGGGCTCGGCAGCCAGGTCGATGTCGATGACGTCTGAACCTTCCGGCAGAAGGGCGGCACTGAGCTTGTCGATCGCGCCCGAGAGGACGTCGCCGCCTTGTCCGCTGGCGTCAATGGCCATGCCGGCGGCGAGCAGCGCCAGCGCCTCGGCGGGTGCCAAGCGGGGGGCGTCCTCGAAATATTCGGCCATGTCGATGACGACTTCGTCGTCCACGATCTCGGCTGACATCAGATCACCGGGGCCGTAGCCCGGGAGCCCGCACACGAAAACGATGTTGAGGTCCTGGGCGAGATCAGCTTCGGTGTACCCGAACCGCCGGGAGACTTCCTCGACACTTGAACCCGGATTGGCGATGACCCACGGGATCATGGCCAGGATGCGAGAGAGCCTCGAGGCGGTTCGCTGGCTCACGCCACGCCTTTGACTCGATTGACGACTGCCTGGCGAAGTTGCGGCGGAGCCAGCACCTCGGCCCCGTCTCCAAACGTGAGCACCCAGCCGAGGAATGAGGCGAGGTTCGAGACCGCCACCGTGACCGTGATCGACCCATCGTTAGCCGTCTCCCGAGTCACACCTCCGAGCTGGCGGGAAGCCCACCATGCCACTTCGGGTGAGAACCGAACCACCGCCTCGGTCGAAGCATCCGGCCCTCCCTCCCAGGCGAGGTGGTCGAGGACCCCCTTGAGATCAAAGCCTTCCGGGCGACGAAACGTTCCCGCCTCGCCTGCGACCGAGGTTCTCTCCATTCGATCCACCCGATAAGTTCGCTGACCTTCGTTCGTCCCTCCCACGAGGTACCAGTGACCGCGTCGGTGACCGAGCCCGTATGGAGCCATCCGCTTGTGGGTGCCTCGATACTGGAAGGAAACGAGCCTGCGCTCGGTGAGTGCCTTGAATAACTCCCCCAACGTTTCGGCGCCGAGGCCGAGATCAGCCGAAAGCGGCTCGATCGCACCGGTGGTGCGAGCGCCTCCGAGCTTTAACACCGCCTCGGGAGCAGCGAGTTCCCCGCCTAGCCGGACCATCTGGGCGGCAAGAAGCAGGGCCGCCCTCTCCTCGTCGGTGAGGCCGGGGTCGGTGAGGCGATAGGCGCGGGGATCGACGACGTACCCGTGATCCACCTCCCAGCCGTCGGTGGGCCGAAGCTCGATCGGGATTCCGATTCGTCGCAACAAATCCTTGTCGCGTTCGAACATGCGATGAAAGGCCTCGTCAGAGTCGGCCGAGTATCCGGGGATGGTGCGCCGGATCTCATCGGCCGGCACCGGCCGCGAAGCAGTGAGAAGCATCGCCAGCAAGTTGATGACGCGTTCGAGGACTTTGCGCATTGGCTGGAACTACAGGCTTTCGATCAGCCGATCAACCCTGTCGTCGAACGCCTTGAACGGATCCTTGCAAAGCACCGTGCGCTGAGCCTGATCGTTGAGTTTCAAATGCACCCAGTCGACGGTGAAGTCGCGCCGCTTGGCCTTGGCGGCCTTGATGAACTCGCCGCGCAGCCGGGCGCGAGTGGTCTGCGGAGCGAGAGTCATGGCATCTTTGATCTCCTGGTCGGTAACCACCCGGTCGACAAGACCCTGGCGGACGAGGAGGTTGTAGATGCCGCGGCTCTGGTCCACGTCATGATAGGAAAGTTCGAGCATCGCCAGCCGCGGGTGCGAGAGCGGCAACTGACGTTGCTCGCGGTAGCGCTCGAGCAGGCGGTACTTCACCACCCAGTCGACTTCGCGTTCGAGGGACAGCGGGTCCTTCTCGAGGCCGGTCAGTAGGTGCTCCCAGCGGTCGACGGCGGATTGCACCTCCGGCGGAAAGCCGGGGTTGCGGGAGAAGCGAACCACCCGGTCGAAGTATTCCCACTGGATGTCGAGGGCCGAGAGCTCGCGACCGTTCGCCAGCCGGACTTTGCGCCGACATGTGAGATCGTGTGCGATTTCGCGGATGGCGCGGATCGGGTTCTCCAGGCTGAGGTCGCGGAAGACGGCGTCTCGTTCGATCATTTGCAGGAGAGCGACCACCGTTCCCACTTTGACATTGGTGGCGTATTCGCTCATGTTCGAGTCACCGGCGATGACGTGGAGCCGCCGGTAACGTTCGGCATCGGCGTGGGGCTCGTCGCGAGTGTTGATGATCGGCCGGCTCCGGGTGGTGGCCGAGGAAACGCCTTCCCAAATGTGTTCGGCCCGTTGGGCGATCGAATAGCCGGTGCCGCGGGGAGTCTGCATGAGCTTTCCCGCTCCGAGGAAGATCTGGCGGGTGACGAGAAACGGGATCAGGACGTCGACTGTCTTGTGGAAGTCCTTGTGCCGGCTGACGAGATAGTTCTCATGGCATCCATAGGAGTTGCCGGCGGAGTCTGTGTTGTTCTTGAAGAGATAGATGTCGCCCCGGATGCCCTCTTCTTCCAGACGCTGTTCGGCGGAGTGGACCAAGGAGTCGAGAATGCGCTCGCCTGCCTTGTCATGGGCAACCAGGCTCCGAAGCGAATCGCATTCGGGAGTGGCGTACTCAGGATGGCTGCCGACGTCGAGGTAGAGGCGGGCGCCGTTCTCGAGGAAAACGTTGGACGAGCGACCCCAAGAGACAACCCGGCGGAAGAGATAACGCGCTACCTCGTCTGGTGAGAGCCGGCGCTGGCCGCGCAACGTGCAGGTGACTCCGTACTCGTTCTCCAACCCGAAGATGCGCCGATCCACTTGTGGGCAGGCTACCCCGAGCCCCACTCTCTGCCTCATCACTGCTGGAAGTGGTAATATGTAATGCGTAGTAGTCTGGTCTGCGTGCTACCTGGAGGTGGGATGGATACGACACAGCTATTGAAGGGTGTGCTCGACATCAGCGTTCTGGCTGTATTAAGGGACGAGGACGGTTATGGGTACGACATTCTTCGGCGAATGCGAGAGGTCGGCCTCGAAGAGATCGGTGATGCCTCGGTCTACGGCACACTGCGACGTCTATATCAGGGCGGCATGGTTTCCTCCTACATCGTCCCCTCCGAGGAAGGCCCCCCGCGCCGTTACTACGCAATAAACAAGGCAGGGCGCGACCATCTGAATCTTTCGATCAAGACCTGGCGCTCGTTTGTGGAAGCACTAGATGCACTCTTTGGAAAGGAGGCAGCGTGAATGTCACTGTCGATCCCGAGGCGTTGCCGTACCTGATCGCAGTTCGGGCGCGTTTGGCGGGAATGTCGGCGGACTATCTCAACGAGATCGTCGCTGATCTCGAGCAGCATCTGGCCGAGATGATCTCCGAGGGAGACGAGCCTCTGGTCGAGCGCTTGGGGTCGCCCGATCAATATGCCGAAGAGCTCGCTCAATCTGCCGGCTGGATGAACCTGGAGCCCTTGCAATTGTCTCTCCTCCAGCGAATCTCGACCCGTTGGACGAACCTGGCTTTGTCGGCGCCTGGACGCTGGTGGGCTCGCACGTGGAACGAGCTTCGACCTGGCTGGTGGGTGGCCCGGGGGCTGATCGTCCCCGCCGTCTGGGCGGGCTTGGACGGACGAGACGTCTTTTTCGGCTTTGGGTGGATCTGGTTCATACCGGCCGTCGCTTTATCGGTGGCGGTGGGACGCCGCTCCGGCCTGGGAACGCCCTGGCGCCTGGGCGATTCGTTGGCGACGTTTATCGCACTGTGGGCGCTCATCGCAGGCGGCCTCAACGGCATCGGTATCTACGACCGGGACATTCCGAATCGTTACCTCGATATGAACCCACGTGGGGTCGTCGGTCTCAACGGCCCGATCTACGACTTCCACGCCTATGACCTCGATGGGCAGCCGGTGACCGTGTTTCTCTATGACCAAAACGGTCAAGAAGTCCTAACTGAGCAAAGCCAAGGCTCAGTCCGCTCTACAGTCGACGGACAACCAGTGAAGAACCTGTACCCGCTTGAGGCCGAACGGTCGGGTTCTATCAAATCAGTCCCCGAGCTTGGGCCCGAATGCGCAACGACCGGCGAGCGGCTCGTAGTAAACGAAACCTGCCTCTATCCCCCGCGTTGATTCCATTTCCGAAATTCGGTCACTGGCGAACGCTTCTCGGCAAATTCGGTAGCTGGCGAACGAGTACCGGCGGGGGTCAGTGACCGAATTTGCCAGGAGGCGGGCGTCAGTGACCGAATTAAGGAGAAACCGAATGCGGCCCGGGGTTCGCGAGTTAGCCGGGGACCGACACCGGTTCCACCGAGCGGGAGGGGGCCAGGGCGCCGATGTATACCCCGGCGAGGACGACCAACCCTCCCGCCACCATCGTCAACGTGATGGGCTCGCCGAGCATGATGGCGGCCGCGATGACCGCGGTCACGGGCAGGAGAGCGGCCATGTACGAGGCCGAGCCTGCGCTCCAGCGCTGGATCACGAAAATGAAGAGAGCGAACATCACGGCGGAAGCGAGAGACAAATAGCTCACGGCCCAGCGGGTGGCGGGCAGAATCGGAAGCTGCCAGTTCTCGCCCAGGATCGTCGATAGGAGTAGGAGCAACACTCCCCCGGCCGTCATCGCGACCGCGTTGGCCACAGTCGCCTTAACCGGCGGGAACATCTTCGCCACCACAGTGCCTTCGGCCGCCGTCACCGCCGACATCAGCATCGCCAGCAACGGCACCAGGGGCACAGCGGAAGCAGCAAATGGATTCGAAAGAATGGCGATCCCGCCCAACGTGACGATGGCGCCCACCAGCGCCCGCACCCGGAAGCGCTCCAATCCGTGGAAGTGGGCGAGGAAAACCACGAAGAGCGGCATCGAGGAGAAGATCACGGAACCGATCCCGGCCGGCAGAGTGGTGAGGGCGTAGTAGGCGAAGGCGTAGGCGGCTCCAAACGAGAACACTCCGTAAAGCACCACCCCCAGCAGGGCGCGGCCCTTCGGCACCGCCTGCCGCCGCAGGAGGAAGGCAGCCGTCAACAAGATTGCGGCGAGACCGAAGCGAAGGCCCGCTCCGAACATCGGCTCCAACTCACGGTTGGAAAAACGGACGGCGACAAAGTTGACGCCGCCGAGGACGACGAAAGAGACGAAGGCGAGACGGGTTGCCCGATCGGGCATTTCAGGATGCCGGAACCTGCAATCGCCGAAAAGCGCGTCGCCCGTTTTGACGATCCAGCACCGCCGCCTCCCAACCCTCCAGGCTCCGACTCTCGGCCGCCGCAAAGGCCGACTGGCCATGCGCCAGAGCGGCGTCGAGAGTCATGCCCTCCGTCCAATCCTTGCGGAGGTTCTCGACCATGACGTCCGCCTTGCCCCCAATGGCGGCCACCTGGCGCTCGTCGAAGAGAGTGCCGTCGTAGCTCACCCGATAGAGCCGATTGGGTGTCCCGACCTCGGCCACCAGCACCTCAACCTCGTAAGGCTTTGGTTCCCGCGAAAAGATGGCACCCAGCGCCTCGGCGAAGGCGGTGGCTACTGCTTGGGCCGTGACATCGTCGCGGCTATAGAGATAGCCCATCAAGTCCGCCTGACGAATGCCGGCCTTGCGGAGCATCTCGAATTCGTTGTAACGACCGACCCCGGCGAAGGCAATTCGGTCATAGACCTCGCTGATCTTGCGCAGGGCCGTTGATGGGTTCTCGGCCAGGAGCAATACTCCGTTGTCGTACTCAATAGCCGCGATCGATCGGCCGCGAGCGATTCCCTTCCTGGCGAACTCGGCTTTGTCGCGGACCTGCTGCTCTGCTGGAACGTAGAAGTTGAAACTCACCTGATCCCCTCGACCGCCTTCTCGGCCGCCGGCTTCACCTGGGCATCGGTTAGCTCGCGCACCCCGTCGGAATCAATGACCACCACCGTCGGAAATATTCCCCGTCGCAAGTCCGGTCCACCGGTGGCAGTGTCCTCCTGGGCCGCGGCCACCAGCGCCCCCACCGCTACGTCGACCGCGCTGGCCTCGTCAAAGCCCTCCCGAAACGTGCTCCGGAGGTAGGACTTGGCGAGGCTGGCCCCGGATCCGGTCGATCCGAAGTCGTTCTCCTCATAACGGCCCCCGACGACGTCATAGGTATACAGGCGCCCCCGCCCGGAAAGCTGGTCATATCCAGCAAAGAGGGGAACCACCACCAGTCCCTGGAAAGCCATCGGCAGTTGGTTGCGGACGAGTCGGGCCAGGAAAACTGCCTTGCCTTCGAGAGAGAGGCGAGAGCCCTCGATCTTCTCGTAATGCTCGAGCTCCACCTGGAAGAGGCGGACCATCTCGATCGCCAGCCCGGCCGTGCCGGCGATCGCCACGGCGGAAAACTGGTCGGACGGAAAAACCTTTCGGATCTGGCGATGCGCCACCTGGTTTCCCTCGGTGGCTTGGCGATCGCCCACCATCACCACCCCCTCCTGATATCGGAGGGCGAGGACCGTGGTCCCTTCCGGCGCCCGCAGCTCGTGGGGCTCTTTCGGCAGCTCCAGGGGGGTTGTGTGTCCGAGGGTCTTGAGAAGATCGCTAAAACTTGATCCGGGGCTGGGGATGTCGAAAAGAAGGGGCAGGCTCGGGCCCTTGGTCACTCGCCGCCCTTCTGGATGTAGTTGCGCACGAATTCCTCGGCGTTCTCTTCCAGCACCTGATCGATCTCGTCGAGCAGCTCGTCGAGCTTCTCGTCCGATTCGCGCTCGGTGGGAAGCGCCTCTTCTTCGGTGTCCTGGTCGGCTTCTTTCGAGCGACGGCTCTGTTCGCGTTCAGCCATCATTGTCCTCCAAGCAGTGCAATCAATCCGGCCGCGTCGTCCGCCGAATCGAGGATGGCGCCCACCCGAGAGCGGTCGCCTTTAAGTGGTTCCATCATAGGAATTCGTTTGAGATGGGTTTCGCCCGTATCGAAGACGAGCGAATCCCAGTTGGCGGCGACGAGCGAACCGGGAAAACGAGATACGCAACGACCGCGGAAGTAGGCGCGAGTCCGCTCCGGCGGCTCCACTTCGGCTTTGGCCAGCTCAGCGTCGCTGAACATGCCCTTCATCGCCCCTCGCTCGACCAATCGCCGATGCAGGCTGCGGGCGGGGTCAACGTCGTGGTACTGCAGGTCGAGGGCCCGGAGCTTGGGGTTGTCCCAGGCGAGGCCATCTCGCTCCACATAGCCCTCGAACAGTCGCTTCTTGGCGACCCAGTCCAGTCGATCGGCACAGCGCATCGCATCTTCCTCCAGATCAGCCAGGACTTCCCCCCAGGACACGACCAGTTCACGCATCTGCTCGTCATCTGTCTCGGCCTCGACATATTTCCCCAGCCACTCGTGGTAACGCCATTGCAGCTCGAGAGCTGTGGCCGAACCACCGTCATCGAGCGGAAGGGGACGGCGCAGATCGAGGTCGTGGCTCACCTGCCAGCAAGCGTCAACCGGGTTGGCGAGATCGAGCGGGTCGGGAAGGGCGCCGTCTTCGAGAGCAGATAGCAACAGAGCCATCGTCCCCATCTTGAGAAGAATCTGCGGTTCTGAGAGGTTGGCGTCGCCAATGATCACGTGGAGGCGGCGGTATTTGCTGGGGTCGCCATGCGGCTCATCGCGGGTGTTGATGATCGGCCGCTTCAACGTGGTTTCGAGCCCAACCTCCTCCTCGAAAAAATCGGCTCGCTGGGTGAGCTGAAACGGAACTTCGGGCCGGCCGTTCTCTGATCCAACCTTTCCGGCCCCAGTGAAAATCTGACGGGAGACGAGAAAGGTGGTGGCGTAGCGAATGACCTCGCCGAATGGGGTTTCTCGTGACAGCAGATAGTTCTCATGGGCGCCGTAGCTGTTGCCTTTGCCATCGGAGTTGTTCTTGTAGATCGACATCCGCTGGCCGGGGGGGAGCAACTCCGTGGCCGCGGTGGCAGCGCGATGCATGACCAGCTCCCCGACCTTGTCATAGAGCGTGGCCTCGAGAGGGTCGAAGCACTCGGGTCCGGAGAACTCCGGGTGGGCATGGTCGACGTAGAGGCGGGCGCCGTTCGAGAGCACCGCGTTGACCAAAGCTCCTTCCGGGTCAGCTACGCCATAACCCTCGTGACCGAATCCGCGAGCATCACGGCCTGGTGACTCTTCCTCGTACGACCACTGCACCCGGACCCGGCGGCCGGGGTAGGAGTTGACGAGCTGGGTCGAGGCCAAGGCTGGGTTGAACTCCCGAGCCCCCCGGACGGAGATTCCGTACTCGGTCTCGGTGCCGAGCACCTTGTGGATGGCCATCGCCTAAAGGTACTGGCCCCCGGTGACTGCTTCGATCAGGCGGCTTTCGCCGTCCCCGGAGATGAGGGTGCGGACATAGACGATTCGCTCCCCCTTCTTGCCGGAGATCTTCGCCCAGTCATCGGGGTTGGTGGTGTTAGGGAGGTCCTCGTGCTCGCGGAATTCCTGCTTGATGGCGGCCTGGAGATCCGAGCGACGGATACCGGTGGGTCCCCCGGCGATTTGTCGCTTGATGGCGTCCTTCTTGGCCCGGCGGACGATGTTCTCGATCATCGCCCCGGAGGCAAAGTCGCGGAAATAGAGCACTTCCCGATCGCCGTTGGCATAGGTGACCTCGAGGAAACGGTTCTCTTCCCCGTCGGAGTACATCGCCGCCACCGTGGCCTCGATGACCTCCGAGAGCATGCGGTCGAGGTCGCCGTCGAAGGAGGCGAGCTCGTCGGCGTCGAAGGGAACGTCGGGGGTGAGGTAGATGCTGAAGATCTCTCTCGCCGCTACCGGGTCGGGCCGCGAGATCTTGATCTTGACGTCGAGTCGTCCCGGACGGAGGATGGCCGGGTCGATGAGGTCCTCGCGGTTGGAGGCACCGATGACGATGACGTTCTTCAGCGACTCGACGCCGTCGAGCTCGGAGAGCAGTTGGGGGACGATGGTCGACTCGACATCGGAGCTGATGCCGCTGCCCCGAGTGCGGAAAAGTGAGTCCATCTCGTCGAAGAAGACGATGACGGGCACGCCCTCTTCTGACTTCTCTTTGGCTCGAGAGAAGATGAGCCGGATCTGGCGCTCGGTCTCACCGACCCACTTGTTGAGGAGTTCGGGTCCCTTGATATTTAGGAAGTAGCTGCGGGCATTGGGCTGGCCGGTTCGTTCCGCCACGGCCTTGGCCAGGCTGTTGGCCACGGCCTTGGCGATCAGGGTCTTCCCGCAGCCCGGAGGCCCATAGAGAAGAACTCCTTTCGGCGCCACGAGCCCGTAGTCGGCGAAGAGATCGCGATGGACGTACGGCAACTCGACGGCGTCGCGGATGTCTTCGATCTGGTGAGCAAGGCCGCCGACCTGCTCATAGCTGATGTCGGGGATCTCTTCGAGGACCAGTTCTTCGACTTCGGGACGGGCCAGGCGCTCTATCACCAGTCCCGCCCGGGGATCGATGCGGACGAAGTCGCCGGCACGGATCTTGACGTCCTGCATGGAGTCCGCCACCGACACAACTCTTTCGTCGTCGGTGTGGGCGATGACGACGACTCGCCCGTCCTCGAGTCGCTCCCGCACTCGGACCACGTCACCGGTGGGGTCGTAGGAACGGATGTCGATGATTGAGAAGCTCTCGTTGAGCAAGACCTCTTGTCCTTTTTGCAGGAGCTTGACTTCGACGTTCGGCTGGGCGGCTACACGCAACTTTCTGTTGCCCGAGATGAGATCGACCGTGCCGTCGTCGTTGACGTTGGTAACCGTGCCGAAACTGTTAGGCGGTGAGGTGAGCTTGTCGACTTCGGCTCGCAGGACGGCCAGTTGCTCTCTCGCCTCTTCGAGCACTGTGGCAAGGCGATCGTTCTGGGCGATGGCGCGGCTCAACTTCTCTTGCGTATCCGAGAGGCGCGTTTCGAGATCCTGCACCCGACGAGGGGCATCCTGCAGTCGGCGACGCAGGCTGACCACCTCGTCCTCCAGGACTGCCATCTGGCGTCTCAGCTCAGATGCTTCCTCATTGCTCGGACTCATCAACTACTCCTGGACTTGCTTTCCTGACGCGCCCACCTGTTTGGCAGTATACGAACGGACCTATTTATTCCATTGCTATCGGTTTGAGCCCCGACGCGGTCAATAGGTTCCCCGGCCCGCTCGACGAATGGGCTCGTTCTCGGGGCTGTAGACGTCGTAGAACAACCTCTAGAACCCAGGGTTCGCAGCTAAACCGGCGGGAGGCCTTCGACTTCGGGAATGGTCTCGCCCGAGTCCACTTCGTCGCGGCGAATTCCAAGCACAAAGAGGATGGCGTCGAGGTAGGGAACGGAAACGGCGCTGTGGGCGGCGTCTCGTACTATTGGTTTGGCGTTAAAGGCGATACCGAGTCCGGCGGTGGCGAGCATGTCGAGGTCATTGGCCCCATCTCCGATCGCCACCACTTGATCCAAGGCGATGCCCTCGCGTTGAGCGATCTCGGTCAATATCTCGGCCTTGCGGGGGCGATCGATCGGGCGTCCGGCTAGCCGGCCGGTGAGGCGACCATCTGCGATCTCGAGCTCATTGGCAAAGGCATGGTCGAGACCGAGATCCTTGGCCAAACGATCCGTGAACCAGGTGAACCCTCCCGAGACGATCCCGATCTTCATTCCCATCTTTTTCAAAGTCCGGACGAAGGTACGGGCACCTGGGGTGAGGCGGATTTGGCCCGATACCGACTCCAAGGCGGTGACGGGCAAGCCGGCGAGGGCGCTCACGCGGGCAGTCAAAGCCTCGGTGAAGTCGAGATCGCCTGCCATTGCCTTCCGGGTGATGGCTGCGACTTCGTCGGTGCGCCCCGCTTCTTGCGCCAGGAGATCGATGATCTCGTCCTGGATCAAGGTCGAGTCGACATCCATCACCACCAGTCGCTTGGACCGGCGGGCGATGCCCTCGGCCTGGACGGCGACATCCACGCCAAAGCCCGCCGAGGTCGCGAGCAGCGCCGCCCGCATTGCCTTCTGGTCTCCTCCACTCACGGCCAGCTCGTAGCTCACCACCGGGTAGCGGGAAAGACGTTCGATCGAGTCGATGTTGCCGCCCGCTCCGGCGATCGCCTCCGCCACTGCCCCGAACGCCTCCGGGGTGACCTTGGCACCGATGACGCTGACGGCGAATCGAGCGGGAGTTGAACCCGGACTGTCGGTCACAGGCTCAAAGTCGGCCTCCAGTCCGTGCTCCCAGGCATAGAAGAGAACATCGCGAACGGTGGACTGGTCGTCGGGAACCGAAACCAGCACGTTGAGGCTGAGCCGCGAGCGAATCACCACCTGCTCGACGTCGTAGAGCTCGCACCCGCCTGCGCTGAGCACATCCATCAGCCCGGCAGTGAGGCCGGGGCCATCGGGACCGAAAACCCGGACGAGAATCGTCGATCTGCCCGGGCGGGACTCAGACGCGATCGGGCGATCCATCATCCCCCCTCCCCGCCTGCGGCGGTACTCCCCCCTTCGGGGGGAGAAACGGTCTCAGTTTTTCCCCCCAGCGAGCGCTGCGAGCTGGGGGGAGAGACACGCATGGCCACGGTGATAAAGCCGGTGTGGCCGACCATACGGTGGTCGGGCCGAACCGAGCGGCCCTCGACCGTCCAGGAGCGGTGCAGGGTTTCGAACACTTCGATGTGCCCGAACGCCTCGCTCGACCGGAGCGCGTCGGTCAAACTTTGCAACTGCGGCACGGTGGGAAGGTAAGCGCAAAGGATCGCTCCACCCGGCAGATGCGCAGCGGCGGCCTCGACTGCGTGCCAGGGTTCGGGGAGATCAAGTACCAATCGATCGGCCGGCACAGCGGGTATGACCTCCTCGACCTCGCCGAGGCGTAGGTCGAGGTTTGGCGGCACCTCCCCCAGCCAGCGCACAATCGCCTTGCGTGCGATCGCGGCGTGATCCTCGCGTCGTTCCACACTCACGACTTTCCCGCTCGGCCCGACAAAACGGAGCAAGGCCAGGGTCAGGGCCCCCGAGCCGGTTCCGGCCTCGAGCACCGTCATCCCGGGAGCGATGTCGGCGTGAATGGCGATCGGCCCCAGGTCCTTGGGATAGACGACAGTCGCTCCGCGCGGCATCTTGAGGATGAAATCAGAAAGGCGTGGTCTTATGACCAGCAGCGAACCGCCGCCCGTCGACATCACCCGCTGACCGGGTTCGGAGCCGATCAGCGTGTCGTGATCGACGATGCCCTGGTGGTAGTGGAACCGATTGCCTGGCTGCAGGCGCACCAGATAACGCCGGCCCTTGCCATCGATGAGTAAGGCGTTGTCGTCGGGTTTGAAGGTCACGAGGCCTGCCGGAGGGCGACCTTCACCGAAAGAAGAGACTGAGAGCGGTGGCGACTGCCCCGACCACCAGGGCCCCGATCAGCACCCAGGCCACCCATTGCATTGTCTTCTGGTTGCGCATAATTGACAGATCTCGTAACGACCAGGAAGGTAGAGCGTAGGCGTGGACCCCTTCTCGTCCGGATTTAACAGAACAATGCGCGGGCTTCGCACCGGCGACCGCAACAGTTTGCTGAGCGGAGCTGCTCTGCTGGCATTTGCCCTCTGGCGGCGGAGCCGGAAAAAGAAGCCCACCCGCGAGCTCCTGGTTCGGAAGACGATCAAGCCCGGCGAGACCCTCGTCATCCGCGGAGCCAGGGCCAACGCCCGCTCCCTCGATCGCGACCGCCTGGTCTAGCTCGCCGAGCTTCTAGATCTTGTAGACCTCGACAACGGCTCGGCCGTCGCGACCTTTGCGCCGTCCCATCAAGTAGGCCAGACCAATGAGCAGTACCACACCGACTCCGGCAGCCACAGCGGTGTTCTGAGCCGACGCCTTGGTCTCGGTCACCACCTGGGAAATCTGGCGGGCCTTTGATTCGAGATCAGATCTCGTCACGGTCATCTTTCATCCTCCAAACGATGATCCCGGCGGCGGCTGCTGCCAAAAGGAAGGTGATAAATCGAGCGCCGACTGCCCACCACGGTGTGTCAGGCAGGAGGCGACGCAGCAATGCGTAGGCGGCGAACGTGAAAAGAAGGCCGGCCAATGAGACGAGGGCAGCCCCTCCGAGCCCGAATCCGGCGTGCCTTCCCATACGCTTGGTGGGATCGAGCGTTTCCTGCCGGAGGTATTCCTTCGACATCTCCCACAGGTCGCGCACCAGATCCGGCAATTCCCGCGCCTCCGTCCTCATCTCCATCGCAGGCTAACGGCCACAGAGAGTTCGTTGCACTATGACCGACCATTCTGCGACCCCGAACTCGTTCCACCTAACCTCGCGTGCTTCATGGGGAGATTTGGTCTCGGCGGGCGGGGAAGGCATCGGGACCCGGGACTGGGAGACAGATTCTCCGCCCTCTTCTGGGGACAGGCCATCTCTCAGGTCGGCGATTACATCGCCTACGTCACCGTACCCCTATTTGTCATTTCGATTTCGGAATCGACCCTCAGCCTGGGCCTCACCTATGCCCTTGAAACCGTTCCCGGGTTGCTGTTGGGATTGGTCGGAGGAGTCCTGCTCGATCGCCTTCCGCTCCGCTCGGTCCTGGTCGTAGCCGACATTGCGCGGGCTTTGGCCTTCTTCACTCTCGGCACGGTCGCTCTCGACCCCAACCCGTCGACGTTGCTCGTCGTGTTCGTCCTCTCCTTCATCATCGGTTCGTTCTCCTCGGTGTTTCAAAACGGGCTCTACGCCCTGATCCCTTCGTTGGTCCGCTCCAACCGAATCACTATGGCCAACAGCCGCATCGCCACCAGCCAGCAGGTCGCCCTGGTGCTGGGCCCATTTCTTGCCGGCTGGCTCGCGGCCTTCTTTGGCGTCGCCCCCGGTTTCTTCATCAACGGCCTCACGTTTCTGGCCTCTGCTGTCTCGATCGTCCTGATAGGCAAGGTGCCGGTGCGCCTCGAGGGGGGAGACCGATCGAGCTTCGCTCGCGAGGCCTGGCATGGGCTTCGCTTCCTCTGGAGCGAGCCTCGGCTGCGAGCCTCCACCATCGCTGCTGCTACCGCCAACGCCGCCGTCGGATTCCTCGAGTCGACCCTGGTCATCATCGGGACCGACCTCCTGGGAGCCACCGAAAGTCAGCTCGGCGTCCTCTTCATGACTCTTGGATTCGGAGGCATCGTCGGCGCGCTCCTCGCCCCTCGCCTGGTCCGCCACTTTGGCCTGGGCCGGGTTCTCACCGCGGGCCTGTTCCTTTTCGGCGTGATGTTCCTACTTGCCGTGAGGAGCACCTATGGAGTGATCGCCCTGTCCATCTTTTTTGCGATGTTCGTCGGCCTCTCACTGGTGAACGTTCCACTCGCCACCATTCGCCAGACTTACACGCCGAGTCCGATGCTTGGCCGCGTGATCTCGGCTGCTCGCACAATCGGTTGGTCGACTCTTCCGGTGGGAGCGTTGTTGGGCACCGTGATCGCCGACAACACCGGCTATCGACGCGTCGCCGAACTTGCACCTCTCTTATTGGTGATCACTGCCGTCGGTCTTCTCTTCACTCCGATCTGGTCACAAACATTTGGGGAGGGCGCGGGTCACGCATCGCCTCCGAGACTGCCAAAACCACCTAAGGACAAAACCGAGAATTCAATGACACCGTGAATAACGTGCTGCGTCGCTGGCACGGTGTCAGCTCCATCGATGGTGAATGGAGGGTGGATGGCTGCAAAGAAAGCTGCGGCTAAGAAGGCTGCCAAGAAGGCGCCGGCAAAGAAGGCTGCAAAGAAGAAGGCACCAGCTAAGAAGGCCGCCAAGAAGTCAACCAAGAAGCGGTAACTCGCAAAGGGCCCCGGCAGCGGGGCCCTTTCACTTTGATCGGTCTTCGATCTCCCAAGCATGATCGAGCGCATGCCACAGCAAATTGGGTGCACCACGACCATTCCTCGACAAATTCGTTGCGCCACGACCAACAGTTGATCGCCCTGTTACAAATTTCGCTAGAACTGGTCTTCCTGCAACAAATCTGATTGCGATCGGTTTTTTCCTGGTTTTGGCGATGTCCAAACGCGGACGCCGGGTCAACGGGCGAGAACGTAGGAAGTCTCCCGCTCACCCCTGAGTGCGGCTCCGGCGGCCAAAATCACTAATCCGGCCACGGCTGTCGTCAGCGGCGAACCCACGACGAGACCGGCCACAACCCCGATCACCGCCACCACCGCGATCGTGAGTTTCCGGACCCAGTGGCGCCACCTCTCGAATCGACGATGGAGATCTTTGAGAGCCTCGGGGGTCGTGACGTCGCCAGCGGCGAATACTGCCAAGCCGCGCACAAGCCCGAAGACAGTCCCGAGGATGAAGGCTCCACTTGTGGACGCGCTTAGGGCAGCGATGAGAATGAGCAGGTAGAGGCCGGAGGTAATGATGTAAGTGGCGAGCCCCACCCCGATCTGCCAGCCGAAACCCGCTCCGTAGACCCAAGAGCGATATTGATCGAGCCAGCGCTCGTTGACCTGGCGGTCGTGGCCGGGAAGTTGAAAACCAAAGAGCCGTCCATCGGAGATCACGCTCACCAATGCTCCGAGAGCTGTGATCAGGAGCGCGGTCTCCGTGCTGGCTCCTATGCGAGCCCAACCCGCCGCCAGCGCTGCCATCACTCCCCCGAGCATCACTCCGCCGACCGTCGCTCCGAGTAGGAACCAGGTGGCAGTTGCCCGGAAACGGTTGCCACGGCCCTGCTCTTGCAGGGGGGTGATCACCGACAACATCGATAACCCACAAGGCGACCAGGTGCTTCGCACCGCGGTGACTGCTGCGAGGAAGAGTCCGAGAACGAAAAGCATGCTCATGGGTGGGAGGGCGCCTCCGGGTGGCCGCCGAGCTCGAATCCGACCTGCTCAACGTAACACCAATACCAACTCTCTCCCGGTTCGTATGAGCGGACGATCGGATGGCCGGAGACGTTGAAGTGAGCCGACGCATGTTTACCTGGAGATTGATCGCAACACCCGACGTGGCCACAGGTCTGACAGGTGCGGAGGTGAACCCATTCACGCTTGCCAGCGGCGAGGCAGTCTTCACACCCCTGGCTTTGGGGGATGGGGTCGGTTATGGAGTCGAGGTGTTGGCAGATTTCCAGCGCCGGATCCTTTTTCGGTCCCGGGGAAGACTAAATGCTCAAACGGCGATGGTCAGGCGGACCGTAAGCCCTTCCTCCACGCTTTCCTCGATGGTCCCAAGCTGGTGTCCCCCATCGTCGGCGAAAACGCCGTCGGTTGCCAGCGAAACCTCGGCCAAGGTCGCGACGCTCTGTTCGTAGCCTGCGCTGGCGTGGACCTCGTTGCAGGTCTCTTCCGGCAAGGCGATCTGGGAGACGGTGAGCCTGCTGTCGGCAGCCGTCGCAGCTTCCAGGCTCGAATAAACCTCGAAAGTGGATATGCGGCCATCGTCTCGGATAGCGGGCGGGAAAAATCGACGTGAAGGTGGCGGTGCCCTTGGCGCCAGTATCTTGCAATCCCCCTCAGGTAGTTCTGATCGGTTGCGAGGTTTTCCGAGGACGCGAAAAAATTCTTGGATTTCAGGTTTGAAGGACCATGACGGGTGGTATAAAGCAGCCATCAGTTCCCGGAGTAGGGGTTTCGGCCTCGACATCGGGAACTGTGTTTTTATCATCCTCCTCCCAGCGAGCGAGTGGACGCGCCCGCGGTTTCTCCCCTAGCGAGGATTTCCTCCCTCCCCGGCTGCGCCGGTACTTCCCCTGCGGGGGGGAGAAACAGGGAGCGTTGGGGGGAGTACCCCGAAGGGGGGAAGGGGGAGGATCAGTCCCCCGAGATCGCGAAAACAAACTCTCGCTTCAGCTTTCCTTCTTATGATCCGGCCGTTATAAAGCGTTCATCAGTTCCCGGAGTTGAGACCTCGGTTTCAACACCGGGAACTGTGTTTTTGGGATGCGGAGCAGACTAAGTGCCGTCCTTCGAGCCGATCTTCGTAGTCGCCGTCCTCCTTTTGGCAGGGGTTCTGGCTGGCAAGTTCTCGGGTCGTTTTGGGGTTCCGGCCCTGCTGTTGTTCCTGGTTATCGGCATGCTGGCCGGCTCCGACGGGCCCGGAGGGATCCATTTCACCAACGCTCCCCTGGCTGCCTCGGTGGGCTCGATCGCCCTGGCCCTCATCCTCTTCTCAGGGGGACTCGACACACGTTGGCGTTCCGTTCGACCGATCCTGTGGCCGGGCGTCTCCTTGGCCACGATCGGAACTCTCATCACCGGCACTGTGGCGGGCCTAGCCGCCACTTACATCTTTGACTTCCCCCCCATCTTCGGGCTTCTCACCGGAGCGATCATCTCCTCCACCGACGCCGCAGCGGTCTTCTCGGTGCTCCGCTCCCGGGGCATCGCGCTGCGGGGTGGAGTGCGGCCGTTGCTCGAATTGGAGTCGGCCACCAACGACCCGATGGCCGTCTTTCTCACCATCGGCCTCTCCGAGCTCATCGTCATCGCCGAAGCCGAGCCAATCTCGCTCCTCATTCTCTTTGTCAGGCACATGGCTCTCGGCGCACTGGTCGGTATTGCCTTGGCCCAGGCGGCGGTGTGGTTGCTCAACAAGATCAAGCTTGAGTACGAAGGGCTCTATCCCGTCTTGACCCTGGCGATCGTGCTGTTGGTTTTTTCTGCCACCTCGGCCATCGAGGGCAGTGGCTTCCTGGCGGTGTACCTGGCCGGGCTGACGATGTCCCGACACCGGCTCATCCACAAGCGCTCACTAGCTCGTTTTCACGACGGGGTCGGCTGGCTGATGCAGATCGCCATGTTCCTGGTCCTGGGGCTGTTGGTATTCCCTTCCCAGTTGCCCGAGGTCGCCCTGCCGAGCCTCGGCCTGACGCTGGTGCTGATGTTTGTCGCCCGACCGCTGGCCGTTTGGCTGACACTCGCCCGCACCAGCTTCACCTGGCAAGAGAAGGCCTTCATCTCCTGGGTGGGCTTGCGGGGAGCGGTGCCCATCGTTCTGGCCACGTTTCCTCTCGCCGCCGGCGTCCCGTTGGCGCCCGAGATCTTCAACGTTGTTTTCTTCGTCGTGTTCCTGTCGGTGGCCCTCCAAGGCACGACCGTGTCCATGGTCGCCCGCTGGCTCGGAGTCGCCGATACCAAGGCCGAGGAAGGCGACCGACCGGAGCTGGTGACCGGCGGCGATCAGCAGCGCTCGATCACCGAAGTCACCGTCCCCGCCAATTCGTGGGTCGATGGGCGTCGAGTCATCGAGCTCGATCTCCCGACCGGGATGTGGCTAGCCCTTATCGGCCGCGGCTATGAGTTCTTGGTTCCCCAGGGCCCGACGGTTCTCAAGGCGGGCGACCGGCTCACAGTGCTCGCCTCAGCCAACGAAAAGCTCCAGGTGGAGGCCATGCTGAGCGCGGAGCGCAACCGACGGCCGGACCCCCATCGTTAGTTGCACCGAAGCATGCTGGCAACCTCCGCCCACGATCTGGAACCGTCCACCATCGAGACCGACAGGCTTCATCTCATTCCCTTGGAACCCGGTGACGCGGACGAGCCGGCCGCGGCGCTCTTCGACCGGTCGATCTACGACTTCATCGGCAATCCTCCCGGCGACGTCGACGAATTGCGATCGCTATCGGCGCCTGGCGACCTCCAAGCCGCCTCGGAGCGATCTGTATTGGCTCAATTGGATCCTCAGAGACAGTCGACCAATACTGCCGTCAGGACCGTGCAGGCAACGGTCGATGGTACGGATGCGTTGGTCGCCTGGATCATCGTGGTCCCCTGGTAGGGAAGAGGCTTGGCCAAGGAAGCTGCAGCCTCACTGGTTGGCTGGTTGCTGGCTGGCGACATCTCGAATGTCATTGCCCCCCCACCCGGTCCCCGGACTCCTCACCAGGATCTAGGGGCCGCGCGAGAACCTGACTGCATACGATGCGGCCTATGTCGCCCTGGCCGAAGCGCTGGGTTCTCACGCTCTCGGCCGACGGTCGCCTTGCTTCGGCTTCCGGCCTCGCCTACCCGGTGACGGTCGTCCGAAGATAAATGCTCTGGCAACCGTCGACTGGCTCGGACTTGACAATGCCACCTACACGGTCATATGACCACTAGAGTGGTCATATGACTATAAGACTGACCGCAACAGAGGTTAAGGCGACGATCCTTGCCCTGCTCGACAGAGTCGCAGCCGGCGAGGAAGTCGAGATCACCAAGCATGGGCGCATGGTTGCCCGCCTCGTCCCCGCCGGTGGGCCCCCCGCTCTCAAGAGCCGGCTCGTTGGGGTCGCGATGAGCAACGCTGCCGACGAGGACCTATACACAACCGGCGTCTCCTGGGATCTGCCCTGACCACAATCCTCCTCGACTCCCACGTCGTTCATTGGTGGTCAGCCGATCCAGAGCGGTTGAGTCGCAAGGCTACCGAGGCCGTCTCCGGGGCGGACGAACTAGCCGTCGCCTCGATAACCTGGTTCGAACTTGCCTGGCTCGCCAAGCGCGAACGAATCGTGGTCACGATCCCCATCGGGAGCTGGCTCGACGTCCTCGCCAGGCAGGTACGGACGATTGGGATCTCGCCCCGCATCGCCGACACCGCGGTGTCCCTCCCCTCGACCTTCCCCGGCGATCCCGCCGATCGGCTTATCTACGCCACCGCAATCGAGAACGGATGGCATCTCGTGACCAAGGATCAACGCCTCCGCCGACACCGCCACCCTTCCTCGGTCGCCGTGTGGTGAGGCTATAGATCGCGGTCTGGGCGGCGACGGGCTGTAGCACCAGGTGCCACGCTGCTGAATGGCCCGAGAGATCACTCAGCGCCAGCTCCGCAACCAAAGCGGCGAGATCATGCGCCAGCTCGACCAAGGTCAAAGCTTCACCGGATCTGGATAACCACAAGGCATCGGTGCAGGAGGACCGAAACCGCTGCCGACCACGCGGCCGGCACCGCTGGCCAAGTCGTACTTGAACGCAGCCTGATTCGTCCCGTTTTTCCCGCGGTGGCAGCCGCCGCTGTGATGCAACCCCTGCGAGTTAGAACCACAGCGGGGTGTTCGACGCGTACCTACGCTGAGCGGCCTGCTTACCTTCGAACAGTCATGATCAAGCTGAACCACACCCTCGTCTACTCGAGCAACAAGCGCGCCTCGTCAGAATTCCTCGCTGACCTCTTCGAGTTACCGAAGCCGGTGCCCTTTGGTCCCTTCCTCGGTGTGGAGGTGGGGAACGAAGTGACGCTGGACTTCTACAACGTCGAGGGCGAGGTCGCGTCGCAGCATTACGCCTTCCTAGTGGGCGAAGACGAGTTCGACCAGATCTTCGGCCGCATCAAAGCGCGCGGCCTCGACTACTGGGCCGACCCCGGCCACAGCCGGGTTGGCGAGATCAACACCCACGACGGAGGGCGCGGCGTGTACTTCGATGACCCGAGCGGGCACAACCTCGAAATCATCACAAGGCCATACGGCGACAACCGGTAGGCCTTAGGCCCTCGGCGGGCTGACCGCACGAGCGCAAAACCAGCTGCACCGTCGCCGCCACTTGGATCGCCGAGGTCGAGCGCGAGCGAAGGACCCTGGAACGGGAATCCACAAACCCACCCAACGCAGACTCACCGACAACGAAGTCAATGCGCTCGTCGGTCAACTCCGCGACATCGTGGCGGTGTTGGCCGACGCCGACCCCGTCGAAAACGGGCCATCTACCTACGAGGAACTCGGCGTCGTCAACCTCACCTACCACCCCGAGGGCGGGTACACGAAGGCGCAGGGCACCCCATGTACTAGGGGTTCGTGTCGGAGGGGCAAGTGGAACCTCAAGTACACGCGACCCCTGGGAGACCCTCATCCGTGTGGCCGCCTGACGTTCTGTGAGCCTCCTCAGCGAATCTCATCGTGAGAGCTCTGTTCCTCGATCTCTCCCCTGCCGGCTTTCCCGTCCGGTGAGCCAGCCAAGCGAAGTGACGATCTCGGGCTGGCGGCGAATCCAGTAGCCCTCTATCTCGTGGCGTGCCATGGGGAGGCCGGGGTCGTCGGCGACATCTCCGAAGTAGCCCAACCCTCGGACGATTTGGAGCACTGCCGCTTCGATTGGCACCGGCCGGTAACGTTCGATGAACACTGACAGGCCTTCTTCGACCCTCAGTCCGGCCTGCTGTTCGAGGACCATGAGGTCCAAGTAGTCGCGCAACTCACCTCGGTCGCCGACCACCTTGAGCTTGGTGGCCGCCAGATCACGCAGCCCGGCCACCGGGATCCCCCCAATTTGCTTTATCAAATCCACGGGGTCCTGGCTGGTGGCGTCGAGGAACTGAACCTTGACATCCTCCAAGTAACCGATGAGGGTGCCGGCCACCATTCGGGTGGCCACGAACCTCCCGATCCGCCGCTCCAGGGAAGCGGCCACGTGATGCGGGTCGAAGCTCTCCCCCATAAAGAAGTCCAGGTCCCTGCTTTCTCGATGACCTAGGTGGGCGGCGATCCCGGTGCCTCCCACTAGGTAGGCGCTGGCGGGGAGATGGCCCACCAACGCCTCCCACACCGTCCGGGTAGGTGGCACCAGCACAGCCCGGAAATGGGGAGGGATTTCGGTCATAAACCGCTCGAGGCGGCGAGATTACGAGCCAAGGCTCTCCTCCGAGGATCGACACACAGAAGCCGCAGCCAGGAACGCCCCGGGACTGAGTGCTGTCGCCGCCCAGGCATGTGCCTGAGCGTCCTCACTCGCCAACACCCGCCCGGCGATGAAACCCCCGTCCCGCTCAACACCGAGCCGATCGACGTCGACGTTCCAGAACAAGTGACGCAGCCAGCCCGGCACCTGCAGATCCCTACCCTCTCCAATCGGCCGCGCCGGCAACACCACCCCGGCCAAGGCAGGGCTCAACCGCTGCCAGCGGGGATGGGCGATGTCCACCTTCCACACCTCGACCTCATTCACCCGTCCCAGCACCACCCTACGCCTCTGCCTCTTGATCAGCCCGGCGCCATGCAACCGGCCCGGCTGGCGACGGTGGGACTGATCCCCGCAGCCCGAGCGACGGCTCGAACCGACCGGAGACCAAAGGGTCGTCTTCCTAACGCTGCCAAGACCCGCACTTTCTCTCGACTCAATTCCGCAACCCGCGGGCTCCTCCCCAGGCGGCGTTCCAAGACAGCCACATCCCTGGCCGTGAACCGAAGATGACCCCCCCGTGTCCGAGCCGGTCGTACAACCCCGGCAGCAACTGCACGATGGATGCGGGAGCGGGTAGTCGCCAAGGCCGCCGCCACCTTTCCGGTCGTCAAGCCGCTGTCCATATCGCGACATTCTACCCAGTCGAGCGTCATCATCGCTCTCCTGGAAACAATCAAGATCGGAGGAGGACCGGCGCTGCCTTGGCCTCTGACCGGGGCTTTCTTTAGTGTCGCAGGGACGAATCGACCATTTGGGGATCTACAGAAAACGTCTGCTGCCCCGAGTCCTCAGCGCCGAGCCTCGATACCTTCTGAGGTATAGTAGGAGCATGAGCCGGACAAGGGATGCAACACGTTGGCCAATTTGGGCTTTGATCCGGGAAGCAAGGCACCGAGCCGGACTCACCCAAGCCCAGCTCGCGCAACGAGTCGGCACCTCCCAACCAGCCATCGCCCGCTACGAGAAGGCACGCGCCATGCCCGATGTTGCCACCCTGTTTCGCATCGTCGAAGCCTGTGGGCTCGAGCTTCGCCTCCAACTCGCTAAGCCTGATCGGCAGCGACAAGCCACCGAACAGGCCGCCCTGGATCACAGCCTCGAGGAACGTCTAATCGCCAACCAGGCCTACACCGAGCTGATGGCCGAGCTCCGACGTGGGTGACCCCAGCGCCGCCCCGCTGCAAGCAAAGGAGTTGTTCGCCCTCCTCGACCAGCACGACGTGCACTACGTGATTGTGGGAGGCTTGGCCGCCATTGTCCACGGATCGGCTCGAGCCACCTTCGACATCGACCTGGTCCCCGACTGGTCTGATGCCAACCTAAAGCGGCTGGCTGCCGCCCTCCGGGCCGCCAACGCCCAGCTGCGGGTTCCCGATGCCGGCCCGGTCGACTACCCAATCGATCTTGAGTCGCTGCGCGCCTTCGAAGTGTCGACCTGGAGGACCCGCTACGGAGACCTCGACATCATCACCGGCACCCCTACCTTGCTACGCGGCCGCCTCGCTCTCTACCCAGATCTCGCCCGCCGCGCTCACCGGCGGGAGGCCTATGGAATCACCATCCTCGTGGCCGACCTCGCAGACATAATTGAATCCAAACAAGCCCTGGCCCGCGAATCCGACCTCGCTGCCCTCCCCGAGCTCCACCGCCTCCGCGACCGACTCCCCGGTAGAGGGCTCGACCCGCCCAACCAAAGCTGACCCGAGGAAATGGTTCCGACAGGTCAAGGGGTGTCCAATGGTGTCCGTCAATCAGTTGGTAGCCGTCCCTCGCCGCGCAACAAGATGACTACAGCGCCTGGCGCTCTGTTCTGCGCACCGGCGACCGAGCCGGCGAGAACGAATGGAGGACGCAGTAGAACGTTTGAACACCAAGACACCAATCGGAATCCACCGTGCCCGGGAGGCCATCGCCACAGAAGTGCGGATCCCTCCCATGCCAGCGTCAGTTCGGGCGTCGGAGTCGCGTGGTCGATGGCCCGTAACGCGTGGAAATGTGCTTCTTCAGTAGTTCGCCAGGATTCTTCGAGGTCGGTGAAGGCGCAGCCAAGCTGAAAGGCAGCACGCTTAGCTGCACGTGGCTTCCTGGCCCGACCGAAGGTGGAACGCCATCGGTTCCGCCGTAAGCAAGTCGTGTCGTGCCATGCACGCGGCGTAAGCGCACGCCGCCTGATCTTGAAGCCCGCTCTCGCTCGAGGTGAGCGCACACATGAGGAGAATCGAGGCGATCAATCGGAGCTGAGTGGTTCACGGCCATACAGCCCCCTTGAGGTGAGCCTCAAATGGCAAAAGCAACCACATCCTCGCTCAGCCTCCCGGCGTGGCTAGTTAGTTCTCCGAAGCCCCATGTTGTCTGGAAGATCCGGCCGGCTGCTGTCCTTCCAGCATCGTGCAATAACGGCGATACCCCCAAGAAGCATTACCGCTGCCACTGCGGCGACTACCACAGATGATTCGCCGTTTGTCGCAGGAAGCGCGGCAGTCGTGACGACCTCAAACTCGCCAGCCGGCAACAGCTGCCGACCTCCCGAAGCCGGAGCGCACGAAACGCAGAGAACCATAAGGTCGTACCATCCCGGCGACAGCTCCGGCACCACAAAGTCGAGCGTGCCGTTGCCCTCCTGGTCGATCGCGGTCACGCCAATCTCTACCCGATCCGCCGGATAAGGGTTGCGCGGGACTAAGAACGTAGGCAAAAGCTCACCTGCAGCCAAAGGTACCGACGCCTCGCCGACGGTCACTCCACTGACCCGCGTGCCAGGCGGACCCGTCCCAGGGGTCAATTCAAGCCAGAGCGAGCCCGATGCGATCGCCGGAATCCACCATCCGGAGAACGAGAAGATTCAGACCAATCCATACCTTTGTCACGACGCCCTGGCGACGATCCCTTGAACCCACCTAGTGGTCCGTCGTTGAAATAGTCTGGTGGGCTAGAGTGGTGCCTATGCCCGTCATCACCGCTCCTGCTTTGTCCCTGTCTGATGAGCAACGTCATGCGTTGGAGAAGATGGCCCGCTCGACGTCGTTACCGCATCGCATGGTGGTCCAAGCCAAGGCGCTGTTGTGGGCGGCCGAGGGTGTGGCCAACGAGCAGATCGCCCGTGGTTGCGAGGTCGACTCCGACACCGTGCGCCGGTGGCGGAACCGTTTCGCCGAGGAGGGTGTGGCCGGGGTGGGGGTGATCGCCCCAGGCCGGGGGCGTAAGCCGTGGCTGCCGGAAGGCACCGTCGCCGAGGTGGTGCGGGTCACCCTCGAGGAGATCCCGGAGGACACCTCGACGCACTGGACGACCCGCTCGCTGGCCAAGCGGTTGGGGATCGGTAAGGACACCGTCGCTCGGATCTGGCGGGACCACCATCTCAAGCCATGGAGGGTCGACACGTTCAAGATCTCGGACGACCCTCACTTCGAGGAGAAGCTGGTCGACGTGGTCGGCCTCTACCTAAATCCGCCGGAGCGGGCGGTGGTGTTCAGCTTCGACGAAAAGACCCAGTGCCAGGCCCTGGACCGCACCCAACCGAGCCTGCCGATGCGCCCGGGGCGGGCCGGCACCATGACCCATGACTACAAGCGCAACGGGACCACCGACCTGTTCGCCGCCATGAACGTCGCCACCGGCGAGATCCTCACCGACTGCCGTCCCCGTCACACCCACAAGGACTTCTTGTTCTTCCTGAAGCTGATCGATCTGCATGTCCCCGCCGACCTGGACGTACACCTGGTGTTGGACAACCTGGCGGTGCACAAACACCAAGAGGTCGACAAGTGGCTCGCTCATCCCAAACGGGCCCGGTTCCACCTGCACTTCACCCCCACCTCGTCGTCGTGGCTCAACCTCATCGAGCGCTGGTTCAAAGAGCTCACCGACCGCCGACTCCGCCGCGGCGTGTTCACCAGCGTCGCCGATCTCATCGACGCCATCGAACTGTGGGCCGAACACTGGAACGACAACCCCGAACCCTTCGTCTGGCACAAACCCGCCGCACAGATCATCGAAAAGGTCCGCCGCGGACGGGCCACCCTCCACCAGATCAAATCCGCGACGGAGCACTAGAAGGTTGTTGAACAACTCGGTTTTTGGACCTTGAGTGCTGCTTCGTGGCCGGTCGTCGGCCGTTTTCGGCTTCTGTCGGCATCACCGAAGACGCGACCAACGACTCCGGCGGATCTTGTCGAAGGGTTGCTAGACGGTACGCCGAATTGCCGAATTGGGTCAGCCGGTGAGGGCCCAGGTGGTGCCGTCGTGGTCGAGTCCGAGGTTGACGAGTCGTCTGAGGTTGATGGCGGCGACGCGGAGGGCGAGTTGTCCCCGGTTGGCTTCGACTCCCCGGTATCGGAGGCGCCGGTGGTGTTTGCCGACGAGCCATGCGATGGACCGTTCCACCATGGGCCGGAACTGTCGGTAGTCGTCGGCGTATTCGCCGACTGCCCATGCTCGGCGGGCGGCGACCAGTTCGTCGTCGTGTATCGAGATATGAAGGACCCGTCCGCCTTGGGCGGTGGTGCATCGGCTGCGGAGGGGACAGGTCTGGCAGTGTTTGGCGAAGTTGGCCGAACCTCTGGCGGCGATGCGGACTGTGTGTCCTCCCGGGCAGGTGACGGCACGGTGGTCGTGGTCGACGGTGAAGTCGTCTCGGGTGAACCCTCCTTCGATTCTGGGACGGGCCAGCGGGATGGGTTTGATCGCCTGGTCGTGTCCCGTCTCCCGGATCCGGGCCCTGGTTTCTCCGGACCCGTAGGCGGAGTCGGCCAGCACCTGAAGACCGGGTTCCTCACCTTCCAGCAGCTCTAACCCGGTGGGCCCGTCGCCCACGTTGGCCGGGGTGAGCTCGGAGGCGGTGATGATCCCGGTTTCGGGTTCGACGGCGACATGCGCCTTGTATCCGTCACGGTATTCGCTGGTCGACTTGTGCATGTGCCGGGCTTCGGGGTCGACAGTGGAGATCACCCGGTCAAAGACGGTGCCTTCTGCGAATCCGCCAGGTGCCTTCGGTGTCGCCGGGTTCGACGTCTTGACCGGCGACCAACGCCAACAATCCCACCGCATCGGCCTGCTCGGCGGTGAGCTCAACCTCTGAGAGAGCCGAGATGATGGCCAAAGCGTCGTTGACCAGGGCGGACACCAGAGCGGTTTTCGCTTCCGGGTCGTCCCAGGCGCAGACCGGCTTGCCCGCCGCGTCGTAATCATGCGCCGACACCACCACTGCTCCGGCTTGGGGGATGAGACGACGCACCCGCCGGATCTGAGATACCAGCTGGGTGACCGTGTCCTGGGTGGCTACCGCGTCATCCAACAGGGTCGAATCCAACGCCCGGCGACGTTTCCCCGCCAACACACCCGTCGCCTCCACCACCTCGGTGACCGTTTCACGGATCCGGTCGGGACGCTCCGATTTGGCGAGCCGTTGCCGCCAATAGGTGAACACCGTGTGATGAGGACCCACGTCGTCGAGAGCCAGCCCACCGGCCACCTTCCAACGGATATCACACTGCAGCGCATCAGCCGCCTCCCGATCCGACAGGCCCTCCAGCTCCTTGAGGATCATCGCTGCCGCCATCACATCCGCCGGGATCGACGGACGACCCCGACCCGACGGAAACAGATCCGAGAACATCTCATCTGGAAACAACTCGGCCCGATGGTCGGCCAGGAA
>JBOGEX010000169.1:0-4478 GCA_050741915.1 Acidimicrobiia bacterium
CGTCATGGGAGCCCTCTGCCGTCTCCAGCGCGATGACGATGCTCTCCGCAGTCAGTCCTTCGAGAGGGAGGTCAAAATCGGAGAGGCCGAGATCGTCCATCATGGAGTCGACCTTTCGGTCATAGGAGATGGCGACCGTCGGTTTTCCGGCCTTGAGACCGAACATCGCTGCGTGCAGACGCATGGCGATCACAGCGTCGAACTGAGAGAAGAGGGCGAGCTTCTCTTTCGGCCCGTATGCCCCGCGCACGATCCCGGCCTGGTCGCCGCGCTTCATCGCCAGCATCACCTCGTGGGCAGCATGGGAATCGTTCTCGTTGCGGGTCGGCGCCACCTGGAACGGAACGAAGGCCACTCGGGCATTCCGGTCATCGATCAATCGATCGAGGGCGGCGGCGATCTCGGTGACGGGCAGACCGCTCCGCCATGGTCGCAAACAGACGCCGACGGTGATCTCGCCGGGGGGAATGCCTTCCATCTCCAGGATCGACTCCAAGCCCTCGACGGTCGCCGCTTGCAGACGAAAAACCGGGTCGCCTCCCAGAACGATCGTTTCGGGCGCGACCCCGATCAACTGCAAAAGCGAGCGCGACTCCTGATCCCTCACCGAGGCCGCGGCGGCGAGCGAGAAAACCAGGCGGGCGGCGTCCTTTCCTTCGTCGGTGTGGAGCGGCCCCACCCCGACCCCGTAGATCGCCAGGGGCTTGGCAAGCATGCGGGCGAAAAGGGCGAACTCGGCCCAAATGACGTCGCCATGCCAGGGCGTCAGCATCTGGGTGGAATCGAAGCCGTTGTAATCCTGGATCAGACCCCCGCCGCCCAACACCATCAGGTCTGACTTGCGAGCGGCGGCGATCAAATCAGCCGGCGACTGCCAGGGGATTCCCTCGACATCGAAATGACCGGCGGTGGTAGTGGGATCTCCCGAGAGAACCGAGATCTGGCAGTCGCCCAAGAGGTGACGGATGTCGTCGACCAGCACCGAGAGGATCGCTTCGTCCCCGATGTTCCCAAAGCCGTAATAGCCGCAGACGAGGACTCGCTCGACCTGGGCCTTCATCGCAGCCAGCCTACCGAGAGGCTCAACCGGGGAGAAAGAAGATGAGGTCGTTGGCCAGGAGATGTTCCTGCACCGCGGCCGGATTGACGTCCCGGACTTCGATGTCGTCGCGAGCCGCGAGGGCGGCGATGATGCCGATAGCCTCGCCGCTCCAAATCTCCTCCGGTTGAGTCCGCACCGCCGAGGCGGCGAGGCGGGAGACACCGGCGGCGCGAACCATTCCCGGCATGAACCCATCGACCGTCTCCGGAATAAAGACGCCCATCGGCACTTCGAAGAGGCCGAAGCCCTGGCCGGCGCCCTCTTCCACACAGCCGTGGAAGTCGGAGAAATAGCCACCGAGCATCACGGAGTCGTCGAAGTGGTGGAGGCCGCGGACGTCGTTGGTCAGGTCCGCGGGGCCGAGGGTCTGGACGGTCACCATCCGCCGACCCTCGCGTACATAGGGGTAGGGGGGAAGGTTGCGCTCAAGTGCATCCGGGATCAAGTCGTCCCAGAGAAGGCGCTGTGCCTTCCCGAAATCCTGGAAGCCGTCGACCCCCCAGTTCGTGACTCCCAGCTCATAACGTAAGTACCAAAGGAAGGCGTAAGTCTTGTGGAGTGCCTTGCGGAACTCGGCATCTCGCACCAACGGGTCCTCGATGGCGGTGGCCCTAAGCGGATAGTCGTTGGCGTAGTTAACGCCGGTGCGGGTTATCTCGGGAACCTCAACCCCGGATGAGAAGCTACGGCGGTCGGCCAGGGCCCGGTAACGAGTCTCGGTGGCGATGTCCCAAGGCACTATCCCAGGGCCGGATGGATTTCGGCCGGGTCCGTTCACCACCGAATCTCGGAACTCCTGAAGCCAGGTATCAAGCTCCGACCTATATAGAGAGCGGAGGTCCTGAGCCGTTGACTCGGGGGGGAACAACTCGGGGAGGACGGGGGTGTCGTACCAGGCCCGAATCGCGAGCCAGGTGGTGTCCTGGACGCATCCGTCAGCGCCGCCTACCTCGTAGTCGAGGCCATCGACCATCGGGTAGAGATCGGAGAACTCGGTGGCGTCAATTACGACCTCGGCGTTGTATGTGGATCCAGCGACCATGACTCCGGTGACCTTGTTGCCATCCTGGATGACCTCGGTGAGAGTCGTCATAGGAATCAAATCGACACCGGAGTTGCTGATGATGCCCCGCAGGAACTCATCGACGGCGATCGGCTCTGGACACAGCGAGTCCTCGATGAAATAGCAGTCGCCGGGATCGAAATAAGTCGATTGGATGCTCGTGGCGAGCTCGCCATAGATTCCTGAGCGGCGGAGGACGAAGTGGTTGCTCCCTTCGTCCATGGTCGAGACCCCGGCGGCACCCGCCTGGCCACCCAGGTATCCGATCGGACTTAGCAATGCAACGTTGGCGCCGAGGCGGGCGGCGGCGACCGCGGCGCTCGAGCCACCCAGCCCATCGCCCACGACCACGACGTCGTAGTTGGCGACGGTGGGAGTGGGGAGAGTGGTGACGGTGGTGGTCGTCGCATCAGCCGTCGTGGTGGTGGCATCGACCGTCGTGGAGGTTGTCGCTGAGGTGCTGCTGGTCGAGCTAACCGGTGGCGTGGTGGTGGGTGGAACAGGTTCGTCCGGCCTCAGCGCCAACCAGGTGCCGAGAGTCAGGAGGAGCACCGCTCCGGCGCCAAGGAGCCAGCGGGTGAGATCGCGAGGGCGCGCTGATTCCTCAGGGGTTGGGGATTCCGGCACGACCGCGACTCTATCCCCGGGTCCGTTCTAGCCTCGCCACGCTTCACACGGGAGCAACGACGCTGATGCCTATTGCCTCGGCACCATCGGCTAGTCGCCGGTCGTAGGTCACTACCCCTTCCAGTTCATCGCCGATCTCCTGCGCAGCCGCCAGGTGCAGCGCATCAAGAGTGCGCAATGAGGCGAGCTCCAACAGCGCCGCCCGTTGACAGATGGCGGTCGAGAGCGTCAATAAGACCAACGAATCGAGGACAGCTCGTGCCTGCACCATTTGCTCCGGTGCGGCCCTTCGCGTCGCCCTTAATAATTCCGTTCGCAGAAGATCACTCGAGAACAGCCGCTCACCGTGGGACGTTACCCACCGGTGCAGCGCCGTTGAGCTTTTCTCGACAGCGACCAACTTCACCGCCGCCGATGTGTCCAGATAGAACGCGCTCATTTACCGCTCGGCCGAGCGCATCTCCTCCAACTCCTTCGAAAGCGGGCGCCGACTTCGACCGCGCCTGACCGGGGCGGGCAGGTCCGCGAGCCGTCGCAACGCCGGGCGCGCTCGCTCGGCGGCAATTAGCGCTTCAATGCGGCTCACCGCAACTGGCACCAGCTGAGCCACGGGCCGGCCCCGATCGGTGATCGTTACCACTTCTCCGGCGGCGGCGTCAGCCACTACGGCGGAAGCGTTCTGCTTCAAAGCGCGAATTCCTACCTTCGACATGTTCTACATTGTAGCACAGCCAAAGGCGCAGTCAGAGGCTGGCGGGCCGAAGGAGGGGGGCGCGTCACTACTCGGATTACACCGGAAACCGAGACCGAGGTTACCTCCTGCCGAAAACCTCGGACCAGGGGTCTGGAATTTGTCCCTGGCATGCGATAGGTTGAATCGAACAGATGTACGAGCCATTCGACTCTCTCGACCTCCGACCGATGACCGCAGAGGAACTCTCGCCCCCTCCTTTGGGCCTGGCGACTATGGAACCAGGTCCGGAGCTGGCCAGGCTTCTGGCCTCGATCGACTCGAGCAACCTCGCCAGTTATCACCGGGTCGAGTTGATCGCCGCCTATCGCAAGATGTCCTCCCACTTCCTGGCGCAGAGTTATCGGGAGATCGCTCTTCTCTTTCGGGACTGCTGTCGGGCGATGGGGGGCGATCCGGAAGATGGGGCCGACCTCGCCACCACCGAGCTGGCCGCTGCCCTCCATCTCACCGACCACCGAGCCAAGCTCGAACTCAACTTGGCCTTGGCCCTCGAAGGGATTCCCCAGGTTCTTTCCGCCCTCGATCGGGGTGGGGTCGATCTCCATCGGGCCCAGGTCCTCGTCGATCGGACCTGTCATCTCCCCGAGGCAGATGCCTCCTTCGTGATCGACCAGGTGATCGAAGAAGCCTCCCATCTCACCACCGGCCAGCTCCGGTCGCGGGTGGAACGTCTCTGCTATCTGGCCAACCCCGAGGAGGCCCGGCTCCGTTACGGAGAGGCGGTCAAGAACCGTTATGTCGAGGTCCGGGGGACCGAGTTCGGGACCGCCACCCTGCAAGGCCGCGATCTACCTCCCGATCGGGCCGAGGCCGCCTACCGCCATCTCACGTCTCTCGCCCGCAAGCTGAGGAAGAGGGGGGAGAGCCGGACCATGGACCAGCTCCGGGCCGATCTCCTCTTGGACCTCTTATTGGGAGATGAGAAGGCCCAT
>JBOGEX010000170.1:0-54571 GCA_050741915.1 Acidimicrobiia bacterium
TTGACTATCTTGAACATCGGCGTACTCCTCCCCGCCGGCACCCACCGGCGATCGTCTCATCGGACATCAGGAGGGTACGTCGCGCCCCAACCAGCAACCCGTCATCCACAACTTATGGGTATACCTCATCAGAAACGGACCGATGGCGGTGATCATCATCCCCACAACCTGACATTGATCTGTTGGTTCCATCGTCATGTCGGTGTCCACGGGCTCGGGTTCCGAATAGACCCTTCGAGCCGACGGCAACGGAGACGACTAGAGCGGCGCCCCCGCTTCGCTCCCTGCGGACAAAGCCCACAACCACAGCCCACCCGCAAGCTGAATCCCGCAGCCGGGTGCATTTGACACTGCGTACAATCCCGGCCTCTGTGACCGTCGTGGCTTATCACGTCGGAGTCACAACCCCCAATGAACAAGGAGGCCTGCGATGTTTCGCAGAGGTATATATCTCGTGATAGTGCTGTCGATGGCCCTGGCAGCCTGCGGCGGAGGCTCGGGCGAAACCACCACCACGGCCGGCGACACCACCACCACGGCTGCTCCGGAGACCACTACTACGGCACCGGCTGAGACCACCACTACCGCCGCCGAAGTCTGCTCGACCGAGAGCGAGGCACTCTTCGCTCCGGGACGTCTGACCATCGCCACCGGTGAGCCGGTCTTTCCGCCCTGGATGATCGACGACGATCCCACTAACGGCGAGGGATTCGAGAGCGCAGTCGCTTATGCCCTGGCCGAGGAGCTTGGGTTTAGCGCCGACCAGGTCGACTGGGTACGGACCACCTTCGACGAGGCGATCGCTCCCGGCGAGCGGCCTTACGACTTCAACATGCAGCAGTACTCAATAACTGAAGAGCGCGACGAGATCGTCGACTTCTCGATCCCGTACTACTTCTCTCAGAAGTCCGTGGTAGCCCTCAACGACAGCCCTGCGGTAGGCGCGCAGACCTTTGCCGATCTGGAGGGAGTCCGCTGGGGCGCCACCATCGGCACCACCGACCTCGACTACATCGAGCAGGTGCTGGGAGTCACCGACGCCGCCGTCTACGACGACCAGGCTGACACGTTCGCGGCGCTGGCTGCCGGTCAGATCGATGCCACTGTCATTGGTCTTCCCACGGCCTATTTCGTGACCGCGGTGCAGGTGGAGAACTCGACCATCGTCGGCGTGCTGCCCCGTCAGGGTGACGAAGGTGATGGCATGGGCTTGCTGTTCACGGATGAAAACCCCTACGTCGAATGTGTCAACGCTGCTCTGCAGACCCTGCATGACAACGGCACCATCCTGGCCATCGATGAAGAATGGCTCCAGGCTGGGGGAGATATTCCGGAGATCACTGAGTGACGGATGAGCGTTCCGCGCCTCCTCCTCCCGGGAGGCGCATCCGGAGCGCTCGCCAACGTTGGATCCCGGTGCTGGCGAGTGTCGCCAGCACCGGGATCGTCTTCGGGCTGGCGGGCTGGTGGATCGGCACTTCGGAGTTCTGGCCCGCGGTGCAAAGGCAGTTCTTCTCCTGGGAGGCCATCCAGGAGTCCTTTCCTTCGGTGCTCCGGGGGTTCTGGCTCAATCTTCGCATCTGGATAGTCGCTCAGATCGCCATTCTCGTCTTCTCCTTGGTGTTGGCGGTGATCCGTTCGCTCCCGGGTCCTCTGGCCGCTCCCTTCCGGTTCGCAGTGATCGCCTACATCGACCTGCTGCGGGGGATACCGGCCCTACTTCTCATACTTCTCTTTGGCTTCGGCATACCCGCTTTGCAACTCCCCGGTCTTCCCCGGGGAGCGCTCTTTTGGGGCTCGATCGCCATGATCGCCGGCTATTCGGCTTATACTGCCGAGGTCTACCGGTCGGGGATGGAGGCGGTCCACGACAGCCAGCGGGCAGCGGCCCGCGCCCTTGGCCTCACCCAATGGCAGACCCTTCGCCACGCCATCATTCCCCAGGCGGTTCGCAACGTGCTTCCTGCTCTCCTCAACGGGGCTGTGTCGCTGCAAAAGGACGTCGCTCTCCTCAGCGTGATCGGAGTTCGAGAGGCAGTACGCCAGGCTGAGATCTATACCGCCCGCACCTTCAACTACTCGAGCCTGATCGCAGCAGCAGTGCTTTTCCTGATCGCCAGTGTCCCTCTGGCCCGCTTCACCGACTGGTATGCCCGTCGCGACCAGGAACGTCGCTTGCAGAGGACCGTGTGATGAGACGGGTGGAGATCCAGGGGCTGACCAAATATTTTAGGGAGAAGCTGGTCCTCGACCGGGTCGACCTCGGAGTCGACATCCACGAGGTCGTGTGCCTGATCGGAGCCTCGGGCTCGGGCAAGTCGACCTTGCTCCGTTGCATCAACCGTCTCGTCGAGTATGACCACGGGCACATCCTTCTCGATGGGGTTGATGTCGAAGACGACGAGCAGTTGCCCCTCAACCAGTTGCGGAAACGGGTGGGCATCGTCTTCCAGGCCTACAACCTCTTCCCCCATATGAACGTGCTCGCCAACATCACCCTGGCTCCCCGCAAGGTCCACAGCACCGGGCGGGAGGAAGCAGAGGCTCGAGCCCGGGAACTGCTCGACCTCTTCGAGATGGGCGAATATGCTCGCTCGTATCCCGACCGCCTTTCGGGGGGACAACAACAGCGGGTTGCGATAGTCCGGGCTATGGCCACCAACCCCGACGTGTTGCTTCTCGATGAGGTGACCGCGGCCCTCGACCCCGAGTTGATCGGGGGAGTGCTGTCGGTGATTCGTGACCTGAAGACGGCTGGCATGACCATGATCATCGTTACCCACGAGATGGGCTTTGCCCGCGACGTGGCCAGCAACGTCTGTTTTCTTCACGACGGCCGCATTCTCGAGGAAGGACCGCCCGACCGACTCTTCTCCGAACCCGAAAACCCCCGTACCCGCCAGTTCTTACAACGGATCATCGAGGCGGGACGCCTGTGAATGTCGCTGCGCGCTCCCGCATCGCCGACCTGGCACTGGCGCCCTGTGGCCATCAGGCCATCGACTGGGTCCAGCGCCGGTCACCTGTGCTCGACGGTTATGTGCGAACTGTCCTCGCCGACGGAGTTCTCCGCGGGCGTCGGGTAGCGGTGGTGGTTCGTCTCGAAGCCAAGACTGCTTTTCTCGCCACCGTCCTCGCCGATGCCGGCGCCACCGTGGTAGTGGTCGGCTCCAACCCCGGGACCACCCGCGACGACGTGTGTTCCGCCCTGGTCGAGCGAGGGATCGAAGTGCACTCGAGCCGTGGCTCCAGCGCCGAGGTGTGGGAGGCAGACCTGCTGGCGGTAGCCGACACCGAACCCGAGCTGATCATCGACGATGGCGCCGAACTCACCTTGCGCATCAGCCGCCACCGCCCTCTGATCTATCAGCGACTGGTTGGGGTTTCGGAAGAGACCACCACCGGGGTGGCCCGACTCCGGCAGTTGGACGAGGCCGGCCGTCTACCGATGCCCGCCATCGCCGCCAACGATGCTGCCTGCAAGCACATGTTCGACAACCGTTACGGCACCGGGCAATCCACGATTCAGGCGATACTCAAGCTCACCAATCTCCGGCTGCCCGGAAAGCGAGTGGTCGTGGTGGGATACGGGTGGGTGGGACGCGGCATCGCCAACTATGTACGGGCGTTGGGGGCCCGGGCCATCGTGGTGGAAGTGGATCCGATCAAAGCTTTGGAGGCCCTCAGCGACGGTCACGACGTAAGCCCCCTCGCCGATGCCCTTCCCCAGGCAGACTTTGTGATCACCGCTACCGGCGGGGTCCGAACCATCGGCGGGGAACACGCGGCCCTACTGGCCCCGTCGGTGATCCTGGCCAATGCCGGCCATCACGATCTGGAGATCGACGTCCCGGCCCTCCGCCGGCTGTCGCGATTGGAGAACGAGGTGCGGGAGGGTGTAACCCAGATCTTTTTTCGAGACAAGTCGGTGTACGTGCTGTCTCAGGGCGCCCTGGTCAACATCGCCGGCGGGATGGGCCATCCGGTCGAGATCATGGACCTCTATTTCTCGGTCCAGGCCCTGTGCTGTTATTTGCTCGCCCAGGGTGGGTTGAGCGTCGGGGTACATCGGTTTCCCGAGGATCTCGACCGCGCCATCGCCCTCGCCAAGCTGGCCAGCCGGGGAGTAGCCATCGACCCGGTCGACCCGGGCCGGCTCAACACGCTGATCGGGTCGTTGGAGGGCATCGATGGGTGAAATCGGGCGGGGAATGATCGACTTTGCCAGCCAACACATGCCCGCCTTGGAGCATGCCCGCCGGCGGGTTGCAGAGGGGGGTCGCTTGCAGGGTAGGCGAGTAGGCATAGCTCTCACCCTCGAGCCCAAGACGGCATGTCTGGTGGAGGCGATCGCCTCGCTGGGAGCAGAGGTGGCTGTATTCGGTAGCGGTCATTCGACCAAAGCTGCGGTGGTGGAGGCTCTTACCTCCAGCGGGATCTCCGTCTTCGCCCGAAGAGGGGCGGATGGAGCCGAGGTGGAAAGCCTTCGCCAGGCGTTCATCGATACCAGGCCGCAGTTGCTGGCGGACGACGGGGCCAGCTTCGTTCGCCGCATCCACACGGAGAGAGTCGATGTCCTCGTCGACCTGGAGGGGGTGGCCGAAGAGACCACCAGCGGGGTCCGACCCCTGCGGGTGATGCATGCCGCAGGGGCGCTGCGAGTCCCGTGTGTCGCTGTGAACGACGCCCGGGTCAAGCTCCTCTTCGACAACACCTATGGGACCGGGCAGTCCGTGGTGATGGCCACCCTCGATGTCACCAACACCCAGATGCCTGGAAAGCGGGTCGTGGTGGTGGGATACGGCAAGGTCGGGCGGGGCCTGGGGGCGGTGGCCCGGGCGCTGGGAGCAAGGGTGACAGTCACCGAGATCGACCCAATAGAGGCGCTGGCGGCTTATCATGACGGTCACCAGGTGGCGCCTCTGGCCACGGCACTCCGGGAGGCCGACTTCGTTTTCACGGCCACCGGTATCGGCCACACTCTCACCGCCGAGCACTTGAGTCTCCTCAGCGACGGGGCGATCGTGGCGGTGGGAGGATCAGGGCCACCGGAGTTCGATCCGACGATCGGCCCCGAACTGGTCGACGGGGGCGAGGTGAGGCCCCAAGTGCGGGAGCTGCGGACGGTGGCGGGCACCACCGTCTATCTCATCGCCGACGGCTACTGCGCCAACACCTCGGCCGGGGAGGGCAATCCCATCGAGGTGATGGATCTGTCACTCGCTCTCCAACTTCGGGCCCTCGATTACCTGGCCCGCGATGAGTTGGAGGTAGGGGTCCACGTGCTGCCGCGGAGCATCGAGGATGAAGTCGCCGCTTCCCAGCTGGCCGCGGCCGGGATCGAGATCGACCGCCCCACCGCGGCGCAGATCGAGGCCGCTTCTCGCTGGTGAACCCGGTCACGATTCATCTCGCTACGGCGATGGTGCCGGTGAATACCCCGCCCTTCGCCTCGGGAGGAGTGGCCGTCAGGGGCGGGTCAATCGTCGAAGTGGGCGACAAACAGAGACTCCTCCGCTCATACCCCAACGCCGAGGTGATCGAGTGGGAAGGGGCCCTGCTCCCAGGATTGGTCAATGCTCACACCCATCTCCAGTACACCTCGCTCGAGGCTGTCGGGTCGGCAAGCCATCCTAGTTACGTGGCCTGGTCGGAGAGGTTTGTGGCCGAATACGAAGCGCGCTGGGGTGAGGACTGGGCGGCCTCGGCCCGTAAAGGCCTCCGGCTCGCCCTCTCCAGTGGAACCACTGCCTTGGGCGATGTTGTCACCGACGCGGTGGCACTCGGGGTGCTCGGGGAGGCAGGAGTGGCCGGGGTGGCCTATCTCGAACTCATCGGTGTAGACGAACCGCGCTGGCAAGGAGAGGTGGGGGAGCGGACGATCGAGACTCTCCGCTCTCTGCCTGGGGCAGGTGACTTCTCGGTGGGGCTCTCACCCCACGCCCCGTACAGCGTCGACCGTCCTGTGCTCGAAGAAGCAGCGATGCTGGCTCGCCGCCTGGGCGTGCGGATTCACACCCACCTGGCTGAATCGGATACCGAAGACGATTACTACCGCTACGGAAGGGGTGCGCTGGCCGAGAGGGTGACGTTGCGGGTGGGTCGGCCCTGGAGCGTTCTCGCCTATGGCGGGGTCGGTCAGGGGGCGGCGGCCTTCGCCCTCTCCTGTGGCCTGCTTGGTCCCGACAGTCACGTCGCCCACGGTGTCTATCTGGGCGACGAGGGCCGACGAATCCTCCGGGAGACGTCGACTTACGTTGCCCTCTGCCCCCGGTCGAATCTGACGGTAGGGATCGACCCGCCTCCGATTGCCGACTTCCTCCGCGAAGGGAGCCCGATCGCGGTGGGGACCGACTCGCTCGGCTCCAGCCCGTCGCTCGACATACTCGCCGACGTCAGTCTGCTCCATCAACTGGCTCTGGAAGCCGGCTATGAGGAGCCCGACCTGGCTCAGAAGTTGCTGGAGGCGGCCACGATCGGGGGGGCGAGAGCCCTGGGGCTCGGCTCCCGGACGGGATCGCTCGAGCCGGGGAAACGGGCCGATATGGCGGTGTTCGACGTTGATCCCGAGCTGAGAGGAATCGAAGAGAGGATCGTCGCCAGGGGCGCCGGCCACTGCCAGACCACCGTGGTGTTTGGCGAGATCAAGTAGTCGGAAGACGGAAGACGGAGGCCGAAGAGCCCGCGCCTTGGTCCGTGGTCCGTCGTGCGTTTTCTCCCCTAGGAGCGGCTGGGGGAGGAAATGCTCACTGACCTTTCCCCGCTTCTCCGGACTTTGATGGTCCCCCGGTTTCGTGGAGTCAGCTTGCTTGACTGGTGAGTGCTGCGGTTGGGTTGTTGGTGGTCTCTCGTATTTGATCGGGGTGAGCATTCCCAGGGTGGAGTGGCGACGTCGCCGGTTGTGGAAGATCTCGAGGAATTCGAAGATGGCGTTGGCCAGTTCGATCCGAGTTTGCCACCGTCGCCGGTTGAGGAGCTCGACCTGCATCCTTGCCCGGAACGGTTGGATCAAGGCATTGTCAAAGCAGTCGCCGACCGATCCCATCGAGGGGCCGCCGCCAGCTCGGCTTGCTCCCCGATCGAAAGCCCCGGTCGCGTGCCGGTATCGATCAGCGCTTGGCGCCGCCCGCTGTAGATGGTCTGACCAGCCACCCCCAGATCAGCTGCTACCGAAACGACCGCCATCCCGTCCTAATTCGCTCGCTGGGGTTGCAGGGGCCAGGTTCTCGCCGCGGTTTCATTGCAACGGTTTCGCCGAACGTACTCTTCGGATCACCCTCAAAACGCCCTGCCGCCTGAGAGCGTTCGCCGATCGCTTGCGTTAGCCCCGGCGGACTGCCTTATACGTGGAGACGAGCCGGACGGTCTCGTTAAGTGCTTCCGCACCGCTGACGATGCCAGCGGCTACTGCTCCGTAGGCGTCGAGTGTCATCATGCCGGCATACCCTTCCGCCTCCAGCGCGTCGAAGAACGGGTCGAGCGGATGCAGCCTTCCTGGTGGCAGGTCGGCGTCCGGGTCGCCGTCGCTGTCGCCGAGGTGAATGTGGAATAGTCGTTTGCCTATCTGTCGAGCGAGTTCGGCCGGGTCGCGTCCTGCGGCAAATTCGTGACCGGTGTCGAGCAGCACGCCGATGCAGTCAGGCCGGGGCGCAGCCTCGCTGAGTGCGATGACATCGTCTGGCTCACCGAGTGCGGTACCCGGCTTAGGTTCCAGGGCAAGGCGGATACCTTCCCGAGCCGCCACGGTTGAAAGCTCACCGACGGTGCGGGCGATTGTGTGGTGGTCAGCGTCAGCAAGGTCGGCGCCGGGCCACAGGCCGACGGTGGTGAGGCCGAGGGCGGCTGCGATCCGTACCAGTTCCTCCGTCTGTTCGATGAGCCGTTGGCGGCCCGTCTCGGATCCCAGACCCCCGTTTGGCCACCGCTCTGAAGGCATCGAGTAGAGCAACATTCGCACCGGGACCCCGAGCCTCTCGCCGAGGGTCTGCCATTTCTCCATACGCGACGGTGCCAGCTCGAATTGGGTGTCATAGACGCCGAGTTCGAGCCCGTCGACGCCGGAGCCGGCGGCAGTCGCCACGATTTCGTCAGGGGACAGCCCGTCAGGCCAGTGATTCCAGTCAGCGGCTAACAACTCGATCATTTCCCGGCCTCTGAGAACGACACGGAGACAGGGTCGAGGCTAGCGTGAACAATTGTCAGCGCAATGAGCAGAAGATCAGAGGCAAGCTCCCAGGTTCGCAGGCTGCCCCCCGACGAGCAACGTCTGTGCGTCCGGATCGCCCGGCTCTACTACGAGAGTGATCTGACCCAGGAGCGGATCGGGGATCAGCTGGGTCTGTCCCGGGTCAAGGTTCATCGCATGCTTCGGCTGGCAAGGGAGGTCGGGATCTTGGAGATCCGCATCCAGGGCGGGGACGAGGCAACCGAAGCGTTGGGCGACGCCTTGGTGGCGACCCTCGGGCTGAGGGACGCGATGGTGGTGCCGGATGCTGCCACCGCCGACGGCCAGATCGCTCGGCTGGCCGAGGGCGCCGCCGCCTGGCTGAACTCTGTGCTCCGCCCGAACATGCGGGTCGGTCTGGGTCTGGGTCGAACGGTGTCCAGGATTCCCGACATGTTTCGAGTCCGATGCTCGATCGACTGCACCTTCACCGAGATTGAAGGGGCCGCCCCAGACACCACGGCGGGCTTCGCTGCCTACAACGTGACTTCAAGGATGGCGGCGATCGCCGGGGCGCGAGCCGAGTTCGTCCGGGCTCCCACCTTCGTGTCGGACCGAGATTTGAGGGACCGGCTGCTCAGAGAGCCGGCCATTGCCGCGGCACTCGATCGAGCACGCCAGGCCGACATCATCTTGCAAAGTGTTGGTCCGGTGTCGGAGTCCGCTTTGCTTCATATCCACGGGGTGCTAACCGCCGAAGACCTTGATGAGTTGCGGTCGCGCGGTGCCGTAGGCGACGCTCTCGGACACTATTTCGACTCGTCGGGGAGACACGTCCCCTTCCGGACCGACGACATGCACGTCGGCTTGACGTTGGAGGATCTCACCAAGCTTCCCGTGAGCGCCCTGGTTGCAGGGGGACCAGAGAAACTAATGGCGGTTCGCGCGGCACTTCGCGGTGGGTATTTCAACGTACTCATTACCGATGCGACGACGGCGCAGACCTTGGTGGGGGAGGGATCCTTCGTAGAGGAGGGCGATCGTGGGAGCGGGTGACGTGGCTCGACCGGTTGGAATCGAGATCTTCTACTGGATGGACCGCTGGTCGGATGACCAGGCCGCCTACTTTCACCGCGCCCGCCGGGCGGGCTTCGACGGCGTGGAGATATCCCTTGTGGCCGGTACCGAACCCCCGGTGGCAAGAATCCGCGACGAGCTGCAGGCCAACGGGCTGGGTGTGGTGTGCAGTACCGGCTTGTCTCCGGCGTTAGACGTGTCGAGCCCGGACCGTGAAATCCGTCGAGCGGGGATGACCCACCTGGTGCGGTCGCTGGAGACGGCGGCGGCGGTGGGAAGTCCGGTGTTGGGTGGGGTCACTTACGCTCCTTGGTTCCATTTCCCTCGGGAGAGCGACCTTCAGCCTTACAGGGAACGGTCGGCCGCGGTTTTGGTCGAGGTGGCTCGGGCCGCCGCCAGCCTGGGTGTCGTTCTATGCGTGGAGGTGATCAACCGCTTCGAGAGCTTCATGTTCAACACGGCGGTAGAGGCGCTCGGGTTTCTGGCGTTGGTGGACCATCCGTCGGTCAAGGTCGAGCTCGACACATTTCACATGAATATCGAGGAGGACGACTTGGGAGGCGCCATCCGGAGCGTGGGTGACCGGATGGGTCATTTCCAGTGCGCCGCCAACAATCGTCGTCCACCCCAGTACGGCCACCTCGATTGGACCAAGATCCGGGCGGCACTCGACGACATCGACTACCGGGGCTGGGTGGTGTTCGAGACATTTCCCAACCCCTCCGTAGAAACGGGCCGCTCCTCCCATGCATGGCGGCCTCTGGTTCATGATCCCGACGCCGAGGCTCGAGCCGCCGCCGCCTTCTTAAAGGAACACCTGGCATGAGTGTTCGACGCAGCAAGCTGATCAACGATCCTTCCCGGATGGTCGTGGAGATGCTGGAAGGATATGTGGCGGCGCACCGCCACATCATCCGCTTGAACGAGCACGGTCACGTGATGCGGGCGACGCCCAAGGAGCACGGCAAGGTGGCCTTGGTCATCGGGAACGGATCCGGTCACGAACCGGCAATGATTGGATGGGTCGGACCGGGGCTGTTCGACGTCAACGTGCCGGGCGAAGTGTTCGCGGCGCCCGGACCCTCGGCGTTGTTGGCGGGGATCATGGCGGCCGACCGAGGCGCCGGAGTCTTGCTCTGTGTCTCGCACCACGCCGGCGATCTGATCAACGCCGAGATGGCGTTCGAAAAGGCCCAACTGCAAGGAGACCATGTCGAAATGGTGGTCCTCTACGACGATGTAGGGTCGGCGCCCAAGGGTCAGGAGCCCGAGCGGCGCGGGGGTGCCGGGCTCTTCTTCGTCTGGAAGATTGTCGGTGCCCTGGCCGAGTCGGGTGCGGGCCTGGCGGAATGCAAGGCGATGGCGGAACGGGTACGTGACAACACCCGGACCATCACGGCGGCCTTTGGGACGGTGGCCCATCCGGTTAGCGGAGAGCGGCTCGCCGACCTCGAACAGGACGAGCTGGTGGTTGGTGTTGGTGTCCACGGCGAGTCGGGTGTTCAACCAGGCGGGGAGCTGACGGCCGATGCCGTAGTCGGCCGCATGCTGGCGAGCCTGCTGGACGATGGTGAGTTCGGAGCGGGCGAGGAGGTCTGCGTGCTGCTTAACAACAGCGGAGCGTTGACGATGATGGAGCTCTCCATCCTCTATCGCGCGGTCGACCGGGCACTGGCCGAGCGTGAGATCGTCGTTTATCGGGTTTGGATGGGGAGTTACGCCACAACGCAAGATCTCGCGGGTTTCGCTCTGGCCTTGTGCCGCATGGATGAAGAGACGAAACGCCTCTACGACGAGCCGGCGCTGGGCGCGGGATTGGCGATGGTGGCGCCGGGACGGTTGGGAGCCCCGTTGTGAGCGCCCCCAAGGCGTCGTTGGACTCCGGTGATTTACTCCGCATGGTCGCTGCCTCCGCCGAAGAGATCGCAGCCAATGCGGCCGAATTATCACGGCTGGACGCGGTAGCGGGGGACGGTGATCACGGTGTGAACATGACTGCGGCGATGGCCCAAGCACAATCGCTTGCCGAGGCGCTTCCGGCCGCCACGCCTTCTGAGGTGCTCGGAGCCGTCGCCACCGCCTGTCTCGAGGGAGCTGGCGGAGCATCCGGGGCTCTGTTTGGCTCCTTCTTTCGGGGGGTGGCCGTCGGGATCGGTAAGGGACCCGAGGTTGACGCCGCGACCCTGGCGGAGGCGCTGGCCGCCGGGCTGCACGAGGTGCAGCGGGTGGGGCGAGCCGCCGCTGGAGACAAGACCATGATCGATGCGCTGACACCGGCCGTCGATGCGGCTATGGCTGCCGCTCGGGCCGGACATCGCCCGGGGCGGTTGCTCACGGAAGCGGCGGGCGCGGCGAGGGCCGGCGCCGAGGCAACCCGAGGGCTGGTGCCGCGAGCAGGACGAGCCCGCTATGCCGCCGAAAGGTCGGTCGGCACCCAGGATCCCGGCGCCACCGCTGCCGCCCTCATCCTCGAGGCCTGGGCTCGAGCCCTTGGTGCGTTGAAAGGGGACGAAAGAGGTGGGCCATAGGTGTCAACGCGTCGACCGAATCGCCCGGGTCGGCGGGGAACGGAAAACGGGCGAGATCAGGAAGCCAAGGTGCCGCCACCGGTGCGGCTCAAGAGGAGGTTGAACGATGGGAGCCTTGTACACAAGGCGGCGGGTGATGTTTGCCGCCGCGCTACTGGCATTGGCCGCCTGCGGGCAGGCCGAACAGACTGCCGACACGACCGCGGCGTCGGACACAACGGCGGCGGTGACGACAGCTGCGACCGAGACGACGGCGGTGGCCGCGACGACCGCGGCCACCGATGTGCCGCCGACCTACTCGAGTTGGGACGACGTGCTGACGGCCGCCGCCGGTACCACCGTCAACTGGTTCATGTGGGGCGGTGATGACACGATCAACCAAAATGTCGATAGCGATATCGGTGGCGCCGTGCTGGAACAGTTCGACGTCACCCTGAACCGGGTGCCGCTCACGGATACCGCCGATGCGGTCAACCAGGTTCTGAACGAGTCCGCCGCCGGTGTCACCAGCGGGGGCAGCATCGAGTTGATCTGGATCAACGGCGAAAACTTCAAGACCATGAGGGATGCGGATCTTCTCTACGGGCCTTGGGCCGAAGAGCTGCCCAACGCCATTTACGTTCCGTGGGATGACCCGGCGGTTGCCAACGACTTTGGCACCCCGGTCGAGGGATACGAATCGCCCTGGGGTCACGCCCAATTCGTCTTCGAGTACAACACCGAGCTGGTGCCTGAGCCCCCCGTGACATTCGAGGCGCTCCAGGCGTGGATCCACGACAACCCCGGTCTCTTCACCTACCCGGCGATTCCCGACTTCACCGGCAGCGTCTTTCTCCGTCACGTGCTCTATTGGGCGGCGGGCGGGCCGGATCCGTTCCTCGGCGAGTTCGACCAGGCGGTGTTCGACCAACATGCCCCGGCGGTGTGGGAGTACTTAAACGACCTCGAACCGGACCTGTGGCGTGGTGGTGACACCTACCCGGAAGCGGCGGCGATGACCGACCTTCTGGCAAATCAGGAGATTGCCTTCAACATGGGCTACGCACCTGGGGAAGCTTCGCTGCGGATCAGCGATGGTGTCTATCCCGAGACCATCCGCACCTTCTTGATGGACACGGGCACGCTGTCGAACAACAACTACGTGGCGATTCCGTTCAACGCCGCTAACCCGGCAGGTGCGATGGTGGTGGCCAACTACATCATCTCGCCCGAGTTCCAGTTGGTTATGGCGGATCCGGAGCGATGGGGGTGGGAGATCCCGACCGATCCGGCGACTTGGCCGGAGGAGGCCCAGGCGGCGCTCGAGTCGTACCAGCGTGGTGTGGCCACTCTCCCCGCGGCGGAACTGGCTTCGAAGGCGTTGCCGGAACCGAACGGAGAGTGGGTGACCGCACTGGAAGAGGGCTGGGTTGCCAACGTCCTCGAGCAGTAGGACAGAGGTGTTCGATGTGGGGCGCCCACCGGCGCCCCACATTGGCGAGCGCAAGCGCTCGATGAACGCGCGAGGCCTCGGGCGGCGACTCCGCATCCCGATGATGCTCTCCGCCGCGCTCGTGGTAATAGTTGCGTTGTTCGGTGGTGGGCTATTGGTAGGTCTCGGCCAGAGCCTCGGGTACTTTCCGGTGATCGGCCTCGACCAATGGACGCTCGAGCACTACGCCGATGTCCTCACCGATCCAACCTTTCTGCGCTCGCTCTGGCTCACTTTCCGCATCGCCTTCATCAGCACCGCCCTGTCGACAGTGCTGGCGGTGGGACTGGCAATGGTTCTGCGCCAGGGCTTCGCTGGCTCGGGGGTCGCCAAGTTCATCTTCCAAATCCCACTCCCGGTGCCGCACCTGGTGGCTGCGAGCGGCCTGGTGTTGCTTCTCACCCAGAGTGGGATCCTCGCCCGGATCGGGGCCGGGCTGGGTTTGATTGACCGCCCCGGCGACTTTCCTGCGCTCGTCTTCGACCGGGCGGGGATCACCATCATCCTTACCTTCCTCTGGAAGGAGATCCCATTCATCGGGCTGGTCGTGTTGGCCGTGCTGCAGAGCGTGGGACCGCAATACGAGGAGATGGCCCGCACCCTGGGAGCGAACGCTCGACAGCGGTTCATCCACGTACTGCTTCCTTTGATCATGCCCGGGGTGGTGTCGACGTCGATCATCGTGTTCGCCTTCGCCTTCGCCAACTACGAGATACCTCTTCTTCTCGGGGTGCGCAGCCCGACGACGCTGCCGGTGTTGGCCTTCCACAGCTACCAGGACCCGGACCTCGCTCTGCGCCCGCAGGCGATGGCGATCAGCGTCATCCTGGCGGTAGCCTCCATCGTCCTCTTGGCCGGCTATCAGCGGCTTGCCAGGTATGCGGTGAGGCGATGACAACAACGGGCGTGGCGAGGGGCGGTTGGGTGGCCCGCACTTCCGTGACGATGATCGCGGTTTCGGTTGGGTTGCCGCTGCTGGCACTTGTCATCTGGTCGTTCACGTTCCGGTGGAACTTCCCCGACGTCCTCCCCGCCGAGTGGGGTCTCAATGCCTGGTCGTACACCCTGAGCCAGCCGTCCCGGGTGTTTGAGGGGCTGGGGAACAGTCTCGTCATCGGTGTCATGGTGACTGCTCTCGCCCTGATGATCGGCCTGCCCGCCAGCCGCGCCCTGGGTCTCTCCACGTTTCGCGGGAAGAGCCTCGTCGAATGGATTCTGATGATGCCGCTCATCGTCCCCGCCATCGTGGCGACCATGGGAATCCATGTTCTGTTCATCCGGTTGGGTCTTGCCAACACTCTCCTGGGGGTGGCTCTGGTCCATCTCATACCCACCATCCCCTACTTCGTGCTGGTAATGGCCAGCGTCTTTGCCAACTACGGCACGGAGCAAGAGGAAACCGCTCGCACTCTGGGGGCGGGACCGCTCCAAGTGTTTCTTCACGTCACCCTGCCCGCCATCGGTCCTGGGCTTCTGGTTGCTTCGATGTTCACCTTTCTGGTGTCTTGGAGCCAGTACGTGACGACGCTACTCATCGGCGGCGGGAGGACCATCACCCTCCCTCTTGTGCTCTTTCCCTTCATCGCCGGTGCCAACCACACGGTGTCGGCGGCGATCAGTCTGGTGTTCGTGGCCCCGGCGATCCTGGTTCTCGTCGTCACCGCCAAGAACCTGAGCCGCGACGCGGCGATCATGGGAGGTTTCGGTCGGCTATGACGAGGCTCAGGCTGGCCCACCTGACCAAGCGGTTCGGTTCCGTGGTCGGGGTCGACGACCTGAATATCGAGATCGAGTCGGGCGAGGTGGTGGCCCTGCTCGGTCCCTCGGGATGTGGAAAGACCACAACCCTGCGGATGATTGCCGGTCTTCTCGAGCCGACCTCCGGCGATGTGTTGTTCGACGGACGTTCGGTGCTCGCCGTCCCGGCCGAGAGACGGGACGCGGTCATGGTGTTCCAAAAACACCTGTTGTTCCCGACGCTGAGCGTCGCCGACAACGTCGGCTTCGGTTTGAGGATGCGGAAGGTGCCGAAGTCGGAGGTCGTCCGCCGCGCCGACGAACTGCTCGAACTGGTCCGCCTCCCCGGGATTGGCGATCGGAAGGCGCACGAACTCTCGGGTGGCCAACAGCAACGAGTCGCTCTGGCTCGGGCGTTGGTGGTCAGACCAAAGCTGCTCCTCCTCGACGAACCTCTTGCCAACCTCGACGCCAACCTGAGGATCGAGATGCGCGAGCTGATCCGGTCGATCCAGGAAGAGCTCGGGATCACCTCGGTCTTCGTAACCCACGATCAGGAAGAAGCGGTGATGCTCGCCGACCGAGTGGCGTTGATGTTCTCGGGCGTGCTGCAACAGTGCGACCGCCCGTCTGCCTTCTACGAACGCCCCAGCTCGGCGGCGGTGGCCCGTTTCTTTCGGAACCCCAACCTACTTGACGGGGTGCGCGAAGGATCGTCTGTGGCGACCGCCGCCGGCAAGCTCGTGGTCGACCCACAGCTTGTCGGGCAGGGCCGCGGGCCAGTCTTTGTCACTGTTCGCCCCGAAGAGGTTGAATTGGTCGGAGACGACAACAACAAAGATCAAAACCGGGTCGAGGCTTTGGTCCTGTCGAACATCTATGTGGGAACCCGACGGCGGCTCATCGTGGCGCTGGCAGGCTCGGAATGGCACGTCGACGGCCCAGCGGACCTCGCTGCTGCAGAAGGGGACACCGTGGCCCTACGCCTACCACCCGAAAAGGTCTGGCTTCTGCCCGCGGGCGCCGGCCCGGATGGGCGGTCGATGTCTTGATGAAGGCCAAAAGCGCAGTACCGGCAGGCAAGAGGCGAGGCCTGGAAGCGACCTCGACAGCCGAGCATCATTTCACCATCCTCGCCATCGACCACATCGGCTCGCTCGCCCAAACCATGCAGCCGGACAACCCTGGGGTGGTCACGACCGATCAAATGGCGACGGCCAAGACGGAGATTTTGCGAGGCCTCAGACAATTATGCAGCGCCGTGCTTCTCGACCCCCTCACCGGAAATCGAGGGGGGTCCGAGAACCTTCCCCGGGGAACGGGGCTGGTATTGGGAATCGAGAACGGCGACGACCCTTCGGCGGGTCCCCGGTTGCGAGAGGGGTGGAGCGTGCCTCGGGCCTCAGCCAGCGGGGCCGATGCCATCAAGATCTCCTTCCGGTTCGATCCAATGGGAGATACCGCTGCGATCGAGCGGTTCGTAGCCGAGGTGGCTGGCGAATGCGGCCGGTTGGGATTGCCACTTTTCGCCGAACCTCTCGGGGTCATACGCCGACCCGACGAGCGGCGCCGTGTGATCGTTGAGGCGGCGCGCCGCTTCGGAAAGCTAGGAGTCGACGTCCTCAAGCTCGAGTTTCCCGAGGACGTCTCGGTCGTCCCGGACCCCACTGTGTGGTCGGAAGCCTGCAACGAGATCGACGCCGCATCCGCAGTTCCCTGGACGTTGCTCTCGGGCGGGGAGGACTTCGAGCGCTTCGCTCGGATGCTGGAGGTGGCGTGCGATCACGGAGCCTCTGGTTTCGTGGTGGGACGAGCGGTGTGGCAGGAAGCAGTGTCGGGAGGCAGCGTCGACCCGAGCTGGATGGAGACGGCGGCCACTCGGCTACGACGGCTCGCCTTGATCACCCGTGACCGGGCCCGACCGTGGAGTGCTGCTGGAGTCTTCTCCGGCCAGAACGCCGAGGAGAAGAGCTGACCATGGTCGTGTTCCCCCGCCTTCACGAAGACAAACGCAGGCGGCTGCTTGCCGAACCGGGTGAGCGGGTGCGGGTCATTATCGACACCGACGCCGCCAACGAGATCGACGATCAATTCGCTCTCGCCTGGGCTTTACTGTCGCCGACGCAGCTCTCGGTGGAGGCGGTGATCGCCGAACCGTATTCGTTCGCCCACCTCCGTCCCGCCCTAGTGGAGGCGTTCCGGGAGACAGCAGACGACGTCGGCGAGCCAGCCGGCGGCACCACCGACGACCTTCGTGCCTGGGCCGGTCGGCTGCGGCGACTCAACCTCTCTCCCGAGGACATCGATTTCGTTGGCCCCGCCGAGGGAATGGAAAGAAGCTTCCACGAGATCGAGCGCGTCTTCGACAGCGTCGGCATTTCACCGGCCGGACTGGCCTATCGAGGTTCCCAGTCGTACATGCCCGGACTCGCCAACCCAATCGAGAGCGAGGGTGCTCGCCGCCTCATCGAGGCCGCCTTGCGCTCAGATGACTCACCCTTGTACGTGCTGGCGATCGGCTGCGTCACCAACCTGGCCTCGGCGCTGCTGATCGAGCCGGAGATCGCCCGGCGGATCGTCGTGGTGTGGACCTCGGGGTATCCCACATGGACTCAGCGCTCCAACGCCACCTCACTCAATCTGGTCCAGGACCAGGCAGCCTCCCGCCTGCTCTTCGAAAGCGGTGTTCCGCTGGTTTACCTGCCCGGCTATCACATCGGTGCCCAGCTTCGGCTCTCGCTGCCCGAGATGGAAGCCTATGTGCGGGGCCGCGGTGGTATCGGCGACTACCTCTACCACCTATACACCCACAATCCGATCCACGCCCAGCGTGGGATCCGGGACTACTTCGGCCGCTCTTGGGTGATTTGGGACATGATCAATGTCGCCTGGGTGCTCAACCCTTGCTGGGTCCCCACGGAGTTGGTGCCGACGCCACGCCTCGGAGAGGATCTCTGCTGGCATCAGCAGACAGCTCCGGTCCCGCTGATGCGCCAAGCCCACGGGGTCGACCGGGACGGCATCTTCCGCGACTTTTTCTCCAAGCTCCAAGCGCAGGAGGAGATCTTGGCGGGCCTCGGGAAGCGAGCCCCCCACGGCGCAGTGTCGGCAAACTCAACGGAGGGAAACCCTTGAACGACTTCGACCTTCCCCTACTCACCGACCTCTGGCGACTCATGGCCCGCATCAGATGGTTCGAGGAAAGGGTCCACGAGGAGGTGGCAGCGAATCGGCTCGAGGGGTACGTGCACACCTACGCAGGGGAAGAAGCTGTGGCCGTTGGGGTCATCCCGCTATTACGCGACACCGATTGGCTCACCTCCACTTATCGCAACCATGGGCACGCCATCGCCCGAGGGGTACCACTGGACGCGATCGCCGGCGAGTTGCTGGGGAAAGCCACCGGGGTGTGTGGAGGCAAGGGAGGTTCGATGCACGTCGCCGACCAGAATCTCGGGATGATCGGGGCAATGGGGATCGTCGCCGGCGGTCTTCCCATCGCCACCGGTGCCGCCTTCGCCGCCCGCTACCGGGAGGAGGATCGGGTAGCCGTCGCCTTCTTCGGCGACGGCGCAGTCCACCAGGGGACTTTTCACGAGGCGATGACCTTTGCTTCCCTCTTCACCTGCCCGGTGTTGTTCGTGTGCGAGAACAACCTATACGCAGAGACCACGGCAGTCGATTACCACCTAGTTGCCGGTTCGGTGACCGCCATGGCCGACCCCTATCGTGTCGAGGCCCACCAGGTCGATGGCATGGATGTCTTTGTTGTCCGCGCCGCCGCCAACGAAGCTATCAATCGGGCGCGGGAGAGCGGCCGGCCCCAGCTGCTCGAGGCGATGACCTACCGCTATTACGGGCAGTACGAGGGTGACACCCAGACCTACAAGCCGCCTGCGGAAGTGGACAAATACCGGGGCCTCGACCCCCTCGATCGGTTCCGGACCCGGGTCGCAGCCGAGGCGTGGGTTCCCGCCGAGACACTCGATCGGATCGAAGGTGAAGTTCGCGACGAGGTCGATGCCGCCTTCGCATCGGCAGCCGCAGCCCCCTGGCCCGACCTTGAGATGGTGACCGCCGACGTCTACACGACCTGAAGGAGTGGTGGTGACACGCCAGTTGACGATCAAAGATGCCATCAACGAAGCTCTTAGACAGGAGATGGAGGCGGACGACCGGGTAATCCTCTTCGGTGAGGATATCGCTGGAGGTGCGGGCCGTGACGCGGAGTACCCGTCGGCCGCCGATGCCTGGGGAGGTCCCTTCGGGGTGACTAAGGGGCTGCTGGGCCGCTTCGGACGCAAGCGGGTGATCGACACCCCGATCGCCGAGGCCGGGTTTGTAGGAGCCGCCATTGGTGCCGCCGTCGCCGGGTTGCGTCCAGTGGTGGAGATCATGTACGCCGATTTCATCGGAACATCCTTCGACCAGGTCCTCAACCATGCCGCCAAACTCCGCTACGTCTACGGGGGAAAGGTCTCGGTCCCGCTAGTGATTCGCACCGTCACGGGCGCCGGGTTCCGCGCAGGCGCCGAGCACTCCCAGACCCTCTACTCGCTCTATGCCCACATCCCCGGTCTCAAGGTGGTGGCCCCGGCCACCTCCTACGACGCCAAGGGCCTGCTCATTGCTGCTATCCGCGACCCCGACCCAGTGGTCTTCATGGAGCACAAGCGCCTATACCTCGAGCAAGGGGAGGTTCCCGAGCAGCCCTACGAGGTGCCGATCGGCCAAGCCCAGGTCGTCCGCCAGGGCGACGACCTCACCATCGTCGGTGTCCAGAAGATGGTGCACTCAGCTCTTGCCGCCGCCACCAAGCTGGCCGAACGGGGCATTGACACCGAGGTGATCGATCCCCGTTCTTACTCCCCGCTCGACACCGCCACAATCCTCGCCTCGGTCCGCAAGACCGGAAGGCTTGTGATCGTCGACGAGTCTTATCCGCGCTGTTCGCTTGCCACCGACATCGCCGCCCTCGCTGCCAGCGACACCTTCGAAGCTCTGAGGGCGCCGATCCTGCGAGTAACCGCCCCTCATGCCCCGATCCCCTTCAGCCCGGTCCTCGAGGATGCCTACATACCGAGTGTCGATCGGATCTGCGATGCCGTCGAAAAGGTCCTGGCTGGGGTCAGATCCGTCTGAAGTCGAATTTCTGCGTACCCGTCGGGCAATCAACCAGGCCATCATCGAGGAGGAGAAGCATGGAACAGGATTGGTGGGAGGTCACCGGACTGAGCAGAGACGAGGTGCCCGAGGTGGCTGTTCTGGAGGGCACATGGTGGCGGCGCGATCGCGAGGCCCAGCGACTTCCGCTGCTCGACCAGGTGAGGGAACTCCACGCCCCGGACTGGTACTGGGGCACCTACCTCGGGCACTCCGTGGTGTACGCATGCATGTACGGGGCGGCTCGTGCTGTGGAGCCGGTCGTCATCCTCGGCAAGCTCGGCACCTCAACTGTGGTGCAGATCGGGTCGTGCGGCGGCATCAACCCCGAAGCGCACACCGGCGACCTCTTGATCCCGGATGAGGTAGTGATCGAAGAAGGAGTTTCACGCTGGTACCACACCGAAGCCACAGTCTCGGCGACGCCGGCGTTGGTCGATAAGGCTGTCGAGATCGCCGAAAAGAAAGGGATAAGGGCGCTGCGCGGCAGGTCGGTCACCGAGGACACTCTGCTCGGCGTGAGGCCACAAGACGACTCTGTACAACGCTGAATCGACGCCGGATACATCGGCGTCGACATGGAAAGTTCCGCAGTGTTCAGCGCCGCCCAACACATGGGTATGAAGCGACTCTCATTAATTCATATCTGGGATGAGTACGCGCTCGGACGGCGATGGTCCGACGCATTGCCTCCAGATGTTGATGCCTACCGCCGCTCCACGGAGGAAGCTATGTTCGAGATCGCCCTGCAGAGCACTCTCTAGACCGACGGGGGCAATTCGGCGCACCCAGTCGGTCCGGGCTGTTCTATTCGCACCCGTCTTGTGAGGGCTACCTGGCCGTGGTCCTCGTGGGCCGCCCTGAGGAAGGTGGTCGACAGCGCGGTCGATGTTATGGAGGACCAAGACCTTAAAGCTGTCGGACGATCCCGGCTTCGAGGCCAAGCAGGCCGTGTTCCGGGCTTGAGCTCGCCTTCATCGATTCGGCGTTCGAGGTCGGCCGCGATCCTTCGGTACCTCGTAATTCCAGGCCCGTCATGAACCGTCCCTACTGATCCGCTCAAAGACGGAATGCATCCCATCATAGGTATCGCGGTAAATCGAGTACAGCTCTTGGAGCCGTTCCACTTCTTCAATTTCAGGCTCAACAACGTTTTCGATCGCAGCTATACGGTGTGCCCAATCTTCGATGTCCTTGTTGAGTCCACTAGCCACGCCACCCATTAGGGCGGCACCCAGACAACCGGAAGCTGAGCACCGCAGTACCTCCATCGACACACCGTGGGCGGATGCCTTGATTTCGTTCCACAGGGTGCTCTTGGAACCGCCTCCAGATATTCTCAATGCACGGGGTCTAATGCCAGCTGCCTCTTCACACGTTTCCCGAATCCATCGGGCCGAGAAGGCGACACCCTCTAGCACGGCACGTATCATCTCGCGGGGACCCGTTTTAGTAGTCAGCCCAAGCCAGACCCCTCTGGCGCTCGGATTCCATACCGGAGCTCTCTCACCTTGCAAGTGGGGCAAAAACACCAGACGCTGGCTTATGTCGGCGCTTGCCGCGGCCTCCAATGCATCTCTGATTGACATCGAGAAAGACTCAGCGACCCAGCTGAGAGCCCGGCCACCTGCTTGGGTAGGTCCTGCATGGAGATATCTGCCCCGAACCGGCGGAAAACTGATAACGCCGCTGGCATTGCCAGGAACATCCGTCATGATGCCAACTATTTCCGAAGTTCCGCTCACTTCCATACCTTGGCCGGCGCGCGTCACACCCGACCCGTAAACGTTTCCCCATGCATCCATGGTCCCGACCGCCACTGGAATGCCGGTCGGGAGACCCCACCTGCCGTTTGTTACTCCGGCTACCTCATCGAACTGACGCAGTATTGGAAGATGCGCAAGGAAATCGCCTGCCACAGAGTCAAGGCCCTGAATGTACGCCCCGGCTGAATCGACGAGCCCGATGGAGCTAATGGCATCCGAACTGACGGCGCCGGTGAGTTCAGCAATGCAATAGTCCTTCGGGGAGAGAATCCATCTGACTCTTTCCGCTGTTCCGGCATCGGTGCTTTGTAACCATGCCCAGCGGCTGGGGGCATACGAAGCATCGATCGTGAAGGAGCCACTAAATAGTTGAAGCCGATCCTCAGCGGTTAAACGAGCGTCCAGCTCAGCTGCCTTCTTAGCGCTTCGAAGGTCGTTCCACACGATGGCCGGGATCAGCGGTCGTAAGCGGTCGTCTACGAACACATGGGTGTTCACCTGCGACACAATCCCGATGGCAGAAGCTCGCCGGGAGTCTTGCCCCATGAGGGCAGGCCAAGCGTCGGATATAGCCGAAAGCCAGTCGTGGGGTCGCTGTTCGGTCCAGCCTGGCCTCGGGGACCATGTCTCGTACGGCACAGCAATCTCGGTGATCGCTTGGCCTGAATCCGCGTCGAACGCAACGCCCTTTAGGGAGGTAGTCCCGACGTCGAAGCCAACTATGAGCTGACTGCTCATAAAATGACGGTTGGATTCGGAGTGGTTGACTGGCCTCCGTCAAACTCGTCATCGACAATCAACCGAAGCTCGGTCAGATGTCGCTCGGCGCTTATCAAGCCCCTTTCGAGAGCTTCGAGGCACGCGGTTCCGACGACAACACCGTTGGCGCCGTACCTTGCAGCTCTTCGGACTGATTGTCGGTCGCGGATGCCAAACCCAAAAACGATAGGTGAGCGACATCCAAGGTCTCGAAGCCTGGCAGCCAAAACCCCAGATCCGGGGTCCGGGGGAGCAGGACCGGTCTTTCCAGGTCTCGACTGCACCATCACATAGCCGTCCGCTTTCGCGGCTGCTGCCACGGCTTCTTCTGAGGGCTTCCAGGGAAGCAAAGAACACGAAGCGACACCCCTTTTGGCCAGGGAAAGACTGAGAGATTCAGTGTCAGATAGTTGTCGATCGATCATGAGGAACCCATCCACAGCCTGGGCCCTAGCCCAATCGAACTGAGCGAGATCAGTTTGCGGATAGCTGACCAAAACAACCAGAGGGCCGTTGGGAACCTTGGTCCGCCAGCTTGCGGCCGAGCTGACAATGGTGTTCACGGTTATGCCCGCCTCATAACCCAACCGTAACGATTTCGCTATGGCTGGTCCGTCGAGATACGGATCACGCGTGGGGAGGCCGATCTCCACGATATCGACCCCCGCCCCGTGAAAAACTTCGAGGAGCTCGTGCGGATCGAATCGGGGATCTCCCAGTGGGCAATAGGCGACAAATATCCCTCGATGTCTTAGATGATCCCAGGGCGCCGGCATCGGCACTCACAACTCCTTGTTGGCAAGAACTCCAAACAACGACGCCACAACGCGTGATGATTTAGTTCTTGGTCATCACCTCAAGCGTTCTCTGGCGTGATCAAGATGGCAGGGACAAACACAACCGACTCGCTTGGCTCGGTCCCTGCGAAATACTTCTCGATGATGTCCAGTTCGGTCGTCGCGATGGTCGGCCAGTCCTGGCGAACGGTCGCTATCCAGTTACCGCCCTTGGCCACCTCCGCCCGCGCGAAGTCCTGCCCATCTACTCCCGTAATTACCACTTCAGTGCGATCTGCCTCTTGCGTCGCTTGATATGCGCCGAGCGCTGAGGCGTCCCATCCTGCCCACACACCGTCGAGCTCACCGGTCGGGTATTTGACCAATAGGTCGCCAACGGTCGCCTTGGCGAAACCCGTCGAATCTGACGGGTCACCCTGGACATATTCGACGACTTCGATTTCATTTGCATCGAAAAGTGCTCGAGCCGCGACGGCACGAAGCCGGACTGGCTCAAACGGGTCGAAGTGAATCATTATCACTCTCCCGCCAGCTCCGACGGCATCGATCATGGCCTGAGCGCTCTGCTCGCCGAGGAACTCATTGTCGGTAGTGACGTTCACAAGGATTCCGTCAACTACTCCACCGGTATCCAGACCGAAGACCGGGACATCGGCGTCTTGAGCATCTGCGAGTCCTTCTCCGAACTCTTGCGGAGTGCCGAAGGCAACGACAATGGCATCCACGCCCTGGGAGACCGCGGTAGTGATCTCGGCGTTCATTGCCGCGTTGTCGGAGCTGGTGTCGACGACGCTAACCGTATGACCCCGGCCTTCGGCCTCGGCCGTGAACAGATCTATGGCCTCCTTCGCCGCCGGCTGAGCTGAGTAGTCTGGTGAGAGAACCGCGATCGTAAGGCTTTCGGCCGTAACGCTGTCGGTGGTGGATGTCTCAGCCGTCGTGCTCGTCTCAAGAGACTCCGTTGTCGGCGTTTGGTCAGTTGTTGCCGTTGCTTCGGACGCAGGTCGATCGGTCGCGCATGCTCCCAGCATCAAGAGAAGTACAAGCGACCGGCTCATAGCTCGGGACCGTCCTATGTTTCGCGTCATGTAGTTCCTTTCTCGTAAAGGATGAAATCGCACAATCGGCGTCCGATCGCACCCTGATCTTCCGCGATTCCACACCGTAAAGCGGTGGGCTCGATTTCCGGCGTGTCATCGCTGTCCTCTGAGTCGCGCGATCGCAGGCGGCAGCACCGCGAGAACGATCGCTGCGCCCAATATCGCGCTTTGAATGAAGTCATTCAGGCCCGTGAAGTTGAGTCCGTTGTCCAGCGTGCGAAGAAGAATTACGCCGAGGACGGTCCCCAAGAGATTTGGTCGACCGTTCCGGAACATTGCCATTCCGAGGAACACACCGGCGATCGACTGAAGCATCCAAGGCTGCGGCGCAGTTGAGTTAGCCGTGGCGGTACTCGCGGCCTGGAGAATACCGCCTGCGCCTGCACCAAACCCGGCGACGGCAAAGGCAATGAGCCGGACTCGCTTGGTGTTGATTCCGGCTAGATATGCGGCGGTCGGATTGCCGCCCACGGCATACATCTTGCGTCCTAGGGCGGTGTGATCCAGGAGAAACCAGATGGCTAGGCAGAAGCCGAGCGCCATCCATATCTTGTTAGACAGCCCGAGCGTATCTCCTCGGGCTACCGCCACGAAGCCTTCCTCGACCAGTCCGTACACGGGCTGTCCATTGACGCTGTAGCGCGCCAGGGACGTGAAGACTTGGGCCATGCCCAAGGTCACGATGAAGGCAAGCACGCCCAAATAGGCGACCAGAAAACCATTGATGACCCCGGCGACAGCGCTTACGGCTAGACCGATTGAGACGGCCAGCAGCACCGACGACGGCACATGTGCGGAACCGTCAAGCGAAGTCGTAGTCAACATCGAGGCGGTGACCGCAGTCGCAAAGGCTGCGAGACCGCCTACCGAGAGATCGAAATCGCCTACGACCATCACCACCGTCTGAGCCGCCGCGACTATCGCGAGGAATGAGACAACCTCTAAAACGTTTGTGACAAGATTCGTTCTTGTTAGGAAGGTTTCTGGGTACAAGATGCCGAAAAAAGCAGCTATCAGTGCCATAGCGATTGGCCCAGTGAGTGGCCGGATCTTCGTGGCCCACGAGGTTCGCTGATCGAAGATCGCATCCTCCAAGCTGGCGACCGACAACCGAATTTCGGTCGCGTTCTCCTTCATTGAGTTCTTCCGTAGCAGGCATGCAGTATTAGAGACTCGGTCGTTTCCGTGCCCGAGAACTCCGCCGAGACTCGGCCGTGGTGCACTACCAGGACCCGGTGGCACAGGCCAAGAAGCTCCGGGATTTCCGAACTCACAACCAGAAACGCAGTGCCATTCGAAGATTGTGATCGGATCAGACGGTAAATCTCCGACCGAGTCGCTACATCGACACCGTGCGTGGGCTCATCGAGGAGAACCAGGTCGGGTCTCAATGCGAGAAATTTGGCAATCACGACCTTTTGTTGATTGCCACCAGACAGCGTGACAACGTCCTGAGCTAATGATCGGTACTTAATGTTGTAGGTTGCTGCGAGTCTCGTCGCATGGGCATTCTCGGAGGCCCTGGACATCACAATGCCCTGATAGGCGTGAGAGCTGATGGTGGTGACGTTCAGATTCCGCGCCACGGAATCTGGCACAAGCCCGTCAGCACGTCTTTCCTGTGGCACCAGCACCACGCGGGCGTTTTGCGCGTCCCTCACGCTCCGGGGAGAGAAGCTCTTGCCATGAAGCATGATCGATCCGCGATGGGCCTGCTGAGTTCCGGCAACCATGCGGAGGACCTCGCTTCGGCCAGAGCCTGCGAGGCCGGCAATTCCAACCACTTCGCCAGCTTGTATCTCGAAGGAAAGGCCCGAAGTCTTTCTTCCGGCAAGATCTGAGACCGATAACACCGTGTGGCCGTCGCCGTGGATAGGTTCCTTTTCCGGAAAGACGGCCTCGATTTGTCGGCCGGCCATAAGCTCCACGAGGCTCCGCGTATCTGCACCACTGACCACCCCGGCACCCACCTTCTCCCCACCTCTCAGGACTGTGTAGCGATCTGCAACTTCCAGCACTTCCGAGAGACGATGCGACACATAGATAATTGCGACCCCGCTCGCCTTCAATTCAGCAAGCGCTTGGAATAAGCGCTCGGATTCCGCATCCGTAAACACCGAGGTGGGCTCGTCCAAGAGCAACACGCTTGACTCGAGTGATAAAGCACGAGCGAGAGCAGTCAGCGTCTGCCCGATGGGAGGTAGGGAGCTGACATCCGCAGTGACATCGGCTTGTAGACCCAGCTTGCTCATCAGCTGCGTGGCACGCTTGTTTATAGCGGCCCAGCGCATGACGCCGAACCGATTCGATACCGATTGACCTAGGAAAACGTTCTCGGCGATTGAGAGGCCAGGCGCGACGCTCAGTTCTTGGTGCACGGTCGCAATCCCGGCACGGGTCGCCTCCAAAGGCGTACGAAACGCCACTTCTTGGCCAGCCATGAACATCTCTCCGGAGTCAGGTTGGATCGCGCCGGAAGCTATTTTGATGAGCGTCGACTTACCCGCACCGTTTTCACCTAGCAGGGCATGGATTTCCCCTGGAAAGAAGTCGATGTCGACCCCGTTCAGCACCCTGGCCGTGCCGTAGTGTTTTGTGAGGCCCGACACCCGGAGGGCTGGGTGGTCGCCGCTTCTGAACATTAGGGCGATCCCATAGGGAGTTCTTCTAAAGTTCTAGAGGTCTGGTCACCGGTGGCACAGTACTGGGGATGGGCCTTTGACTGATCGGATCGTTTAGACATCCGTCGACGCTAGTGCGAGCTGTTTGTGCGTGACGAAACACGGTGAGGCGACGTTGGCATGGATATTTGGCTGATGCAGGACAGTCATCAAATCTCCAATCAACACGTGGCCATGCCGCCGTTCTGGTTGGGAGAAGGAAGCGGAGTTGCTCTGCCTCGTCCCAGCCGGCGGATACGTCCAGGTACTCCCTGGACGCCGACCGCCGATACGCTAACGAGTGGCCCGTGAAGGTCTTGAGCGTGTTCAGAACTTGTGGCTATGCGCGGATATTTCGCAGCGTGTCGCGTCCTCAGCGCGTCCTGAGTTCCGGGGCGAAGCCGATGTGGGTAGCGTCACCGATGAAGGCAACTCCCTGGCCGTGCGTGGCCTCGCGCTTGGTCGCAAGCCAGGCGCAGCGATAACCAACGGGGAAAGGAGCTGACGCAATGCGCCTGATGCGGGTCGGCACCGTTGGCAACGAGCAGCCGGTCGTGCAACTCGCCTCTGGTGAGTTTCGATCTCACTGCGATCACAGTCGACATCGACGGCGCCTTTCTCGGTCGGGGAGGTGGCCAGATCGTTGCTGATGCCCTCGTCGCCGTCGACTGCCTCCAATCGACGTCACCGGCCTTCGGATTGGTTCACCCTTGGGCCGACCTGGCAAGATCGTTTTGCGTCGGACTCACTTACCCGCGAGCACGCGAAAGAGACCGGTGCTGCCGTTCCCGAGGAACCGGTGTTGTTCATGAAGGCAGCCGACACTGTTGTCGGGCCATATGACAACGTTCTGATCCCTCCAAAAGCACCAAGACCGACTGGGAGGTGGAGCTGGCCGTAATCCTCGGTTCCGAGTGTCGATACCTTCGCTCTCAGGAATCGGTGGAGGGAAGGATCGCCGGTTACACCATTTCCAACGATGTCTCAGAACGCCAGTATCAGCTCGAACGTGGCGGCCAATGGGACAAAGGCAAATCCTGCGAGACCTTCAACCCGCTCGGACCTTGGCTCGTCCCCGCCGATGACGTCTCGGATGTTCAAGCGCTTTCTCTTCGGCTGTGGGTGAATGGCCAACTACGCCAAAACTCCACCACTGCCGACATGATTTTCGGTGTCAACTACCTCGTCTGGTACGTGAGCCAATTCATGGTGCTCAAGCCAGGTGACATCATCAACACCGGTACACCTGGGGGGGTTGCCCTCGCCCTTCCCGGCCAGCCCTACCTTCCGGACCGGAGACCATGTGGTGCTGGAAATCGATCGGCTTGGGCGTCAGCAACAACAGTTCGAGCGGGCGATGATCAGCCCGCCCTAAAGAAATCTTTACACGAGCCCGTGCTCCGATGGTGTCATCCGACCGGCGGCTATCTGTTCGCAAAACGTTTCAGCCGTTGTGCGGATGCCAACTTCAAGCGGGGTCACCTGGACCGGTCCCAGCTGCTCTAACCCTGTGGTCTCGATTTCCTCGGGAAAGGGAAGCGACTCCTCAGCCACCCCAAGCAGCTTCGTAGCTCCAGGGATCACCTGATCGACAATCTCAACGTACTCGACGATCGAAGCGAGCGACCCGGTCAGGTTGAAAACGTGTGCCCCCTTCAGGCCACTTCTGGCAGCCTGCACCAGCGTCCGGGCCACATCCTCGGCGTATTGGAACAAGGTTCGCCCACCAAAACCGATCCGATAATGGCGGCCGAGCAGAGCGGCCAGAATCGCCTTGGTTGGGTCACTCGTAAGACCCTGATCCCGCCCTGGCCCGAATACCGTCATCGGCCGTACGCCGATGCTCGACAGACCGTGCTCCAACCAGTAGACGCGGGCATTGCCCTCATTGGCGTGCTTGAAGACGCCATAATGGTTGGTCGGGTGGGCGGTTGCATCAACTCTCAGTCGCCCGGTCGTGGGATCGGCATCGGCCGCATCGAACATCCCAATCGAACTCGTATAGACAACGCCACGAATTTTTTCTGCCCGACGTTGAACCGCCTCGAGGACGTTGACCGTTCCGACGACATTGACCTTGGCCCCGAGGGGGGGATCGTCCCGGCAGAAGGGAACCTGCAGGGCAGCAAGATGGACAACATGGGTTATGCCGTGCTCGTCGAGCGCATGCTCCATGGCTACCAGGTTGGTGATATCGCCTCCGACCAGAGTGACCTTGTTGAGCTCCTCGGCTTTCATCAACAGTTTGAGTCGCCGCGGCTCAGCGGCGAGATCAAAACCCACGACCTCGACTCCGTCCCTGACCAAAGTCCGGATCGTCCAGGCTCCGATAAATCCAAGGGCCCCTGTTACCAGGAATTTCTCACTCATGGATCCCGAGCCGGTTCTTGGATATTCATGCCCGACGCTGCCCTGTGGTCGTTCAGTATGCTGAATGATGACTCACCAGCTGAACAGTACCGCTACCCTCGAACGAGTGTCAACGGAGCGAACCTGAGGCGGCTTAGCGATTGGACCTTCCGGCAGCTCTTCTCGTAAGACGCGAATGATCAGATCAGGCTGGAACGGCAGGATCCTGAGGGTCGATCTCACCAGCGGCCTCTGCCGAACCGACGACCTAGATGAAGACACCGCCCGCGTATTCGCCGGAGGTTCGCTTTTGGCTGTGCGTTATCTGCTCAACCTCACCAGGCCACGAGTCGACGCCTTCGAACCAGAAGCGTTGTTGGTCTTTGCCTCGAGCGTGGTCGCCGGGCATGCCGCCGCCGGCTTGCCCCGCTTCAGTGTCGTCGCCAAATCGCCGCTGACCAATGGGATCGGAGAAGCGCGGGCCGAAGGCCCATTCGGCATCGCCCTCAAGGCAAGCGGCTACGACGCCATCTTGGTCGAAGGACGCGCTCAGCTTCCTGTCTACCTGGTGGTGTCCGACGGCCAGCCAGCAATCCTGTCAGCCATCGAGTTGTGGGGGCTCGACACAACAGACACGACCACGCAGCTGCTGACCTCTTATCCCGGTGCACACATCGCAACCATTGGACCGGCCGGTGAGAGGTTGGTCCGCTATGCCAGTGTCGTGTCTGACCGGTCTTTCCCCGCTCCGCGAATGGGTCTGGGCGCCGTCATGGGTGCCAAAAACCTCAAGGCAGTCGTCCTCCTGGGCGGTCAGTCCCCACCGGTCGCCGACCCTGCGTCTCTGCAATCGATCACCACGGAATACCGAGCGAGCCAGCGCGACAACCCTGTGACTCGCTGGCAATACGACCCGCCGGGCTTCGGAAGTTGGGTGGCCGGAGCAGAGCCGGGCACTTATGCGGTTGAGAACTACCGAACCTCGATTTTCGACCCTTCTGGCTTCGCCGTGAGCAACTTCATGGGTTTATTGGCATGGGGCGAGGGCGGCTGCCCGGGATGCCCCAACGACTGCATTAAGGGATTTGCTATCAGCTCCGATCCGGCGACGCTCGATGCCGCCCGCAGAGCTCGAAGCGGGGGTCTCCACCAGGAAGCGGCGGGCGCGCTGGGTCCGAATATCGGAGTGCGCAGCGCCGAGACGGTGCTTCGGCTGAATCAACTGTGCCATCGACTCGGTCTGGATCCGGTTTCTCTCGGGTTCACGATCAGTTTCGTGATGGAGTGCCGCGAGACGGGATTGCTATCGCCAGCAGATCTAGACGGGCTCGACATCCACTTCGGCACTGAAGGGGCTTTGGAGGAGCTGATCATGCGGATCGCCCGACGAGAGGGAGCCGGCGACTGGATGGGCGAGGGAGTGAAGCGGGCCTCGGCCGTATTGGGCCCGGCCACCGCACCATACGCTTTGCACGTCAAGGGTCTGGAGATGGCCGGTTTCGATCCGAGAGCGATGACCAATCTGGGCCTCGGTTATGCCACCGCTCCCATCGGACCGCGGTATGACATCTGCGAACACGACATCGACTTCGATGATGTGCCGGCTTGGCCACACACATTCGATCTATCGCGGACCCTCGGGGTCCTGCGGCCCGTCGCCGCCAATGCTCAATCGATGCACAAGATCCGAGATTTTCGCGTGCTGAGCACGCTGTGGAGTGCTTGTGATGCGCTCAATCTCTGCATCTTCGCCTCCGCTCCCACCCGTTTGCTCTCGCTGGCAAAGATCTCTCGGCTCATCGCCGCGATAACTGGATGGGAAACAAGCTCCTACGAATTCATGCGATGGGGTGAGCGGCGGGCACACCTGCTGCGGATCTACAACCTGCGGGAAGGGTTGACGGCAGCCGATGACCGGCTGCCAGATCGCTTTTACGATCGACCCATCGACGCCGGCCGCTTCACCGGCTCCCGGCTCGATCGGAGCCAGTTCGAACAGGGGATCAGCCTGTACTACGGGACAATGGGCTGGGACCAAGACGGAGTGCCGACTGCTGCGACCCGCTATGACCACCACCTGGAATGGACGCTCTCATCGGAGGAGAACGCGTGAGCTATGAGCCGTTCGAATCGGTCTCGGTCGGGCGGACAGAAGTCCGGGTCAGCCGATTGGGGTTTGGCACCGCCGAGATCGGCGGGCTGTATGAGGAGGTCGATGAGGCCGACGCCCTCTCTGTTCTCGATAATGCCTGGCGCCTGGGGATCGGGTACTACGACACTGCACCGCTATACGGGTATGGCACCTCCGAACGGCGACTGGGTCGGGCATTGGCGGGTCGGCGCCGCGACGCCTTCGCGGTGTCGACCAAGGTGGGCCGGCTTCTCTATCCCTTGAATGCGGTTCCGCTTGGTGCCGACATCGACCATCAGGCGTTGGACGGGCGCGAGGACGCCTTCTACCGGGCTACCCCTCCCGTCAAGGTGGTGTTCGACTATTCATACGATGGGGTTCGCCGCTCAGTGGAGGAGAGCCTCGGACGGACCGGACTCGACCGCTTCGACATCCTCTTCATCCATGATCCCGACCAGCACTGGGAGGCGGCGATGAGCGGCGCCTACCCGGCGCTTCATCAACTTCGCAGCGAAGGTCTGGTGGGGGCGATCGGAGCCGGGATGAACCAGGCCGATATGCTCGCCAGGTTTGCCCGCGAAGGTGACTTCGACTGCTTCATGCTTGCCGGGCGCTACACCCTTCTCGATCAGACGGCTCTTCCCGAGCTGTTGCCGCTCTGTCTGGAAAAGAGAATTTCGATCATCGTTGCCGGGGTCATGAACAGCGGCATTCTGGCCGATCCCCGCCCAGGCAGCCGATTCAACTATGTTGCGGCCGAGCCGTTCTGGGTCGAGCGCGCCCAGCGGTTGCAAGCGGTCTGCGATCGTCACCATGTGCCGTTGAAGGCCGCGGCGGTTCAATTCCCTTTGGCTCATCCAGCCGTTGCTTGCCTCGTGATGGGAGTACGGCGACATGGCCACCTGGAGGAATATCCGGGTCTTCTGCAGCGGTCGCTGCCAGCCGAGCTTTGGGCCGAACTTCGCGAGACCGGACTCATTCCGCTCGAAGCGCCAACGCCGCAGACATGACACGAACCGTCGACGCCCACCAACACTTCTGGGATCCATCCAGCGGCGACTATCCGTGGATGACAGACGCCCTGGCCCCCATACGGCGGCGGTTTGCACCTGAGGACCTGAGGCCGGACCTGATTGAAAAGGGAGTCGAGCTAACAATCCTGGTTCAGACGCGGTCGAGTCTCAAGGAGACATTTGACTTCCTCAGTCTCGCCGAGGAGACAGACTTCGTAGGTGGGGTCGTTGGTTGGGTCGATCTGACCGAACCTGATATCACCGAAAGGCTGATCGAGCTTCGCTCGGATCGATCCGGCCGATGGCTGGTTGGGATTCGTCATCAGGTTCACGACGAACCAGACCCCGATTGGCTGCTCCGCCCCGAGGTGTGGCGGGGTCTGTCGGCAGTCGAATCGGCCGGGCTCGTCTTCGATCTCCTGGTCAGGACCCGAGAGTTGCCAGCAGCGTTGGCTGCAGTACGCAGCTTCCCGGGTCTGCGCTTCGTCATCGACCACCTGGCCAAGCCGCCCATCAAACAAGGAATCCTCGATCCCTGGGCGGAGCGCCTTTCCGAATTCGGTGGTCTGACCAACGTCTGGTGCAAGCTCTCGGGAATGGTGACCGAAGCCGAATGGAGCAGTTGGCGTCTTGAACAGCTGACTCCTTACCTTGATCACGTTCAAGCAGTCTTCGGGCCCGAGCGGCTGATGTTCGGCTCCGACTGGCCGGTTTGTTTGTTGGCGGGTTCCTACGCCGAGGTGTACGAGGCTGCCCGCCTGGCCTTGGGCCCGCTCACGCCAGCCGAATCTTCCCTGGTCTTCGGTGGCACGGCCAGTGAGGTCTACAGGCTGCCGGAGACGACCGCCTGACCAAAGTCGTGTCCGACCCTAACCGTCGGATTCTCGAGTAGCCCCAGCTGATCGATCGAGATCTGGACCAGGTCGCCCGCGGCGAGTGTGAACGAATTGTCGGGCACGATCCCGGTGCCGGTTAGCAGTACTACCCCATCGGGAAACGAGAGCGCTCTCCCGAGGTGCTCGATTAGATCCATGGGGTTCCGGTTCAGGCGACTGGTGGACGTCGTCTCGTCTACCACGGCGGTCCCGTCGCGAATCACCTTCAGTCGGATCTCGAATGGCGGAGTGACCAGGCCCGTGGGCACAAGACACGGACCGATCGCGCACGCCCCGTCATAGATCTTGGCTTGCGGCAAGTAGAGAGGGTTCTCGCCCTCGATAGTCCGCGACGAGACGTCGTTGCCAATCGCGTAACCGGCGATGGCCAGGTCGGGGGTGGCGAACAGCGCGAGTTCAGGCTCAGGGACGTTCCAGTCGGAATCCGCCCTTATCCCGATTGGCGCACCGGGCCCCTGCACCCGCCAGGCCGGAGCCTTGAAGAAGAGCTCTGGTCGACGGGCCTCGTACACTCGGTCGTAAACCGATGGTTCGGCGGATTCGTCCATACGCGCCACCCTTGACCGAAGGTAGGTGACCCCAGCAGCCCAGACCTCCTGGCGGTCCACCGGAGGTTCGATGAGGGCGCCGTCGGGCACCGGTTCGTCATAACTCTCGTTTTGGACCGCTGTAAGGAGCGCATCCACTCCGTCCCGCAGCAACCCCTGGATGCTGGTGGCGGCGGGCAAAAGTTGTAAGGGTCCGGTCTGAACACTTCCCCGGGCAAGGCGGATGGCGCCGTGTTCCAATCGCAGACGGAATATTGCCGCCGTCAACGGTTGTCGGCACGCCGAGCCGACCCACCCCGGTCGCTTTTTACACTGCGGCGTTCGGGCCCATCAGGCATTTTTCCCACTTGCAACGGATTGATCATCAACTCAGCCAGGCGCCTGAGCTCGTTGGCCAACGCCGCTCGGCGTGCGTCGTCGGCGCGAGCCTTGAGAAGAGTCACACTGGCGGCATGGGGCTCTTGGTCAACTCCTCGGCCCTGCACCGCCACTCCGTAACAGACGATCCCCAGCGCTGTTTCTTCGTTATCGATCGAATAGCCGCGCTCGCGAACCGCCGCCAAATCGGTGAGCAACTGAACAACGGTCCGATGTGAGTTGGAGGTAAGGACCGGAAGACGGGTCAGCCCCTTGAGCCGCCTCCCCAGCTCATCCTCACTCAGAGCAGCCAGGGCAGCCTTACCCAGCGCCGTGCATGAAGCCGGAAGGCGCTGGCCGATTTCGGAGGCGAGACGAACGGTTTGCCGCCCGTCGTGACGAGCGATGTAGATCACTTCGAGTCCATCTAAAACAGCGAGCTGCATCGTTTCCAGCGAGGCCACCTCGAGCTGATCGCATGCTGCGTGAAACTCCTGCACGTGATCGACCGAGGCTAAGTAGGCACCACCGAGCTCCGCCAGCCGGCGTCCGATCCTGAAGCCAGCGCCTGTTCGAACGATGAATCCCACTTCGATAAGCGCGCTACAAATATTCGCCACCGACGATTTGGGAAGGTCGAGGCGTCGGGCAATCTCGCTCAGACCCAATCCGTCGCCGGGATCGCCGGCCAATGCATCCAGTATCGCCGCCGCCCTTGTCACTGCCGGAGCCAATGACGAATTAGCGGTCGCCTCGAGATCGATGGCTGACGTAGAACCAGTTATCCCCTTGACCATTCAAACCCTCAGTCTCTCTCGTACTTCTTGTCGACGCCACGCCTGCACTTGACGCAACCAACGGCTCGGTACCATACTGTTCAGCCAATGGCGCTGCGTTCAGTATACTGGACAAGTCCTCCCGGAGCATCTCACGGCCGGCGGCCTGGCGGGTGAGGAGAGCAACGTTGGGCTCGACCATCGCAGCCCTGGACGTGATCGACGTCCGCTTTCCCACGTCTCGGCTTCGCGACGGCTCGGATGCCATGAATCCCGACCCCGACTACTCGGCCGCCTATGTCGTTGTCAGGACCGACGACCCGGTCGAACCGCAGGGTCATGGCTTCACATTCACCATCGGACGGGGAACCGAAGTGTGTGTTGCAGCAATCAAGGCCCTGCGGCCCCTGGTCGTGGGTCTTTCCACCGAGGCGGTCTTGGCAGACATGGGTGCCTTCTGGCGGCGGCTGGTCGGGGACAGTCAGCTTCGCTGGATCGGACCGGAGAAAGGAGCGATTCACATGGCCACTGCGGCGGTGGTCAACGCGGTGTGGGACCTCTATGCCAAGAGTGAAGGTAAGCCACTATGGCGGTTGCTGGCCGAGATGACCCCAGAGCAGGTGGTGCAATGCATCGATTTCCGTTACATCTCCGATGCGCTCACTGCAAACGAGGCGCTTGACATCCTTTCCGCCATGGCACCGACCAGCGGCGACCGGAGCGCCCAACTAAAGCTTGAGGGTTATCCGGCGTACACCACCTCGGTAGGTTGGCTCGGTTATTCCGATGACAAGATCAGACGCCTCTGCCGACAAGCGCTGGCCGAGGGGTGGACCAACTTCAAGATCAAGGTCGGTGCCGACCCGATCGACGATACGCGACGAGCGGCAATCGTTCGCGGCGAGATTGGACCCGACGCCCGACTGATGATGGACGCCAATCAGCGCTGGGACGTAACGCAAGCCATCGACTGGATGAAACCGCTCGCTGAATTCGATCCCTATTGGATCGAAGAGCCGACCAGTCCCGACGACGTTCTTGGCCACGCGGCCATCGCTCGAGCCATTGACCCGATCAAGGTGGCAACTGGCGAACACGTCCACAACCGTGTGATGTTCAAGCAATTCCTGCAAGCTGGGGCCATCGGGGTCTGCCAAATCGATGCCTGCCGACTAGGGGGCGTCAACGAGGTTCTCGCTGTGCTCTTGATGGCTGCCAAGTTCGGTGTCCCGGTCTGTCCCCATGCCGGCGGCGTGGGCCTATGCGAGGTGGTTCAGCACTTTTCGATATTCGACTACTTATGCGTGAGCGGAGATCTGCAGGGAAGGATGATTGAGTTCGTCGATCATCTGCATGAGCATTTCATCGACTCCGTTGCGATCCGTGCGGGCCATTACCTGGTGCCTACCCGGCCGGGCACCAGTGCACAGATGAAGGATGAATCGCTTCGCCGTTATAGATTTCCCGATGGGCCGGAGTGGCTGCCCAGTGAAGGGCTTGTTGAACCGATCTCTTCACCCAGTGCGCCGGGCCGCGTTTCGGCATGAATTTGTTTGCAACCGACGAGTAAGACAAGGGGAATATGCGAGAGGAGGAACAAATGATCAAACGTAGGTTCCCGCGATGGGCAGTGCTCGTCGCCGGGCTTCCGCTGACAATCGCTGCCTGCGCTCCGGCAGGCACCGCGACCACTGCCACGACCACGCAACCAACGGAGACTACGGGCCCTACACAGGTGACGGAGACCACGGGGGGTACTACTCAGCCCGCCGGGCTTATCTACGAAGGTGTCGAGGTCAACGTCCTCACGTTCACCGGGCCGCAGATCGCCGAGCCACTGCAGCGCCGTGGGCCCGAGTTCAGTGCACTGACCGGGGCGATCATCAATGTGGTGACGGTCCCATTTAGTGACTTGTATCAGGAATTGCTCACCGACATGGCGACCGGCACCAACAGCTACCACGCCTTCGTGTTCGCGCCGCAATGGATGGGCGACTACGTGACGCCGGGCTTCCTGGAGGACATAACCGATCGGGTGACGGCCGACTCGGTGGTGCAATGGGACGACATCGGTCCGTTCTTCCGCGACTTCAGCGCCACCTACCAAGGCCGGGTCTATACGATCCCACTCGACGGCGACTTCCAGATGGTCTACTACCGCTCGGACTTGCTCGAGGCAGACGGGGTGGAGCCTCCGGTGACGTGGGACGACTACCTGGCGATCGCCGAGCGATACCACGGTCAAGACCTGAACGATGATGGCGAAGGCGACTATGGCTCGTGCATAGCCAAGGTCCGATCTGCCCAGTCGTACTGGATGGCCTGGTCGGTGGCCGGTGGGTTCCTGCAAGCCCAGGGGACAAGCGAGGGCTCCTTCTTCGATTCGGAGACGATGGTCCCCCTCGTCAACAATGAGGCGTTCGGAGCCGCCCTCGACATCTACAAAAACACGACCCAGTTCGGCCCACCGGATGAGCTCAACCTCGATGTCGGCGATACCCGCGGCCTGTTCACCAGTGGACGTTGTGCCCTGTCGATTGACTGGGGAGACATCGGCACCCTGGCGATCGACCCGGCAACGTCACAGGTCCAGGACAAGGTGGGGGCGGTAATCCTCCCCGGAACCACGCAGGTGCTTGACCGTGCCACTGGCAGCTTGGTCGATTGCGATGACACCATCTGCCCCTACGCGGTCGATGGCGTCAATCACGCCCCCTATGCAGCCTTCGGTGGTTGGTCGGGCGCGATCAATGCCTCGGTCGATCAGACCGTGAAAGACGCCGCCTACGACTTCCTCGCCTTCGTGAGTGCGCCCGAGCAGTCGAACGTCGACGTCACCATTGGGCTCACCGGCTTCAATCCCTACCGCCTGTCACAATTCTCGGACACCGCCCTGTGGGTGGAAGCCGGGATGAGCGAGGCGGCCGCCCAGAACTACCTCGGAGCGATCCAGGCCAGCTTGGAAAGCCCGAACATGGTCCTGGACATTCGGGTGCCCTTGTCTGCTCAGTACCAGGGCACCGTCCTCGACACGGCTCTCGCCCAGTTCTTGGCCGGAGAGATCACCCGCGAGGAGGCGATGCAACAGATCGAGGCTGGTTGGGAGGAGATCACTGAGGAGCAAGGTCGTGACACCCAGCTGGAGGCCTATCTGGCGAGCCTGGGTGTCGAGCGCTGATCGAACGTCAGACGGGCTATCCACTCGAGACCCGGCCCCACCAGGGTCGGGCCTCGAGGCTCGAGTCGGAATAGGGACTCGCCTCGGCTCCGGCTCCGATAGGTTCGCCCGGTCGGCCCTGATCTGGCCGGCGATCCTCGTCGTTTTATTCCTCTCGATCTTCCCGCTCATCGCCTCGCTTTACCTTTCCTTATCCCGACTGCAGTTCGTTCGGGGCGGAATCGAGATCAACTTCATCGGGCTGAGGAACTTCGGCAAACTCCTCTTTGGGAGTCAGCAGAACCATCTGCTGGGTGTGGCCCGGCCGCCCTCGCCGCTCGGTTGGGTGATCCTTACCGCGGGTCTGGTGCTCCTAGGCCGCGGGGTGCTGCGCACCTGGCGCAACAGACAGGTCGGGCTGCGGAGCAAAGTCGGCCGAACCGTATTTGCCTGGCTCGGCGTGGCCACGCTATGGCTGACGGTGCAAACCGTATTGAGCGCAGGGGGGCGACCCGGCACCTTGATGGTGACGCTGATCTATGTGGCGGTGGGGATCACCATCCAGTACCTGCTTGGTCTGGGCCTAGCGGTTCTGGCGACGCAACGTCTGCCCGGCCGCCGCTTCTTCCGGGTGGTTTTCCTTCTGCCGATGATGATCACACCGGTGGGGGTGGCCTACATGTTCCGCATGCTCACCGATACGGGAAAGGGTCCCTTCCAGCCGTTCTGGGCTGCCTTCGGCCTCCAGAACTTTTCCTGGGTCAACGAGCCGTGGGGTGCACGCATCGCCGTCATCCTTGGCGACATTTGGCAGTGGACACCATTTATGTTCATCGTCCTGCTAGCGGTGCTTGAGGCACAGGACGTCGAACCGGTGGATGCTGCCATCGTGGACGGTGCCAGCCGCTGGCAAGTCTTTCGCTACATCACCGTCCCAGGCATCATCCCGGTCAGCCTCACCCTCATCCTCATCCGCATGATCGAGGGCTTCAAGATCATCGACCTTCCAAACGTTCTCACCCGAGGCGGGCCGGGAACCGCCACCGAGTCACTCACGCTCCACGCCTATCTTGACTGGCGGGCTCTCAATCTGGGCGAGTCGGCGGCCATTGCATACATATTGCTGTTCGTGGTCACGGTGATCGGTATCGGGTATGTCAACCGGTTTCGTCAACGAGTGGATGGTGGGACGTGAATCACCTCCAGCCCAAGGTGGCTTAGCAGTGCGCAATCCGTTGCGGCGCCGGTCGGTGCTCGATCCATCCCCGCTCGCCAAGGCCATCAGCTATTTGCTGCTGAGTGGATGGTCGTTGGTCGTGCTCTTCCCCCTGTACTGGCTGGTGGTGACCTCCTTTAAACAGCCCGTCGATGTCAACTCCGGTCCGGTTTACCTGCCTTGGGTGGACTATGAGCCATCCCTCCACGCCTGGAAATACATATTCGTCGACCTGCGAAATAGCACCCTCCCTCCCTACTTCAACACCGTGGTGGTGGCTCTGAGCAGCGCGGTTATAGCGCTCGCGCTCGGTTCGGCAGCCGCCTACGCACTCACCCGATTCCAGTACAGGCCGCGAGTCGGAGCGATTCTGCTCTTCATCGGCTGCATAGCTCTGGTTGTGGCGGCGACCGCACTCGGCGTACCATGGCAAATCGCGGTCGCGGTCGGGTTGGCGGTGTTCGCGCTGTTGCTGCAAGCCATCGGACGACGTTTCAAACGCAGCCTGCAGAACCGGGACATCGCCTTTTGGCTGATCTCCCAGCGGATGCTTCCCCCGGTGGCCGTGGTCATCCCTATCTACGTGCTCTTCCAGCGCATCGGGCTGCTCGACACCCAAATCGCCCTGATAATCACCTATGTCGCGACCAACCTGCCGATAGTCGTCTGGTTGATGCGCGACTACTTCGAGTCCGTCCCCAAAGAACTCGAGGAGTCGGCGGCCGTCGATGGCGCCAGCATCTTCACGACCTTGCGTACGATCGTGCTACCGCTTTCCGTTCCTGGCTTGGTAGCCACGTTCCTATTCGTCTTGGTCTTCGCCTGGAATGAGTTTCTGCTGGCGCTGTTTCTATCCGGCGCAAATGCCCAAACGATGCCTCTCACCGTGGCCGCCCAGAACGCCACCCGGGGCCCGCAGTGGTGGTACATGTCGGTGCTGATCCTGATCCTGATCGTTCCTGTGATCATCATCGCCATCGCCCTGGAGCGCTTCATCTCGCGCGGGCTGATGGTCGGCGCGGTCAAAGGCTGACTCGCAATGCTCGCCACGCTCCGATCGGTCCTTCGTTTCTGGCCCATCGACTCGATTCCGTCCGCCGGCGGCTCCTCCACGCCGCCAGCGTGGATGGCCTTCGTCAACTCGCCCGGCGCCAGCCTTCGAAGGGGGTGTTCGACTACATCGATGGCGGGGCCGAAGGTGAACTGTCTCTTCATCGAAACGTGGCCGCCTACCGACGGCTCGAGTTTAGGCCTCGGGTGCTGCGCGACGTCAGCGAGGTAGACACGAGCTCCTCCTTGCTCGGCAAGCGCCTCGGTTTCCCGCTGGTGTTGGCGCCGACCGGATTCACTCGCATCGCCCATCCGGCAGGAGAGGTGGCGGTCGCTCGAGCTGCCGAGCGGGCCCTGCTCCCTTACACGCTTTCGACTCTGAGCACCCGCTCCATCGAAGAGGTGGCGAAGGCGAGTTCCGGCCGCCTCTGGTTCCAGGAATACGTGTGGCGCGACCGCGGCCTTACTAGAGCTAATCGACCGCGCCGCCGGTGCTGGCTACGAGGCGCTGTGCCTGACCGTTGATACCGCCGTTTTGGGCCGACGCGAGCGCGATGTGCGCCGTGGGTCCGCCCAAAATCGGACCCGGCACGCTCATCGACGGCTTGCTCCACACCGGTTGGACTTAGAATTTTCTCCGGGCGGAGCCCATCCTGTTCGCCAACGTGGCAGGCAATAGCGGCGACGGCACCGATGCCATCTCCCTCGCCGATTACATAAGCAGACAATTCGACCGAGCGTCTGTGACGCGACTTGGACTGGTTGCGCACGGTGTGGGCGGGCCCAATCGTGCTCAAGGGCATTCAGACAGGAGCGGATGCTCAGATCGCCGCCTGCGAGGGAGTCGAGGCCATCGCCGTCTCCAACCACGGCGGCCGCCAGCTCGACTCGGCGCCGGTCATCCTCGAGCTGTTGCCCGCGGTCGCCGCGGTAATAGGTTACGAACTCGAGATCATCCGTGACGGCGGCGTTCGACGAGGCAGCGACATCGTGAAGGCGGTGGCATTGGGCGCCCGGGTCTGCATGGCGGGGCGGGCTTACTTGTAGGGTCTTTCGGCCAGCGGCGAGCGAGGTGTCGACCATGCTCGGCTCCTCGGGGCCGATGTCGCTCGGGTGATGGCGCTGACCGCCTGCCGATCGGTCGCCGACATTCGGAAGCGATCTGGTGCGCTGGTGAGGCGAGTTGGCCCCATGAACTGCCCCGTTTCCACACAGATGGGTTCGAAATAGCCGACGAGGGCAACTACTAGAGGTAGCAATCTCCCGATCTGATGTTTATTGACGTTGGCCGCGTTGAACTAAGCCCATCAAGCAGATCCCCCGGTCCGCGACCTGGGTCTTTGTAGTGGCAATTTCTCGCTTACGGCGGCCGTATGAAGTCGGAACTGGTGAAAATGAGAGAGCTGGCCCAGTTGACGGGACGCTGATCGACAAAGTCGAAGTCGTCGAGGGCCTTGATCTGGGGGAAGCTTCTCGCTACTCAGCTCCCCGCCCAACCTGACCGGCCGACCCGACCTCAGGCGCCACCTGCCAGTCCTTTCCAGATACATCGGCCCCGAGGAGCGGGAAGACCTGCTCAGGCGGGTGGAGCGGCGCCTACAAATCGGCAGGGACAGGTTATCGGCCGAATCGGGCCTCGATCGCCTCACGTGTGGGCATGGCGGTGGCTCCTCCCGGGGAGCAGCAGGTGAGAGCCGAGACATCTACGGCGAATTCCAGGGCCGTCCCCCATTGGCTGGGGGAGGACGGTCCCTTAAGCAGCTCGGCGATCAGCGCCGCCATGAAGGCATCTCCTGCCCCAGTAGTGTCGACCGCCTCGACTTCCCGACCGCCGACCCGGAGCATCTGGTCGTCGAGCACACCCAGGGCGCCGCTCGCGCCGAGGGTGACCACCACCCCCCCAGCCCCCAGCTGGCGGATGCGACGGGCGGTCTCCTCGGGGGATCCGGGATATAGGACGGCGGCGTCGTAGGCGCTCAGCTTCACTAAGTCGGCCATGGCGAAGAGGCGCTCCAGGGAGGAGCGGTAAGCGTCGAGGTCAACGATGAGCGAGCGGCGGACGTTAGGATCGACGGTCTTCTTGGGCCCCTCGACCGAGAAAGCCGCCAGGGCGGCCCGGTAAACCGGTTCCTCGAGGAGCGAGATGGAGCCGCAGTGGATCACCGCCGCCTCCTCCATCAGGGCACCTGGCAGGTGCTCGGGGGCGAGCAGCCCGAAGGAGTGGGGCGACCCGTAGAAGGTGAACTGAGGCTCTGGCCCTTCGAACGTGGTGACGGCCAGGGAGGTGTCGGCTTCTACCTCGACGCTGCCCTCCAACCCCACCCCGTTGTCGGCCAGGAACTCCCGCAGCCGCCGGCCCAGCGCGTCGTCGGCGAAGGATCCCACGAACTCGACCGGCACCCCCAGGCGGGCCAAGCCCACCGCGATGTTGAGAGGAGACCCGCCCGGCGTGGGCCGATAGATGGGCTCCCCGTCACAGCGGCCCTCGATCATATCGATTAATGCCTCGCCGATGGCTACGACGTAGCTCACCGGGGCCTAGCTCCTGCCCACCCCGCAGCCCTCGGAACCTCGGGCACAGGATCGCCGCGGCATAGTCGCACGTACTGCTCCACGGCCTCACACCCCCCGACCCGCCTGGGCCAGCAGCTCAACCGGGTCGAACGCGGAATGGAACTCATAGCCGATCAGGGGCCGAAGGTGGGCGTGGACGGCGTCAAGGATCGTCTCCACTCCAGGGAAGAAGGCTCCCTCCATCTCCGCCGGGGGGGTGATGGTATTGCGGGCCCCCACCAGGGCGATAGGAGCCTTCAGGTCCTCGAAGCAGAGAAGCTGCAGGTCGGCCGCCAGGGTGGCGAGATAGCTCCCTCGCAGGCAGGCGTCAGAGACGAGCAGCAACCGCCCGGTCCTTTGCACCGACCGCACCACGGGCCGATAGTCGAAGGGCACCAGGCTTCGGGCGTCGATGATCTCCGCCGTCAGGCCGAACTCGCCCGCCAGGCGGTCGGCCGCCTCCACGGCCCGGTAGAGGGTCGCCCCCACCGACACGACCGTGAGATCGTCACCCGGCCTCACCGTTCTGGGCAACCCAATCGGCACCCGGTAATAACCCGGCGGTACGCCTTCCGGCCGCAAAACCTCCACCTGGCTATACAGACGCTGACTCTCGAAGAAGACCACCGGGTCGTCGCCAGCCAAAGCGGACGCCATCAGTCCCTTTGCGTCATAAGGAGTGGCGGGGAAGACCACCTTCAGCCCGGGGACTTGGGCCGCCATGGCGGTCCATTCCTGGGAGTGCTGGGCCCCATACGTGCTTCCGACCGATACCCGCAGAACCACCGGCATCTTCACCACCCCGCCCGACATAGCTTGCCACTTGGCAAGTTGGTTGAAGATCTCGTCTCCCGCCCGCCCCATGAAGTCTGCGTACATCAGCTCCACAAGCGCCCGCCCGCCCTCTAGGGCGTAACCCACCGCGCTCCCCACGATGGCCGCCTCCGAGATGGGGGTGTTGAACAGCCGGTAGTGGGGGAGCAACTCGGTGAGGCCCCGGTAGACGCCGAAGGCCCCTTCCCAATCGCGATTCTCCTCCCCGTAGATGATGAGGCGGCCATCGGCCACCGCATGGTGGGCGATAGCCTCGAACAGGGCGTCGCGTAACTGAATGGCCCGGCTAGAGGGGAGGATGCGACCCTCCTCCATCCCGCTGCGGGAGCGCTCGCGAAGTTGCCCGGCCCGGGATGTCTCCTCGAACGGGAGGTTGACCATTCCCGGTAGGGCCCGGCCGAGGTCCACCTCCGTATTGGAGAACATGAGCTCGGCGATCGCTCGGGCTGGCGCGCCGCCGCCCAGGCGAGGGGAGATGTCAAGGTCGACCGCCAGCCGCAGCGCTTCCGTCACCCTAAGGTCGGCCCAGGAGTCGAGCTCCCCCCGGGCGCCGTCTCCCAGTATCCCTTCGACCTCCAAGTCGGAGGCGTACGAGCCAATGGGATCGGCCGCTCTCCACAGCTCGAGCTCCTTGCGAGTGCGGTAAGAGGAGGCGTCGCTCGGGGAGTGGCCGCTCAGGCGATAGGTCTGGCAATCGAGCAGCACAGGACCCTCGCCGGCCTCTATGACGGCCCTCACCCGCCGGATGGCGTCCAGCACCGCCAGCGGGTTGTTGCCGTCAATCGTTTCGGCGTGCAGGTTCTGGGGGTTCACCCCAGCCCCGATCCGACTCAGACGGTCATAGGCCATCGTCTCGCCGATGGGCTGGCCTCCCATCCCGTAGAAGTTGTTGACGAAGAAGAAGATGACCGGCAGGCCGCCCTGGTGGCCCGGCGGCCAGAGGTGGCGGAGTTGGCTCATTGCCGCGAAGTTGAGCGCCTCCCACACGGGCCCGCAGCCGGAGGAGGCGTCCCCGATGTTGGCGATGACCAGGCCGCGCTGCTGCTGCACTCGCTTGAAAAGGGCGGCTCCGGCGGCGATGGGGGCCGAGGCCCCGACGATGGCGTTGTTGGGGTAGATCCCGAAAGGAGGGAAGAAGGCGTGCATGCTGCCCCCCATGCCCCGGTTGAAGCCAGAGGCACGACCGAAGATCTCGGCGAGGAGGCCGTAGAGCAGGAACTGTACGGCCCTGGTGTGAAAATCCTGGGCCGGCAGGTGCCGCTCAACAACGGCCAGGATCTCCCCCGAGAGGTGGTCCTGCATGATCCGTTGAACGATGGCCTCGTCCAACGAGGCGACCGCCGAAAGCCCCTTGGCGATGAACTCGGCGTGGCTGCGATGGCTCCCGAAGATGTGGTCGTCGGCATCCAACGAGAAGGCTTGGCCGACGGCGGCGGCCTCCTGGCCGATGGAGAGATGGGCGGGACCACCGTGCCGGTAGGAGATGTCCCCGTAGGTTTGCTGCCGCTTGAGGGTGTCAAGGGCGGTCTCGAATCGGCGAATCAGGAGCATATCCCTGAGCATGCGCACCAGGCCCTCGCCACCAACCTCGGCTTTCGCCTGAGAAATTGAGCCCTGGTAAGCGTTGATAGGGACGGGCTCGAACTCCAAGAGGCCGGGACGCCGCACCGCGGCCGGGTCGATCAGCAGTTCCTTGACCATCCTCCGAGCCCTCCTCGGCTGGGACCCCCTCTGCCTATCGCGGGCTGCGTCTCGAGCGGAGCGGGATAGCCCAGACCACAACGTACTTGCACTGACCATGAGCCCAGAATCTGACGAGGCGCGGCGCCTCCTCATTTTGGGCGGCCAAACGATAGACCGCCGCGGCGTTGTCGCCGAACACGAGGGCCATTCTCCTCCTAGCTGAATCGCGCAGGACGAACCGGGCCGCGTCGTAAACCTGCGAGTAGGAGGCCAGCAGATAGACCGGTCAGTCTGAGCCGAACAGAGGTCGAGGAGATCGTTTCACTCCTTGTTTTCCGTTCGAGCGTCAGCGATTTGCCGGCGCTACCTTCTCAACGAACGGCCCTTCTCGGATTTCGAAACTGTCGCACCTTTCCTCGATGCTTCGGATTGAAGAAGTGGAGGCGGTCCCGGTACCTGTGTGAGCCATCTCAGCCCAACACGACTCACCGTCCAGACTCCTAACGCGTGGCCGGTTGGGTCAGGCCGTGATGTGGGCGGCTGGCCCGCTCGTCGGAGACGCTGCGGTAGGCGGCGCCGCACACCGCGTCCGCTTCGCCGCCGAGCAGCTTGTTGATCAAGACATGCAGCATCTGCCGCATAGGATCCGGGCTCGCCTGGGCCAGCTGCTCCTCGAGCAGTCGAGCAGGGGTCGATACTGGGGGTGACGTCATCGTGGGTGCGTCCTTTCGAGAGTGCTGTGGAAGGATCACCCGGTGGCCGTCATCTACGTCGGTAGCGACACGCTCACCGGCTGCCGTACACCACTCTGCCTGACGTCACTCGATTCCTAGCTGGCTCGCTGATAGGTAAGGATGGCGACGCCATCGCCGACCATCTGCGAGTCGATGAGACGCATTGGCTTCTTGTCGCTGGTGTCGGCGAAGAGTCGTTTGCCGCGCCCGAGAACAACCGGGAAGACCATCAGGCGCAACTCGTCGACCAGGTCGTGCTCGACCAGCGTCTGTACGAGCTCGGCGCTGCCATGGACAACGATGTCCCCATCCAGCCTCTCGCGGAGCTGCGTGACCTCCTTCACCACATCGCCGCTGAGAATCGTTGAGTTGGTCCACTCGGCCTTCTTCAGGGTCGAGGAGACGACGTACTCCCGCATGCTGTTGAACTTCTCGGCGAAGCCGAACTCGTCTTTCATCGACGGCCACGCCTTCGCAAAGCCCTCATAGGTGACCCGCCCCAACAACAGCGCCTCCGAGGCGAGGGTTTCGTCGAGCTTGAACTTGTCGCCCTCCGCCCCTCGCTCGATCTCGAAAGTCCAACCTGCATGCTTGAAGTACTCGTCCCCGCCAGGGGCTTGCATGACCCCGCCAAGGGAGACGAACTCGGTTACCACGATCCTTGCCATCTTGATCCTCTCTTCTGATTGACACCCTCCGTTTCAGGGGCATGCAGAACGCACGCGTCGAATGTAATGGTCTGGGCGGTGTCGCCTCAGAGCCATCATCTTCCAGAGGTTGGCCGTTCCGTTGACCAGGCCAGCGGCTACGGCTCCGTTGGCGTCGAGGGTCATCGTGACGGCATTGACTCTTCTGTCCGCTCAATGAAATCTCAGCGATAACGTCTGCGACTGCACTCGCCAGCTTCGGGCTCGAATCGGTGATTGGAAAGCTCACAAGGTACCCAACACACCGGGTGGACGGTTGTTGAGGTGTCTCGAGTGGTTGGACCGTTCGGTTCCGAAAGACGATGTGCCTTGGAAGCTTGAGAACGAGCGCGAACCTGGTTGCCGAGGCGAATCATACGGGCGCTGAAGGGCAGGGTTCCTATTGGTGCCAAAATCGCCTTCCCTGATTGCGGCTGTCGGCATTGAGTTTTCGGAGTTCGCACCCAAAATAGCCTGTCGCCGCTTGGTTTCTCTAACATGTTGAGCTACTACCGGAGACGTCGGGGCACAAGTGCCTGTTCCTTGTGGCATGCAAGGGGTCAGGGGTTCAAATCCCTGCGCTCCACAATCCGAAAACCCCCGTCAAGGTCTGGAACCCTCAAGCCCGTTACGAGGTGCTCATCGACGTCGACGAAGTCGCTCTTGGCCACGACACCAAGATGCGCTGGAACGACTCAATTCAGTGAGTCTGGTCTGAGAAACTGACACATGCCGCCATCGTCTCCGTCGACATTTTCGAAGCCGCTCAGGAGGTGTTTGCGGGGTCCCAGCGTGCCGCGGTCCGCCGAAATCGCACCAAGCACCCCTACGTAGTCTCGGGGCTGGTCCGCTGTGATCTTTGTGGCCGCAGAATGTAAGGATCCTGGAACAACGGCCAGCCGTACTATCGATGCAACTTCCCCATCGAGTACGCGTTGAGCGAGAAACAACACGCCAACCGTGTACGTGCGAGAGGACGCCATTGTGGCGGGTCTCGATGCCTGGATCGGTGGCCTCTTCGACGACGACCACCTCGACGCCACGCCAGGCCTGGCCGCCGCCAGCCAAGCCATACCCGATAACGACCGGGCGCGTGTCCTCGACCTGCGCCGCCAACTGAAAGAGTGCGACGCCAAAGCTCGCCAAGTACCGGGCGCTTCTCGAACACGACAGCGACATGACCATCGCCGCCACTTGGATGGTCGAGGTCGAGCGAGAGCGAAGGACCCTAGAACGGGAACTGTGCCGCAAGCCCACCCAACGGAGACTCACCGACAACGAAGTGAAAGCGCTCGTCGTCCAACTCCGCGGTGCTTGCCGACGTCCGACCCCTTGACAAGCGGGCAATCTACGAGGAACTCGGTGTCAAACTCACCTGCTACCCGACGGGCGGGTACACGTAGGAGCTGGGGCACCCCATGCACTAGGGGTTCGTGTCGGAGGACCGACACCGATGCTAACTACACGGGCTGCGCCGCTGACAAGGTCATACTCGATCGCAGCTTGATCCCATTCGAGTCTCGGCACCGATTGCTAGGTCACGCCTAGGCCGACGCTGCCAGGCGGAACGGTCGTGGCCGAACGCGTGCCATCTTCCATCCGACGTTCCTGTGGCTACAACGAATGGGGATTAGCACGACGCGCAACTTTTTCGACTCGTCTAATCCGTTCGCAATACCCGCCTCTCCTCACCACCGCTCACGTAGCCGAGATAATGCAATGGACGATCAACGAGATCCGAGACAAGGTCCACGGATGGCCTGCCCGTGGTTTGTTGGGGTCAGCCGTTTCGGTTCTCCGCGATGAGGTTCTTGCAGTGCTCCGTAGCCGGATCCTTCAACCCACCGGCTATGAGGCACCAAAGCCGGGAGAGTCTCAGAATGCCTGGCTCCCCTAAGTACCCGGTGTGGTACCTCAACCTCGTAGCCGACCCAAGAGTCGAGCTGCGGGTAAAATTGGAGACGATCTCCGGTCGAGCTTGTCAAGCCGGCACGAAGGAGAAGCCCGACCTGGGAGCAGATGGCGAAAATCTGGCCGACACCAACCGGGAACCGAAGAACATTGGCAGTCTGACCGAAACTGGGCTTGTGAGCCCAGCAATCGCATAGTGCCCTCCGACAAACTTCAGATTGTCCTCGCGCGTTGGTGACCGGTCACATATCAGCGCGAGGCGCCGGAAGGGGCCACGGCTAGCGGCCAGATCGGGATGCGGTACCAACGATCACTACCGCGCCCGATCGGATGGCCGAGGAATCCCCTGAGTTGACTTCGGGGGATTCCTCTCGCTGACCCAACGATGGGAGGCGACGGTCGAGTCGACCCGTTCAGTCGTGGCAGTGGGTGAAGAAGAACTCCGCCCCAGCCGGTGTGACATTGAAATGGTCGACGAGGTGAGTGCTGATCTTGGTGCCGTCATCGAACTGGCCGTTTATGTTAAGCGTGAAGGTGCCGTTGACGGTCTGCTTGTTCTGATTGAAACCACCCCAAACGGTGAAGTGACCGCTCGCGCCCTGGTCTGCCGGGTCGAGCGGCACTGCCACGAAGGTGCCGGTTTGGGTAAACGTGACGTGGATTCGCCCATCAGCGAAGGATGTTGTGTGTTCGACCGCGTTGAAGGTGAGCGTTATCTCGAACAGCGGTCCGCCCCCTTCACATGTGGGGGCCACATCGACGAAGGTTTCCGTGACCCCGTGCACAGTGACCGTCTCGGTTGTCGGTGGAGCAGCCACCGCAGGCACCGCCAAGCCGACAACGACTGCGACCACTAGCAGTGGCAGAAGGCGCTTCATATTCCACTCCCTTTCTTGCCGGCCAGGAAATTCACGCTTCGCGAAAAGCCCGCTCTTGTGCAGGGCGTTTCAGCCGGCATAACGACTCTACAAGTCTCATACATGTTGGGTGCCTCTGCGGCTTAAGAAAGAAGCCGACAACCTGTCGACTTCGTTAGAACGAGAGCTGGCTTTCGCGCTCTCTAGTTCATTGATTCCTCCTAAGCAGCAGTGGGTCGTGGGCGCGCCTGCACGGGGCGCGCCCTGCTTTGGCTAGCCGGGCTTAAGTGCGGCGGTCCACGCCTCCGAGATCTGCTCTCGGGTGGTGGCCGGGGGGCGCATGGCCGTCGGTACGTTGCAGGGCTGGTCGACCAAACAGATCAGCAGCTGATCGACGATGTCGAGCTTCATGACAACCTCGTGAGGCTGCCGATCCGAGCCGCGCGCTTCCCGCCCGCAATCGAGGACTTTACTTTTCGACCATCAACGGAACCTCAAACGAGACGTGATCTCTCATCTCGGCACTATGTCAGATAGCGAACAATCCCAGCGGCTCTTGGCCCAGCAGTAATCAGGCGTCGTTGGGGGAAGCGAGGGTGTCGCCAGTGGGGGTGCGGCGGTAAAGGACGGATCCGGCGGAGCGGGTGCGGGTGACCAGGCCACTTGATCGGAGCACCGACAGGTGTTGGTTGATCCCTCCGGGGCTGACGGAGAGGCGCTTGGCGAGGGCGGTGGTGGAGTTCGGTTCGGCGAGGGCGATGAGCAGCCGGGCACGGGTCCGTCCGAGGAGGGCGGCGAGGGCCTCGGGGGTCGCCGGCGCTCCCTTCTCCCAGAGGGTGGCGATGCCGCGGGCCGGGTAGGCGATCATCGGCTGGTAGGGCTCGACCATCTTTCGCACGGTGGGCCAGGCCATGGCGCTCGGGACCAGCAAGAGCCCTTCGCCCGACAGTTCGCCCGAGTAGCTCCAGGGATCGGCCGCCGACAGGCGATCGCCGTGCCAGGTGACGGTCTCGTGCAAGTTGTCGAACACGGCGTGGGCTCCGCCTGCGGCCAGACGCCGGGAGCGCCACAACACGTCGGCCTCGAGCAGCTCCCGCAGGCTTGGCCAGTATCTGGCGAAGGCCAGCTCCCAGTAGTCCTGGAGCGTGTCGGTGATCCGGACGGTTGCGCCCCGGGGGTCCTCCCGGATGCGCTTGGCGATCGGCTCTGGCACACCCGGTATGTCCACGAGGTCGGTGACCACCTGACTCTCTTCCCGGACCCGGGCCTCGAGACTGGCCGAGGCCTATTACGGCAACAAACCGCCTGGTCGAGGTGAAGTTCGAATACGACCCCGACAATTGGTTCCAGTTCGAGCAGTCGCTCGGCAGGGGAGCCCGCGACCGGAAGTCGTAAACAGCACAACAACCGCCCCGAACGCACATTGCGGCACTGGACACGAAAGGAAGAGATATGACTGACAGCCCCCCGGAAACCCGGCAGCCCGCTGCCGATCTGCGCGCCCTCGATCGCCTCGTCGGGACGTGGCGCATAAGCGGCGACGCCACCGGAACCGTTACCTACCGCTGGATGGAGGGCGGATTCTTCCTGGTCCAGGAAGGAGAGCTGGAGCTCGACGGTCACCGCAACAAGTTCACCGAAATCATCGGCCACGAGCGCCTCTTCGGCGAGGAGCCCAGCGGCGATATCAAGTCCCGCACCTATACCTCCGAAGGAGACACCCTTGACTACGTGTACGACATGGACGGCGACACGTTGACGATCTGGGGCGGAAAGCGGGGATCGGAAAGCTATTACAAGGCCACCTTCAGCGCCGACGGCAACACCATCGGCGGAGCGTGGACCTGGCCCGGCGGCGGGTACCAGGCAACTTCCACCCGGGACGCCAGCCCGGCCCACGAAAGCAAACGGTGAAGGCCATGGAGACGGTCATCTCGGCTGACGGCACCAAGATCAGCTCGCGGCACAGGTACATGCCGAACGGCACATCACCGCCTTCGACCGTCACCTCGGCGGCGATGCCTCGACCGTGATCCTGATCGGCGGCGCCTTCAGCTACCGGGCCTTTCCGAAGATGATGGAACTGGCTGAGACGCTCGCCAACCAACACGGTCTCACCGTTATCAACTACGACCGCCGGGGACGTGGCGACAGCGGTGGACACTCCTGGCGTCTATGACATGGAACGGGAGATCGACGACCTCGCCGGGTTGGTGGAGGCGGCGGGCGGGTCGGCTTCGCTCTTCGTCTGGTCCTCAGGCGCCGGCCTCGCCCTGCGGGCCGCGGCCTCAGGTCGGATCGCGGGAATCGAGCGGATCGTCGCCTTCGAGCCCCCGTTCGTCGTCGACCACGAGCACCACGTCCCCCCGGCCGATCTCGCCCAGACGCTGCACGAGTTGGTGTCCGCCGACCGCCGCTCGGAGACCGTCCGCTTCTACATGACCAGGGCCATGGGCAACCCGGCAGCTTTCGTGACGCTGATGCGGGTTCTGCCCATGTGGTCGAAGCTCAAAGCAACGGCCAACTCGACCCCACACGACTCGGCGGTGATGAGCAAGTTCAATGCGTGGCGAGCCGCTCTGCCCGGGCGACTGGGCCGGGGTGACCGCCCCGACCCTCGTCCTTGCCGGCCGCAAGAGCGAACCGCTGCTTTGCACGGCAGCGGGCGATCGCCGACGTCCTCCCCAACGCCAAGCACCGCGAGCTGCCCAAACTCAGCCACAACCCGAACGTGCGGCCCCTCGCACCCGCCGCGGCCGAGTTCCTCACCGGTAGCGAAGCGGGCACGGCCTGACGGCAATGGTTGTCACCAAAGCTCACTCGAACCGCAATGGGAGATCGCCAGGTGAGCCCGATCCGGGCTGACATCAGTCTCGAAGCGTGTAGCGGGTCATCACCATTGTGTCTGTGTCGATGAGCGCCATGAAGTCCGCGGTGGCGGGGGCTTGCATGAAGGTGGCCATGGACGCGTCGGCCGAGGCGGCGTCGGTCCAGTGCACGACGACGATCCGCTGGCCGTCGTCGGTGCGGCCGATTTGGCGGCTAAGGAAACCGGGCTGCTGGGCGACGTGGGTGCGTTCGACGGCCTGGTCCGCTTCCAGGTAGGCGGACTCCGGCGCGTCGGGCCGGAGGCGGAACGTCGCGGTCTCGAGGACGGTCATGGCTGGCTCCTGTCGTTGGTCAAAACTTGCCGCTGTTGCGGGCCTGTTCGGGGGTGGGGATCGGCTCCATGTTGTCCCAGTGCTCGACGATGAGGCCGTTTTGGAGGCGGAAGATGTCGAACACCGCCAGTTGCTGGCCGCCGAGGTTGACCCGGCTGTAGGCGACCACGAAGTTGCCCTGTCCGAGCACGAAGGCGACGTCCTCGTAGACCATCGACTGGCCTTGTTCGGCGAGCTGGCCCATGAACGCCTGGATTCCCTCGATGCCGTCGCCTACCAAAGGGTTGTGCTGGAGGTAGGTGTCGGCCGAGATGAAGTCCGTGATCCGCTCTCCCTGGCCCTTTTGCAGCACCTCGGCGAGGAACTCCCGGACGACTTTCTTGTTGTTCTCGGTTTGTGCGAGGTCGGTGATTTCGGTCGGGCCGTCGATCTGGGTGTGTCCGGCGACGCTCTGGTCCGACCACGCCGAGATGACATCCCAATGCTCGATGATGCGGTCCTGGTCGTCGGTGTCGAACAGGTCGGTGGTCACCCATTTCGACTGCCCGCCGTTCAAGGACTGGTAGGCCTGGACGAAGACATGCCGACCGTCTTCGAAAGCGCGCACGATCCGGATGTCACGGTCAGGGTTGCGCTCGAGGAACGGCTCGAAGAACTCGATAAACCCCTCCGCCCCGTCGCGGACACCCGTGCTGTGCTGCGTGTAGCGCTCGCCGGTGTACTTCCTGACGGCCTCGCGCACGTTTCCGTCGCGGATACCGTCCAGATAAAGCCCCACGGCGTTGTCGAGTTTTCGTCCCATGCGGCACCTTACATGCCCACGAGGGGATCACGAGGAATAGCCAAGAGCCCGCAGGGACGACCTCATCATCAACGTCATGCTCTACTGGCTCAACAACAACATCCGTTCCTCGATCCGCCACAGCGAGGGCATGGACGGCGATTGGGGAGACGGAGGAGCTGGCGGCCAGGCTGGGCAAATTCGGTTGCGTGCCCCCACCCCCGGTACTGGTGCGCCAGCTACCGGATTAGCCAGAAAGCGGGCGTGGGGCGACCGAATTTAGATTTGGCGGGGAGTCCTGGCGATTTTCCAAGCCAAACTGAGCCACCACTCACGAGTCCCTCATCCGGACATCTTCCTGGAATTGGCCACCACGATTGATTCCCTTTGGCTTGGCCAGATCCACGCAAGAATGAAGAGGGTGCGTGTTTGCTTCCTGCTGCTGGGTCTCTTCCTAGCTGTCGGTTGTGTATCCCAGACCGTACCTAGTGTTCCGCCGCCGACCGTAGTGGCGACCACGGCGATCACAACAGATCCCGCTCCTGCGACCGAGCACCGGATTGGCGTGCGCATTGTCAATGGAGCGGGGGAGTTCTTTGACCGACTTTCCGGTGAGCGCTTCGTCCCGCGCGGGGTGAATCTGATCCGTCTTTCCG
>JBOGEX010000171.1:0-47069 GCA_050741915.1 Acidimicrobiia bacterium
GCTCTGACTCCTGCGACCAAAGGGCAACCCAGCAAGCGCTATCTTCCCTGGTCAGAGGCGTTTTGTCGAGTCCCGAGTCATGGTCCGCGCCGCTGCGGCGAAGGCTATTTACGTCCCAGGGTTCGCAAAGTCACCGCACGGGGACGATTTTTTTCACTGCCCCTTCATACGTGAGGAGGTAAAGCTCTCCCTCCGAGTCGACGCCGAAGCTGTTGATCTGACCCGCCTCTTCGAAACGGGTCTGATGGTCGGTCACCTCGCCGTCGTCATAGCGGAATGACCTGACCCACTGCCCGCACCAATCGGCGTAGAAGTAGTGGCCGCTGATCTCGGGAATGGATGCTCCCCGATACACAAAACCACCCGTTATTGAACAACCCTCAGCGTGCGTGTATTCGAGCACCGGCAACGTCAGGTTCTCGGCGACCGGATCGCACCCGCGCTGGAAACAGTGGGTGCCTTCCATCCGCAGCCATCCGAAGTTGTAAGGCGCCCCCGACAACGGGACCACATCGATCTCCTCGTAATCGGAGTGCCCTACGTCGGCGATGTAGAGGAGGCCCTCGTCGATCGTGAATCGCCAGGGGTTGCGAAGCCCCTTGGCCCAGACCTCGGGCGCCCCGCCTCCACCAACGTAAGGATTGTCGGCCGGGATGCCATAGGGATCACCCCGGTCGACATCGAGACGGAGGATCGCCGATAGAAGGCGCGATGGATCCTGGGAGTTGACCGAGGCCGCTCCCCCCTCGCCGAGAGACATCCACAGATGACCGTCGGGGCCAAAGAGGAGCATCCCCCCGTTGTGCCTCGTGGTGGGCTTGTCGAAGGTGAGCAGCGGGCGTTCGGAGTCGGGATCGGCGCGGCCGCCAGCGACGGAGAATTCGGACAAGCGGGTCTGCTCGGAGCCGAGACGGTAGTAGTAGACGAAGAAGCGGCCGTTGTCGGCGTACTCGGGATGAAAGGCCATCCCCAAAAGCCCCTGCTCGATCCCTCCGCTATTAACTCGATCGGACAGATCGAGAAACGGTGCGGTCCCGCCGGCCTCGTTGATGATGGAGATGACTCCGGTTCGCTCGAGTACGAACCGACGGTGATCGCCCGGTGGGCTCAGGAGAAGGATTGGTTGGACCAGATCTTCGAGCACCGTCTCGAGGCCCAGGCCCTGCAAGGGCGCCAGCGTGGTGGTGGGGGCGAGGGTGGTCGTCACCTCTAATGAGGTTGTCGGGGCGGCGGAGGTGGTCGGGACCTCGGTCGAGGTCGAAGCTGGAGCCAGAGTCGTAGTGGTGGTGGTGCGGGCCCCGACTGCGCAGGCGGCGAGGAGCAGAATGCCCAGCAACACCGCCGGGCGACTCATCGGCCTTCCTTCTTCAGAACCCGATCAGCCTCTTGCAAACGAAGGGCGATGACTTCCTCGGTGCCCGTCGTTCCCGGCTGGTAGAGGATCTGGGGATCCGAGCCATCGGGCCAGTAACGCTGGGCGACCACCCCGCCGGGGTGGTCATGCGGATATCGGTATCCCTTGCCTCCGCTCGAGCGCAGGTGCAGCGGCACCCGCGGGGAGTTGGTGTTGGTGACCGCTTCGGTGGCGGCACCAATCGCTTTGGCCACGGAGTTCGATTTGGGAGCGGTGGCCAAGTAGATGCATGCTTCGGTGAGGTTGTAGGTTGCTTCGGGAAGCCCGACGTGGGCCAGTGCCTCGGCGGCGGCAACCGCGATCTGGAGGGCGGTCGGGTCGGCCAAGCCGACGTCCTCGGAGGCGAAGACGATCATCCGGCGAGCGATGAACTCGGGATCCTCGCCTGCTCCGATCATGAGGTGCAGCCAGAAAAGGGCGGCGTCGGGATCAGACCCGCGCATGCTCTTGATGAAGGCGGAGATGACGTCGTAGTGCTGATCGCCGGTTTTGTCATAGCGAATGATTCGCCGTTGCAACGCCTCTTCGATGTCCTCTTGAGATATCACCTCGGAGCCCCGACTCTGTGCCAAAGTGGCAGCCACTTCGAGACTATTGAGGGCCAGACGAGCGTCGCCGCCCGTGCGCTGTGTCAGTTCGGTCTGGACCTCGGGGGTGATGCTCAATCCCAGATCACCGATGCCTTGGCCGCCGTTGGATAGGGCGCGATCGATCAGCGTGGAGATATCGGACGGCGAGAGGGGTTCGAGACGGAAGATCGTGGATCGGGAGATCAACGGTGAATTGACCTCGAAGAACGGGTTTTCCGTGGTGGCACCGACGAGGATGACCACCCCATCTTCGACCCCAGGAAGAAGCGAGTCCTGCTGGCTCTTGTTGAAGCGATGGATCTCGTCGAGGAAAAGCACGGTCCTTCGCTCGTCGTTCTCGAGTCGCTGACGAGCGCGGGCCAGAACCTCGCGTACATCCTTCACACCGGCGGAGGTGGCCGAAAGGGTCTCAAAAGCAGCATCGGTGTGGTCCGCGACGAGACGGGCGAGGGTGGTCTTGCCTGTCCCCGGCGGACCCCAGAGGATCATCGATATGGGCCTTCCATTTTCGATCATCCGACGAAAGGCGGCACCCGGTTTGAGCAACCCGGGCTGGCCCACTACCTCATCGAGACTCTTCGGTCGCATCCGGGTGGCGAGCTGGGCTAGCGACGCAATGCTCTCGTTGGCCCGGGCCGCGAACAGATCCTCCACCGACGGCACTCTACGTGTCGGGCCTCTCCTCGATTACTTCGATTCCCAGGTCTCGGAGCTGATTCGCCTCCACGGGGGCGGGACTCTGGGTCATCGGGTCAAGTCCGGATTGCGTTTTGGGGAACGGAATCACCTCCCGGATGTTCGGTTCCTCCTGCAGCACCATCACCAATCGATCGATTCCGACCGCGAATCCGCCGTGGGGAGGAGTGCCGAAGCGCAAAGCTCGCAGGAACCAGCCGAAACGGCTTTCTTGCTCGGCGGCGGAAACTCCCAGGATGTCGAAGACTTGCCGTTGCACGTCGGGGTTGTGGATCCGTATCGAACCCGAGCCAAGTTCGATTCCGTTGACCACGACGTCATAAGCCCGGGCGAGCGCTTCGAGCGGTTTGGTCTTCATCACATCGACGTCCTGGGGCGAGGTGAAGGGATGGTGGAGGAATGTCAGTCCCTCGTTGCCTTCTTCGAACATGGGAAAGTCCGTTACCCAGCAGAACGAGAGCTCTTCGTGCCCGTCTGGGCGGCCAAGACGCAGCCGCAGTGCGCCGAGAGCGGACACCACAGTCAGCCACTCCCCGGCCACGACGAGCAATACGTCGCCCGGTTGGGCTCCCATGTTCGAAATCAGCTCCTTGGTCTCGGCCTCGCTGAAGAACTTGGCGACAGGTGAGCGGATCGACCCTCCTTCCTCCGCCACCGCCCAGACCAGCCCGGCGGCGCCAGCGGCCTTGGCGTCTTCGGTGAGACGGTCGGCGGCCGAGCGGGGGAATTCTCGTGCGCCGGCATTGATTCCCTTCACGACTCCATCGGCTTTCAGAGCGGACGAGAAGCCGCGGAATTCGGTGGCGGAAAAAACCTCTGTGAGATCGACGATCTCCATCGCAAACCGAAGGTCGGGTTTGTCGACCCCATAACGATTCATCGACTCGTGCCACGTCAGCCGCGGGAAAGGAAGGACGGGACTTTCGCCTCGCAGGCTCTCAACTACCGCAACGAGAGCGGCCTCCACCGTCGATTGGACGGCGGTTTCGTCCCAGAACGCACCCTCGAGATCGAGCTGGGTGAACTCGACCTGTCGATCCGCCCGCGTGTCCTCATCGCGGTAGCAGCGAGCGATCTGGAAGTAGCGCTCCACCCCCCCCACCATCAGGAGCTGCTTGAAGAGTTGCGGTGACTGCGGCAAGGCATAAAAGGCACCCTGGCGAAGTCGGGAAGGCACGAGCAGGTCCCTTGCTCCCTCGGGAGTCGACCGGATGAGCGTTGGGGTTTCGATCTCCAGGAATCCGAGCCCGTCGAGTGTGCGACGAATGGCGGCGATCGCAGCCGATCGCGCTCGCAGATTGGCTGTCATCCGCGGCCGGCGGAGGTCGAGATAGCGATATTCGAGCCGCGTTATCTCGTCGAGATCGGTGCGATCGTCGAGCATGAACGGCAGAGTGTCGGCGGGGCTCAAGACCTCAATGGCACTGGCCGCCACCTCGACGGCTCCGGTGGCGAGATCGGGATTGACGGTCCCCTCCGGTCGCTGGCGCACTTCTCCTTCGACGCGAATGCAGTACTCCATCCGCAGCTCTTCGACGACCGGGAGAAGGTCTGGATCCGCCACGATCTGGACTACCCCGGTCGCATCTCGGAGATCGATGAAGGTGACCCCCCCGTGATCGCGACGGCGGGCGATCCAGCCGGCCAGTGCCACTGAATGGCCGCTGAGATCCGCGCATTCGGCACTGCGATGGGTTCGAAAGCTCATCTGCTCATCACGCGGGTGACGGCTTCGACGACGTCGGCGAGGGCGACGAACTCCTGGCTTTGTTGCTTCAGGTTGCGAACGAGTGCCTCTCCCCGGGCCCGCTCCTCCGGGCCCGCCAACACGACGATCTCGATGCCAGCCCGGTCGGCGTACTTCAATTGCTGGCCGAGTTTGCGGGGCTCGACGGATGACTCGGTGTTGATGCCGTTTCTTCTCAAATCGGCGGCGATCCGAAGCGAGGTCGAGAGACCCTCGTCATCGATCAGTGCCACCAATGCCGTAACGGTGCTTTTCGGAGCGGGCAAGATCTCGGCTGCTCGCAGCTGCCAGAAGAGCCTTGAGAGGCCGATCGAGGTCCCCACCCCCGGGAGCTTCGAACTCGTGTAGTGGCCGGCGAGGTCGTCATAACGCCCCCCCGAGCAAATGCTGCCAAGCTCCGGATGAGCGACCAGGGTGGTCTCGTAGACGGTGCCGGTGTAGTAGTCGAGGCCCCGGGCAATTCCCAGATCGAGCCCGAAGCGATGGGCCGGCACGCCCAGTTGGGAAAGGAGTTGAAGTACTTCCCGCACCTCCTCGATTCCTAGAACGAGGTCAGGGTCGTTTCCTCCCAGTTCCTCGAGCAGCGCCTTGGCCAAGTCGCCGGTCACGACCCCGCGGGCGGCGAGGTCGACCAATCGCCGGGCCCCTTCCTCTCCCGCCCCCTCTCGCTGCAATGAGGCGATCACCTCATTGGGGCCGCGCCGGGCGAGCTTGTCCAGCTCGCGCATCAATACCTCGCCCGACCCGACCCCGAGGCTGTTCATGAGGCCGGAAAGAAGGCGCCGGTTGTTGATCCCGATCACAAACTCGCCGATTTCCAGGTCAGCGAAGACCGTGTTGATCACCGCCGGGATCTCGGCGTCGTAGCGGAGGCTGAGGGTGTCCCGGCCCACCACATCGATGTCGCATTGGTAGAACTCCCGAAACCTTCCCTGCTGGGGACGCTCGCCGCGGAAGACTGGCTGCATCTGATAGCGACGGAACGGAAAGGTGAGCTCGTTGGCATGCTCCGCCACATAGCGCGCCAGAGGCACCGTCAAGTCGAAGCGCAGGGCTAACTCGGGTTCGTCACCCTGTTCAATCGCCCCGCTCGTTTGCGCCATGTACACCTGGCGCTCGGTCTCGCCTCCGGCTTTGCGCAGCAAAAGTTCGGCCAACTCCATCGTGGGAGTGGCAATGGGGAGAAACCCGTAACTCTCGAACCCGCGCCTGATGACATCGAGCATCCCCTGGAAGGCAGCCTGTTCGGGAGGTAGCAGCTCGAGAACTCCCGGCATGGTGCGGGGTCGAATGGGCGTGGGTGATGAAGGGGTCACGATCGGTGGAGCCAGGGTACTTAGATGCCTTGCAGGAAAGGGTTGTGCCGGCGTTCAATCCCGATCGTCGTCTCGGGGCCATGACCCGGCAAGACCTGAGTGTCGTCGGGGAGGTCTAGGACCCGGCTTTTCATCGACGAGAGCAACGTCTCCCAATCACCGCCGGGAAGGTCGGTGCGGCCCACCGAGCCGGCAAAGAGCTGGTCACCCGAGAACAGAGTCTCGTGCGCTTCGAGATGGAAGCAAGAATGACCCGGGGTATGACCGGGTGTGTGCCTCACCTCGAATCTCAATCCGGCCAGGTCGAGCAACTCTCCGTCGGCGAGGTCGGTCCTCACCTCGGGTGGCGCCCAATCTCCGGGCAAGGTTGAGCCGAAAAGCCCCTGCAACTGGCGTGCGGGCTCGAGGGTGAGGTAATCGTCGTCGGGATGGACGTACACGGACGCGCCAGTCCGGCGGGAGAAGGAACCCGCCCCTCCCATGTGGTCGACGTGGCCATGCGTCAGAAGCAGGGCCACCGGAGCCAGATCGTGATCGTTCAAGAGTCGCCCGATAGCCTCGTCGTCGGGAGGCGCATCGATCACCACCGCCGGCTCCCCTCGTCCCGTGGCGACGACATACGTGTTGGTCTGGGCCACCCAGAGCGGCTGGGAAAGAATGAGCACAACTCGTCAGGTTAAGGCGCGTTTCTTTATGCAATCTTCTGCGGTATCCGCAGCCTATAGCCTTAGGTTTCCAGGGCTAGGACCCCTCGGGCTCGGTGACCAAGCGATAGGACGCAAACACTCCGTCGACCCCTTTCAGGTCGGCGAGGAGCCGGGGAAGGGCGCCCGGGTCCGAGAGCTCGACCTCGTAGCGGAGGATGGCGACCCGGTCGCGTCCGGTGACCGATGACGACGCCGTGATGTTGCCCCCGAGGTCGGAGATGGCGGCCGTGACGTCGCGCAGGAGTCGGGTGCGATCGAGGGCTTCAACCTGAATCCAAACGGCGAAGGATCCGACCCGATCGGGCGGCCACGACACCTCGACCAACCGGCTGTCGTTGAGATCGGCGATATTGGTGCAATCCGCTCGATGAACGGAAACCCCGCGGCCGACGGTGATGAACCCGACGATCGGATCACCCGGAACCGGGGCGCAGCAGCGGGCGATGTGGACCAGCATGTCCTCCATCCCCTCGACAATGATCCCCGGTCCGGGCGCCGACGACCGCTTGCGGGGCCGCGGGGGGGCGAGGAGGTCTTCGGGTTCCTCGTCGGGGTGGACGAGACGAACCAGGCGATTGACCACCGTCGAGGGAAGGATCGCCCCCTCCCCCACCGCGATCAGCAGCCCCTCGAGGTCTGTCTTTCCCAAGTCGGTAGCGATCTCTGTCAGAAACTCGTCCCGGGCGCTGGCCCCAAGGCCCAAGCCCTCCTTGCGAATGGCGGCGCCGAGCAGTTCCTTGCCTTCATTGAGAGCGTGTTCTTTACGCTCGCGGGAAAAGAACGCTCTGATCTTCGACTTGGCGCGGGGCGTTCGCACGGAGCTGAGCCAGTCGAGACTGGGCCCGGCGTCGACTGCCTTGGAGAGAATCACCTCGACGATGTCGCCCGACTCGAGCTTGGTCGAGAGCGGGAGAAGACGGCCGTTGATCCTCACCCCGACACAGCGGTTGCCGACCTCGGTGTGAACGGCGTAGGCAAAATCGATCGCGGTGGCGGAGCGAGGCAGGGTCTTCACATCCCCGGCGGGCGTGAGCACGAAGACCTCATCGCGGTAGAAGTCGAGCTTGAGGTTGGCCAGGAACTCCTCGGGATCCTCGGTCTCGAGCAATGTCCGGATGTCTCCCACCCAGGGGGCATCATTGGCCGACGAACCCTCCTTGTAACGCCAGTGAGCGGCGATCCCCGATTCGGCCAGGCGGTGCATCTCCTCGGTGCGGATCTGAATCTCGAGGGGCTTGCCGCCCGGACCGATGACAGTGGTGTGAAGGCTCTGGTAGAGGTTGATCTTGGGCATGGCGATGAAGTCCTTGAACCGGCCCGACACTGGGACCCACTTCGAATGGACGAGACCGAGGGCGCCGTAGCAATTCCGCAGGTCGTTCGTGATGATCCTGATCCCGATGAGGTCGAAGATCTCTTCGAAGTCCCGCTGGCTCTCGACCATCTTGCGATAGATCGAGTACTGGTGTTTGGGACGGCCGGTCACCCGGGCCGGGATCCCTGAATCGCCCAAGGCCGCTTCCAACTCAGAAATCACCTTCTCGATGAAGACCTCCCTCTCGGGTGACCTCTCGTCGAGTTTGGCTTGGACCTCGGCGTAGATCCCCGGTTCGAGGATCGCAAAGCAGCGGTCCTCAAGTTCATGCTTGATCTCCTGCACACCGAGACGATGGGCCAAGGGGACGTAGACATCGAGCGTCTCCAGGGCCACCCGATGCTGTTTCTCCTCTCGGAGAGCTGAGACGGTGCGGATGTTGTGGAGGCGGTCGGCCAGCTTCATCAGCAGAACCCGCACGTCCTGGGCCATCGCCACCACCATCTTGCGAATCGTCGCCGCCTGTGCCTCCTGGGGAGACGAGTACTGGATTCGATCGAGCTTCGTGACCCCATCGATGAGCTGGGCCACCTCGGCTCCGAATTGCTTTTCGATCTGGGCCAGGGTCAGGCTGGTGTCTTCGACAGTGTCGTGTAGCAACGAGGCCTGAAGCGTCGTCGAGTCGAGCCCGTACTCGGCCAAGATCTCGGTAACGGCTATGGGGTGGGTGATGAAGGGATCACCTGACTTTCGCACCTGTCCCCGGTGGGCCTTCTCGGCCACCCGATAGGCGACCTCGATCAGCTTGAAATCGGCATCGGGAAAATGGCGGCGATGTGCCGCCTCGAGCTGGCCGAGGCCGGCGTCAGTCGTAGCGGAGGAGGGCATGAAACGGAACTCCGTCGATGGCAGCCCGCCCGTTGAGGAACCCGAGCTCGATAAAAACGGCGAGGCCGGCAATCTTTCCGCCTCCTCGTTCGATAAGACTGACTGCCGCCGCGGCGGTGCCGCCGGTGGCGATCACGTCGTCGACGATGAGCACCTGTTCCCCGGCTGCAATCGCATCCACATGCATCTCCAGCGCGTCGGTGCCGTATTCGAGGTTGTACGACTGATTCAGCGTCGTCCACGGGAGCTTGCCCGGCTTGCGGAGGGGAATAAAGCCGGCTCCAAGCTGGAGGGCGACCGGCGCCGCCAATGTGAAGCCGCGAGCCTCGATCCCGGCCACTTTGTCGATGGGGAGGTGGCGGTAAGGCTCGGCCAGGGCCGCAACGAGTTCGGTAAACGCGGCATGGTCGGCCAGGACCGGAGTGATGTCCTTGAAGACGATTCCGGGCTCGGGAAAGTCAGGGATGTCCCTGACAAGGGAGGACAGATTCACCCCGGAATTCTACCGATCAGCTAACTAGCGACGGCCCTTCGGTGGTCGGGGGGCCGGGCGGGGGCGAGGAGGCTCACCGAGTCTGACGGTCGATCGGGGTCGGGCCCCCGTCACGACCTTGGCCCGGCGGTTGCCGATCTGAGGGTCGCCTTCCTTCCAAGCCGCCAAGATCGGTGCCGCCACGAAGATCGAGGAATAGGTGCTGGCCGCCAGCCCGACGAAAAGGGCGAGGGCGAAGTCTCGCAAGGAGGAGGCACCGAACACCACCGATCCAACGAAAAGAATCGATCCCACCGGGAGCAACGAGCTGAGGGAAGTATTAAGCGAGCGGCCCAGCACGAGGTTCATGGCCCGATTGACGATGGTGCCGTAGCTCTCCTTGGGGCCGGCCTCGTTGGCCAGTTCTGACACTTTGTCAAAGACGACCACCGTGTCGTAGAGGGAGTAACCCAGGATGGTGAGAAGGGCAATGACGGTGGCGGGCGTTACTTCGAACCAGGTGATGGAGTAGACCCCGACCGTGATGATGATGTCATGCACGAGCGCGGCCAGCCCGGATCCGGCCATCTTCCACTCAAGGCGCCAGCTCATGAAAAGAGCCACGGCCACCAAAAAGACCGCTAGGGCCAAGAGCGACTGCCGCAGGATCAAGGCGCCAAAACTGGGGCCGATCGAGTCGATCGAGATCTCGGCCCGCTCGGTACCGGTGACCGCGGCGACATCGTCGATCAGTTCGCTCTCGACCTCGGGGGCGAGGGCGGGAGTCTGGAGCCGAACCGCGCGACCGTCGTCAACCAGCTGAATCAACGCTCCCTCCACCCCGGCCTCATCCGTGAGTTGGCGGAGGTCTTCGATCGTGGCATCTGCTGGATTGGGAGCGTTGATCGTCGTCCCCCCGCGAAATTCGATCCCGAGATTGAGCCCTCGAAACACGAGAAATCCCACGGAGATCAGCATGAGTGCGGCCGAGATCCGGAACCAGAGACGCCGCCTCCCAACGAAATCGATATTGGTCTCCCCCCGCGAAAGCCGCTTCAAGAAACTCATTGGGCGGTTCGTCTGATCGATAGCCAGCCTTGCTCACCGAGAGGAGTGCGGGCCAGCAAATAAATGGCCCGGCGGGTGAATGATCGAGCAACCACGATATCGATCAAGGTGGCGAGTCCCAACGAGAGGGCGAAACCCTTCACCGGTCCAACCGATAGAAACCAGAGCAGCCCGGCACCGAGGATGGAGACGGTGTCGGCCGTCAGAATCGTCCGGAAGGCATGGCGGAATGCTTCGTCTACGGCCGAGCGGACATTGCGACCGTCGCGGATCTCCTCCTTGATGCGCTCGAAGTAAACGATGTAGGAATCGGCGGCAATTCCGAGAGCGATGATCACGCCTGTCACACCCGCCAACGTGAGAGTCAAGCCCTGAAAGCGAGAGAGCAGCGCAAAGATCGAAACCAGGAGACCGGCAAAGACGGTGATACCGATGATGGCAACGACGCCCATGGCCCGGTAGTAGGCGAAGAGAAGTATCGCCACCAGCCCGAGGCCGATGTAGCCGGCGATCAGGCCCGCCCGCAGCGAGTCCGAGCCGAGACTGGCGGAAACCTTCTGCACCTGTGATCGCTCGAAAGCAACGGGAAGGGACCCGTAGCGGAGGATGGCGGCGGTGTCCTTTGCTTGCTGCTCGTCGGTGGTGGCGGCGCCGAACGTGATCAAAGCTCTGCCGCCGGTGATGCCTTCGGCCCCGACATCGGCGGCCACAGCCGGAGAGGCAATGACTTCGCCATCGAGGACGATGGCGATCTGTCGTTGCGGACTCCCCTGCGATTGAGTGGCAGCGGCGGCGGTCATGGCCGCGAACTTCTCGGCCCCTTCTCTTGTGAGATCGAGACTGATCACCCACTGAGCACTCGAGGGATTGAAACCGGGAACGGCATCGGCCACGTCGCTCCCAACCAGTTGGGCAGGCCCGACGGTGAGCACGGCAGGAATCTCACCAATGACTGTGGTCATCGTTCCGGCCAGGTAGGCAGCATCGCGAGGATTGTCGACCAGGGTGAGGCCTGTCTCCGGGTCCACATTGGGCGGCAGAGTGGTAGTAGTCGAGCCAGCGGATGTGGTCGTAGTCGCCGTGGTTGTGGCTGCCTCAGTCGTGGTGGTGGTATCACCAATCGTCGTGGTGGACCCATCGACGGCGGTGGTGCTGGTCGAAGTGGTCGTCGTGGTCACCAGGGGGCCTTCGTTGCCGGGAGTCGCCGCCAGCACCGGACGGAAGGAGAGCTGGCCGGTCTGGCCAATGGCGTCGAGGGCACGCTCTTCGTCTTCCACCCCGGGAAGGGCGACTAAAACCGTGTTGCCGCCGGAGATAGCGATGTCCGGCTCCTGCACTCCCCCAACGTCCTCGATCCTGCGACGCATGATCTCGACCGCCTGCTCCAGGACTTCGGGGTCGGTGCCGGGAGGGGCGGTGAGGACAACCGAGGTTCCGCCTTGGAGGTCAAGGCCCAATTGGGGGAGGACGCCTTGGGCTATCAGGGCGGCGAGCCCTCCCCAGGCGATCAAGAGGACGAGCGCGAGCCCGATCAGCCGGCGCCGCACCCGGTTACTCCCTGGATTCGAGCTTGCTACTGATTGCTCGCCGAGCCACCCGCATTCGGCCTTGCTCGATATCGATCACGGCCGAGTCGTCGTCGAGGGAGCGCACGACCCCTTGGACTCCGCCGATCGTTTGCACTCGATCACCGACATTAAGGGAGGCGCTGAGCTGTTGCTGTGCCTTCATCCGAGCTCGCTGCGGACGCAGGATCAGGAAGTAGAAGACTGCCAGCATCACCGCCAGGAAGACAAAGCTGCCCACGGGACTGCCCGCCGAGGGCGCGGTGGAGAGGAGCAGGGGAAAAGGAGTCAACAGGCCAAACCTCGGGAGTTAGATCGAACCAGCCGGGCGAGCTTAGCCAGACCGGCTGCCAAACCTAAGTTGACGAGGTTATGACTGGGTCGAGTGTTCGACCCGATGTTGCTTCGTCTGGGCGAGAAAGTGAGCGAAGGTCCCAGCCTCTATCGCGGCGCGGGCGCCTGCCATCAACCGCATGGTGAAGGTGAGATTGTGAATCGACGTCAATCGAAAGGCGGTGAGCTCGTTAGTCATCAGTAAGTGGCGCAGATAAGCCCGATGGTGGTGCTGGCAGGTGTGGCACCTGCAGTCGGGATCGAGCGGTCGGTTATCTGTTGCGTTCTCCGCTCGTCGGAGGTTGTAGTCGCCCTCGCTCGTCAGAACCCGTCCATGGCGCGCCAATCGGGTGGGCCAGACGCAATCGAAAAGGTCTACACCCCGCGCCACCGCCGCAAGCACACCAACCGGATCACCCAGCCCCATAACGTAACGCGCCTTGTCGGCTGGGAGCTGAGGCATGACCGCATCAAGCGCCAGCGCCCGCTCGGTCGGGCTCTCCCCTACCGAGAGCCCACCGATCCCGAATCCCACAAATCCCTGGGCGGCAGTCCGGGCTGCACTTTCGGACCTCATCTCGGGGTCGGCGCCACCCTGCACTATCCCGAACAATGCCTGGTCTTCTCGCCGGTGTGCGACGAGGGCACGCTCGCCCCACCGCAGTGTGAGATTCATGGCGTGTTCAATCTGAGGTGAGCTGGCGGGAAGTCCCAAACATACATCGAGGGCCATGACGATGTCCGCGCCGAGTTGCTCTTGAATGCTGATCGCTTGCTCGGGGCTGAGGTCGACGATGGCTCCGTCGTAGGTCGATCGAAAACGGGCGCCATCCTCTGTGATTCGCGGATTGAGAGAGAAGGCCTGATACCCGCCTGAGTCGGTCAAGATCGGTCGCTCCCATCCCCAGAATCCGTGCAATCCGCCCAGCCTCGCCACTGACTCTGCTCCTGGGCGCAGCATGAGGTGGTACGTGTTGGCCAGGATCATGTCGGCGCCTACCGCCTCGAGGTCGTCGGTGTCGACCGCTCTCACCGCGGCCCGCGTTCCCACCGGCATAAAACAAGGAGTGGCCACGGTCCCGTGAGCCGTAATGAGGCTGCCGGTCCGAGCTCGGCCATCGGTTGCCCCCACCGCCCAGGCGCCGGGAGTCACGACCGTTCGGCCAGCATGGCGTCTCCGAAGGAAGCAAATCGGTAGTTCCGCTTCATCGCTACTTCGTATGCCTCTCGCCAGCGCGGTCCCATAAACGCCGCCAGCAGGACCAGAAGGCTTGTTCGGGGAAGATGGAAGTTGCTCACCATCATGTCCACAATCCTGAACTCGAAGCCCGGGGTGATGAAGAGGTTCGTGCTCGCCTGCTCGGGGTTGCTCTCGAGGGCTCGCACCACCGTCGTTCCGATCGCCACGACCCTCCCCCGGCAAGCCCGGATGGCCTTCTGGGTCGGGTCGGGAATCGAGAACTCTTCGGTATGGATTTGATGGTCCTCAATGCGCTCAGTGCTGATGGGGCGGAAAGTGTCAAGGCCGATGCGCAGTTCGAGTGCGACCGTCCGGACTCCTCGACGCTCCAGGGTGGCGATCACGTCTTCCGTGAAGTGCAAACCAGCTGTCGGCGCCGCGGCCGAACCGATCTCGCGGGCGAAGATCGTTTGATAGCGCTCGGGGTCCGAAAGCTCGGCTGAGATGTATGGCGGAAGGGGGACGCTCCCGATTCTGGCGATTTCCTCCTCCAGGTCACCCTCGCTCTTCAACTGAAGTATGACGATGCCGTCCGTCGGGCCCTCATCGACCATGGCAGTGATCGGTCCAAATTCGAGGGTGGCGCCCACTCGCAATCGCCGAGCCGGTCGGACTATGGCACGCCATCGACCATCGCTGAGAGGGCCGAGAAGGAGCGCTTCCACCTTGCCACCACTTTCGCCCTTGACGCCATGTAGTCGGGCCGCTCTCACCCGGCTGCGGTTGACAACCACGAGGTCGCCCGGTTCGAGCAGCTCGGGGAGCTCGGCAAATCGGTGATCAGACATGTCGCGGGTATCGAGCAAACGGGAGCTGTCCCTGGGCTCGACGGGCACCTGTGCGATCCGCTCCGGCGTCAACTCGTAATTAAACTCTGTGGTTCGCACAGCGGGCATTCTGACAATTCGCGAACCCAGGGTTGTAGACGTTGTCCAACAACTTCTACAGCCCAGAGAACCGCCAGAGTCAGAGCAAACGGGGTTGGTGCTCGTCGGGGCGAACGATTCCCAGGTGCCGATAGGCGAGGTCGGTTGCCATCCGACCCCGGGGCGTCCTTTGCAACAGTCCGACCTGAAGCAGGAAAGGCTCGTAAGCGTCCTCCACCGTTTCCGGCTCCTCCCCTACTGCGATCGCCAGAGTGGTCAACCCCACCGGACCCCCACCGAACTTCTCGATGATCGAGGAGAGGATCGAGCGATCGACCTTGTCGAGGCCGCGGTCGTCGACCTCGTAGGTCTGCAAAGCTCGCAGAGTCGTTTCGACATCGGCCCGGCCATCGGCTCGAGCCACCGCGAAGTCGCGGATCCTCGCCAGAAGGCGGTTGGCGATGCGGGGAGTAGCTCGGCTTCGGCTGGCAATCAACTGGGCAGCCTCATCGTCAACCTTGACCTCGAGGATGCGGGCGGAACGACCAATGATGAGAGTCAACTCGTCTTCGGTGTAGTAGTCGAGGCGATCCTCGATACCGAAGCGGTCGCGCAAAGGAGCGGCCACCTTACCTTTGCGGGTCGTTGCTCCGACCAAGGTGAACCGGGGCAGATCGAGACGAATAGATTGGGCGGCGGGGCCCTTGCCGAGAACTATGTCGAGTTGAAAATCCTCCATCGCTGGATATAGGATCTCCTCCACGACTCGCGGCAGGCGATGGATCTCGTCGATGAAGAAGACGGCCCCATGTTCGAGGTTGGAGATGATCGCCGCCAGATCTCCGGGTCGTTCGAGGGCCGGGCCCGATGTGACCTTCAGCTCCGAACCCGTTTCGGCGGCGATGATCCCGGCCAAGGTGGTCTTCCCGAGGCCGGGAGGACCGGAAAGCAGAACGTGATCAAGTGGTCGCCCCTGGGTCCGGGCCGCCTCGATCGCAATTCGCAACCGCTCCTTGACGGCCTCCTGGCCGACGAAGTCAGCGAGTGCCCGCGGCCGCAGATGAAGATCTTCCTCGACCGGGGCCGGATTCAGGATCGAGTCCTCTCTCACAGTCTCACCGGCGGCTGAGGAGTTGGAGGGCTGATCGAATCTGCTCCGCCACCCCCAGCTCGCGGTCGATTTCGGCCAGCACCTCGCGGATTTCCGTGGGGTTGTATCCGAGTCCTTCCAGTGCCTGCCGCAACTCGGTTCCGGAACCCTGTCCGGACACGACCGATGCTTCCTCCTCGTCGAGCTTGGGTTTCAGCTCGAGCACCATCTTCTGAGCGGACCGGCGGCCCACGCCCGGTACCACCACCAGGGCGTCGACATCTTCAGTGGCGATGGCTCGCCTGACCTCAGTGGGGGACAGTGACCCGAGGATGGCCTGGCCCAGCTTGGGTCCGAGACCCGAAGCCGTGATCAGAACCCGGAAGAGGTCGCGTTCGGCTTCGGCCGCGAAGCCATACAGCATGATCCCGTCCTCTCTCCCGTGGAGGTGAGTGTGAATGACGACTTCCTCGCCGATCCCGGGCAAGGCCGACTGTGTGCGGGGGGTGGTCATGACTTCGTAGCCGACGCCGGCGACGTCGATCGTGATGCCGCTTCGACTCCGTCCAACGAGTGTCCCCCGCAATCGACCGATCATCGCTTCACACTCACGAGGTCTTTACTAACGCGCAACGAGTGCAAATGACAGATGGCTACTGCCAGCCCATCGGCCGCGTCAGCAGGCGATGGGGGGGCAATCCCGAGGCGTTTGCCGACCATGGTCGCCACCATTTTCTTGTCAGCGGAGCCGTCCCCGGTGATCGCCGACTTGACGATCGTGGGCACATACTCAAAAACGGGTACCCGATGTTGAGCCGCGGCCAGGATCGCCACTCCGGCAGCACGCCCAACTGCGGCGGCGGTTTGCAGGTTGCGATTGGTGAACATGGTCTCGATTGCCACCGCATCGGGTCCATATTCCTTCAGCAGGCTCGAGATTCCGGTGTGCAACTCCATTAGCCGTTCACCCAGCGACCGGCTCGAGTCGGTACGGATCACTCCTGCCGAGATGGCCTCGAGCGAACGGCCCCGGCGGATCAAGCCATACCCCGTCGTCGTCAGTCCGGGATCGATCCCCAACACGAACATGTGTACGGAGGGTAGTCCGCCTGGCTTTCCGTCAACGGATTCACCCCTAACCGGCCAGGGAAGCCATCACCTCGTCGGGGATTTCGTAGTTGGCGTAGACCATCTGCACATCGTCTAGGTCTTCGAGTGCTTCCACCAACCGGAGGACCTTGCCGGCAGTGGCGCCGTCCACCGCGACGGCTGTCTTCGGTTCTTGGGTGAGTTCGGCTACTTCGACCTTGAAGCCGCTCCTCTCCAGAGCTCGCTGCACGGAAACGAGCTCTGTGGGAGCCGTCACCACCTCGACGACGCCCTCCCCAGTTCGAACATCCTCGGCTCCAGCGTCGAGCGCCGCCAGCAGGACCTCGTCCTCACTGCCCACCACTTCGATGAAACCCTTGCGGGCGAAAAGATAGCCCACTGATCCGGGTTCACCGAGGTTGCCGTTGTTACGGGAGAAGGCAGACCGCACCTCGGAGGCGGCTCGATTGCGGTTGTCGGTCAGCACCTGGACCATCAACGCCACGCCGCCCGCGGCGTAACCCTCGTACCAGATCTCCTCGTATTTGGTGGTGTCGGCGCTCCCGGTGGCGCGGGCAATAGCTCGCTCGATGTTGTCCATCGGCACTGCGCTCGCCCGGGCCTTGGCGACGGCGGCTGCCAGCGTGGCGTTGCCACCGATATCTGCGCCTCCGACCCGCGCCGAGATCTCGATCTGGCGGATCAGCTTGGCAAACAGCTTCCCGCGCTTGGAATCGTTCGCCGCCTTTTTGCGCTTGATCGTCGCCCATTTGGAGTGACCGGACATGTTCTCTATTCAACTAGGCCAATCATTCAACCAACCAGTCGAGCAGCATCAGTTGGCGCTGTGCGGAGATCGACGGTTCTGTCTAGCTCCATTCAACTAGCCAAATCGAGCAGCATCTGGTGGAGGCGGTGATCCCCGGTGAGTTCGGGATGGAACGACGTAGCAATGATCCGACTCTGGCGAACCATCACCGGATGGTCCTCGACGGAGGCGAGCACCTCGACTCCATCCCCGACTTTGGCCACCCAGGGGGCTCGGATAAAGACGGCGCGGAAGGGTTCTTCCAATCCCTCGACCGCGAGCTCCTCTTCGAAGGACTCGTTCTGTCGTCCGAAGGCATTGCGCTCGACGACGACGTCGAGCGCTCCCAATAGCGGCTGCTCTCCCTCTGTCACTTCCCGCGCCAAAAGGATCATCCCGGCACAAGTCCCAAAGACGGGCATATCTTCTTCGATCCTCGCCCGCAGCGGCTCCATAAGTCCAAAGCGCATCGCCAGCTTGCCGATGGTGGTGGATTCCCCGCCGGGAATGATGAGTGCGTCGACCGCCTCCAGCTGGGCTGGGGTGCGCACCTCGCTCCCCTCGGCCCCGAGGGCGGCCAACGTGGCTAGGTGCTCGCGAAAGTCACCTTGAAGTGCGAGAACCCCGATGCGGGCAGGCACTGCTCACCAGCCTCGCTCCGCCAGCCTCTCGTTCGCCGGGATCTTGTCGATCTCGAGCCCCGGCATGGCCTCACCGAGACCCCTCGACACCTTGGCGAGGACTTCGGGATCCGCCCAGAAGGTGGTCGCCTCGACGATGGCCCGGGCGTAACCGGGAGGATCCGAGCTCTTGAAGATCCCCGACCCGACGAACACTCCGTCGACTCCTAGCGCCATCATCAGCGCGGCGTCGGCCGGGGTGGCGATGCCACCGGCGGCGAAGTTGACTACGGGCAAGTGCCCGGTCTCGTGAACTTCGCGAACGAGATCGTACGGGGCACCGAGATCACGTGCCACCGACATCAGTTGTTCGGGCCCGAGCTGTGTTAGCCGGCCCATCTCGTTGGTAACCGTTCGCATGTGAGTGACGGCCTCGACCACATTGCCGGTTCCAGCTTCGCCCTTGGTGCGGATCATCGCCGCGCCTTCGCCAATCCGTCGGAGGGCTTCCCCGAGATTGCGGGCGCCGCATACAAACGGGGTGGTGAAGCCCCACTTGTCGATGTGGTGCTCGTTGTCGGCCGGGGTCAGCACCTCCGACTCGTCGATGTAATCGACGTTGAGAGCTTCCAGCACCCGAGCCTCAAGGAAATGCCCTATCCGGCACTTGGCCATCACCGGAATTGTCACCGCCGCCTGGATCTCTTCGATCTTGGTGGGATCGGCCATGCGGGCCACACCACCCATCTTGCGGATGTCGGATGGCACGCGTTCGAGAGCCATGACCGCCACCGCCCCCGCCTCTTCGGCGATCTTGGCTTGATCGGCGGTGACCACGTCCATGATCACGCCCCCCTTCAACATCTCGGCCAGACCTCTCTTAACCCGGCTCGTGCCCTTTTCCACGACTAGCTCCTGCGTTCGAACGGTTGTCTCTATCAATGCTACCGGGCGGACCCATAAGTTCGGATCGCTCGTAGATATCGGTCCCGGTAGCTGGCCAGCACCCGCGACCAATCGAACTCCGCAACCCTCGCCCGCGCTCGCCTGCCCATATCCCGGGTGGCTGTGGGCGAGCGGAGAAGTTCCGTCAGGGTGGCGGCCAAAAGATCAGGGTCGCCTGGGGGAACCAAACGCGCCGTACCGGCCGTCACGGCTCGAAAGGCCCCTATATCCGAAGCCACTACGGCACAACCCGCCGCCATGCCTTCGGCTACCACCACGCCAAAGCTCTCCCCCGAGAGATTGGGAGCGACGAAGATCTCGCTCGCCTGGAGCGTGCGCACCTTTTGGTTCTCGTCGACCCGCCCGAGGTAACGGATGCCATTTCGATCCGTCCCCTCGATTCCCATCACCTGGAGCTCGGCGCTGGGAACCATGGTCGACACGTGCGGCCAAGCCTTGGCAAGGACCTCGAAACCCTTGCGGGGATCGGGGCGACCCAGGAACGCAACTTGATTTCGGCGCCTTTGCACCCCCGATCGGTAAAGCCCGATGTCGATGCCGTTGGGGATGATCTCGATCGGTCCGAATCTCTTGGGGACGTCGGCCGCCACCGGGCTGACGGCGGTAAGGATTCGTTTCTTCCATACGTTGGATGGCACCAGGCGATAGAGCAAAGCGGCCCACTGCGGCTTGGCGGCGTGAAACGTGACAACCGCCGGTCCCTCGATTGTGAGCGCCCCCCAGCCCACGACCGGCATGAGAGGTTCGTGAATGTGCAGCACGTCGACCCCAGCCAACGCCTCCTCCAGCCGGCCTTTTACGCAAGGGTCGATCGAGATCGGCACTACCGAGCGATTCCCCCTGATCGAGACCGAGTCGCCCAGGTCCACACCGCCGTGGTCCCCCGCCCCAGGCCCAACTAGAACGGGCTCATCGCCCGAGGCGGCGAGGAGCCGGACAAGCTCGAGTACCTGGTGCTGAACCCCACCCGGCAGTCCGAGGTCGTAGGGACAGACGAGGCCGACCTTCACGCCCTCACCGTTGCCTTTCTGTGGGCTTTAACCGTCGCTACACGACGGTTAAAACCCAGGGTTTCCAAAAAGGCGGTCATAGGTCGTGATCGGACGGCCAGTTGGGTTGAAAGAGGTGCCATTGTTCGGGGGCCCGACGAATGATTCCTTCCAGAGCCGTGGCGATGCGCTGAGTCAGGCTGGCAACGTCTCCGGTGCCGTCCACTGGCAGCTCCTCAATGTGGACTCGGTGCCCGGCGCCGTCGAAATACGTGGCGGCGGTCACCACCGGAACTCCGGTTTTCAGCGCCAATGCGGCTGGCCCGGGAGGCAACGTCGTCTCTTCGCCAAAGAATCTGACTTTCACTCCTCGGCGGGAAAGGTCGCGGTCGCAGAGCAATGCCACCGCCGCGCCCCGCTTGATTGCCTCTTCGACATGTCGCATCGATGCCCGCCCGTGCGGGATGATCGTAATTCCGTACTGCGCTCGCATATTGACGAACCAGTCGGTCAGCCGGCGATTGGGCAGGCGTTCGGCCACCGCCGCGATCTCGATACCGGCTCGCCGCCCCGAGAGGGCGGCCGGTTCCCAATTGCCAAGATGGGGAAGCACAAGGATGATTCCCGTTCCGGCCGCTCCCGCCCGCGCCAGATGCTCCAAACCGGTTATCGACAGCCGACGATCAATCTCGGCGACCCGTCCGGGCCTGACCCAAAACGTCTCTGCCCAATAACGTCCGTAGGAACCAAACATCGCGTTTACCGCTCGATCGAGATCGGCGTCCGGACCAAGGACGCGCGACATGTGGCGGCGCGCCATAAGGCGGCGACCGGAGGCAAACCGACCCCACAACCTTCCACTTAAGTCGCCGAGACGGCGGATGACTGCACCGGGGAGGAGCCCGACCAACCCGATCGCCAACCGGAATAGCCCGAAACGAAAGGCTTCTGTCACCTCAACTGGCGATAGGTGAGAAAGAAACGCCAGAAGACCGTTGCCCATGTCGCCACCACCAGGAGCCAAAGCATCGGCTCGACGAAAGAGAACACCAGGCCGAGCGTGAAGAGGATCACTCTCTCCGCCCGCCCCATCATGCCACCGCGCCCATCAAGACCCTCGGCTTCGGCTTTGGCCCGAAGGTATGGCACCAGAAGCGAACCGCCCAGTGCCAGGACGATAAGGAGGACGAGCCTGCGCTCCGAGGCGACGGCGAAGGACAATCCAGCTAACACCGAGACTTCGGAGATGCGATCGGCGGCCGCGTCGAGTAGCGCCCCCCGGGCGGAGTCAGTTCCGGCGGCGCGCGCCACTGAGCCATCGAGTCCATCGATGATCGAACCGCCCAAAGCCACCAGCGCTCCGGAAACGATCAACCCCATACCGATCATGAACGCCCCGGTGACGCTCACGGCTAGACCGAAAATCGTCATGATTTGCGGCGTTACACCGAGCCGATTGAGAGCCCGGCCGATCGGTTGAAGGACCCATTGCAAATGGGGCCGGACCCGAAGATCGATCACCGCGGCGAAATGTACTCATCAAAACCGCCGCGTTCGCCCAAATCCCAGTCGGGAGGCTCTCACTAAGATCGGGCACCCCGGCACCAGGAGGTCTGTTGGTTCCCGAGAAGATCCGCAACGTGGCTCTGGTCGGTCATGGAGGAAGCGGGAAGACCAGCCTGGCCGAGGCCCTCCTCTTTGTCACCGGCGCCACCACTCGCCAGGGTTCGATCGAAGCCGGCACCTCGGCGCTCGACTACGAACCCGAAGAGCAGGAAAGAAAGATCTCCCTCGGCCTCTCCGTGGCGAGCGTCACCTGGCAGGACCACAAGTTCAACATCATCGACACGCCCGGGTATATCGACTTTTCCGGCGATGCCCGCGCCGCTTTGCGCGCCGCCGACCTGGCGCTCTTCGTCGTCTCCGGCGTCGACGGAGTCGAGGTGCAAACCGAGATCTTGTGGCGGGCGGCCGAAGAGGAAGGCATCCCGCGGGCGATCATGATCACCAAGCTCGACCGCGAACGGGCGTCATTCACCCGGACCCTGGCCCAGTTGCGGGAGGCGTTTGGCAAGCGGGTCGCTCCGGTGCAGGTCCCGATCGGAATCGAAGCCGATCTCAAAGGAGTGGTGCGGGTGGTGTCAGGGCGCGCCTTCACCTATGGACCAGAGGACCGCAGCGGAACCCTCAGTCAGGCGACTCCACCCGAGGCCGAGGAATTGGCGGCGACGACCCGGGAAGCATTGATCGAGTCGGTGGTGGAAACCGACGATGAGCTCATGGAGAAGTTCTTCGAAGGAGAGGTCCCCGAATCGGAGGTGATCGTCAAGACGGTCCATCAAGGAATGTTGAAGGGTGAGATCTTCCCGGTGCTGGTGGGCTCGGCCACCCGCCGCATCGGAGTCGACACCCTTTGCGAGTTTCTCTTCGACTTCGCTCCCAACCCGCTCGAGCGAATCCTCCCCCCTCTGGCCAAGGGAGAACCCATCACGCTGAGCGCCGATGGACCGGCGCTTGGATATGTCTTCAAGACGATCAGCGATCCGTTCGTCGGACGGATCTCGCTTTTCCGTGTCTACTCAGGAGTGGTAGGGGCTGACGACGATCTTCACATCTCGGGCGGTGGTCACGCCCGCATGCACAACCTCTTCTATCTCATGGGTAAAGAACACATCGACACGAAAGAGATTTCGTGCGGGGAGATCGGAGCCGTCGCCAAGGTCGAGGCGCTCCATGCGGGATCGACCATCCACAGCCCGGGACTCGAGCTCGAGCTCCACCCGGTGGTCTTTCCCAACCCGGTCACCGAGCTCGCCATCACCCCCAAGAGCCAGCACGACGAGGAGAAGCTTTCGACTGCCCTCCATCGCATCGTCGAGGAAGACCCCACGCTGCGGGTGGATCGGAAACCCGAAACGGGCGAGACCGTGCTGGCGGGCCTCGGCGACGTTCACCTCGATGTGACGCTGGCTCGGATCCACCGCAAGTTCGGAGTCGACGTGGACACAACCTTGCCGCGGGTTCCATATCGGGAAACCATCACCTCGAGCGCGGACGCCGAAGGCAAGCACAAAAAGCAAACGGGCGGCCGCGGACAATTCGGTGTGGCATTCGTCAAGTTCAGCCCGCTCCCCCGCGGTTCGGGATACGAGTTCATCGACGCCATCAAAGGTGGATCGATTCCCCGCCAATTCATCCCCGCCGTCAACAAAGGCATCCAGGAAGCGCTCGAGCGTGGCATTCTCGCTGGCTATCCGGTGGTTGATGTCGCCGCCGAGGTGTTCGACGGCAAGTACCACAACGTCGATTCCGACGAGCTGTCCTTTCGCATGGCGGGGATTCATGCTTTCCGAGCTGCGGCCCCCGACCTAAAACCGGTCCTGCTGGAACCGATCATGCATTTATCGATTCGGGTGCCCGACGACCACACCGGTGATGTGATGGGAGATATCAATAGCAAGCGCGGACGAGTTCTCGGCATCGACTCCGACGGCAACAGCCGGGTCATCGAGACAGAGGTTCCGATGGTCGAGATTCAGCGGTATGCCGCCGATCTGCGCTCGATGACCAGTGGCCGCGGCACCTTCGAGGTGCGCTTCGACCACTACGCCGAGGTGCCCCACCAAGAAGCCCAGAAGGTCATTGCGGCCAACGCCAAGGCCGAGCACTGAAGTGCCAGCGCGTTCGAATGGCGCCGTTCTTCGATTCGAAGACCGGGAGATCAACCTCCCTGTAATCGAGGGGAGCGAGAACGAGCTCGGGCTCGACATCTCCTGCCTGGCGGCCGAGACCGGGCTCTTCACCCTCGACCGCGGCTTTGGGAACACCGCCGAGAGTCAGAGCAAGGTGAGCTTTATCGACGGCGAGGCAGGGATCCTCCGCTATCGCGGTTATCCGATCGAACAGCTGGCCGAACAGGCGTCCTTCCTCGAGGTCGCCTACCTGCTCCTTCATGGATCGCTCCCCAGTAAGGCCGAGTTGAGTTCGTTCGAGGATTCCGTGACGAGGCACACGCTCTTGCGTGAGGACATGAAAAAGCTCTTCGAGGCCTTCCCCCACCAAGCCCATCCGATGCAGATCCTGGCCTCAGCTACCTCGGCCCTCGCCACCTACTACCCCGATGCCCTCGATCCCCACAATCCTCTGGCCGTCGATGTCTCCATGCACCGGCTGTTAGCCAAAGTGCCGACGATGATCGCCTGGCTCTACAAATATCGGGTTCACCAGCCCTACATCTATCCGCGCAACGATCTCGACTATGCGTCCAACTTCCTGCACATGGTCTTCGCGATTCCGGCCGAGCCTTACAAACCGGATCCAGTGGTGGCCGCGGCGCTAAATGTCCTCCTGATCCTTCACGCCGACCACGGTCAGAATTGCTCGGCGACGGCAGTGCGCCTCGTCGGCTCCGGCGACGCCAACCTCTTCAGCTCGGTCTCGGCTGGCATCCACGCTCTTTCGGGACCGCTCCACGGTGGAGCCAATCAAGAGGTCCTGGAGATGCTCGGGGAGATGGCCGCCGCCGGTGGCGATGTCTCGAGCTTTGTGGCGCGGGCCAAGAACCGCGACGACCCTTTCCGATTGATGGGCTTCGGGCATCGGATCTACAAGAACTTTGATCCGCGGGCACAAATAATCAAACAGGCGGCCACCGACGTGCTGGCCAAGCTGGGAATCGACGATCCTTTGCTTGAGATCGCCCAGGAACTCGAAGCGACGGCGCTCTCGGACGACTATTTCATCGAACGAAAGCTCTATCCCAATATCGACTTCTATTCAGGGATCATTTACCGAGCGCTCGGTTTCCCGACTGACATGTTCACCGTCCTCTTCGCCCTGGGGCGGCTGCCTGGCTGGATGGCGCAGTGGAAGGAGCTAAAGGAGGATCCGAAAACCCGGATCTACCGGCCCCAACAGGTTTACAGCGGTGAAACCGAACGGGACTACATAGCGCGGGTCTAACGCTCGCACCCCGCCTGGAGAGCGGCGGCATCAATGTGGGTGGCGAGGTGGCGAATCCCGATTTCGTTCACAACGATGACGTCGCTTCCTATCTCCTCCCCCCATACCCCGGCCCGGTCCAACTGGTCAACTAGGTACTGCACCTCTCCTCCGAAGATTGTGACGAACCCGTTGACCGTTTCCTGCATGTATTGAGAGGTTTCGGTGATGTACTCCTCCCAGGCGGCTTCCCGCTCGCCTTCGGCCACGCCGGCCAGAGGATGCCCTGTCACAGTTGGGTCCGACTCCGCTCGCTCTTCCAGGTAAGCAGTTATCTCAGAGGCGGCGGCAAAGGCGCGGTCGCATGTCGTTTCCGTGTCGATCGGCACCGGCTCGGGTTCAGGTTCCTCACGCATCACGAGATAGGTCACGCCGGCTCCCAGCAGAGCCGCGATCACCAAAGCTGCCCCTTGCCCCAGCCGCCCCGAAAGCATTAAGTCATGCTACGAATCGGTTCCACCTATTCAATAGGCTCCGCAAACGTTTCCGTATACGTTTCGCCAACGACTTCTCCGCTGACTCCGTCGACGATCACCAATGCCCTCGCCAGCGGAGGCTCGGAGGCGTCATACATCACCACGTGCCAGCGCGGTCGCGAGCGAGGTCCGGAGAAGATGACGGCGGCCGAGGCGTGCCCGATCGGGAAGGGTGCGCTTGGGGACGCGATTGCGAGCGCCTCTTCCGGTTGGAGGTTAAGGGCCCAAGCTGCCACCCAATGCCACGCCGCCAGCACCAACAGCAGCGCGGCGGCTGCCGCCCCCATCGTTCGACTTGGGCTCACAACTAACACCAGCACGCCTGTGACGAGATAAATCACTGCCGCGGTGCGGCGGCGCCGGGGGGAAGGAAATCGATAGGGACCGACGGCTGCCGAGTCGAGATCGGGGGGAACCCGGGCGGGCTCGGCGACATCGGCCGGGATGTTGATCCCGTCCATCTATATGCCCGGCGGCGTGCCGGCGTCCGACATGACCGACAACGCCTCCGAGAGCGCGACACCCCGCTGGTCCCGTTCCTGGCCATAACGCCGGAGACCAACCGTATTGGCTTCGACGTCCTGGTCACCAACCACGAGCAAGAAGGGATGCTTCTGAGTAAGGGCGCGCCTGATCTTTTCGCCGACGGTCTCGCTCGAATGATCGACCTCCACTCGCAGCCCCCGGCGGCGAGCGGCGGACGCGACTTCGCCGGCGTACTCGAGGTGCCGGTCGGCCACCGGCAGGACCGAAACTTGTACCGGTGACATCCAGGCGGGAAGCGCTCCGGCGTAGTGCTCTACCACGACCGCCAGGAAGCGATCAATCGATCCAGCCTTGGCGCAGTGGATCATGAACGGCTGCGCCCCTTGGTTGTCGGAGGTCGTGTAGGTGAGCTCGAAGCGGGCTGGCATGTTGAAGTCGAACTGAATTGTCGACATCTGCCACCGACGGCCAATGGCGTCGCGAATGTGGACATCGATCTTGGGCCCGTAGAAGGCCCCTTCTCCCTCTGCGACCCGGTAGTTGATCCCAGCGTCCTTGAGCGACTTCTCGAGCGCTCGCTCGGCCGCCTCCCACTGCGCCGGATCGCCGACCGACTTTTCGGGCTTGGTCGAAAGGTCGGCCTCGAACGCGGAGAACCCGAAATCGCGCATCCAGGTCGTGACGAAGTCGAGATGAAGCGCCAGCTCCGAGTCGAGCTGATCGGCCCGGCAAAAAGTGTGGGAGTCGTCCTGGGTGAACCCCCGCACCCGGAGTAAGCCATGCAAAACCCCCGACCGCTCATGGCGATAAACCGCCCCCAGCTCGGAAAGGCGCAGGGGAAGCTCCCGATAGGAACGGCCTCGGCTCCGATACACCAAGATATGAAACGGGCAGTTCATCGGCTTGACCCGGTAGAACTCGTTCTCGTCAACCTCCATCCCCGGGTACATGCTCTCGGCGTAGAAACCGAGATGACCAGAGATATCCCACAGCACCTCCCTGGCGAGATGGGGGCTAACCACGAATTCGAAGCCGAACCGTTCGTGCAAGCGACGCGAATGGTCTTCAACCACCTTGCGGAGCATGCCGCCCTTCTGATGCCAAACCGCCAGCCCCGGACCGAGCTCGCGGGGGAAGGAGTAGAGGTCGAGCTCCTGACCTAGGCGGCGGTGATCTCGCCGCTCGGCTTCCTCCACGCGGTGGAGGAAGCCCTGGAGCGCACTCTCGCTTTCCCAGGCCGTTCCGTAGATTCGCTGGAGCTGTTGGCCCTTCTCGTCTCCACGCCAGTAAGCGCCGGCGGTGCGGAGCAGCCTGAAGGCCCGAAGCCGCCCCGTCGACGGAAGGTGCGGTCCCCGACAGAGGTCGACGAAACCCCGATTGCGATAGACCGTCACTTCCGACGCGTCCTCGACCTCGCCGGGATCGACGGAGGCGATGATCTCGCGTTTCAGGGGCTGGTCGGCAAAGAGTTCGAGTGCCTCCTCGGTCGACAGAGCGCTTCGCTCGAAAGGTTGATCTTCGGCGATGATTTCGCGCATACGAGCGTCAATTTGGCGGAGATCCTCGGGAGTAAAAGGCCGTCCAATGTCGAAGTCGTAGTAGAAGCCATCTTCGATCGCTGGTCCGATTCCGAAATGGGATCCCGGATAGAGGTCGAGCACGGCCTGGGCGAGGATGTGGGCGGCGGAGTGCCGAAGGATGTGCCGGCCCTCATCGCCCTCGGCGGTGATGACCCGGAACTTCCCGCTCCCCTCAATCGGCCTGCTGAGGTCGAGCAGCTGATGGTCGAGAGCGACGGCCACCGCGGCCGCAGCCAGACGCGGTCCAATCGAGTGCGCGACATCGGCTCCGGTGATGCCTACGGGGTGGGAAACCGTCGCTCCGTCTGGATAAACAAGGGAAATTTGCATGGGTCGTCTCAGCTAGCCTGGCTGCGCAAGGGTACCCATCGGGTCCTCGAGCTCAGTTTCGATTCTCCCCACAACCAATTCTCCATCAGCCACTTTTAGAGCAAAGGCATCCATGGATCCCGAGATCATTCTCCGATCAGTTTCGCCCAGCGCCACCCATGTCGATATTTCGGCTGGAGCGAACCGGATTTTCCGACTGCGCGAGGAGCAGGGGGCGACCAGCATCGTCAAGGTTTACGCCACCCCGACTCGGGAGCGGAGGGAGCGTCATGCGCTGGTTGCCCTTGACAAAGTGCAGGGAGTACCCAAGATCCTCAGCCGGGGAATCGACGAGGGCACCGCCTGGATCCAGATGACCGATGGCGGGAACTGGGACCTGGCGACGCTGCCTCGCAACCTCAATATCCTCCGCACGGCCGGGCGGGTCCTTCGTGGCGTTCACGAATCGGATGCCGACATGACCAACTTGTCCAATGCCATCGACAACGAACAGGTCGGGGCTCATTTTCGCAACACCATCGAAAGATTGGGAAAATATCGTCGTCGTCTCAGCCTCCCCGCTGATGTGCTCGATCAGGCTGCATCGGCCGGGCCTCCGTTTGCCAGTCCGGCCAAGCCCGCCCACACGAGGCCTTTCCCCAACCAATTCCTCGTCACCGAAGCCGGCCAGGTCACTTTGGTCGACTGGGAATGGGCAACCATCGCCCCACCGGAATGGGATGTATCGCTGGCGAGCTGGCAGTTCTCGAAGCTTCTCGGTGAAGGAGCATCGAGCGCCTTCCTGGAGGGTTATGGCGCCGTGGTTTCGGCCACTCGACTCAAGAGCTGGATCGCCTACCACTCGGCCATGCTCATGCTCGAGGCAGCCGAAAAGCGGGACGGACGCCTCCATGACATGGCGCCACTCGTCGCCGACCTCGCCAGCGCAGTTGGCGTCGGCTGAGCCAGAGCAGCGTGACGGACGTCGGCCGGATACGCCCACACGCTGCCGACCTTCTTATCCGACCGTCTGTGAAGGTTTGCGCGGGCCCCGGCCGCGACGATCTTCACAGAACCTGCTTGCCCGACCATCTGTGAAGGTTTGCGCGGGCCCCGGCCGCGATGATCTTCACAGAACGTCGCCGACCCGTTCGGTGTTTGGCTGAGCTAGAGCGCGAAATCCACCAATCCCGGAGGATGCGAACTTAGCCTCCTTTGCAGAGGAGGAAGCATTGCTCGAAGCACTGTTGGCGGCGACCGCCACATCAGGGTTGTTGGTGCTGGCCCGAGGGCATCGACGGCCCGCCACCGGAGGCGAGGTCTGGATTCAGGGTTCTGATGACGAGGATCTCCCCTGCCCGTGGTGCTACAGCCAGACCGATGCTCAGGACGACCGCTGCCGAAGCTGCGGCCGTCGCTTCGGCTGAGACGTCAAACCGCCCGCACAAAAGAACGGTCGACGTGGTCGAGATAAAAGCCGAGGTGGCGGTATAGCCGTAGGGCCTTGTGGTTGTCGGCGTCCACGTAAAGGAAGGCCTTCTCGGCACCGGCCTTCTCTAACCGGTTCAGGCCGTCGCTAACCAATGCAGTTCCCAGACCCTTTCCCTGGTAGTCGGGAGAGACAGCGATAACGTAAACCTCCCCTTCGTCTTCGCCCTCCTTCAACCAGTTGAATCCCACGAGGTCGTTTCCCTCCCAGGCCATAACAACCATCTCCGCCTCGAACCAGTCGCATTCGATCCTCATCGCCAGGTCGGCAAGGGTCCATCCACCGTTCTCGGGATGCCCGGCAAACGCCTCGTTATTGAGACGAAGCAGCGCCTCTTCGTCGTATCCGGGTCGAAATGACCTGACTTGAATTTCCGGGGGATAGTTGGCGTGGCGGGAAAAAGGAAGGTGCCGCTCCATCTTGAAGAGTTGACGTTCCTCTTTGAACCCCTCCCTGACGGCTGCGGTCGCCAGGCCTGGATGAAACAGCCAGGCTCGCAACCACTTTCCATCGCGACGGTTTGCTTCTCGAACTGCCGCCTCGAAAAGGCGTCGATAATTCTCGTGCTGACGAAAACCCGGGGCGATTGCCATCTCCATCGCCCACCAATCATCTGCGACTGGCGTCAATGCGACGAACGCGACGACTCTTCCGTCGGCTCGTCCGACGAGTCCGATCAGCTCGGGAATCGGTCGGATGAGCCCGATGGCCTTACGCTCACCGATGGGTCGATGCCCGTCAACCGCCTCGACGGTTGCGATCAAGCTTTCGATCTCTCCTCGATCCGTCGCCAGCCGCCCGGGACTGATGTCCATCGTCGCGTTCATGCTGCCTTTCTGACGGCAAGGCCTACGATCGCCCGCGCAAAACTCGTTCTCACAATCAGTCCGGACGCTACCTAGGCAAATTCTCGGTGGCCCCTATCCTGATCTCATCCGATGATTGGCAACGCATAAGCGCGGTCGGCCTGGTTCTGGGAGGAGGGGGCATCACCGGGGCAGCATTCGAGATGGCCACTCTCATGGCGCTTGAGCTGGCCACGGGCTGGAACTGCAACGACGCCGAAGTTGTCATCGGTACCTCCTCGGGATCATTCGTAGCCGCTCTGGTCCGTCACAATCGACTTGACCTCGACTCCCTGGTGCTTCCGAATGACGGCCGTAAGGAGGTGGCGCTCCGGATCAAGGAACACACCTACCGATCCCGCCCCGGCGTCCAACTCGGAAAGTGGATGCGGCACGGCTTGCTGCCGGGAGTGAGAAAGCCGGGCCTGACGCTCCTGCTCGGTTCCCCGGCCCCTTATGACACCACCGGGCTCGGTGATTGGGTCCGCGAAGAGTTGGGCGAGGCGGCCGAAGCATGGCCCGATCGACCAACGGTCATAGTTGCTTTCGATGCCTCGACCCGGCGCCGAACGGCCTTTGGCACCACCAGCGCCCCCGAGATCGGATTGGCAGACGCAGTCTGTGCATCCACAGCCATACCGTTGGTGTTTCGACCTCACTTTCACGACGGTCGCCCCTATGTCGATGGCGGAGTTGCCTCGGGAACTCATGCCGACCTGGTGCTCGGCAACCAAAGCCCTCTCGACCTCGCCCTCGTTATCGCGCCGATGGCAGCGGAAGAGGAGCGCCGCGGTGCCCTTCCCCACGAGCGTCTTTTCGATCGGGTCGGAAGGCGCTCTTTGGACGAAGAGATCGCGGTCATCAAGTCCCATTGGCCGAACACCGAGATCCTCGTGATCCGACCCACTCCCCAGGTCCTTGTAGCGATGCGACCGAACCCGATGGACGCCGAATTCGCGGTACCGACCTTCGTGCGGACGTTGATCGGAATGAAGAAGTGCCTGGGCGAACCCGAAACCTGGTCGGTGCTCAAGCGCCACCTCGGAGCACGCCGTTGGGTCCGCCAGCCAACCTGATCCAATCGTGAATGGACTCACTGCGACAGATCGATAGCTGGCCGGTGCCGAATGCGGCGGTGGCAGTGGTTGGTCCCGATGGATTGATTGCCCAACGCGGCGATCTTGCCTACTCAGGTCCGTGGGCGTCGGTGACCAAGCTGTTCACGGCCTACGCAACCCTTATGGCAATTCAGGATGAGGAGTTGGGCCTGGATCAACCGGCGGGCCCGAAGGGCGCCACGATTCGCCATCTGCTCGCGCACGCTTCGGGGCTTCCCTTCGAAGGTGAAAGCGCCATCTTGACCCCCGGGACACGGCGGATCTATTCGAACACGGGCTTTGATCTGCTGGGAAAGATCATCGCCGAGACCACCGGCCATGACTTCGTCGACTATCTCGAGATCCAGGTGCTGGCACCGCTGGGGATCAAAGCCGATCTGGTCGGGCGACCATCCGAAGGACTGTCGGGCGATCTTTCTGGGATGGTGGCGTTTGCCTCAGAGCTTCTCTCGCCGACGCTGCTGGGCCCGACACTCTTTGCCATCGCTACCACAGTCGCCTTTCCTGGCTTGAGCGGGGTGCTGCCGGGCATGGGCCGCTATGACCCGCTCGATTGGGGGTTGGGATTCGAGCTTCGCGACGGCAAGGAGCCACATTGGACCGGCCGGGCCAACTCGCCGGAGACCTTCGGCCACTTCGGCGGTACAGGATCGTTCGTGTGGGTGGATCCCAACCACCGGCTCGGCATGTGCGGCTTGTCGGGCCGTCAGTTCGACGACTGGGCCATGACAGTTTGGCCCGCGCTGGCTGATGCGGTGGTAGCAGAGCATTCCGCTTTCTAGCTGTCAGACCGCGGCCGAAGCGGTGAGGTCTCCGAGGAAGGCGACGATGCGAGCGGCATTTGCCCCTTGATCGAGGTCGGGGTTGTAGATCACTACCGACGCGCCCAGGCAGCCACCTTCTCTTACAGCACTTCCAGCTAGATCTGTGAGCTGCCTCCAGTCGATTCCTCCCGGCTGCGGATAGTCGACAGCCGGTAGGACGGCGGTCGAGAGCACATCGAGGTCGATATGCAGCCACCAACCTTCGCTCCGACCGCGCAGACCCCTCGCGGACTCGGATCCGATTTCGCTCGGATCGGACCGCGCCAGATCTGGCCCGGCCATCATTTGCACCAGATCTCTGATCGATTCGATCCCGGCCCCGACCAGTTCTTCTGAGTCTCTCGGTCCCAGGACCACCACGTTCTCCGCTGCCACCAGGGGACCGGTACCGGCCAGGGGCTCGGGCATCTTGTACCAGCCGAGCGCCAGACCGAGATCACAGTCCGCGGTCTCGCCGGTGGCGCTCGATCGAGGTGGCCACGCATCCTCGTGGCCGTCAACGAACAGCAGTCCTAGCTGTGGATGCGTGCCTTGCATACCGGCGAGGGCTCCGAGGAGAACCGCGCAGTCGCCTCCGATCACGAGGGGCCAACCGCCTTCGGCAATTGTTCGTGCGGTATGACCAGCAAGGTTGGGAATCATCGTGACCAGGGCGCTTTCGGCGAGAAGGCCCGTCGGACCTCGAACCGGCACCGGAGGGGCAAAAGAGGTTCGCAGCACCTGTCCATCACCGGCCAGCATGTGGTTGAGACCGGCCGCGGCCAGCGCTCCAGGCATGCGGGCGACCCCGTCGCTCGACCCGGACGAGTTGAAGGGAACCTCGATCACGACGATTCCGACCAGGCGGGCAGGCTATTCAGTCTCACCCACCGATGGGAAGCGCCAGGTCGATCGCTCTCATCACTGCTCGCCACGCCGGCTAGAGCCTCGTGCTCCATCCTGACTGCATGGGCCTATCGGGCTAGCTCGGGTGCGTCTTCGCCATCACCCGGCAACTAGTAGCAACCCCTATTGCGTACAGTTGGCCAAGTACTAGGGAGAGGAGAACTAATGCGACGCCTAACACTGTCTGCGCTCGTTCTGGGATTGATTTCCATCGCCACTGCCGGCTCGGCCAGTCCGTCACCCGAGGTAATCATCCTCCCGGGCGCCAACTCCACTGAAGGGATCGCCACCGGCGCCGGGGCGACTTTCTATGCCGGGGAACTCTTCACCGGGGATGTCTTCCGGGGTGACCTCCGGTCCGGTGACGTCGAACTCTTCATCGACGCGCCCGAAGGTCGGCTTGCATTGGGACTCAAGGCCGATCTGGGGCACGACCTGCTCTTCGTGGCAGGGGGATTCACTGGCCAGGGTTACGTCTACGACTTGAGTACCGGTGCGGGCATCGCCGAATTCCAACTGGGCACGGTCATCAATGACGTGGTGGTGACCAAGGACGCCGCCTGGTTCACGGACTCGGCCCAGGCAAAGCTTTACCGGGTGCCGATCGGATCCGGAGGCACTGTCGGACCCGCGAGCACGTTGGCAGTCCATGGCCCCGCCGCCAACACCGGATTCGACTTCAACATGAACGGAATCACCGCGACTCCCAACGGCACGACGCTGATCGTCGCTCATTCCGGACTTGGGGCTGCCTTCACGGTTGATCCTGAAACCGGCGACAGCTCCCAGATAGAAGGAGTGGCCATACCTTCCGTCGACGGCATACTTCTCGAGGCCGGTCGGCTCTATGCCGTCCAGAACTTCCTTAACCAGATCGCAGAAGTCAGGCTAAGTCCTGACCTCTCATCGGGATCGGTGGAAAAGCTGATCACCAGCCCTCACTTCCAGGTGCCCACCACGGTGGCCCGCCACGGGAATCTGCTGGCCACCGTCAATGCCAAGTTCGATACAGGTTTCCCACCGACCGCAGATGCGTATGAAGTCGTGATAGTCAGCCGTTAGACCTCGGGCATACGGTCCGCCTTGCGACCGTCGTCCTTGATCAACGGGCTGGTGGGAATTTCCCGTTTGTGGAACCGGTCGTGCCGGGTGCTGCGTGCCGCTAGGCGTCGTTGTGACGATGGGGAGAACAGGTCATGACAGAGAAGAGCCTCTAGGAGAGGCTCGGTAGAGTTTTCGCGATCGCCGCGGTGATTAACCATTTCAGTGACGCACTCATCAAGAATCCGATCGTCGGCCAAAACTCCAAGAACCCCGCTTTGCGAGAAGGGCACACAAAGCTGCTCGACAGGCGGCCGGGTCTGAAATTCATGCGGACCCTGTGGGTCTGCAACGTTGCAGGAGGACCTTTCGAGTAGCAAGAACCAAGCTAGGGATGTCACCGATCGGCTTTGGAAGAAGCTCATCGTCCAGCTCTTTTTCACTCCCGAGGAATTCGATGAAGTCGCATCTGAGCTCGGGCGCACCCTCGACTTCGTCGGTGTTCCCGCAGGAGAAGGGAGAAGTACTTGCAGCCTTCGCGGCACACATACCGAGGGATCCGATTCGATCGTAAGGTACGGACGTTGCCTGGGATCCTTATCAGCTTTGCCCTCGACGCCCCGCTAAACACGATTAGCTCATAAAAACCCGGTCCGGGTGGCGACATGTTGTCGAGCTTGTGCCAAGTAGTGCAGCGTTCTGTCCTACGGCAGGCGCCAGCCGAAGTAGGAATCGTCATATACAAACCGTCCTGCTTCGGCGACATAGTCGATTATTTTGGGAAGTCTCAAATCACGGGTCGATCCACATGGCTGACCGATGTGATCAACGATGTCATCGGTGAATTGACGGAGCAAACCAGCGGCCAGGGCTCGTTGTCCCGCTCCAAGTCCGCAGCGGTTGGCGTCAGTGACCCTTCCCAGCCAGGCCTGCACCTCTTCTACGGTCATCAGGTCCCCCTCACCCTGGTCGAGGTCACTAAACCGTTGGTGGATGGCGGCCGTGCCCAGCTTGCATGGAGGGCATTGCCCGCAAGATTCGATTGACAGGAATCGTGAAAGCACCGCCGTCGCTCTCAGCACACAGGCAGTGTCGTCGTACACGATCATGCCGCCAGATCCCAGGCCCGATCCGATCGATGCCATAGATCCGAAGTCCAGCGGCGTGTCCAGCAAACGCTCCGGGATGGGCGAATTGGAGACGCCCGGGAACACTGCATTGACCCGTCGGCCTTCCCGAAGCCCCTCACCAATCCCGTAGATCAGCCAGGAAAGCGGAGTGCCCATGGCGAGCTCGGCCACGGTCTCGTGCCGAACATCTCCGCTGATCGTGAAGACCATCGTCCCAGGGCTGTCAGGGGTTCCAGTCGACCGGAACCAATCCGGACCGTTGCGGAGGATATGCGGTACGTTGGACAGGGTCTCGACGTTGTTGACGACCGTCGGGTTGAAGCGATCATCCGCCCCGATCGACGCGGCTCCTACCCCAAGTGCCATGTTGGTGTGGAGTCCGAGTACGTACGGCGGATACCAGCGGGGAAGGGGATCACGCCCTTCGATCGCCTCAAGCAGCGCCTTCTCCTCGCCTAGCAGGTAGTCGTCAGGCCCGGTCACCACCCTGACCGGGATCTCGCCGAGAAGGCCCGCCGCCCTCATCTCAGTTGCGGCGGTTTCCAACCTTCCCATCTCGAGCCCGTACTTCTCTTTGACTCCGATATATGCCTCGTCAGCCCCGATGGCGAAAGCGGCGATGGCAAGTCCCTCCACGAGCTGATACGGATTCGACCTAATCAACGCTCGATCCTTGAAGGTCCCCGGTTCGCCTTCGGCCGCGTTGCAGACCATGTAACGCCGTTGACCTTCCGGGGTGGCGGCCACCCCGCTCCACTTGAGTCCGGTGGGGAATCCGCCGCCGCCCCGCCCACGCAGACGCGCCCGGCGGACCTCGTCGATCGTCGAGTCGGGCCCAATCGTCAATGCCCGCCCCAAACCCGCGCCGCCTCCAGCCGAGATGTAACGGTCCAAAGACTCGATGGGGCCCTCGGTCAGCAGATAACTCTTGGTTCGATCAGGGTTCACCAGTCACCGCGTTTCAGCCCAATATCGCTGCTAGGTCGACCAGGCGTGCCGAATAGCCCCACTCGTTGTCGTACCAGGACACGACCTTGACCACGTTGCCGCGCAGGACCATGGTTGATTGCGAGTCGACGATCGAAGAGTGGGGATCGCCGATAACGTCGCGGGAGACCAACGCCTCGTCTGTCACCCGCAGCACCCCGCGCATGCGGGCGCTCGCCGCCTCGTGGAAAGCGGCGTGCACCTCATCGACAGTGACGTTTCGTTCGAGGACGGCGGTTAGGTCCACCACCGACCCATCCTCGACGGGGACTCGAAACGCCATCCCATCCATACGCCCTTCCAGCTCGGGCATGACTAGAGCCGTGGCCCTGGTGGCACCGGAAGTGGTGGGAACGATCGACAACGCCGCCGCCCGCCCGCGACGCCGCTTTCGGACGGGCTCGTCCATAAGCGACTGGCTGCTGGTGTAGGCGTGGATGGTGGACATCATCATGTGTTCCACCCCGAAATTCTGATGGAGCACCTTGGCCACCGGGGCCAGGCAGTTGGTGGTGCAGGAGGCGTTGCTGACGACAAAATGTTGACCGGGGTCGAAGGTGTCTTCGTTGACACCGACCACGAACGTCGCGTCCGTGTCGTCCGAGGGTGCCGAGATGATCACCCGAGCCGCCCCGGCCGTGATATGCCCGGCGGCGGCGGAACGTGAGCGGAATGCCCCGCTCGCCTCTATTACCACCTCAACTCCCAGGTCCCCCCAGGGCAGACGACGCGGATCGGGCTCCTTCGCGAAACGAATCTCCTGCCCATCGACAACGAGGCCATTCCCCTCTGTCGACACTTTGCGCGGATACCACCCGTGGACCGAGTCATATTTGAGGAGGTAGGCGAGTTCCTCAACGTCGGACAAGTCGTTGACCCCCACGACCTCGAAACGATCGTCGCCAATGAAATGCTTGAAAGCGCAACGGCCGATACGGCCGAATCCGTTGATACCGATTCGCGTCCTCATGATCATTTGCCTTTCGGTTCTCCTATGTTCAACGTACCCTCGCACATCTGTCAGCCGGGATCTCTCGTCAGCGGTGTCGCTCGCTCCGTCGGCACCACCGAGGTGTTAACCGCGAAAGACTCCATCGAGAGGCTCTGCCAGACACTGCGGGACAGGGAATGAACCGGCGTCGCGTCCCCCTGTAGGTGGCGGGATGGTCTGCGGTAGTCACCCCTACAAGGTGAGCCGTCTCTTCATCCAATTGATCAGGCCGCCTTCAAGGACGATCTCCACCTGGCGCTTGGATAGGTCGTGATTTGCAAGGAACGAGGTGCCCTGCGTGGCGTTGCTGACCTCCATCCGCTGGCCCAGCTGAAGGGCATCGCGCACCGCTTCAAAGACCAGCACGTCGCCGTGCTCGATCGTTTGGTAATCGGCATGATCGATAAACGTCAAAGGCAGCACCCCAAAGTTGGGGAGGTTCTGCCAGTGGATGCGAGCGAAGGTCACCGCCAGCACAGCCCGCAGGCCAAGGTAACGGGGGGCCATGACGGCGTGCTCGCGGCTGGAGCCCTGCCCGTAGTTCGTGCCTCCGACCACCTTATGGCCACCCAGCGGCGCGATCCGTCGGGCCCGCTCCGGATAGGTCCCGTCGATCATCTCGAAGGAGAACTCAGCGATCTTGGGGATATTGGACCGGTAGGGCAGCACCCGGGCGCCGGCCGGCATTATCGCGTCGGTTGAGACGTCGTCGCCTACCTTCAAGAGCACCGGGAGTTCGAGCCGGGCAGGGAGCGGGTCGAACTCTGGGAGCGGGGCGAAATTGGGGCCCTTCACTAGGTCAACCCGGGGCCGATCGACATTCAAAGGTGGAACCAGCAGCATGTCGGTGTTGAGGATGGGCTGTTCGGGGTCGGCCACCTTCGGGTAGTCCATGTCAAGTGCTCGCGGATCGGTGATCAGCCCGGTAAGGGCCGAGGCGGCTGCCGTTTCGGGACTCACCAGGTAGACCTTGTCCTCGCGGGTGCCCGAACGGCCTCTGCTGGTGCCCCTGTTCGGGGTGGGCCTCGACGCCATGCACGAGCGCGGATTCGTACCCCGACCCTCCGGCCTACGACGATCGCGGTCGAGATGAGAGCGATCACAGGGGCGAGCGTCGTGTACGGGTGGCGTAACCGATCCTTGAAGCTGATGATTATGGTCTCCTTCCTCCAGTTGGGGCTCCTGTCGTGGGCGTTCTACGTGTGGCAGCCCTACTTTCTCGGCCTGCTCGACCAGAAAATGGTGTGGCTGGCCAGGGTCGTTGGAGTCGCGCTGGCTCTGGCAACCATGATGGGCAATGGCCTCGTCGAGTGGTTGGCGCGCTTCTGTGGCCGCCGCACCACTCTGCTCCTTGTGGGACTCGACCATCCAGGCCGGGGCCGCCGTTCGGGTCGGCTTTACAGGATCAGTCGGGATAGCAATCGCTCTCCTGGTCCTGTCCATGGCCACGACCGGAGTGGTGGGACCGGTGAAGCGCCTTCCAACACGAGACCATCCCGAGCGAGCAACGGGCCACGGTTGTCTCCTTTGATGCGCTGTTCGGGAACGCCGGAGGCACGGTCGGCCAAGTCGGGCTCGGCTACCTCTCCAAAACGGGTTCGATCGCCGGAGGCTACGTCGGTGGTGGCCTGGCGGTGATCCTGGGCGTTCCTCTCCTTCTGACCCTGCGCCGCCTCGATCGTCCCGCCGACCTAGTCGTCGGGCGGACCTGGACGGCGAGGCACATGCGCCGCCCACGGATTGCCCGAGACGGCAATCGACACCACACCTCGCCAGCCGCCCCAACCCGCAGCTCATGGACATGGGTCCTGATGTGCCTAGGACCGTCAACCCTCCAACGAAGTCAACGTTTCAAGCCAGAATGAGACCCTGAAGGAGGCGCATCGATATGGGCGCAGAAGTCAACTTGGTTGGTCCCGACCTGACTAGCGAAGGAATTCCAATCGATGCCATCGGCGACGAAATCCCGGCGGTAGGTCACGTCGACGGCAAGCCCGTCATCGTCATCCGCACCTCGCGGGGGTGGTTGCGCGCCGTCGCTGGCCGCTGCACCCACTACGGTGGCCCGCTCGGAGAAGGACTCTGCGACGGGCAGCGGATCCATTGTCCCTGGCATCACGCTGTCTTTGATCTTGAAACCGGCGAAGCAGTCGGGGCGCCCGCCCTTAACCCGATCCGCTTGTACAAGACCACAGAGCGGAACGGGCGGGTCTATGTCACGGGACCAGTCGACCCCCCAATCCCTCACCGGACCCCACGGGTCATACCGGAATCGGTGGTGATCATCGGCGCTGGGGCAGCAGGCGCCGCCGCCGCAGAAACGCTCCGCCGGCTCGGCTACACCAACCCGATCACTCTCATCGGTGAAGAGTCCCCGGTCGACAGGCCCAACCTGTCGAAGGATTACCTGGCGGGAACCGCACCCGAAGAATGGATGCCCCTCCGCCGTCCCGAGTTCTATCAGCAACACAAAATCTCTCTGGTCACAGGACAGAGGGTGGTCGCCATCGATCGCGACCTAAGGCGAGTCGAACTCGACGACGGACGCCAGGTCCATTACGGGGCGCTTCTCCTTGCTCCGGGCGCCGAACCAAGGCGCCTCAATATCACAGGCGCCGACCAGCCACACGTCCATTATCTGAGATCACTCGAGGACAGCCGGCGAATCATCACTGCTACCGACGGATCCGCCCAAGCCGCGATTGTCGGAGCCGGTTTCATAGGGTTGGAGGTGGCCGCCTCGTTACGCCAACGCGGACTCGAAGTGGTTGTGATCGGACCCGAGGACGTTCCGCTCGCAAAAGTCCTTGGGGCAAGCCTGGGAGGCTTTGTCCGCGATCTGCACCTAGAGCACGGCGTTGGATTCCATCTCGGACAAAACGCAACCGAAATCCGCGCAGGCGAAGTCGTCCTCGACGATGAAACCGTCATCCCTGCCGACCTGGTCGTGATCGGGATCGGAGTAATCCCCCGCACCGACCTGGCCGAGCGTGCCGGCCTCGAGGTCGAAGGCGGCATCCTGGTTGACGACCGACTGCGGACCAGCGACCCCCATATCTGGGCGGCCGGCGATGTGGCCCGCTACCCCGATCCTCGAGCCGGACTAGTCCGGATCGAGCACTGGGTGCTGGCGGAGCGGCAAGGCCAAACCGTCGCCCATAACATCCTCGGTGACGACATCGCCTTCACCGAGCCGCCGTTCTTCTGGTCACAGCACTACGACATCCCAATCAATATCACCGGACACGCCGACGATTGGGAGGAAGAGATCGTCGTGGGCGACCCTTATAAACGAGACGTCATTGTCGGCTACCGCATGGCCGGCGTCATCCAGGCCATCGCCACCATTTACCGAGACCTCGACAGCCTCCGCGCCGAACGCGCCCTGGCATTAAACGACCAGGCCACCCTCAGACGACTCCTCGCCGACAAACATGACACTGCAAAGGAACCTTAAATGACCCGCCTACAAGAGCTACACACCGCCCACGGGCAGAGCCCCTGGCTCGACAACCTCACCAGGGACTACTTCCGTAACGGCAAACTCGAAAATCTAATCGGTGAAGGCATCCGTGGGGTAACTGCCAACCCCACCACCTTCGCTCACGCTATCACCGGAACCGACGCCTACGACACCCAGCTCGCCGCGCTCCTCTCCGCCGATCCGACGATCGAAGCCGCCTACTGGCAACTCGTCATCGACGACACCGAAGACGCACTCAACCTGTTCCGGCCCGTCCACCAAGCCAGCGACTGCACGGACGGATTCGTGTCCCTCGAAATCGCTCCCGAACTCGCCGCCGATACCGTCGCCACCATCAACTCCGTCCGGGACGTCCAACGATGGATCGACCGCCCCAACCTGATGGTCAAGATTCCCGCCACCGACGCCGGCATCCCCGCCATCCAAGCGATGACCGCCGAAGGTCACAACATCAATATCACCCTTATCTTCTCGCTCGGCCGCTATGAACAGGTCATTGAGGCCTACCTCACCGGCCTCGAATCACTCCTCAAGTCGGGTGGCGACATCTCACAGGTGCACAGCGTCGCCTCATTCTTTGTCAGCCGCGTCGACACCGAAGTGGACCGTCGACTCGAAGCGGTCGGAACCGACCAGGCCCTCTCCCTGCGAGGCCTGGCTGCCATCGCCCAAGCCAAGCTCGCCTACCAGTTGTTCCGCACCAGATTCGCATCGGAGCGTTGGGAACGGCTCCGAGCGGTTGGCGCCCGACCCCAGCGGCCACTGTGGGCGTCAACCTCGACCAAGAGCCCGAACTATCCAGACACGATGTACGTTGACGAGCTCATCGGACCTGACACCGTCACCACGCTCACCGAAACCACCATCGCCGCATTCAACGACCATGGCACCTTGACCCAGACCATCGACCAGTACCCGGACCGAGCTGCCCGCTCCCTACACCAGATCGCCGAACTCGGAATCGATATGCACGAGGTTACGGCGGTCCTCGAGCGTCAAGGCATCGAGCGGTTCCGCACCGATCAAATGACCGCGTTCGACGCCCTCCACCACAAGGCAAGCGCCATCGCAGTTCACTGATCATGCGCGGGTACTTTGACAAACTAGACAGTCGGGGACATAACTCCGGCTCGACCATCCGATGGAACTGAGGGCCGCGAGTTCGCACACGCCGTCTAATTCCACGAGTCTCGGGTGGTGTGTCACCGATCGACAGGTAACCCGGCCTGTCGCACCCCTCGACCCGGACCAGAAGATCTGGCTCGCCAACCAGCCGGGCTGGGCGGCGGCGAACGTTCCAAAGGAGGGCCCCCAAGATGGTGGCCAGCCCTACCACTAGGATCGGCGGGAATGTTTGTCTCCGATTGGAGGCGTGCAAGGGCCCGATCGGAAAGCGGAAGAAGGGTTAAGCCGTGGCTGAGTTCGTGACCGTGGCCGCTGTACATAGCCTCGAGGGCAAGGAGTTGGCTGCGTTTGCAGTGAAGGGCAGCCAGATCGCCGTGGCGAACGTAGCTGGCTCCTTCTACGCGTTCAGCGATACGTGCACCCACCTCCAATGTTCCCTCACCGAGGGGGAGCTTGAAGGAACGACCGTGACCTGTAGCTGCCACGGCAGCCAATTCGACGTCACAACCGGCGCCGTGCTGAGGGGACCTGCCCGAGACCCGGAGAGAAGCTACGCAACCCGCGTCGAAAACGGCGTCCTCCAAGTCGAGGTCTGATCTCGCGGACAGCTCCTCTCAGACCTCCACGCCGGAGGCGAAGATGAACGGCGAGGTGATTACCTCCATCGAAACGTCGGGACCCGAGACCCGCACGGACTGATCGACAATCGTCACGATCGTGGTGCCGATGGCCCGAATCAAACCGCCTTCTGGAGAGGTTGGAACGCAGTGGCTTCGTGGACAGATCGCCGCATTCCACCTCCGGAGAGTTAACGGTTTATCGAGGGGATTGCGGCGCGCCTGAGAAGCGTCCTCCGGCAGGACACCGAGTGACTCACCCAACCGGGGCCAGGATGAACGAGAACTCACCATAAGTAAACTCTTGGACAAGGGTTTTCGGAGTGGGCGCTACGGGGTTCGAACCAGAGACCTCTGCCGTGTGAAGGCGATTCATAGGGTTCTTAGGACATCGGGCAACGACCAGAAATAGCCTCTGACCTGGGGTTTTGCTACTCATTGACACCTATCGATTCGCGGCGTTTCTCAGCAAAACGCGTCCTATGCGCGTCCTGGCCGCTGTCGGGTGAGGGGTTACCCTGCCTACGGTTCCTTTCGACCGGCGGCGAGCTTTTTGGAGCCGTGCTCTGCCTGGACGCGGCACTGGTCGTCAGCGCCTCGCGCGGCTGGCATCGGGTACACCGTCAGATGACCTGATGGGTTGGCCAGGTCGGAATCACGCTTGGATAGGGGCCTTACTGTACCGCCCTAGGAAGCTAGCCGGGTCCAAGCGATGCTCGTGCAGCGCTACCTTGACCGCGGCGGGGTCCGCCCAGGTACCCGTCGACAACATCCCAACGAAGGATCGCACTGAGTCGACAAGTCCCTTCAACTGAGGAGGACCCATGACGCGCAAGTCAGGGTGAGGAGATGCCCCTGGAACGAGTAACAGCACTGGATGCACGACTATTGGAGTCGCGCTGCACGTGGCGTCGTACTTGCTTTCGAACCAATGCATGTGCCCCGAGACCTGATCCGCGTATGACTTGCTGATCTGCGGGCTCGATGCTGCACTCTTGCACTCAATCACGAGGAAGCGCAGCTCCCCGAGCGCCCAAAGAACGTCGGGCCCTGTTCCGGTGTCACGATCTGGACGCTGGCTTGCGAATCCAAGATGACTTGCGAGCCGATCGAGCGCGTCTTCGAATCGGTTCGCATCCATCGGCATCCGGAGCGAGTCGGTGAGGGCGTTTACGGCAACGATCATGTCGGTTCCGCTTGCGTAGGAGTCGGCGAGGAAGCTGGCGGCCCTCTCCGCCTGATCTTCGTGACTGATCTCGAGGCGTCCATACGACACGCCCGTTAGCGGCCGAGTGACACGGCCATTCCTCTTGATAGCCGCGAGGAGAATCTCCTGCGCCTTTGCAGGGTTCTGGAAGTGCACATACCGGGCGGTCTCCTGAAGCAGCCAGCCCTGGTCGCGAGGGTCGTTCGCGGCTTCAACAGCTTTCTGCATCTCATCATGGGCTTCGGTGTGTTGACCGATCAGGGACGCTTCGAAGGCTCTTCTTCGAGCGGCAGCAACTCTCGTGTCGTGGGTCTCTTCCACATCTGGCAGGCGGACCAAGGCGTTGCGACTGGCCGTGAGCCAATCCGAATCGCGCCCCAAGCACTTCTGAATCACTTCCGATATGCCTTCGATAGTGGCACCGACCATCTGCTCAGCGAGTTGCGCCGACAGGTCGAGTTGCGCTCGGGTCGCCATACTGAATTTCGCACGACCTCTTGGATTGTGGATGCGCTCTGTCAAGCGGGCACCCAAGAGGATCACCGCGCAGTAGTCATCGGTCGACCTAACGGCGCGTCCCATCCCCTGCTCAATCCGATGAATCTGCCGAACGAGGAGCGCGTCACTCTCGGACAACGCGGCCGCCTCATGGCGCTCAGCCGGTGAATAAACCTCGGGGAGCCCATCTATGACAAGCACTCTGCAGGCGTCATCAGGCAGATCGACTCCATCATATTTATTGACCATCACCACCAACCCGACGTGGCCCGACTTGAGGCTGTCAACACCTGCGTGCAGATCCTCTGCGTGCAACACCATCACTGCATGGGACTTCCAAAGCTCCGCACGTCGATTGGACGGCACGATCACCACGACGTTGACCTGCCCCGCCAGTCCCGCGATCCACTCTCGCGCTTGGTCCTCGCTTATTTCGGGATTCACCTCCTGGGGGACGAGGATCATGCGGTCACCCAGGTCAGTCGCCGACGTGGGCTGGATCGGGTGCGCAAGCGGTTCTGGATCGGCACCGAAGTCAGCTACCAATACGCTGGTATCAGAGAGGGTCGCTGTGAGGAACAGACGCCGAGCGGCGAAGCCGAACGATGGGATCACATCGATGGGAAGGCATGGTGGCCTGATCTCCACCTCATCGGTGGTGATTATGCAGGTGCTCTGCAGCAGGTGATCCCGCATCAAAGGCCACGACCACTTAATGTCGTCTGAATCGCGTACTGCATGAAGTATCTCAACAATCTGACTTGCGCGATCCGACCAAACCCAGAACGGAATGGGAGCAATGCCCCCAGGGGAACCCTCAAGAAGCTCCAGAGCAGCACTCTGAGACTGGTCGCGAATAGCATCGATGAGGAGATCAAGGAGGCGCTGGTAGGCGGGATTACCCCTCGATATTCGGAGCTTGAACTGCTGCTCCGCCGTTCCCAGGCAGGCGTGTGCGTCATCGACCACCACTGAGCCGATCTCGATCTTCTGCTCTCCAACGCCGAAAACGGACCGACCGTTCAGGACCTTCCAAACATTGACCACCGCTATTGCACGCCCCGCGATGTAATCAGGCGATCTCGGGTCGTCGGTGGTTTGTAGACCCAGGTTGCTCGCCTCAACCCTCACTTGGTCCGCGAGATAGCTGTCGGCGGCAACGTAGAGCGCGGGACCGATTCCCTCGTTCATGCCGCTCTTCAAGGCGAGAAGGCCTACGAGCGTCTTCCCGCCACCTGTGTTCATCTTGACCACGAGATCGGGGTCGCTTCTACGCTGGAACCACTCTAAAAGGACCGTTGCCTGCACATCTCTTAGATAGGCATACGGCTTGGATGGGAGCGCGGCAAAAATCTTCCGGGGGTCCAATTCAAGATCAGCCGAACGGCCTTCTGTCAGTTTCTTGAAGTCAATAGGCATCTTGATCCTCTCCTCCCCAGGCAGCGGTTAGACTTCACCAAAGCGGGCGTCGTATGCCACGGCGATGCTGTCGATGAACTCTTCCCATCGGAGGCCGCTCGATACAGGTGGAAGGTCCGGCTCAATTGCGCCCGTCTCGCGGTCGAAGGCGACTACCGCGATCCCCTCCATGAGATGGGGCGCATCCCCCTCGGTCTCCCGCCCGCCAGCCTTCATGAATCGAGCCACGGCTCGGGAAACCAAATGGCTGGTCGACTTCCAGTAGATGTCATCGCCCGACCTCACTCGTTCAGTCGTGGGGAGCGTCAAGATCCCTCCGACAACTGCGAAGGGGAACTTGAGATGGATGTTGACCGCGAACGTTCGGACATCACCGAACCGGTTCCATATGGCGCGGCCGACGGCCAGGTGAACAGGCTTGATCTCGACGGCGAGAGTCAAGCCATGGATTCCCGAGATCTCGGAAACGTCGGCCATTACATTACGGAGGCCTCCACCGACCTCCCGCTCCCCCGCAACCGCCCTGTCGAGCCCTAAACCGCGAGCCCGGAGGTCGGCCAGCGTCACGCGAGCCAGGGTGTTGGAGAGCCGGATCTGCGCCGCCTTCCCTTTCATCGTCCCGAGTTCGGTGGCGTTGCGAATGTACTCAGCGGACGCTCTGCAATAGTCATCGATCGTCGGACGGTCGATGAATAGGAGACCGTCGACGAGCTCGAGGCCAGTCGGTTCGGGCACCTTGATCATGGTGTCATCCGTTCAGGTCGAGCGTTTTCTGCGCTCCAGAGCCCAAGACGGCGGTGACCCGGTCGACGGTCTTCGCAAAGTATTCCGGATCGACTTCGGTGCCAATGCTGTTGCGGCCGCACAAGGCGGCAGCAGCCGATGTCGTTCCCGTTCCGATGAACGGGTCCAGCACCGTGTCTCCGACGAATGAAAACATTCGGATCAGGCGTTGGGCGAGCGCCAGTGGGAACGGTGCCGGGTGGTTCGCCGTGGACGCTCCTCCGAGCGTCCAGACCTGCTGAAACCAGTCAGCGTGATCGGATGCCGGGATCACGGACAGAAGTCGGGTCGCCAGATCGGGCTTGCGATAACCACCAGGCTTTCGCTGGAACAGGATGTACTCGACGTCGTTCTTTACGACTCCATTGGGCTCGTACGGCTTCCCAAAGAAGCCGCCTGGTCCCATCTCATACTGAGCGTTGGCGATCTTGTACCAGATGATCGGCGCGAGGTTGTCGAAGCCGAGTCGGCGGCACCTCTCCTGAATGCTGGCGTGCAGAGGGAACACGAGATGCCGTCCGTAGGCGCGCCGCGACACGTTCACGTCGCCGACGACGATCACGAGCCTCCCGCCGGGAACAAGAGCCCGATATGCCCGCCGCCACACCTGGTCGAGTTCGTCGAGGAACTGTTCGTAGTCGGCGACGTCGCCCAATTGGTCGTCGTGGTCGTTGTACTTCTTGAGCGTCCAGTACGGAGGAGAGGTCACCACGAGGTCGACGCTCTCCTCTCCGATGTCAAGTTGCCGACTGTCGGCGTTGTACAGCAAGTGGCGGGTGTCGAGACCGCTGACGACCTGCTCGATTTGGGCGCAGGCTTCGAGATCCTTGGCAATCGCCGGAATCGCCTTCTGTGGCTCTTCAACAAGCCGACCCAGCAGAGCATGGGGCGCGAGACGGGAAAGCTCGCTGCGCTCAAGCAACTTCCCGAGCGCTACCGGTGGCTCGGTGTATACAACGTCTGCCGCTAAGACCACTGCTCGACCTCTCTACAAG
>JBOGEX010000172.1:0-5458 GCA_050741915.1 Acidimicrobiia bacterium
ACGTCATACTTGCGTACGGGCCTTCTGGCACCAAGAAGAAACCGACGACAACACCCGAACCACCACTGCCCCATTTTCACACCTACGAGGTGGGCGCGCCCGCCCATTGTGTACTTGCGTAGAAATGGCCCCCTAAACCCCCTTCAAAATACGCAAGAACGAATGGTTAAGATTCAATCTGGCGTCTTGTCACGCCCGACCTTCACACCGGTTTCCACGCAGCCGGCCTCGGAAGGCAAAGGGGACCTCGAGTGCTCGGCAAGGGTCAGACCAACTGGTGTGTCGAGGCTTCGTCGGTGAGCGTGGATCGTCGATGCGGCACCGACCACGAAAGAGAAGTTGAGATGACCAAGCAAGAATCGTTCAAGGAACGTGTTCGCTCGCGCATGGAGAAGACCGGAGAGCGCTACAACGCCGCTCGCCGGGTGTTGATCGAACAGGCCGAAGGCCGGAAGTCTTCGGGTCGAAAGTGGATCGCCGAGCCCGAGATGAGCGAGGAGAAGATCCGAGCCAAGACCGGTCGCGGCTGGGACGAGTGGACCGACCTCCTCGATTCCTGGTCGGCCGTGACCAAAGGCCACACCGCCATCGCCACTCATGTTCGCGAGGGCTATGGAGTCGACGGCTGGTGGGCGCAGTCGGTGACGGTGGGATACGAACGGATCAAGGGTCTGCGGCTGCGCTATCAGGGACCGGACGGAACCTTCACCGCCAACAAGTCGAAGACGGTCAAGGTCGACCCCAAGGCTCTTCGCAGGATGCTGCTCAACGACGAGGATCGCAACGACCTTTTCCCCGGCTTCGAGACCGAACTCCGGTCCCGCCCCAACGCCAAAGCGCTTCGGGTGGGGGTTGGCCCCGGCGTCGCCATGTTCTCGATCGATCCCCTCGAAGATGGGCGTGCGAAGGTGACCGTGAGTCACGAGAAGCTCGAGTCGACCGAGGACGTCGAGCTGTGGAAAAAGTACTGGTCGGAGTGGCTGACGGCGATCGACCGGTCGTAATCCATTCCTGCGTAAATCCGGCCACATATATGTGGCCGGATTTACGCAAGAACAGCTCCGAGCTCCCTCTCGGCGTATTCGCGAGTCCATTCGGCCACGGTCGAGCGCGCCAGCGTCGACTGATGAGCGACCACCTGCAGCGAGAGGCCGTCTAACAAGGAGATGATCCGCCAAGCGGTGGCGTCCGGGTCGGGGCAATCGAACACCTTGTCCGCCTTCCCTTCTTTCAAGGTCTCCGCCAGCAGCTGCTGCCATTCGACATTGAGGCGCTCGGAGGTAGCGCGCAGCGCCGGCCGTCGGCTCGCCTCAGCCCACGCGTCGAGCCAGAGCTGGAAGGTCCAGTCGGAGCCCGCCACCGAATAGTTGTCGAAGAAGGCGATGAGCTTTTTGACCGGGTGATCGACCCCGGCTATCGCTTCGACTGTGCGAGCCAGGTCTGCCGACGCTGCGCGGTCGAAGGCCGCGGCGAGGACGTCGTCCATGGATTCGAAGTAATGATGGATCAGACCCGACGACGTGCCCATCTCGGCGGCAACATCACGCACGGTGGTCGCCCCGAGGCCCTTCTGGCGGGCAACGACCAGGGCGGCAGCAACTATCGCTTCCCTCCGCTCCCCAGGAAACATCCGCACCATGAGCTAAAGAGCCAGGCCGCTGCCGCGCTTGCGAAGCTGGTCCGCAATGATTGCCCGCTGCACCTCGGAGGCGCCTTCCCAGATCCGGTCTACCCGTAGCTCACGCCAGAAGCGCTCCGCCACGTTCTCGCGCATGTAGCCCCGGCCGCCGAAAATCTGGACAGCTCGATCGGCCACCCGGTTGGCCATCTCCGAAGCCGTGAGCTTGGCCATCGAGGCGTGGGCGTGGATCGTCTTTGTGTCGATGCCGTCGTCGATTTCGTCGGCGGTGCGATACGTCATCAGCCGGGCACCCCACAACTCGGTGAGCGAGTCAGCGAGCATGAACTCGATCGCCTGGTAGTCGGCCAGCGACTGACCGCCGATCTGGCGTTGTTCGGCGAAGGCACTGGCCTCGTCGATCAGGCGCTCGGCGGCCCCGCAGCAACGGGCGGCGATCATCAGGCGTTCGAATCGAAACCATTCCCGGGCAAACGTCATCCCCTCGCCTTCTTCACCAATGAGATGGCTGGCCGGAACTCGCACGTCGTCGAACGCGATCTCCCAGTGATGGTGGGCGTAGGTGTGCGTGTACGCCGGCGTCCGCACGTGTCTCACGCCCGGAGTGTCGAGGTCGACAAAGAAGAAGCCGTGCTGACCAGCCTGCGGTCCCTCGGTCAACACGGCCTGTACGAATAGGTAGTCGGCCAGGTTGGCCGAGGTGACGTGCCACTTCACTCCCGCAAGCACGTAGTCGTCTCCGTCACGGCGCGCGGTCGAGCGGAGGGCGGAGACGTCGGAACCGGCGAGCTCTTCGGTGATGGCATACGCCTCGTGTTTCTCACCGGCGATGGTCGGTAGCACCCAGCGCTCCATCTGCATCGCCGTGGCGACCTGGGGGAGCCAGGCAGGCGGAGTGGAGATGATCCAACCCAAGGCGTTGGTAACCCGGCCGGCCTGCTCCATGACTATGACCTGCTGGCAAGTGCTGTAGCCCGGCCCCCCCAGCTCGACTGGCTGGTTGATGGCGGTGAGGCCGAGCTCACGCGCCTTCTTCTCTTGCCGGGTCTTCTCCTCCGGCGGGATCTCGCCCTCGTGCAGTTCGGCGTGGACCTCCCAAGGGATCAGCTCTTCTTCGACGAAGCGCCGGGTGGTCTCCCGGAGGGCTCGGTCCACGGCGCTGAGCGGGATCACGTCCCCTGTTGCCTGTCCTTGAGGATCTGCTGGCTGGCGAGCTTGCCTGGGGCCCCCATCACGCACCCGCCCGGATGGGTACCCGACCCGCATTGGTAGTACCCATCGATGGGGGTGCGGTATTGGTTCCAACCCGGGGCGGGACGGAAGAAGAACATCTGCGGGGCCAAGAACTCCCCGGCAAAGATGTTGCCCTCGGTGAGCCCGACCACCCGCTCGATGTCGAGGGGAGTCACCACTTCCCGATGGAGGATCAGGCTCGAGAATCCGGGGAAGAAAGATTCGAGCGTGCGCTGGACGGTGTCGCCGAGATTGTCCCGTTCGCGGTCCCAGTCCGAGCCTTTGAGGTGATAGGGGGCGTACTGGATGAAACAACTCATTACGTGTTTGCCGGGCGGTGCCATGTCGGGGTCGATCGTCGATTGGATAGCGCCGTCGATGTATGGCTCACTCGAATACCACCCATATTTGGCCTCGTCGTAGGCCTTCTCGAGGTAGTCCATCGATGGTCCAATGTTGGTGAAGCCTCGATAGAGATCGGGGCGGTCGCCCAACCCGGGAAAGCTCGGCAGGCCGTTCAGGGCGAAATTGACCTTGGCGGAAGTGCCCTGGAAACGGAAGCGCTCGATGTTCTCTGTGAGGTCAGCGGGGAGCTCGCGGGGGTTGACTAACTCGAGGAAGGTGCGGCGGGGGTCGAGGGCGCTCACCACCACATCGCCCGCGATCTCGGAGCCGTCTTCGAGCACCACCCCGGTGGCCCGGCCGCCCGAAGTTGTGACCGTCGACACCGGCGCTTCCAGCAGAATTTCGGCCCCGAAGGACTGGGCGGCACGGGCCAGCACCTGGGTAAAACCGCCATTGCCCCCTTTGTGAAAGGCCCAGGAACCAAAGACCCCGTCGTGCTCGCCGATGTTGTGATAGAGGAGCACCAAGCCGGAGCCCTGCGAGCGGGGACCGACCTTGGTCCCGATGATCGAGGAAGAAGCGAGATAACCCTTCAAAAGCTCCGACTCGAAATAGTCGTCGAGGAAGTCGGCCGCGCTCCCGGTGAGGAGACGAACGGCGTTGTGCAAGACCCGCGGCTCGAGATCACGCATGTGTTGAGCGAGGGCCGACATGGCCACTAATTCCTCGGGGTCCTTGGAGAAAAGGTTGGGAGGAACGTTGTCGAGAAGGGGTTTCAGCGCTTGGCAAACGCGGCTGATGTCGTGCTCGTACTGGTCGTAGGCGTCGGCGTCCTTCGGAGCATGACGACCGACCTCTTTCAGGTTCCGGTGATGGTCCTGACCAAAAAGCATGTAATCGCTATCGCGGCCTGGAGCGAAGGTCGACGACATCAGGAGGGGCATGAAACCGTGTTTGGTCAGCTCGAGCTCGTGGATGATGTCCGGTCGCAGCAGGCTCAAGGCGTAGGAAAAGGTCGTGAAAAAGAAGCCGGGGACGAGCTCTTCAGTGATGGCCGCACCCCCTACCAGGTGGCGACGCTCGATGATCAGGGTTTTGAGACCGGCCTTAGCGAGGTAAGCGCCATTGACGAGGCCGTTGTGACCACCCCCTATGACGATGGCGTCGTAGCGGCGCTCCTGGGGGTGGGCCATCAGGCGTTGGTCCTCATGCAGTTTTCCTTTCCGGGTTGAAGAGGGGAAGGCGGGCGACCTGGGCCGCCACCCGTTCGTAGCGATGGTTGACGGTCACTTCGAGGTCGACGGTCTCGCCGACCTGGGCGAGGTCTGGGCGAACACGGGCCAGAGCGATATGTCGCTGCAGGATCGGGGAGTACATGAAGCTCGTGGCGTAACCAACTTTTTGATAATCCGGGTCGTAAAGCATGAACTCCTCGGTGATCGGAAGGTGATCCTTGGGAGGAACCAGCGCCGCCATCTGGTACATCTCGTCGTAAGCCTTCCAGTCGACGATGAGGCCGACCATCTTCCAGCGGGAGGTTTTCTCCGCCAGTTCTCTCCTGATGGCCCGATGGCCGACGAAGGGCCGATCATTGTCCAGATCCCGCAGCATCCACCCGAAGCCGAGCTCGAGTGGCGTCGAGCGGTGCTCGTCGTTCCAGGCATAACGACTCGACTCGAAATCGGTGTTGAGAAGGAGCAGACCTGCCTCGATGCGCGCCATCAAGAGAGCAATCTGACCGAATGGCAAGAGCCCGTGGCCGGAGCCCTCCTCGACGATCGCATCCCAGACCGAAATCGCATCTTCTGAGGCAACCCAGACCTCGTAACCGAGATCACCGGTGTATCCCGTTCGCGACACGGTCACCTCGGAGTTGGCGATCTTGGCATCGACGAGATGGAAGTAGTCGAGGGTTTCGACTTCGGGAGCGAGGGGCGCAAGGACCCGGCGAGAACGCGGACCCTGGACCGCCAGGGTCGCCAGGTTCTCCGTGATCTCTTCGATCTCGACCCGGTCGTGACCGATCAGATTGGAGAAGTAGGAGAGATTCGGTTCGGCGGAGGTGAGCAGGTAGCGATCCTCGGCTTGACGCAGAACCACTCCGTCCTCGATGACAAAGCCCCGGTCGTCGCACCAGAAGGTGTAGTGCGCCTGACCGGTGCGACATTTACGGATGTCCCGCGCCAGCACCCCAGCGAGAAACTTTTCGGAGTCGGTCCCGGTGAATCGATACTTGTAGAG
>JBOGEX010000173.1:0-20115 GCA_050741915.1 Acidimicrobiia bacterium
TTTCGGCGCGGATCCGCTCAGTAGGCGATACTCGATTCGACATAGGGTGTAGGTCTCCTTCCTCGACTAGCTCGTCAGGAGGAACCTACGCCCTTTGTCATTTACACCAGAGGATTGACGCCACCGCGACGGGCGGGGTGGGAGCCGCTCCCCTCGGTCTCCGCCATCCATCGCGCCCTCCGACGGCGGGGAATGGTGGTGGACCAGCCGGAGAAACGACCCCATTCCGCCTGGAAGCGTTTCGTCTGGCCCCATCCCAACGACGTCTGGCAGATCGACGCCACCCGCTGGGTCTTGGCCGACCACCAGGAGATCTGGATCATGGACCTCTTGGACGACCACTCCCGCACCGCTCTCGCCGCCCGGGTCTGCACCGGACCCACCGCCGAGGCGGCCGGGGAGGCCTTTTCGGAGGCGGTCTCCCGCTATGGGGTCCCGGTCCACTGTCTCTCCGACCGGGGGCTCTGCTTCACCGGCCCGAGGAGAGAGGACCAACATCGTTTCGCCTCCCTCCTCCGCGCCCTCGGGGTCACCCAGCTCCTGGCCGCTCCCCATCACCCCCAGACCTGTGGCAAACTCGAACGCTTCCACCAGACTCTGAAAAGGCACCTGGCCACCGAACCCTTGGCCCAAAGCCCAGAGGAGCTCCAGACCCAGCTAGATGGTTTCCTCGACTGCTACAACCACCAACGCCCTCATCGCGCCCTCGGGGGAGCCACCCCGGCCGAAGCCTTTCGGGCCACTCCCCGCTCCCAACCCGAGACCGCCCCCTTGCCCCCGCCCGACCGGGTGGGGCGGCTCTTGGTCAACCGGACGGGAGCCATCAGCTGGGAGGGCTATCAGATCGGAGTGGGCTTGGCCTATGCCGGCGAGCAGATCCTGGTGATCGGCCACGGTCTCGAGGTCAGCCTCCACGGCCGAAACGGCCCCATCCGTCGACTCCTGATCGACCCGGAGAGACGCTATCAGCCGAGCGGCCGTCCGCCCGGACGCCCTCGTCTTCGCCAGGTAGGACCGTGCAGCTAGCTTTGGGAGGAAACCCAGCCACGAGTGTCAGCGATGTCGCGACACATCACAATGCGGTTTCCGCAGCGCAGAGCATTAGGTTTCGTTAAAGGCGGTTAGCGGCTGCGAAGCTTGGGATCGAGGGCGTCGCGGAGGCCGTCGCCGATGAAGTTGACACTCATCACTGCCAGCATGATCAACACCCCCGGAGCAAGAACCCAGGCCGCATTGAGCTGGAGATAGTTGCGACCATCGAAGACCAGCCGCCCCCAGGTGGGGAAGCTGGCAGGGAAGCCAAGTCCAAGGAAGGACAGGGCCGACTCGGTGATGATCGCCGCCGCCACCCCCAGGGCAGCCGAGACCATCACCGGGCTGAGCGTGTTGGGGAGGATGTGGCGCATGATCACGTTGCGTTTGCGGGTGCCGATGCTGTGGGCGGCGAGGACGAACTCCTCTTCCTTGATCGAGAGAACATCGCCCCGGACCACCCGGGCCGTTTGCATCCAACTGGTGGCGCCGATGATGAAGACGACCAAGATGAAGATGCCCACGTTCTCGCCAAAGGCGTTCTTCAGGCTTTCCCGGAACAACATGATTACCACTAGCAATAGCGGCAGGATTGGCAGGGCCAGGAAGAGATCGGTAAGCCGCATGAGGGGCCCGTCGAGCCTCTTGAAGAACCCGGCAACGATCCCGATGCCAGTTCCGAGAACGAGTCCAAAGAGCATGGCCGCAAAGCCGACCGCCAGCGAGATGCGGCCCCCGACGAGGACCCGGGCCAAGACGTCCCGGCCCAGGTTGTCGGTGCCGAAGAGATGGTCGGCCGAGGGGGGCTGATTGGCGGAGAGGGTGTCGATCTCGAAGGGGTCGAGCGAGTAGATGTAGGGTCCGACGGCGCTGGCCAGGACGATGAAGACCAGAAGGACCAATCCAACGATGGCTCCCTTGTGCCGTTTGAACTGACGCCAGACATCCTGACGAAGGGATCGATATTTTTCACCCGGCTGTGGCTTCAGCTCCGGTGTTGTCTCAACCCGCTCCTGTGTGGTGGCTATTTCAGACTCCTATCTCAATCATATCGGATGCGCGGGTCAAGGACCCCGTAGGTGACGTCGGCCAGCAGATTGAAGACGACTATGAGGACAGCGAAAATAAACGTCAAGGTCTGCACCATCGGTACATCGGACTGTCCAATCGCGGTGATCAGCAGGGCCCCGATCCCGTTGATGCGGAAGATCTGCTCGGTGATGATGGCCCCTCCGAAGATGCCGGGGACCTGGAGCGCGATCAGCGTGACGACAGGGATGAGGCTATTGCGCATCACATGGGTGAGTACGACTCTCTTCTCGCTGAGGCCCTTGGAGCGGGCGGTGCGGACGTAGTCCTCATTGAGATTGTCGAGTATCGAGGCCCTGGTAAAGCGGCTTAAGGCCGCAGTATTGAACAAGGTCAGCACCGCTACGGGCATTGCCATCTGCTTGATTTGCAGCAGGAGAGTGTCCCAGCTGTTGACTACCAGGTTGGTTGCATAAAAGGAAGGAAACCAATCGAGGGTGACGCTAAAGACGACGATCGCCAAGAGGCCCGTGAAGAAGGTCGGCGCCGAGAATCCGATCATGGTGACAAAGGTCCCGATATTGTCGAAGGCCGAGTACTGCTTGTAGGCGGAGATCACACCGATGGGGATGGCGATGATGATGCCGAGGATCAACGCTAGGCCGAGAACCCACAGCGTCTGTGGTAGTCGTTGGTAGATCACGTCGATGGCGGGAGCCCGCGAGGACCAAGAAATGATCCGAGCCCGATTCTCGCAGTCACCAATGCAGGTGTTGAAGATCGAATCTATGAGGTGAAGCGGCTCATTGATGAACATGAGGCGCGACCATTTGAGCCACTTGATCAGGAAGGGGTCGTTGAGACCCAGCGACTCACGGATTCTCTCCTTGACCTCGGCAGGGATAGTGAGAGGGAGCTGTGCGGCCGGGTCACCTGGGGCTAGGTCGAGAATGGCGAAGATGATCAGGCTGATGACTATCAGAGTGGGTATGGCGAAGAGCGTACGCCGGACTAGATACTGCGCCATGGCCTATCGATCATTTCGAGCGAGAAGATGACGAGAGAGCCTCCCAGGTTGGTCCCGAAAGGCTCTCTCGTGTCATTAGTTCAGCTCTTGACTAGCGGCTTCTAACCGCGGGTCCATTCCTCGATGTTCCAGTACTCGGAGTCCCAGCCGTTGAGGTCACCGACCCCTTGGATCGAGTTGGCGAACGCCGATACGTTCCCGCGGTGGATCAGTGGGACGATGGCTCCGCTTCCTACAACCAGGTCGTTCAGCTGGATCACCAGATCATTACGAGCCGGATCATCCAGCCCGGTCTGGGACAACTCCGTCCAGAGAGCGTCGTACTCCTCGCTTGAGTAGCGGGGAATGTTTCCTCCGGCATAGTTATTGGTTGATTCGGGGATCTGAGCCGTGATGTACCCCACCATGTAACTCTGCGGGTCGGGGCTCGATGAGCCGTTGGTGAACATCTCGATGTCGGTGAAGAACTTCCAGATGGAAGCATCGCTGGCGTTGGTACCGTCGAAGAAGAGACCTGCGTCCTCGTTCCTCATGTTGGCAACGACGCCAATCTCCGCCCAGTAGCTCTCAATCAGCGCCTGGTTCGACTGGCGCACGGCGTTGGTCGACGTGACGAAGTCGAACTCGAGGGGGGTGCCGTTCCACTCCCGAACCCCGTCGCCGTCGCTATCAACTGCCCCGATCTCGTCGAGGAGAGCATTAGCTCCCTCGATGTCCTGGGTCAGGCATGCATCGAGGTTGGTTGAGGCCTGATCGCCCACCGGCCAGATGTTGCAGGTGGCGACTCCGGAGGGGCCGTAACCCACCGCCACCAGCTCTTCACGGTTGATCGCCATCGACAGGGCACGGATCAAATCCGGGTTGTCGAAGAAGACCGGGTTGGGGTTGGAGCCCTCCGCGTAGTCGGAGCGGTCGCCGTCGTCGGCGGGATCGGTCTGGTTGAAGTTGAGGTGTTCAACGTTGGCCGTGAACGCCACCTTGACGACGCCGTTGCCGGCCGCCTCCATCGGGGCGATGATCTCGGGGGCCACCTGGAGGTTCCATCCGTAGTCGGCCTCACCGATCTCGAGGACCGAGCGAGCCGAGGCCTCGGCGTCGCCTCCACCCTTGATCGTCACGGTGCCGAAGAACGGCCGACCTTCTGCCACACCCCGATAGTTGGGATTCATGGCGTAGGTGACGGTGTCCTCGGGTCGGAGCTCGGTCACCATGTAGGGACCGGTGCCGATCGGGGCGAAGTTCTGCTCGGTACAGGTTTTGGCTGCTTCGCCGACGCAGTCGGCGAACTGTGCCATCTGCAGGATCGGCTGCTGGAAGGTCACAAAGTGAACGAACGGGAATGGTTGCGGTTCCAGGAAGGTGACGGTGACTGTCAGCTCGTCATCTGCCACGACGCTCGAGACGGTCGTGAAGTCTTGCGAGCATCCGGTCAGCTCATCGATGCAGTACTCCCAAGTAAAGACGACATCGTCTGCCGTCACCGGTGACCCGTCCGACCACAGGAGGCCCTCCTGGAGCGTCCATGTGATCGAGCTGAAGTCGTCGGCAATTCCGCCGTTCTCCTGCGAGGGGATTTCGGCTGCCAACGAGGCCACGAGCTCGCCAGCGGGACTCCATTCCGCCAGCGGTTCGAGGACGAGAGACCCGGCGAGCAGGTCCTTAGTCCCAGTCGAGAGGTAAGCATTGGCTTGAGAAGGCGCCTGCCACTGCAAAAGCAGCAGTTCGCCACCTTGGCCTGCCTCACTCGTCATGGGCTCGGTGGTCTCGGTGGGGGCTTCGGTAGTGGCTGCTCCTGGTTCGGTGGTTGCGGTTCCATCGGCGGTGGTCTCGGTGGTGCCAGTGGCACAGGCCGCGAGGAAGAGCGCAAAGGCCGCGAACAGGCTCAGCCATTGCCATCGTTTCATTAAGTTGTCTCCTCCATATAGAGAGATTTGTCCTACATATGTCGGGACGAGCTTCCGTATGCCGGATCGATCGCCCGACAGCAGGTGACGGTACCAGCCTTCCTGACGCTGGGAAAGCGAAACGCGTCCGGACGCTACTCCTGCCCGGCCAGGATTGGCCCAGCAGAAGCCGACGTAACCGAGGTGTCGGGAGTGTCCTCGGCGAAGTGGCAAGCCACCCAGTGCCCCGTTTCGAGTTGACGCCACTCGGGAATCTCGGAGACGCAGCGCTCCTGGGCCATGGGGCAGCGGGTGTTGAACGGGCACCCGGGCGGGGGATTGGCGGGGCTTGGAATGTCGCCTTCGAGGATGACCCGCTTACGGACGGCCTCGATCTTGGGATCAGGCACCGGGACGGCAGAAAGCAGGGCCCGGGTGTAGGGGTGCTTGGGGTGGCTGTAGAGGCGATTGCAGTTGGCCAACTCCATGATCCGGCCGAGGTACATCACCGCCACTCGGTCGGCAATGTGACGCACCATTGAAAGATCGTGAGAGATGAACAGGTAAGTGAGGTTGAGCATCCCTTGCAGGTTCTCGAGCAGGTTGACCACCTGGGCCTGGATCGAGACATCGAGGGCAGCAATAGGCTCGTCACAAACTATGAAGTCGGGGTTGAGAGCGATCGCCCGCGCAATCCCGATCCGCTGCCTCTGGCCGCCCGAGAACTCATGGGGATAGCGGTTGGCATGTTTGGGCGCCAGGCCCACCAGGCTCAGCAGCTCCACGATTCTCTGCTCCTGGTCGTCTCCCTTGGAGACGTTGTGCTCGCGCAGTGGTTCGGCGATGATCGAGCCCACCGTCATTCTCGGATTGAGCGAGGCGTGGGGATCCTGGAATACCATCTGCATTTGCGGGCGGAGCCGGCGCATCTTCTCCGGATCGAGAGTTGTCAACTCTTGCCGCTCGAAGGTGACGCTTCCCTCGGTGGCCTTGTCGAGTTGGAGGATCACCCGCCCGGTGGTCGATTTGCCGGAGCCGCTCTCGCCCACGAGCCCGAGGGTTTCTCCGCGGAAGATGTCGAAAGTGACGCCATCGACCGCCTTGACCGCTCCCACCTGGCGGCGCAGCACCCCTTGCATGATCGGGAAATGCTTTTTCAAGCCCTTCACGCTGACCAGGGCTTCGGTGGCAGGGGCGGTGGCGCCGGTTCGCTCGACTGTGCTACTGGTCATCTTTATCGGGGTCTCTCGTTGTCGATATCCCACCAACAGGCGGCGCTATGTCCCTCGCCCACGAGGAGCAAGGGCGGGTTTTCGGCGCGGCAGCGATCAAAGACGTAAGGGCAGCGGGGAGCGAACGGGCAGCTATCGGGCTTCTGATAGAGACTGGGAGGTTGGCCTTTGATGTTGATTAGTGAGGAGCCCTTCTGGTCGAGGCGAGGGATCGAGCCGAGCAGACCTATCGTGTAGGGGTGCTGGGGGTTGGCGTACAACTCGCCCACCGGGGCCTCTTCGACGATCTGGCCCCCGTACATGACGAGCACCCGGTCGGCCAGGCCCGCCACCACCCCGAGATCGTGGGTGATCCAGATGACGGCCGTGTTCAGTTTCTCCCGCAAGTCCCGCACGATCTCGATGATCTGGGCCTGGATTGTCACGTCGAGAGCCGTGGTGGGCTCGTCGGCGATCAGAACCCGGGGCGAGCAGGCGAGGGACATGGCGATCATGACCCTTTGGCGCATGCCACCCGACAGTTCGTGGGGATAGGAGGCAAGGCGCTTCTTTGCCCCCGGGATCCCGACCAGTTTGAGGAGATCGATGGCCTTCTGCTCTCGTTCCTTATCGGGGAGGTCGGTGTGGATGCCGAGCGACTCCATGATTTGATAGCCGATGGTCAAGACCGGGTTGAGCGAGGTGAGGGGATCCTGGAAGATGAAGCCGATCCGTCCCCCGCGAACGTGGCGCAGATCCTCGAGTTCCAGGCTGAGCAGGTCCTGGCCATCGAACATCGCCTCGCCAGAAACGATCTCCCCTGGTGGCATGGGGATGAGCCGGAGGAGTGACATCATCGTCACGCTCTTGCCCGATCCGCTTTCGCCGACGACGCCGAGGAATTCGCCCCGATTGAGAGTGAAGGTGACTCCGTTGACGGCGTGAACTGTCCCGTCCTGAGTGTGGAACTGCGTCTGCAGGTCCTTGACTTCGAGTATCGGAGTGCGACTGGTCACGGTCTTTCGCGCTTTCTGTGCGGAGGCAGCGTATCCCTTCGGCGGCTCATTCGGCGGAGGAAGCCGTGAGGTTGTCCCACACTTTCTGTTCAGCCATGTCGACGATGGTGTAGGCCATGGCTAGCGCTCCGTCGCGCAGCGCTCGCTCCCCAGAGGGAGTAATGGTGGCGTGGGCGAACTCCTTTTGGTGGTAGACCGCCCCGCCGGCGTCGATGGCAAGCATGGGATGGATCGACGGCACGATCTGGCTGATGTTGCCCATGTCCGTCGAGCCGGCACCCGGTTCGACGTCGGTCGGCATCGGGCGGCCCAGTAGCTCGGAGTTAGCTTGATAGAGCGCGGTCATGACCCGATTGTTGACCATGTTGTCGTATGGGTGCTCACGGACCGTGACTTCCAGCCGGCAGCCGGTGGCGAGTGCCGCCGCTTCGAGACAGGCCTTTACCTTGGGGATAAGCTCTGACAGCCGTTCCTTGGTCCAGGCCCGGACTCCCCAGATCGAGCGCGTGTAGGAGGGAATGATGTTGGAGGCGTCGCCGCCGTTGGTGACGATGCAATGGACGGTGTCGCCGACCTGAAGCTGTTGACGCAAGGTCGCCGCGTTCATGTAGGCCTGAACGAAACCGTCGAGGGCGTTCACGCCCAGGTGGGGAGCAAAGGCGGCGTGCGACTCCTTGCCGAAGTATTCGACGACAAAGACGGTGTTGGCCTGAAAGCTGGGATCGAGTTCGTGGTAGGGAGCCGGGTGGATCATCATTGCCGCGGCGGTGTCGTCGAGCGCTCCGGCGTTGATGAGATCGATCTTGCCCCCACCGGTTTCCTCTGCCGGGGTTCCGAGGACTGTGACCCTGATACCCAGCTCTTCGGCGATTTCCGAGACGGCGATCCCCGCTCCCATGGCCGCGGTGGCAATGATGTTGTGCCCACACGCATGACCGATCTCGGGGAGGGCGTCGATCTCGCAGCAAATGACCACCCGCGGACCGCTAATTCCGACGGAGGCTTCGAAGGCCGTGGCGAGGCCATAGGCCGGATGTGTGACCGCAAAGCCTTGGTCTTTGAGGAAGGCACTCAGCTTGCGCGCAGCTTCGAATTCCTGATAACCGACCTCGGGGTTCTCGTACATCCAGCGCGAAAGCTGGCGGAGATCCGTCTCAACGGCCGCAAAGGCAGCTTCGGCGATTTGCTTGCGATTCACGCGGCGACAGTAGCCCGAATTAGAATCGAGTCGTCGACCGAAGGGGGCTAGGGGTACTTGCGAAAAACCCTGGGTTTTATCCGTCGTTGGACGACGGTTGCAGCCCAGAGAAACGCTCGTTAGCCCCGATTCCAGTCGACGGGACCGGCGACCAAGGAATGGCTTGTGAGCTTCCGTCCGAGTAACTCCTGCGCCTGGCGGGCGGCGGCGATCACGGCGGTGAGATCAACTCCGGTCTCGACTCCCATCTCGGCGAACATCGACAGAAGATCCTCGGTGGCGATGTTTCCGGTCGAACCGGGGGGCACGGGACACCCACCAAGCTCGCCGAAGCTCGACTCGAAGCTGGCGCAACCCGAGTTGAGCGCCGCCAGCGCATTGGCCAGACCTTGACCGCGGGTGTTGTGAAAGTGGGCCGTGAGCTCGAGGCCGGGGAGGCGCTCAAACGCCCGACCAAAAAACTCTTCCACCTGCCAGGGGTTTGCCATCCCCGTCGTATCTCCAAAAGCGATCTCGGCGGCCCCGATTTCAACGAAGCGCTCGGCGAGGTCGAGCACCGTATCGACCTTCACCTCGCCTTCATATGGGCATCCGAAGGCGGTGGCGACGATCGCTTCGCAATGCAGACCTACGGCCACCGCCCGGGCGATCATCCGGCTGCTGGCATCCATCGACTCTTCGATCGAGCGATTGAGGTTCCGCTGGTTATGCGTCTCCGAGGCACTGACCACAAGCCCCACATCGTGGAAGTGCTCTCTGACAACCAGGGCGTTGTCCAATCCCCGCTCGTTGGGGAGCAGCACGCTGAGCCGAACTGTCTTCGGCACGTCGATCCGAGCTAGCACTTCGACCCCATCGGCCAGTTGGGGGATCACGTCGGCGCGAACAAAGCTCGCCACTTCCATTCGACTGAAGCCGGCTGTGCCGAGCGCTTCGATGAGCCGGACCTTGTCGTCGGTGGCAATCAGATCGGGTTCGTTCTGAAAGCCGTCGCGGGGGCCAACCTCGCGGATCTTGACCTGATGCGGACGTGACATCGCCCCGAATCCTGCCACATCCCGGTCTCTTGTCTTCTGTCTCTTGTCTCTGGCCTATAGGGTGGGGCGGTTCCAGGGGAGGCTCAACTTCGTGCCTCGGGGAACGAGAAATTCCCGACCGCCTCCACGCGTGTGACAACCTTGCGATGTCTGGTGCGGAGTTGGTGGCCGACAGCAGCACCTCCGGAACTCGCTCCCCATTCAATGGAACGAGAGAAAACGACGCCGGCTTGGTGCGGTCGCCTTCGACCGCGAAGCAAACCCGGGTGCCGGCGATGGAAGCCTCGACAAGCGGGTAGCAACATTCAAGGTCGAACCCACCCTCGGGGATTGCCAAGCGGTGATTTCGGTCGGCGATACCCGAGAGAGTGCTCACCTCTTTGACCAGTTTCTGGGGTGGTGAGAGCCTTCATCCCTGGATGTTTGCCGCGATCTCCGAGCAGATCGCCATCGATTCTGACTTCGCCGCCAGAGGCGAGGTAGGACTCGGGGCGACGGTCATGGGCCGAAATATGTTCGGGCCCATCCGCGGGCCCTGGGGCGAAGAGGAATGGCGGGGATGGTGGGGCGACGACCCTCCATATCACCATCCGGTTTTTGTCCTCAGCCATCATCCGCACGACTCGATCGAGATGGACGGGGGGGACGACGTTCTGCTTTATCACCGAGGGCATCCACGCAGCTCGTGAACGCGCTCTGCAGGCCGCCGATGGACAAGACGTCAGAGTTGCCGGTGGATCCTCGACTATTCGCCAATACCTCGAGGCGCCCCTGATCGACGAGCTAAATCTCGCGGTGGTTCCGGTTCTCTTGGGTGGCGGCGAATCCCTCTTCGAAGGAATCGATGCCGCCGCTCTTGGTTATCGCTGTGTGGAATTTGCGAGTTCGCCGGCCGCACCCCACTTCGTCTTGGCCCGCCAGACCTAAGCCGCCACCTCATCGGTGGGCTCTCCGACCTCGACGGGATTATTGATCGGGTCCTGGCTCCATTCGAACCAGCCGCCGTCGTATACCGCGATTCGATCCCAACCCATCAAGAAGGCGTAGAACCAGGTCTCGCTCGCCCGCCAGCCGGTGCCGCAGTAGAACGCTACCCACTTGTCGGGGGTGATCCCGGCGTCGGCCCAGTTAGCAGCAATCTCGGGATAGGCCCGCATGGTGTTGTCGACGTTTCGGTAGTGCTGCATGTGATAGGCATCCGAACCGCAATTGCCCCACACGTCGCCGGCGATACGGCCTTTGGGCTCGATGTAGTTGTAGCCACTGACCTGGCCGGTGTGCTCTTTCCAGGTGCGAACGCTGACCAAAGCGGCCCCGGTCGGGTCGGCGAGAATCGCCTTGGCGTCTTCGATGTCGACAACGATCTCAGGCCACTGCGGTATGGAAAGACCGAAGGCAGCGATCGGCGTCGGGGTTTTGGATCCTGTCTCGAGCGGATACCCGGAGCGAACCCAGTGGTCGTAACCACCGTCCAGTAGACGAACATCTTTCACCCCGGCATAGAGAAGAATCGCTGCCGCTCTGGTGGCTGCGATCTGTCCAGCGCGACGGCCCGGCCACTTCTCGTTGGGATTGCCAACGGTGTCGCGACCATAGAGAACAATCGTGGTGTCGGGCGCGATTCCGAGGGATAAGAGGGCCGATTCCAGTTCCTCGGGAGAACGGCGGTTCCAGTCATGGGAGGCTTCGAGCCAATTGGTGTCGAGGTAGTACGAGCCCGGAAGGTGCCCGTCCTCGAACTCTTCGGGCACTCCGAAGTTGACATGGAAAACTGAGAACGCGCCTCCCGTGTAGGTGTCTGGGCGTCCCCCCGCGAGCAGTTCGGCGACCCATTCCGGATGCACCAGCTTTTCGTAGTTGGCCAGCCGTTCCAATGGCAGATGGGGGTCCTGGGCCCACTCTTCCCAGCCCGGGTAGAGAAGCGTCCGGCGCCCGGTCCCCTCCAGCGCCGTGCGGACGATCTCGATCTGGGCGGCATCGTCGCTGTAGAGGACTGTCGATTTGTCCTTCGCGATCCCCTTGGTTTCCAGGAGTGTGAGGAGGTCGTCTTGGTCAAAAGAGCCAAGCCAGTTACTGGGCAACGAGACGGCCCCCGGGACATGGCCGCCTCGGACCTGATGGGGAAGCCGCCAGCCGTTGAATTGCGACAACGGCCGCACGTCGACGATGACGGTCGCAGCGTCGCCTATGCGGCCCAAAAGTTCTGAGGTGGTGAGCGTGCGGTCGAGAGTCATGGGTGTGTTCCCTTCGGCAATCAAAAAGCCCTGCGGGTTGGCAGGGCTTTGGTGGAGTTCGTTGAGCTGTTTCTCGACGCGTTAACACCTGCCCTGCTGAAAGCAGTGATGGCACATACAGGCGTAAGAGGCAGTGCGAATCAAGAGCCGGAAGTATGGCAGGAGGGCCAAGGGCCTTCAAGCTTTTCTTCACTGACCGGCCGGTCAGTCAGGCTGGTATCGTCGGCCGATGATCGATTTCCGGACCCGTCCGGATCGCTACCAGCACTGGAAGCTCTCGGTCACCCCACCCATCGCCCATCTGGTGCTCGACGTGGATGAGTACGGAGGGCTTGGTGACTACGAGCTGAAGCTCAACTCCTACGACCTCTCCGTCGACATCGAACTCGCCGATGCGGTGCAACGTCTCCGCTTCGAGCATCCCGAGGTCGGAGCGGTTCTGATCGAGTCTGGAAGGGATCGAGTGTTCTGTGCCGGTGCCAACATCGGCATGCTCGCCCAGGCCGACCATGGGCTCAAAGTCAACTTCTGCAAGTTCACGAACGAGACTCGCGTGGCGATGGAGGAGGCTTCTACCCGGTCGGGTCAGTCATACGTGGCGGCAATAAACGGCACCGCCGCTGGTGGAGGTTACGAGCTGGCTCTGGCGTGCGACCAGATCCTGTTGATCGATGACGGCTCCGCCTCGGTCAGTTTGCCGGAAGTGCCGCTCCTAGGAGTGTTGCCTGGCACAGGGGGCCTGACCCGGCTGACCGACAAGCGGCACGTGTTGCGAGATCGAGCCGATGTGCTCTGCACCACGGAGGAGGGCATCAAGGGTCGCCGGGCTCTCGAGTGGGGCCTGGTCGATGAGCTGATACCCCGCTCACGCTTCGCGATCGAAGTGGAGGCGCGGGTGAAAAGCGCCGCCGATAGATCCGATCGGCCTACCGAGGCAAAAGGCATCGTGCTCCGGGATATCGAGCGATCGACTACCAACGACCTCCTCCGATACGAAAGCTTGATGGTCGAAATCGATCGCCACTCGCAGACCTCTTCCCTCACCATCACGGGTCCCACTGCCCCACCCCCCACCGACGCCAACGGAGTGCAGGAGGTGGGCGATTCGTTCTGGCCGTTGGCCGTCGCCCGTCAAGTGGACGATGCCTTGGTTCATCTGCGGTTCAACGAGCCCGCGATCGGCACATTGCTCTTTCGGACCTCCGGAGACCGTTCCCTCGTGGCCGAGTACGACTCCTTCCTCCTCGAAAACCGCGATGACTGGTTGATCCGCGAGGTCTTGCTGATGATCGGTCGGACTCTGAAAAGGCTCGATCTGACCTCTCGCTCGGTAGTCACCCTGATCGAGTCGGGCAGTTGTTTCGTCGGGTTCCTGGCGGAGCTTCCGCTGGCGTCGGACCGGGTGTACATGCATCTCGACGAGAATGGCGAAGATCCCCGAATCCGACTGACCGCGATGAACCTCGGTGTGTTGACGATGGGAAACGGTCTCAGTCGGCTGGCGACCAGGTTCTGGGGACGCGACGACGATCTGGCGGCCCTCGAGAATGCCGTGGGCCAAGTCCTCGATGCCGAGACCGCAGTCGAACTGGGATTGGCCACCTTCGCCTTCGACGAAATCGACTGGGACGACGAAATCAGGTTGTTCCTGGAGGAGCGGTCCGCTTTCAGCCCCGATGCGCTCACCGCTATGGAAGCCAACCTGCGGGTGGCCGGACCGGAGACGATGGAGACGAAGATTTTTGGGCGGCTGACCGCCTGGCAGAACTGGGTGTTCTACCGGCCCAATGCCTCTGGCCCCGAAGGAACCTTGCGCTCGTACGGAAGTGGCCGCCGGCCTCGCCTCGACCAAAGGAGAACCTGACATGACCAACGTCGATTACGACCTCTTGATCCCCAACAACGTCGGTTTGTCCGGCGACCCCAAACTCCGGCGGGCGCTGGAAGAGTGGCACCCGGGCTACATCGACTGGTGGATGGACATGGGCCCCGAGGGCTTTCAAACCGCCGACGTCTGGCTCCGGACCGCGATCTCGGTCGACAGGAGCGGCTGGGCAAAGTTCGGCTACGTCAAGATGCCCGACTACCGATGGGGTGTCCTCCTCGCCCAACCCGAGGAAGGCCGGGTGATTCCTTGTGGCGATCACTACGGCGAGCCCGTCTGGCAGGAGGTGCCGGGTGAATATCGGGCGATGCTGCGTCGGCTGATCGTCGTTCAAGGCGACACCGAACCCGCCTCGGTTGAACAGCAGCGCCTCCTCGGCAAGAGCGCGCCTTCTTTATACGACATGCGCAACCTCTTCCAGGTGAACGTGGAGGAGGGCCGCCACCTGTGGGCGATGGTCTACCTTCTGCAGAAGTACTTCGGGCGCGATGGGCGCGAAGAGGCGAGAGAGTTGATCCGCCGCCGCTCCGGCTCCGAGGAGCAGCCGCGCATCCTCGGCGCCTTCAACGAGAAGACCCCCGACTGGGTTTCCTTTTTCATGTTCACCTTCTTCACCGATCGCGACGGAAAGATGCAGCTCGAGTCTTTGGCCCAATCAGGTTTCGATCCGTTGTCGCGGACCTGTCGCTTCATGCTCGCCGAGGAAGCTCATCACATGTTCGTGGGCGACACCGGTTGCGGGCGGATCATCCGTCGCACCGCCGAGGCGATGAAGCAGGCCGGGATCGAGGATCCTCACGACGTCGAAGCGGTTCGGGCGTTACATGTGATCGACCTGCCCTTGATTCAGCGGAAGATGAATCTCCACTTCTCGCTCACCCTCGACCTCTTCGGATCAGAGGAGTCGACCAACGCGGCCAACTACTACACCGCCGGCCTGAAAGCCCGCTACCACGAGGATCAGATCCAAGACGACCACAAGTTGTTTGGCGCCACGTACCCAGTGATGAAGCTCTACGAGACGGGGTTTGCCTCCGAGCAGATCCCGGCCCTCAACGGCCTCAATGCCCGCCTGCGGGACGACTTCGTCTCCGACTGTGCCGGAGGCATCCGTCGCTGGAACCGGGACATCGCCGAGAACGGAATCGACTTCGAGTTGGCCCTTCCCCATATCGCCTTCAACCGGGAGGTGGGCGACTTCGGCGGACTTCCGGTCAGCCCGGCAGGTGACGTGCTCGACGTCGCCAAGTGTCAGTCGAGAGCGAAGGAGTGGCTGCCGACCGGCGACGACGCTGCCTTCATCGAGGAGTTGATGCAGCCCCGTTATGAGGTCGGTGAATTTGCCCCCTGGATCGCCCGCCCCTCGAAGGGCGTGCTCGGCCAGCCGATCGAGTTCGAGTACGTCAAGATCCCGGGCTAACTGCAAACCTAATGCATGGCGCTGCGGAAACCGCAGAACATTGCATTCAGGTTTGCTGGTCGGCCGTGAGATATGAGGTGATCCTGGGAGCGATCGCTTCGATGAGTTTTTCGATCGGAGTCGCGGCCAGCGGTTCGAGTTTCACCACATAACGGAGGAGCGCCACCCCGAGAAGATGGGAGGCGGCCAACTCCACTCGCAGCTTGGGATCGGGTCCGCCGATCTCATGCTCAGCCCGGCGCACGACCACCTCCGCCAGGAAGTCGCGGAAGGGGGGAGGCGTATCGGTGGTGAAGGCCATCCTCAGCTGGCCGATCAACGCCTCTCGCGATTCGGGGTTCTCCCAGATACCGAAGAAGAGGCTTGCCAAACGGAGGCCGATCTCTGCCGGTGGCCCCCTGAAGACGTGCTCGAACGCCTGCTCCGGTCTAATCGGGAGCTTTACGGCGGCAGCGAAGAGATCCTCTTTGCTGCCGAAGTAATGAATCACCAGGGCGGGGTCGACAGCGGCAGCGGCGGCGATGCGTCGGATCGTGGCCCGGTCGTAACCGAGTGCGGAGAAAGTTGACCGGGCGGCTTCGACGATGTCCTCACGGGCGGTCGCCCCCTCCGGGCGCGGGCCCCGCTTCTTGCGTGCGCGACTCACTGCGCCAGGGCGACGAACGTCTCCTCGAGCGTCGCCGGCACCTGTCGCACCCTGGCCGAAATTCCCGCCTCCGACAGAACTTGCGTGATGCTTGCCAAGTTGTTGGTCGTTAGACGCAAGTAATTGCCGTCGAGGACGACGGGGAACCCTGCTTCAGACAACGATTGGTAACCGGCCGTTTGGTCTCCTACTTCAACAACGACCGCCATTCGTCCGCCGATGACATCGGCCAGAGAGCCCGCTGCTACCTCGCGCCCGCACGCCATCATCACCAGACGGTCGCAGTGCTCGGCTTCCTCGAGATGATGGGTGGTGACGAGAGCCCCGGCGCCGGCTGCGACTGCGTCCTTGATGGTGGCCCACAACTCTGTTCGACCCCGCGGGCCGACGCCCGAGGTCGGCTCATCGAGCACGAGCAGACGGGGAGATTGGGCAAGCGCGGCTGCAAATGCCACGCGCCGCTGTGCTCCAAGGGGAAGGCTCCCCACCGGCCGATTCCCAAACGATTCGGGCCACTCATCGAGCTCCGGGTTCACGCCGTATATCCGGCGCCGAAAATCGAGATTCTCGGAAGCGCTCAAATCCGAGTAGAGCCCCAGGCCTTGTGGCATGTAGCCCACTTGACGCAAGACCTCCCGGTTGGGTGAGCGGCCGAGTACTCGTACCGTCCCCGACTCGGGGAGGGCGAGGCTGAGCAGGCATCGGATCAAAGTCGTCTTCCCCGCTCCGTTTCCTCCTAGCAGCCCCACGACCTCGCCCGCCCGAACTTCGAGGGACATGCCGTCAACCGCGATAACTGATCCGAGCTTCTTCGAGACCTGGTCTGCTTCGACCAGCGTTTTGCCACGAACCCTATTGACAGGAAGAACCGAGTTCACTTCTGCCACAACGCCACTAGCTGCGGCTTGGCCCTCCTCGAGGGCGAGGATGCGTCCGGTCCGCCTGGCCTCGTCGAGATAGGTGGTGGTCATCATTACCGCTGCTCCCTCCGCAGCCGCGCCGCTGATGAGCCGCCACAGTTCGGCCCGGCTCACCGGATCGACACCAGTTGTGGGCTCATCCAGCACGAGCAAGCTCGGTTCGGGCAACAAAGCCATGGCCACTCCGAGCTTCTGACGCATTCCTCCCGAGAGGTCGGCGGCGAGGCGGTCTGCCGCCGCTTCCAGGCCGGTGGCGGCGAGGAGAGTTTCAAGCCGGGGGCTGAATTTGGCGACCGGGAGACGGTGAGCGTCGGCCATGAACTGGAGGTTCTCGGTCACAGTCAGGTCTCCCCAAGTGCCCGAACCCGCCGGCTGGTAGCCGATCGACGGGGGGACTCGAACCTCCCCGGAGGTCGGCTTCTCCAACCCCACGAGGACCCGGCAGAGAGTGGTCTTTCCCGCATCGTCGCCCCCGATCACCGCGGTCACAACGCCGGCCGAGAGCGGGAGAGTTATGTCGGTAAGGACCTTTTGGCCGCCGATCGTGACCCTGACGTCTTCCATCCCCCAGGCATCAGTGGGCATGAGCAGCCACTCGACGTCGCTCGCCGGCGGCGAGATCGCGCCGAAAGCGAAGCACAGCCAACCCGAAGACGACGATGGCCAGCACGGTCAACAAACCGAACGGCCGCAGCAGGTCTCCGAAGGTTGCCCCTCGCAACATCACTCCTTGGGCGATCTGGTTGAAATAGGTCAGAGGGAGGAGGTAACCGATCCAGCGAACGCCAGGTGCCATCGAGCTAAGGGGGAAGATGATGCCGGAGAGGAGGATCTGGGGAAGGAGGGTGATCAGCGCCAATTGCACCGCCTGCCCCTGGTTCTCCGAGACCGTCGACACCAAGACCCCGAATCCAAGCGTCACGAAAAGAAAGATGAATGCGCCGAGCACGAGCACGAGGGGGTTGCCGTTAAAGGGCACATCGAACAGAAACGATCCCACCGCCAGCACGACGGCGAGATCGAAGGCTGCCACCAAAAAGTACGGTGCCACCTTGCCAATAAAGACATCTCGCGCTCGGAGCGGCATCACCGCCAACTGTTCGAGCGTCCCCGCCTGACGCTCGCGAACCACCCCCAGGCTGGTGAGAAGGGTGCCGATGAAAAGCAGAATCAACCCGGCCAGGCCCGGGATCAGAATGGCCGAAGTGTCTAATTCGGGATTGAAGAGAACCTCGTAGTCAAGTCCCGGCCCCTGGCCGCTGGTCAGTATCTGCACAGCCGCTCGAGCGGCAAATAGTTGCGAACCATCGACCAGCGCCTCCGGCCCAGACGTCACGAAGGCAACGACAATCCCACCCCGACGGAGGCGGGAGACGGCATCAGCCTCGGTCCCCTCTGGGTCAATCTCCTCGATCGAGAAGACCTCCGGGAGAAAACCCGCGGCGGCCTCGGCCTCCGGTCCGTAGACGATGGCGGGAATCTCGGAGACGTCGAAGCTGGCGGCGTATCCAAAGACGACGAGCAGCATCACCGGCATCGCGATCATCAGCCCCAGGGTCCGTCGATCTCGACGCACTTGCCGAAACTCCTTGCGGATCATTGCCCACATGTTGGCTCCTGTTTCAACAGTTGTTGAAATCATAACCGGGGGTGTAGCGGCCGGGATTCGCCAGCTCAAGATCCCGCCGACGGACTTGTTCGGTTACAGCCTGGGGCAGCCGTGGCGCTGCGGGTGGCACTCAACAAGCCCCAGCTCGTTCGCAAGCCGGTGTTCTTGTCTGGAAGCATCGGCGTCGCCGGATCAGCCAGGGTTGATGGACGGGGTGGGGGAGATGAAGCTGGAGATGATGGATGGCTCGCCGTGGCACGATGAGGACGTGAAGATCGCCCCTCGGCCCGAGGACTTCGAAGGGTTCTTTGTCAAGAAGACGGAAATGGATCGGAACTTGAAGGACGTGTCGGCCGAGGAGCTCGCCTCGGTCAAAGCGCCGACGCTGATCGTTCTTGGTGACTCCGACCTTCCCCAGCTCGAGCCTGCGGTCGAGATGTTCCGGCTCTTGGGCGGTGATGTGTTCGGGGATATGCCGCCCGGACTGCGGGACTCGGAGCTGGCGGTCATTCCGGGCGCCTCCCATGGCTCCGTCGTATCTCGAGCAGAGCGATTGGTGCCCATGATCCAGTCATTCCTCGACCGACCGATGCCGCGGATCAAAGGGCAATAAGACCAGAATCTGCGGATGCGGATCGGAATCTTGACCGGGGGCGGAGATGTACCCGGGCTCAACGCGTGCATCAAGGCAGTCGTGAATCGAGTGGCCGACGAGGGCCATCAGGTGGTGGGAATTAGGAGGGGATGGGGTGGCCTGGCCGATCTCGATCCCGATGACGATTCCACCCTTGACCGCAACGTCATCGCACTAGATCCCAACACGGTGCGGACGGTCGACCGCACCGGGGGGACCTTTCTTCACACCTCCCGCACCAACCCAGCCAAGGTGAAGCCCTCGGCGGTGCCATCGTTTCTCAAATCGCGGTATCCAGGTGACGGTATCCAGGATCTGACCCCGCACGTACTGGCCGTGCTCGAGCATCAGAAGATCGACGTCCTGATTCCGATTGGAGGCGACGACACTCTCTCGTACGGCCTCCGCATGCACGACGAAGGCGTTCCTGTCATCGCCGTCCCGAAGACCATGGACAACGACGTCCATGGCACGGACTACTGCATTGGCTTTTCCACCGCTGTCACCCGGGGTGTCCAGTTCATCCACAACCTGCGAACCGCCACTGGGTCCCACGAGCGCATCGCAGTGATCGAGCTCTTCGGTCGCTACAGCGGGGAAACCTCATTGATCACGGGCTACCTGGCCGGCGTCGACCGGGCAGTCATTTCCGAGGTTCCCTTCGAGATCGCAAAGCTCGGCCCACTGTTGGTCAAGGACAAGAAACGAAACCCCTCCAACTATTCGATGATGACGATCTCCGAGGGTGCCCGATTGGAAGAAGGCGAGATGCTGCTGGCCGGCGAGGCCGACGCCTACGGACATCGGAAGCTCGGTGGGATCGGGGCGCTGACGGCCCAACTGTTGAAGGAGCAGACCGGCCAGGACACGATCTATCAACAGATCGGGTACCTGATGCGCTCAGGTGCTCCTGATTCGCTCGATCTGATGGTCGCCACCAACTACGCAGTGATGGCCGCCGACCTCGCCATCGAAGGGGCGTCCGGGCGCATGGTGGCCCTGCGGAGCGGAACCTATACCCACGTTCCGATTTCGGTCACGAGGGAGGGAGTGAAGAGGGTTGATGTCGACGAGCTGTACGACGCCGATGAGTACCGACCGAAGGTGCGTCACGTCCTCGGCAAGCCGATGTTCCTCTACTGACTTCTGTTCTGAAAATACGGTTCCCGTTCCCTAGGCGGCAGTCTGATCGAGGGTGACCTTGTAGCCGAGGTTTTCCAGCTGGCGGATGGCCCGTTTGCGGATCTGTTCGGTGGTGTTGTTGGCAACGATGTCGGGTCCGGGGTCCTGGTAGAGGGCGCCGGTGACGAGGAGGTGGTGAGCGATGACGAGGA